>JAEZCE010000078.1 GCA_023429995.1 Bacillota bacterium | reverse complement strand
ATATCTCGATGAATTTTGCTACCGCTTTAATCGCCGTTTTTGGGAAGGCCAATTGTTTGATCGTTTATTAAATGCCTGTTTAATGACTAATTCTGTCAGCTATGCTGAGCTAATGAAATAATCATTTCATTTTATTGTTAACGGGCATTATTGCCGGGGGAATAATAAACTATTTATTTTATATGCTGTCCAATCAAAGGCTGACTCAACTCAATAAGGCGTTAATCAATCATTTGGAAGGCTCCATCCAAAAAATCGATTGATTGTCCTTGCAGGCCTGTGGCTGAAGCCTAAAAGAATCCTTGACGGCATCCGGAAACGGTAAAGTGTAGCTTGCACCCGGGAATCCGGGTCAATAATTATCTTCCGCGATTTTAACCAGCCGCGTGATATAGTCATTCACCGGAGTCGGGATTCCAAGCTTACGGCCATATCTGACGATAGCGCCGTTTAGAGAGTCGATTTCGGTTTTCCTTTTATTGCGCATATCCTGGGCCAGGGAAGGATAATGGTCGCCGATGGCCGGTATTACGTTGGTTTCCAAATCCCGGATGATTTGTTGATAGTCCAGGACCACTCCTTCTGCCTTGGCCACTTGAATGGTTTCTTTGGCGATTTCATCGACCATTCGTTTTCCGTCCGGATGGGAAAAATACTCCCGGATCCGCAGGTGTAAAAGGCCGCAGGGAGCGTTAAAACAAATATTATTGACAGCTTTGGTCCAAATGTCCTGCTGTACATCGCTTTTAAACTGGGATGGTAGACCTCCGGATGTCAGATCCGTTGCGATTTGTTGCGCCATGGCGATGGAGGCTTTTTCCTTGGAGAGACTTCCCAGATAGACAGCAATCCCTCCGGCTACTTCCCCGGCAACATCTCCCGGACCGTTCATTCGGCCGGCAATCCGCAAAACCCCTTGTAAAATGCGTTCCTTCGGCAAATATTGCTCCAGGAGTTCGGTATTGCCCAAGCCGTTCTGGAGAGTACAAATATAAGTATTTTCGCGGATTAACTCTCTGGCTCCCTCCAGCGCCGCCACAGAATGAATTCTTTTCACCAATAAGATGATCACTTCCACCGGCCCGGCTTGACGGGGATCGGCGCAGGTATGGATGGTGATGGTTTCTTTATTTTTATTCAGGGTGAGCCGCAATCCCTCGGTTTGAATCTTCTCCATATGTTCTTGATAAGGATCAATTAAGGTAACTTCGGCTCCGCTTTTGGCCAGGGTAGCCCCGATAATGCTCCCCATGGCTCCTGCCCCAAGTATTGCGTATTTCATGATTTTTCCACCCTTTCTTTCAGTAAAGAATTTATTAAATCTACCGTTTCTCTTTAGGGTAAAGACAAAAGACCTCTTCAAAAAGAATAAAGGATGACTTAACAATATGATGTCAACCAAATTTAAAATAATCTATCACGATTACCAGATAAATGATACAATAGCCCTTGGAAATTGAAAATAACAAAATGAATCAATATTGTGGTTTTGATTGTCGTTTTGAATAACTTTATCGTAAAAAGTCAACAATTTGCAAAGAGGAATATTCGTGGATAAGATAGACATTGAAATGATCAAACTGTTGCAGGAAGATGGCAGAATCACCATCAGTCAACTTTCGCAAGCCTTATCGTTAAGCCGGCCCAGCGTAACCGAACGGTTTCATCGCTTATGCGACCAAGGGGTGATCGAGGGATTTAATGCCCGGATTTCCTTGTCGGCCATCGGCCGCAACATTCTGGTGATGATTCAAATTAGTCAAATCCGGACCGGCCCGGAAGAGTTTGAAACCATGGTCGCCAAGCACCCGGATATCCTGGAATGCCACCGGGTTACCGGCGCGGTCAGTTATTTTTTGAAGGCCGCTGTCGCCGATATGAATAGTCTGAAAAATTTGGTGGATCATTTTGTACCATACGGCACCATCAATACTTCGGTGGTTTTGTCCTCGCCGGTCTCTTATCGGAGGGTGCTTCCTGAGGACTAATACGGGTTCTTCAGTTTCACGGTACAATATATTGGTATTACGCTTTAGGTTTGGGGATGGAGTGAAGAAAGCGGTTGTTGCACAGTCAATGTGCGGTAGCCGTTTTTTTAATTTGAAAAGACTGTTGGGCTTGGCGGGCCGATCACGTTTGTAGACAGGGAGTGGAAAAAATAAATGTCGAATTGTGTGGTTTGAAAATTCAAAATAGAGAATAGAGGAAAAAACTAAAAAGCATAACTTGGATTTAAAAAAATAATTTTTTTATATTGAAATGTACTAAACAATAGTGTAAAATTACATATAACATTGTTTTTGTTTTTAAGCGATGATTCTAATTTGTCTAACAAATTTGTATCGTTTGTTTTAGATAAAAAAATAATATGGAGGGGTTAAAATGGCAAAAGAGAGAGGTACGTCGAATGTTCCATTGATTCTGGGTATTATTGGCGGTGTGTTGGGTCTTCCCGCGGCGGTATGTTCTGGAGCATGTGCTGCAGGATTATCAGCTGTGAGCGATTCAAGTGAAGCTGCAACCCAGGCGGCCGGGAATGCATTTTTGTTTATTGGATTAATCGGGGCTATTTTGGGGATCATTTTTGCAATATTGGCTAAAAAATCACCTAAAGTTTCAGGACTTGGTTTAATCGTTGCAACTGTCTTAACGGCAATTACCTTAGCAACTTTTAACTTTTTAACATTTATTGTAGTTATATTATTGTTGCTTGCTGCGATTTTTGCCTTTGTACAGAAAAAAGAAATCGTCGAATAATTTTACAAAAAGATAAAGAGCCGTAGCAATGGGACTCTTTATCTTTTTTGAGGATATCGGTATGTATCAGGTAATTAAGTTCACTGTCTTTGGATCCGCTGCCATAATACCAATGTACAACTTGATGATTGCGATAGGGATAATTACCGGCATCATTCTATTCGAACATAAATGCGGTAAGAATGGAATTCTCAAAAAAGAAATTGATAATTTAATGGTTGTTATGGGTGTTTCCATTGTTTTTGGATTTATTTCAGGGGCAATATTCGATAAATTTGTCCACCATAACAATATTGAAGATATACTGTCACACCTTTTGGTTTTTACCGGTTTTACATTTGCCGGCGGATTATTGGGTGGCGCCCTCGTGTTTCTAATTGGTTATAAAATTGTCATGGGAAACTTTGGAAATTTTGTGATGCATATCAATCATATTGCGCCTTCTTTGGTTATAGCGCATTTTTTCGGCCGAATCGGATGTTTCTTCGGAGGATGTTGTTTTGGAAAACCGACAAATTCAATAATCGGAGTCCGATTTCCGGTGGGATCATTGGCAGACCAGCTATATGGGCACGGAGTCAAAGTAATTCCGACTCAATTAATCGAAGCATTGTTTCTTATGATTATTTTTTTCGTTACTTACTTCTGGCTTCGAAAAAATGCATTTACTTATTATTTGATTCTGTATGGCATATTCAGGTTTATGATTGAGTTTTTTAGAGGAGATGACCGGGGAGTATTATTTCAAACAATACTTACCCCATCCCAATGTATCTCAATCGGGATGATTTTAATAGGCGGATTTTTATTATATATGGGTCACAGGAAACAAGAGACACACAGGTTACCTTTCTGAGGGTCTACAAAAAGGTTGGCCTCAATAAAGAATAGCGAAGACAAGATGAACAGGATTACAGGATGAGAGAGCCCCGGCGCGTCCGGGTGAGGTAGTAGACCCGGCAGATTGGTTCTAAAACATAAAAACAGCATCAATAATTTTGCCCTTTGGTATAAAAAAGCTATTGCCAATGAATCAAAAGTTCATTAACAATAGCCCCTTTTTTTAAGTATGATTTTCCAAGATAACGGATTATGGCAAGACAAGGGAAGCTTGATAAACAGATACCGATTGGTCAATCGAGATATTTTGATCCCAAGCGACCGGGGCGTTTTTCAACTGGGAATTTTTGACGGATAGCTGCGGGATGACATTCCGGTTATCCGGGAAAAGAAGGGCGCTGGTAACGAAATAGATTACGAAGCAAGCTGCGACAATACCCAAACGGCGAATCCATATTCTATGGTTTGAAAACGAGAGGATGGAATCCTCTTCGTTTGCCAAACGGGAATGTAAATTCTTCAATGGATCAAAATCAAGAGGTTCTTGAATTGCATTTTCCAAAAATTCCTTGATATGAAGCAGTTCTTGATACTCGTTTTCACATTCGCAACAACTGAACAAGTGCTTTCGTAATTCCCGAGTTTCCTCGGGGCTAAGTTCACGATCAATAAAAGATGAAATTAAATTTTGGGCGTGTTGACAATTCATCTTTCTTTAACCTCCTTACCTTGAACATAGGGAAGCAAGACCCGGCGCAATATTTTGCGGCCACGGTGTATTCTTGATCGAACCGTCCCAATCGAACACCGAAGAATTTGGGCGATTTCCTCATAGGACAAGCCTTGAATATCACAGAGGATAACGGCCGAACGGTATTCTGTCGGCAACTGGGCTAATCCGGCTTGAATTTGCTCTCCTAACTCAAAACGGACTGCTTCCTGTTCCGGATTACTGGTCCAGTCGGCTATTTCGACCGGTTTTTCATTTTCCAGATACGGGCTGGGTTCATCGATGGAGGAAACCAGCGGCCGGTTTTTCTTTTTCCGGTAATGGTCAATATACAGGTTGTGAATGATTTGATAAAGCCAACGGTCAAAAGCGGTACCGTCTTCAAACTTATTAAACGATTTATAAGCCCGGAAGAAACCCTCCTGCAACAAATCTTGGGCTTCGTGGTGATTTCCGCACAAACGAAAAGCAAACTGAAATAAGGGTTTTTCATAAGTTCTTACCAGGCCCTCGAATATTTCGGTACGATCTTGAGCGACTTGTGTTCGGGATAATGCTTCAGCAATAATGTTTGACATCGGTCCACCTTCTTTCATAAGGAATAAAGTTCGTATATATTGATTTTAATTATACCAAAATTTTATGAAACTTGTATAAACAGTTTTTACTAAATTTAGCGGCTAAAAGGCAAACTATTCCGGTTCGGGGTATTGATATTCCTGTCTAATTGTTGGGGCCTAGCCTCCAACTTCACTTTCATCACTCGCATCGCGCCATCCCTAAGGATTAACAGTTCGATTTGCGCGCCAACCTTCGCCTTGCTTACTTCTTTGACGACATCTTGCGGACTCTTTACTTTAATATGGTTTACTTCTTTGATGATATCGCCGTTTTGAAGGCCGGCCTTACTGGCGGGGCTGTTTGCATAAACTTGAATGATCGCGCCTTCCAGGTTCGTTAATCCATAATAATTGGCAAGTTGATCATTGAGCGCCGTTAAAGACACTCCCAACCACGGAGCAGCAGGACGTTGAACTTTACCCTTCTCAATCAGCTCTTTTGAGACTTTTTTGGCTAAGTTGACCGGAATTGCGAACCCCAAACCTTGGGCATTGGCAATGATCGCTTCATTGATGCCGATAACTTTTCCGGAAAGATCGACCAAAGGTCCGCCACTGTTTCCCGGATTAATTGCTGCATCCGTCTGAATCAAGTAGCCCCTATTGTTGGGATCATCGATTGACCGCCCCAAAGCGCTGATGATTCCGGCAGTTACCGTATCATGAAACCCATAAGGATTACCAATGGCTACCGCCCATTGTCCGGGGACCAAGTTGTCGGAATCCCCCAAATCGGCAGTAGGTAAATTTTTAGCGTTAATTTTGACAACGGCCAAATCGGTTTGAGGATCGGTTCCGATAACCCGGCCGTCGAATTTTTTGCCGCCTTGGAGAGTCACCTTCAAATTTTGAGCGTTGCGGACGACGTGTTCGTTGGTTATAATGTAGCCGTCGGAACGGATGATAAACCCGGACCCGGCGCCCCGAACTTGTTGTTGTCCTCCGCCAAAAAGCCCCGGTGGGAGGAAATCGCGAAATTCCTCAGGAATGTCGGGCGTGGCTGTTGCCACTGCCACGGTATCAATGTAGACAACAGATGGAGCCGCTTTCTGCCGGGCGTTGATAATGGAGTCGCCGCCGACTTGTTCGTTGAGATATTCAACTTTTTTAACCCCGGCTTGACTTGCGTAATTCGGCCGGACTGAATTGTTGGGATTAAACATTTTGGGCAACAAAACCACACAAAGCGCCGCTGTAAAGAATGAAGAAATTAATGCTATTACCAAATAACCAAGATATTTTCGATTCATGCTTAAAACCTCCGTTTGGATCGAAATCGATTTGCTTTTTATTTTTCCAATCCATATTGTTCTTATCAATGCCCGTTGTTAATACTTGGTTTAACGGTATCCGGCCAAAAAAGTTCCCGCTTTGTGCGGAAAATTCCTGGAAAAAAGGAGGAATTTGGTACAAAGAGTGGAATATAAATAGCTACGATTTGAATACCATAAATATTTGGGAATAATATAGAAGGGGCACATAAAACTTTGGCTTTAAGTATGACAGGTTATGGTCGAGGGGTGTTTTCCAGTGAAGATTTCAATGTAACGATCGACCTTAAGTCAATCAATCACCGTTATTTAGAATTATATTTTAAAATCCCCAAAAGCTACAGCTTTCTAGAAGATAAATTGCGGCGTGAGATCTCCGGTAAGATTTCACGGGGTAAAGTCGAAATATCGGTAACCATCGAGCAACTCTCTCCCATGAATGACCAAGTGGAATTGAATCAATCGTATCTTCGTTCTTATTTGAGAGTCATCCGCGAACTGAAAGAGAATTGCGGAATTGAAGGCGAGATTGACGTCAAAACAATGATCACATTACCGGAACTTCTTGAATATCATCAGCCCGATATCGACCCGGAAAAATTGTTTGAAAATGTAAGGCAGGCTTTAAATATTGCTTTGCAATCTTTAATAGAAAACCGTAAAATAGAAGGGCATGGGTTATGCCGGGATATTTACGATAAACTGTCCACTCTCGAAAATTATCGCCAAGAATTGTTGGTACAAGCCCCTAAAGTGGTCACGGTTTATCAAGAAAAATTAACAAAACGGATAACGGAACTCACGGAAGGAATTGAGGTCGATCAAGGCCGATTGGCCCTTGAGGTTGCCGTTTTTGCGGATAAATCCGACATTACCGAAGAATTGGTCCGTATTGAGAGTCATTTGAAACAATTTCACCAAATTTTGGAAATTACTGAACCGATAGGCCGGCGAATGGATTTTTTGATTCAGGAATTAAACCGGGAAATCAATACTGTCGGTTCGAAAGCAAGTGATATTACTATTGCACAACTGGTGATCAACTTCAAAGCTGAACTGGAGAAAATACGCGAACAAATTCAAAACATTGAATAGGAGGTGAAACTAATGGCTTTACCGAAACTGTCACTGGAGGAAAAACGTAAAGCTCTTAAAAAAGCTCAAGAAGTGAGGAGCAAAAGAGCAAAAATCCGTCAAAACCTGAAAAATGGGAAGACTAACATCTTAGAAGTGCTTGAAAATATTAATGACGATGTGGTTGCAAAAATGAGAGTAGTCTATTTGTTAGAATCATTACCGCGTATCGGCAAAGTGAAAACAAAAAAGATCATGAATGATATCGGTATTGATGAGACCCGTCGCATTCAGGGCCTCGGAAACCGCCAAAAACAAGCTTTAATAGAGAGACTTGGCAGTAATTAAGAAGGGAGCCCTGAAGTAAAACTATGGAGATTAAACTAATCAACATCGGGTTTGGAAATATTGTTTCCGCCAATCGCATCATTGCTATTGTCAGCCCCGAGTCATCACCCATCAAAAGAATCATTCAGGAAAGCCGTGACAAGGGTATGTTAATTGACGCTACTTATGGCAGACGTACCAGAGCGGTTATCATTACCGATAGCGATCATGTAATTCTTTCGGCGGTTCAACCCGAAACAGTCGCTCATCGCTTAAACTCCAAAGATATATCGATAGACCCCGAAGAATAGGAGAATCGTTTATGCCGCGCGGTTTGTTAATTGTAGTCTCCGGACCGTCGGGAGTGGGTAAAAATACCGTTATAAGTGATCTTTTTAATTATCTACCCACTTTAAATTACTCAATCTCGGCCACAACCCGGACCCCGCGTCAGGGAGAAATTGACGGTAAAAATTATTTTTTTCTTTCAGATTCTGAGTTTACCCAACGTATCGCGGCAGGCGATTTTCTGGAATGGGCTCAAGTTTATCGGCATTATTACGGAACACCCAGATCTTACGTTGAAAAAATGCTGACCGGTGGTTTGGATCTTGTCCTCGACATCGATGTGCAGGGGGCTGCTCAGATAAAAAAAGCATTACCTGAAACCATTTTGATTTTTTTGGCTCCACCTTCGCTGAGTGAATTAAAAATGCGTTTGATGGGCAGACAAACCGAATTGGAAGCGGAAATTTTGCTGCGCCTTAAGAATATCGACAAAGAGCTGCAAGCGGTTCCCGAATATGATTATTTTATCGTAAATCGAGAAATTGACTTGACATGCCGGCAAATTGAATGTATTATTCAGTCTGAACGGTTGAAAGTCAGTCGCCAAGAGAAGGGATTTCTGGATAAAATTTTTCGTGGCGAATAATCTAAGCATATAGGTTGCGCTATAGTTTCAGGCACATACGTTTTTGATGACCACACAAGGAGGAATAAGATGATTTATCCACCGCTCGATGAACTTTTAACACATGTCGATAGTCGGTATACTTTAGTTACAGCATCTGCGAAACGGGCTCGCAAAATTCTCGAAGAAGAACAATCAAGCGAAGAAAAGTCAAATAAAGCGGTTTCCACAGCACTACGGGAAATTCATTCCGGTAAGATTAAGATAGAAAGAACAAAAGTGGGAATTAAATAATTTCAACCGGATTGAGTTGCGTTTACGGATAGTGTGAAAAGTTTTTATCCATGGATTGAATTTTAGCCCTTATTTATTAAGGGCTTTTTTGTTTTATTTTCATGGAGGCTGACTAGCAAACAATTCCAATTAATAAGAAATAAAATATATAGCTTCATATTTTTTATCGTAAAATTTTCTTTTGGGACAGCCCCCAAGCAGTCGGGAATCAAAAAGGCCCTTAAAGGGCCTTCTTGTCTGATCAGATTAAGCCTTTTCAACAGTGACTGAAGTGATATCACAATTGGAAAGCTCATTACCACTAAAAATGGATTTTTCGTAGGTGCTGTTATTGATGAGTTGAATTTCATAGTTTTGTTCCGAGTTGATAATATGGAGCGTTTTTTCGATCGGGTTATAATTTCTCCAAAAAATCGGCAAACTATCGATAAAATTAAGTGGTAAGTGATTCCCGACGATTGCTTTTTCGATTGCTTTCTCGGGAGTTTCCGACATAACAACGGCTTCTTTGCTACTCTTATTCCTGTATGTTGCAATAACCTTGAATGTATTGTCTTTCATAGTTGTTGACTGATCTCCTTTTTGATTTACGACTTCAACCTAAAATGATATTACATTAACCTCTCGTAGTCAAGTATTGCTCCGGTGAAGGAGGTTTTTACGAGAGGGTTGACAGACCAATTACCTTGTAAAAAATATCTCAGTTCCTTGTTACTCTGAAATTTTTGTTTTATAATAATAATGAAAGAATTACTTGGAAGGTTATTTTTTTAGCACGGTCCCTTCCGGTAAAACGGAGTATAAGGAGAAGTATGTTTTTTATACAAGTTGAGGGTCATTCGAATTAATGAACAATATCATCGCCAAAGTCTTAGTCACTTCCCAGGCTCAGAATCTGGATCGCCTGTTTGATTATGAAGTGCCCGAGGTTTTTCAAAAAAGCATTCAAATCGGGCACCGGGTTAGGGTGCCATTTCAGAATCGGCCTAATGTCGGCTATGTTTGGCAATTTACCGATCAATCGGATTTTAAAAACCTCAAGGCGATTTCGCAGCTTCTTGATGAATACCCCTTAATCAGTAACACCCATATTGCATTAATCGACTGGCTTTCCGATTATTATTTTTGCAGTCGTGCGGATGTTGTGAAATTATGCCTGCCTCCGGGCGATAATTTATCAAGGGAAATTTATTACCAGCCTGCGGTGGATATTCAAACGATTGAAACCCAATTAGGGTGGATTTTTTCTGAGGCCCAGGCCCGGGAAGTAATGGGGATTTTAACTACCGGAATCCGGCATGAATGGAATCAAAAACAGTGGAGTAAACAATTCTATTCCTTACCGCAAATCTGGGATTTTTTAATTCAAAATCAATTATTAAAACCCTGTTACCGGATTGCCGACCCCAAAGTCAAAGCCAAAGTATGCAAACTATATCGCTGGGTGGCGCCCGATATGGAGGACGGATCGGCAACCGGCCGGCGGGTAAAAAACGCTTTGCTGAAACAGCCTTCGGGATTGACATCAGCCCAACTCTGCGCCACGGCTGAAGTCAGTTCATCCGTGGTAAAGCGTTTACTGGGCGGAGGTTATATAGATTGTTCCGAAGTCACTGCGGAGCGAAACCCGGCAGGGTTTGAACAACAAATGGTCGCCAGAGAAATTGAATTGAGCCCCGAACAACGGGAAATTTATCATGAAATTTCCGGGGCAGCAGAGAGTGGTTTGTTTTTATTACACGGGGTAACCGGCAGCGGCAAGACAGAAATCTATTTTGAAATGGCTGCGGAAGTGATTGACCATGGCGGCCAGGTATTATATTTGGTGCCGGAAATCGCTTTGACGCCTCAAACATTGAAGCGGGCCCGCGACCGTTTTGGAGAACTGGTTGCTCTGCTCCATAGTAATATGTCGGATGGAGAACGGTATGACCAATGGCATCGGGTCAAAGAAAAGAAGGCCCGCTTTGTTTTGGGGGCCCGTTCCGCTGTTTTTGCCCCATTTGAACAGCTTCAATTGATTATTGTCGACGAGGAACATGAAACCACTTATAAGCAGGAAGAAAATCCCCGCTATCACATACGGCAGGTGGTGGAGAAACTGGGGGAGTTGACCGGGGCCAAGGTTATTTTCGGCAGCGCAACGCCTTCGGTGGAATCATTTTTTTATGCGCAAAGCGGGAAATATCAATATTTGCATTTAGCAAAGCGGTTTAATCAGAATCCGTTGCCGGCTGTCAATTTAGTGGATATGCGCCAAGAAATCAAGGACGGGAACAAAAATGTTCTGAGCCGGGAGCTTTTTACGGCAATTGGGGAGAGCCTGGCCAACCGGGAACAAATAATTCTGCTTTTAAACCGGCGTGGTTATTCAACGTTCATTTTATGCCGGGATTGTGGAAAGTCCTTGCGTTGTCCGGCGTGTGATGTCGCTTTGACCTATCATTTAAATGAAAAAAATTTACGGTGCCATTATTGTGATTACAGGCAGCCCGTTCCGGACATCTGCCCGCATTGCCACAGTACGCGCATTCGTTATTTTGGCCATGGGACTCAAAAACTAGAGGAAGAACTGGCACTCAATTTCCCAGCGGCCCATATTTTAAGAATGGATGTGGATTCTACAGCGAAAAAAGGCGCTCACCAGAAGATTTATCAGCAATTGACCTCGGGTGAGGTTGACATCTTGTTAGGAACTCAAATGATCGCCAAAGGTTTGGATTTGCCCAGAGTGACCTTGGTGGGAGTAATTTCGGCCGATTCCACTTTGAATATTCCCGATTTTCGGGCGGCGGAGCGCACCTTTCAATTATTAACCCAGGTTGCCGGAAGGGCGGGACGGGGTGAAAAATTGGGGAAAGTCATTTTTCAGGCATATGACAGTGAACATTACTCTTTAAAGTTTGCCAAAGACCATGATTATCTCGGGTTTTATCATGAAGAAATCCGGCACCGGGCTGAACTTTTTTATCCGCCTTACATGGAATTGGTTAAGATCGGGTTTTCCGGCCTGGATGAGCTTAAAGTCGTGGCTGCGGCCAACGGGTTTCGTAAAATTCTTAAAGAGATTGAGGAAAGACTGGCCTTGGAGAACCTTCCTCCCTATCATATCGAAGTATTGGGGCCCGGCCCTACCTTGATTCCCAAAATTCAAAACAATTACCGTTGGCAAATGCTAATCAAGAGCGACCGGGGGGAATTATTGGAACGGATTGTTAAAGAAGCCTGGCAGCAATTTAATCTCCAAAAGCGTCAGGAGGTTAGGGTGATTAAAGACCGCAACCCCTATTTGGTAGTATAAAGGATTAAATATCGAAGGAGAACTTATAAGGTGGCCGCTTTAGAAATTTTAACCTTGGGAGACCCGAGGTTACGCCAAAAGGCGAAAGAAATCAGCAAGGTTACCAAGCGACATCGACTGCTGGCCCGGCAGATGCTGGAAACCATGTATGGCGCTGAAAATGGGGTGGGACTTGCAGCCCCTCAAGTCGGTATTTCAGAGCGGATGGTGGTTATCGATATCGGTAAGGGGCCGCTTGTTTTAATCAATCCGGTGGTTGTGGCCAAGGATGGTAAAAAGAAGGAAGTCGAGAGTTGCTTATCCATCCCCGACCGTTGTGAATATGTTACCAGGCCCGATAGGGTTAGTGTCGCTTTTTTGAATCCGGATGGCAAAAAAATGACCATTCATGGCGCCGGCCCTCTGGCAAGGGTGTTGCAGCATGAAATTGACCATTTGGATGGAATTCTTTTCATCGATTATTGAACAAAACCAGTGATATTGTGACGGATAACAATACGTAACCGAGGTGTTAATGTGGCCATTTTAAAAATATTGACCGAGGAAAACCCGATTTTACGCCAGAAGGCAAAAGAAGTAACTAAAATCACCAAGCGTCAACGAATATTGATCAGAGATATGCTGGAGACGATGTACAATGCCAATGGTGTGGGGTTAGCAGCCCCGCAAATCGGGATATCCGATCGTTTAGTGGTGATCGACGTCGGTGAGGGGCCTATCGTACTATTCAACCCGGAAATAACCCTTTGTGAAGGAGAGAACAAGGATGTGGAAGGGTGTTTGTCCATACCGGGCCGAAATGAGTACATTGTCAGAGCCCAAAAGGTCTCCGTATCTTATGTCAACCTGGAGGGCAAAAGAGTAACGGTTACCGGGGAGGGGTTATTAGCCCGGGCTTTACAGCATGAAATCGACCATTTGGACGGTATATTGTTTATCGATTATTTGCCGAAGGAGAAATAAAGAGTTGCGAATCTTATTTATGGGAACTCCTGGGTTTGCAGGGGTCAGTCTTGAACATTTATTAGGAAGCGGACATGAAATTATCGGCGTTGTCACTCAACCCGACCGTCCCAAAGGGCGGGGGATGGATCTCCAACCTTCCGAGGTTAAACAGATTGCATTAAAACATCAAGTACGGGTCTGGCAGCCTGAAAAAGTTACCGGCCCTGATTTTATGGAGTTATTCAACGGTTTAAATCCGGATTTAGTGGTGGTTGTGGCTTTCGGTCAGAAAATTCCTCCGGAAATTCTTTTTGGACCCCGCTATGGTTGCGTGAATGTGCATGGTTCGTTGCTGCCCCGATATAGAGGGGCAGCGCCGATTCAATGGAGTATATTGAATGGGGATACTCAAACCGGTGTTACCACAATGTATATGGATGAAGGATGGGATACGGGGGACATCATTTATCAGGAACAGACGCCGATTGACTTGAATGAAAATTTTGAAAGCCTTTATGCCCGCTTGGCCGAAATCGGCGGAGCGTTGCTGGTGAAAACGGTGGATGACATTGCGGTGGGCAGGGCGCCTCGCCAAAAGCAAAATCCGGCTTTGGCAACGATGGCTCCCAAATTAAAACCGGAACAACAACGAATCAATTGGTCGGAATCTGCCGCTGGGATTCATAATTTAGTCCGGACCCTATCCCCTTTCCCGGGCGCGGAAACTTATTTGAATAATGAACGTTTTAAAATTATAGAGACTCATATCTCCGATTGTGACGGTTTCAACCCATCGTCGGTTGAACCGGGGTCGATTTTGCAAATTATAAAGAAACAAGGAATACTGGTAGCTTGCGGCGATGCGCCTTTGTTAATCACCAAAATGCAACCCGCCGGCAAAAGAGCCATGACGGCCCACGAATGCGCCAATGGCCGTTGCTTAAAATGCGGTATGCTTTTTTGTGAAGTGTAAAGATTATATTCAAGGAGGAGAAAGCGATGTTTTTCGATTGGACCTTTTTTTTATTAATCCCGGCAGTTATTTTAGCAATTTATGCCCAGGTAAAAGTTAAATCAACTTTTAACAAATTTTTGGATATCCCGGCGGCTTCCGGAAAGACCGGGGCCCAAGTCGCCCGTGAATTACTGGATGACAATCATTTATCCGATGTTCCAATTGAGCTGACACCGGAAACTTTATCGGATCATTACGACCCGCGTTCCAGGGTTTTACGGTTATCACCGGAAGTTTATCATGGCCGATCCCTTGCTTCTTTGGGTGTGGCCGCGCACGAAACCGGACATGCCATTCAACATGCTCACGCATACGTGCCGCTTTCCGTCCGCAACGCCATTTTTCCGGTGGCCAGTTTTGGTTCCAATTTAGGCTATATCTTGTTTTTTATCGGTCTGGTATTCGGCGGCAATAAATTCCTGATTGACTTGGGCATCATTTTATTCAGCTTTTTCGTATTCTTTACAGTCCTTACTCTTCCGGTGGAATTTAACGCCAGCAGCCGGGGATTGATGATGTTAACCAATACCGGTTTCCTGACGCGCGGCGAGGAAGAGGCGGGAGCCCGTAAAGTACTCAGCGCAGCCGCATTGACATATGTAGCCGCCGCTGCCATGGCGATTTTGCAATTGGTGCGAATGTTGTTGCTTAGAGGAAACCGGGATGAGTAATGGTATTAGTGGCCGCAAGTTGGCCGAACTGGTTTTAAACCGTGTTGAAGGGCGGGCTTCCTATTTAAATTTAGCTTTACCGGAAGTATTCCGCGAGCATCCCCAGGCCGAACTGCGTGAACGGGCTTTTTGCACTGAACTGAGCTACGGGGTATACCGGCATCTCTATAAGTTGGATTATTTTTTGGGGCGGCTGCTCAGCCGTCCTTTTGATTCTTTAAAAATGCCGGTTCAAAATATCATGCGGATCGCGCTTTATCAATTGATGTATCTACCGGAGATCCCGGCCCGGGCCGTTTGTTTCAGCGCCGTTGAACAAACCAAGAATTCGCCTTATCAGGGCCTGGCTCCGCTAGTGAATGCGGTCATCCGCGCTTATTTAAGAAATAAGGACAAATTGCAACCGCCCAACCGTCGCCTGAACTTACTGGACTTTTTGGAGATCGAATATTCTCAGCCCCGTTGGATGATTGAACGGTGGCTTGACCGCTATGGCGAAGCCCGGACGGAACAACTGTTGCAGGTGAATAATGAGGAGCCTCCGTTAACTTTGCGGTTCAACCAATATCAGGGATCCATCAATGAAGTTTTGGATGAGTTCGATGAGAGTGGCATCAAATATTCGATGGGGTTGTTCTTACCGGAAGCGATCCAAGTTAAATCCATGTCCGGGCCTTTGGATAAACTTTTATCCTTTCAAAACGGGAAAGTGTTTGTTCAGGATGAAAGCTCCATGCTGGTCGCCCATTTGGTCGCGCCAAAGCCCGGTGAGACTGTCATTGATCTTTGCGCCGCGCCCGGCGGGAAGAGTACGCATATCGCCGAGTTAATGAATGATCAAGGCAAGATATGGAGTATTGACGATCATCCTCATAAGATCGATTTAATCACGCAAAATGCCAAACGCTTGAAATTACAAAGTATCCGTCCTTATCTGGCCGATGCCCGCAATTTTAAAATTCCGGGAGGAGGTTTGGCCGATGCGGTTTTGGTCGACGTTCCCTGCACCGGAACCGGTGTTTTAAGGAGGCGGGTCGACGCCCGTTACCGTCGCCAACCGGAAGATATTGAAAACCTAGTCGCCATGCAGCGGGAAATCCTGAGAAATGCCTCGCGGTTGGTTCGGCCCGGCGGACGTTTGATTTACAGTACTTGCACTTTGGAACCGGAAGAGGATAAGGAACAAATTCAATGGTTTCTTTCCAAACACCCCGAGTTTCAGGCGGTTGATTTTGGAACCTTTTTGCCGGAAATGCCGGTTCGTTATTTGGATGATCCTTGGGATAAGTGGTTGACGATTTTACCAATATCCGGCGGTGGGGACGGCTTTTTTATGTGCAGGATGGAACGGATCATGGCTTGAAAAAAATAGCCCTTTTCCTGGTATTGACAAAAGGGCTATTAAATTATAATATAGTACTGAAAGGTCAGTATTAATTTTGTAAGGTGTAGAAAATGCCGAGAAAAAATTTGCCGGATGCTAAAAAGCGCATTCTTCAAGCTGCGGTGAAAGTATTTGCAGCCAATAGTTTTGAAGGTTCCCGGGTCGAAGAGATTGCCAAAGAGGCAAACGTACCGAAGTCTTTGATTTATTATCATTTTGAAAGCAAGGAACAAATTCTGCAAGTTTTGCTACAAGATTTTATCACCGAGTATACCGGTTTGCTTCAGATTGCCGAGAATGATACCCATCAGAGCAAAGTTGACCATATGCCGGAGCGAAAGCAGCACTATCAGGATTTTTTCATTAAAAATGCCGATTTGGTACGGATCATTGTAATGGATTCGTTAAAAAAAACAAATCAAAAACCCATTATCTATCAAGTGATGGAAGCATTTATCGCTGTAGACGAAAAGTTTGCGCGCGCCGGTAATTCCGGGGAATATGACCGTAATGAACGATTGATTGCCGAGTTTTTTACTAACATTCTTCCTTTATATGCATTTTTGTGTTTCCATGATTCATGGATTAATTACTTTGAGATCGATAGGCAACATTTTGAAAAATTCTTTTTTGAGATTCATATGCTCACTCACGGGGCTTACCATCAGAATCACCCATAAATTTTCTGCCCAAGAACGGATTGCTTATCCTTGAAAGGAGGATGGTTTTTGTTATTTTAATACCGAATATTAAGTTTTAAATCTATTTGATGAAATAACATAAAAAGGGGCCAACCATGAATATCTTGATGATTAACTCGTCGCCGCAAAAAAACGGAAACACCGCAAAACTCTTGAGACAAATTCAGGAGAATATAACGGAGCAGCACTTGGTCGAATGGATCGATATCAGTGATCTTTCCATAAAGTCTTGTACGGGATGTTTACGATGCCGACCTGACAAAGAATGTGCGCTACCCTTGGATGATGCCCAAATTATCGGCGGAAAAATTTCCAATGCCAGTGTATTGATTATCGGAACCCCTACATATTGGGGGAATATGACGGGTGCGTTAAAGAATCTATTGGACCGGAATGTTACCACTTTTGAAGATTTTTCGAAAGGTAAATTATCAAAGCCCCGGCAGAAAGGAAAACGAGCGATTATTGTTATAACTTCCGCGGCGCCATGGCCTATCAATTTGCTTCCTTCTCAAAGTAGCGGCGCGATTCGCGCCCTTAAAACCGTATTGAAAAGCGGCGGGTATCGGATCACTGGAATTATTAATTATGCAGGCGCGTCAGTAAAAAAAGAAATCCCCTCTAAAGTGTTAAAGCAGGCTATGCGAATCGGCGGAGCGTTATGGCAATAAACGCGAAAGATTTTAAGATACTTGGCAGTATTGAAAGATTAAAAACAATGAATATTGGGATGGTATATCCAGGACATGGGCGGAAAATTTCTTATGAAAGAATTTAGATAATATTAAAAGCCCTCAAGGAGAATAAAAGATGAAACTTGCGACTGGTATCGAAATGTTGGAAATAGAAGCGAATTTAACCGTAGGACCGGGTATTATTCATCCTGTACTTATCTGGGACGATCAGGAAGTTATTTTAGTGGATACAGGTTTTCCAGGTCAATTCGGACAATTTGCCGAAGCCGTAGAGAAAGCCGGGGTGTCGATAGAAAAGCTAAGTAAAATCATCGTTACTCATCACGATTTGGATCATATTGGAGGCTTATCGGGTATATTAAAAAATTCGCCTCAGAAAATTCAAATATTAGCTCACGAACAAGAAAAGCCATATATCGAAGGCGAACAGCTTCCGACCAAAATGCCGCGGCGAGATATGATATCTCAGGAGCAACTGGAGAAAATGAAGATTATTTATGGTAATCAACTGGATAAGGCATTGGTTGACGATGAAACATTGCCTTGCTGCGGGGGAATAGAAGTTATCCATACTCCCGGTCATACTCCCGGACATATTTGTCTGTTTTTGAAAAGAGAAAAAATTCTGATTGCCGGAGATGCAATGAATATTGTCGATGGTAAATTGTTGGGTCCGGCGCCGCGATTTACGTATGATATGAAGAGGGCAATGGATTCCCTGAGGAAACTTACGGGATATGATATTCAAACAGTCATTTGCTATCACGGCGGTTTATGTCAAGAACGAGTCAATCAAAGAATTGTCGAAATAATTAACGCTTAGAACGACGGGAATCCATGCTTTTTTACATATTAATCCCTTTCATACCTTCTTCCGTATAACGTTCTCCCCGGACAGCATCCAAACCAAACAGGGACTCGATTTCCTCCTTTTCTTTTTCCGTGATGGCGATTTCGGCGGCTTCCATGTTTTCCAGTAAATAAGCCCGCCGTTTGGTGCCGGGGATTGGAATGATATTTTCTCCTTTGGAGAGCACCCAGGTCAGCGCCAATTGGGATGCTTTTATTCCTTTGTTTTTGGCGAGGGCCTCAAACTTTTTAACAAGTTCCCGGTTCCGAACAAAAGTTTCTCCTTGCATTCTCGGCAGGGTCTTGCGAAAGTCACCTTCCGCCGAAATAATCGATTGTTCGAGTCTCCCGGTTAAGAAACCGCGTCCCAGAGGACTGTAAGCGACCAGACTAATCCCGAGCTCATCAAGAAGCGGTAAGATTTGCTTTTCAATTTCCCGGGTGAAGAGGGAGTATTCGGATTGAACCGCTGAAAGGGCATGGACAGCATGAGCCCTCCGAATGGTGGCGGCTGATGCTTCCGAAATCTCGATAAATCGGACTTTTCCCTGCTGGACCAATTCAGACATCGCGCCAATCGTATCCTCAATGGGTACCGTAGCGTCGATCCGGTGAATGTAGTACAAATCGATAACATTCCTTCCCAGTCGGAATAGTTACGAATCCCATTTTCATTCCGGTGAATATTTTTAATAATCCCAAGTTTTTCATAATACCGCAAAGTTGGTGTGCTAATACCCAGCTTTTCCGCAATCTCCGAGATCGTCACCGCAAATCACTCCTTGTTCCCAATATACTACTTAAAGTTGACTTCAAGTCAAGTGTTTTTTATTTTGAATTGAATCCCTGAATCGATATCCCCTGGAAAAAGAGATGGAGAATATAAAAACGAATTATATAGTTGAAATTTCAACTATAAAGTGGTATATTGAATATAGTTGAAGTTTCAACTAAGGTATCCATTAAATCTCTGGAAAGTAACAGACTTGCGGAGGCGGTAAAAATCCGGAAACTCAATGATCCTATCTTGAGAGATATCGGCGCTCTTTCCCGGGCCATCCATTGGAAAAGCGATTTGAAATTTAAAAAATATCATTTGCAAAAGGGACAATTTATTTTTTTAACCCGAATCTGCGAGAGTCCCGGTCTTAATTCCATTCAACTATCGAGTCTCCTAAGAGTGGATAAAACAACAACGACAAAGGCTGTACAAAAACTAATTGCCGGTGGTTATCTCCGCAAGGAGCAAGACGAATCCGACAGCAGGGCCTATAAATTATATCCAACCCCCAAGGCTTTGGATATTTATGACTCGGTCATTGACGAAGAAAATATTAATATCGGGTTATGCTTGAAGGGTTTTACTCCGGAGGAGACAACAATGGTTTGTGAGCTCGTGGGGCGAATGAGCCGGAATATGGAATCTGTATGGCATGGCCTGAAAAAGGATAAGGAGAAAAGCTCATGACGGAACAAGAAAATTTGCTCATACCGGATAATTCAATCCGATACGCCGACTTGGGGGATATCGAACCGATTATGCAGATTATAAAGAAAGTTTACCGGGAAATGCGCCTTGAAGGCAATCCTCAATGGGACGAAACCTACCCGCAGGCGGTTGACTTTGAAAAGGATATTCAAAAAAAGGAGCTTTTTATTAGCGAGATCGACGGGAGGGTGGGCGGTTTTCTGTGTATCAACCATCATGAACCGGAAGAATATGCCCAAATCAAATGGTCCAGTCATCAAAGGCCACTGGTTCTCCATAGGATGGCCGTTGCCTCCCAGTTCCGGGGACGCGGCGCCGGCGCCGCGTTATTGGGGTTTGCGGAAGAATTCGCCTGGAAAAACGGAGTGGCCTATTTGCGCTCCGATACCAATTCGTTAAACCCCAAAATGAATGCCCTGTTTCAAAAAATGGGATATACCTTTGTTGGACAAATGCATGCCTTTGGGAAGGACAACCCTTTTAATTTTTATGATAAATTATTGTAGTGTTTAGCTAAATATTTCATTCTTTAAGTTAGCGCTTGTGCCATGAAGAGAGCATTGACTATCCCCAAGGAAAGGCCTGCCCGGAGTGTCCATATTGGGCAGGAAGGGAAAGAAAGGAAGGACTAGGACTTAAGGCTGCCACATAGTCTTAGATTCTTGGGTGCAATGGGCAACCTCATTCTGCGGGTTTTTATTTATTAGAACTCGATTTTAGAATGATTGAGAAATATGAAATTTACTCGTTTTAATGATTTTGAAACATAATGTTGACAAAAATAATCTCAAATGATATGATGAATTCAATAAAAGTAGGATTGTTACTGCTTTGGCAGGCATGACCGAAATCGATATTTATGTCGTTTTCGGTTTTTTTATTTTTAGGAGGTGGAAAATGAAGGCCATCAAAAAAATAAATAATAATGTAGTTTTAGCATTGAATGATAAAAATGAAGAACTATATGTAGTGGGCAAAGGGTTGGGCTTTCAAAAAACTCCTTATGAAATTACCGATGAAAATATTATTGAAAAAATTTATGTTTCCCCTAAAAATATTAAAATGTTTAACATCTTAAATGATATTCCAATTGAGCATATTTGCTTAGCGGAAGAAATTATTCAAGCTGGCAGGAGCATTTTACAAAAGGAGTTTCATTCCAATTTAATTATAACGCTGTCAGATCATATCAGCTTTGCTCTTCAAAGAAAAGAAGAGGACATCGAGGTAAAAAATCCACTGGAATGGGAGATTAAAAATTTATACCCGGATGAAACACGGGTGGGACGAAGGGCATTGGAAATTATCAAGAATAAAACGGGGATGATTTTGCCGAAATCAGAGATTCCATCGATTGCGCTTCACTTTATAAACGCCCAAACCAGTTCGGGTGATATGCAACAAACAACCAAGGAAACGACGATTATTGGAGAAATTCTATCGATTATCAAATATCATTACAAAATTGATTTTGATGAAAACTCCCCGAACTTTAGCCGATTTGTCACCCATATTCGCTACTTTATCAGGAGGCAAATGGATTCAAAATCATTGGCAAATGAAAATGAAGATTTGTTTCAAATGGTCCGAACGAAATATCTGGAGGAAATTCAGTGTGTTGCCAAAATAGAACATTTTTTAAAAACCAATTATGGCTGGGATTGTACGAATGATGAAAAGTTATATTTAATTTTGCATATTCAACGATTAATCACAGAATAAGATAAGATAAGATAAGTTGGACTGTTACTGATTCGATCAGGCATGACCAAAATAAGTGAGAAACACTATTTTGGTCATTTTAGTTTTTATGCCGGATTTTAAATAAAAAAGGAGAAGAGACTATGAATCTTAAGGATTTAGCGGCCCAAATCGTACAGCTTGCTGGTGGAGAAAAAAATATTTCTCAATTAACTCATTGCGCAACACGGTTACGATTTGTCTTAAATGATGACTCCAAGGCCAAGGTGAACGAATTAGAGAGATTGGAAGGAGTTCTGAAGACCCAAAATAAGGGTGGACAACTCCAGGTGGTCATCGGAGCAAAAGTCGATGCGGTTTATGAAGAAATTGCCAAGATTGCTCCAAGTGTTAATGTGGCAAATACTAGCCCTGAGGAACGGAAAAGGCGTAATCCAATCAATACTGCCCTGGAAACGATTGCCGGAATATTTACCCCAATACTGCCAGCCTTGGTTGGCTGTGGAATGATTAAATGTTTATCGTCTATCTTGACCATGGCGGGTTTAGTGGATGGCAAGTCCGGATTTATATCTATCATTAATATGATCGGAGATTGCGTATTTTATTTTATGCCTTTCTTTTTGGCAGTTAGCGCTGCCAGGAAGTTTAAAACCAATGAATATTTGGCAATTGCCTTGGCTGCGGTTTTATTGCATCCAACGATTTTAGATGCAGCCAAAGCTATTGCGACCACCGGGGTCAGCACTATTGACTTTTTGGGTTTGGCCATCTTGTTGGTTCGATACTCCTCATCGGTGATCCCGATCATTTTGTCAGTATGGGCATTAAGCTATGTCTATAGAGCTGTTGATAAAGTGATTCCGGAATTTTTACGTGTACTGTTAACACCCATGATCGTGCTGTTGATTATGGTGCCGGTTGAGTTAATTGCCATCGGTCCCTTTGGATCCTATGTAGGAAACTGGTTGACGTCCAAAATTAATTTATTGTTTGCTACAGTTGGGATACTGGCAGGGGCGTTATTAGGATTCTTTAGGCCGATCTTGGTGATGTTTGGTATGCACTATTCCATTATGCCGATGCAAATTCAACAAATTGCCTCCTCTGGATCGACGGTTCTAATGCCAAGCGCACTGGCTGCTAACCTGGCACAAGCGGGAGCCGCTTTGGCTGTATTCATTTTGGCGAAAAATAAAACGATGAAATCCGTGGCAGGGTCCAGTGCAATCACGGCGGCTTTTGGAGTTACCGAACCCGCCATCTATGGAGTCAATCTTCGATATAAAAGGCCTTTTTTTGCTGGTTGTGCCGCCGCAGCCCTCGTAAGCGGCTTTTTTAGCCTCGTCAATGCCAGTGCAACCGCCATTGCCTTACCGGGGGTGCTGAGTCTTTTAACCTACCAGGCCAATCGCTTTATTTATATTATTGGAGGAACAGTCGCCGCTGCAATATTAGGATTTTTCTTCACGTTGCTGGCGGGAATTAAAGAAGATGGTATAGAACCTGGCAAAGAAAAAGAGGTTCGCAACACTGACGCGCTTAAAAAAGAAATTTTGGTAATGAGTCCGTTATCAGGAGAAATCAAAGATTTAGGGGAAGTGAATGATACCACATTTTCTCAGGGCATAATTGGGAAAGGTATGGCCATTCAACCCATTGATGGTAAAGTCTATGCGCCGTTTGACGGAGTCGTTGAGGCCGCCTTTAAGTCCAAGCATGCGCTCGGCTTAAAAGCGGATAATGGAATCGAATTGCTGATCCATGTCGGAGTGGATACCGTGAATCTTGAGGGAAAATATTTCACCTCTTACGTTGAGCAAAAACTAAGGTTTAAACAAGGCGATGTGTTGATGGAATTTGATCTCGAAGGAATCCGCAGCGAGGGTTATGATCTAATTACGCCGATAGTCATTACCAATAGTGAAAAATATCTGGATGTACTGCCTGTGGCTGCTGGAATAATTCAAAAAAATCAGGAACTGCTGAAGGTATTAATTTAAGAACAAAGAGATGATAAAAATGGAAAACGGATTTCCGGACGGATTTTTATGGGGTGGCGCTCTTTCGGCTTGTCAGGCCGAAGGAGCGTACAATGAGGATGGCAAGTCATTCACCATCCCGGATGTTGTACATTTGAATCCCAAGAATGATCGGAAGGTTACCAAGCAAACGAAAATTACTATGGAAATGATTGCCGAGGCCCAAAAAGATCCCGATACCATGAAGTATCCCAAACGGCGGGGAATCGATTTTTACCATACCTACCGGGAAGATATTGCCTTACTTGCAGAAATGGGCTTCAAAGTGTTTCGTTATTCGGTATCATGGGCCAGAATATTTCCCAACGGGGACGATGCCGAGCCTAATGAAAAGGCTCTGCAGTTTTACGACGACCTGATTGATGAATGCTTAAGGCATAATATGGAACCTTTGATCACGATTTGTCACTTTGATATGCCCGTTGTTTTAATTGAGAAATTTGGAGGATGGTACAACCGGCGACTGATCGATTTATATGGAAACTATTGCCAAGTGCTTTTGGAGCGCTACAAGGGAAAGGTCAAGTATTGGGTCACCTTTAACGAAATCAATATGAGTGTAAAGGCTGGAGCAAAAACCCTGGGTATTATCGATACCGGCCAGCATAATTATGAGGAAATGCTGTTTCAGGGGTTGCATCATCAATTTGTGGCGGCGGCTAAGGTTACCAAGTTGGCCCGCCAGATAGACCCAGGGAACCGGATTGGCAGCATGGTTGCCTATTTTACCACCTATGCTTATACCTGCAAACCGGAAGATGCTTTGCAGATGCAAAAGGATGACCAGATGAAAAATTTATTTTTCCTGGATATACTTAATAAAGGGGAGTATCCCTACTATGCCAACACCTATTTCAAAAGGAATCACATTCAATTAAAAATCGTAGCGGAAGATTTGAATGTGATCAAAGAGAATACCGCCGACTTCGTGGGATTGTCTTATTATAATTCCATGATATCCAGTAGTGATACGGGTGGGTTGGAACTCACCGCCGGGAATGTTCATAGTGTTTATAAAAATCCCCATCTGCCCGCCAATGAATGGGGCTGGCAAATTGACCCCATTGGACTGCGTTATACTTTAAATTTAGTGTATGACAGGTATCAATTGCCAGTTTTTATTTTAGAGAACAGCTCAGGTTTTATGGATACCCTCAATGAAGATGGAACGATTCATGACCCGTACCGGATTGATTTCTTGCGCCAGCATATCGTCCAAATGAAATTGGCTATTGAGGATGGTGTTGAAATGATTGGCTATACCATGTGGGGGCCAATTGACATGATTAGTTCCTCAACGTCCGAAATGACGAAACGTTATGGTTTTATTTATGTTGATCAGGATGATTACGGGAATGGTTCGAAGCGAAGATATAAAAAGGATTCTTTTTATTGGTATCAACGAGTCATTGCGACCAATGGGGCTGAATTATAAAACAGACCCCCAAATATTGAATAGACAAGTCTGTGTTGTTGTTTATTAGTTGTTGTTTATTAACAGGAGAGAATAAATGTGAATCTACTCAAGCAAGTCACGAAAATACCTGGCGGATTGCTCATCGTTCCGATGTTAATTGCAGCCTTCATCAATACCTTTTTTCCGGAAATTTTGGCGATGGGCGACCCCACTACAGCTTTGTTCAGCAGCAAAGGAACGATGGTACTCATTGGCCTGATCCTTTTCATTTCCGGAAGCCAGTTTAAAATCTCCCAGGTGCCAGTGACCCTGAAGCGGGCAGGGGGGTTATGTGGGGCTAAGCTCATTCTTAGCTGGGTGGCTGGTTTTCTGTTTATCAAGTTTTTGGGAGTTGACGGAATCCTCAATATATCAGCCGTTGCTTTTGTTGCCGTCATCACCAGCTGCAACCCGGGGCTTTATTTAGCGCTTATGCATACTTATGGGGACGAGGCGGATTGTGCAGCCTTTGGAATTTTAAACTTAATCGCTGTTCCAATCATTCCGGTGATGATTTTAAATGCTGCCAACGGAGTGGCAATTCATTATCTGAGTGTTTTCGCCACGCTGTTTCCCTTACTTTTAGGGGCTCTGCTCGGCAATTTGGATTCGAATATTCGCCATATCTTTTCAAACGGTACCGTTATTTTATTGCCTTTTCTGGGTATCAGTTTCGGATCGAATATTAATCTACGGATCGCGTTTCAATCAGGGTTGACCGGATTGCTGTTAACTTTGATTTTTATAATTGTTTCAATGCTGCCTTTAATCTTAGCGGATAGACTGGTCTTAAAACGACCTGGATATGGGGCTGCAGCGTTGAGTTCGGTGGCAGGGATGTCATTAATTGTTCCGGCTTTTGCAGCCAGTATCAATTCAATGTATGCGCCTTATGTCCAATCAGCCATCGCCCAAATTGCATTTGCAGTGGTACTTACTTCAATAATCGCACCTTATTGCACAAAACGATTGCTGGCAAATCCGAAAGGTTAAAGGTATTTTGTTGATACAGTATAAAATTAGATGTTTCAATATTAAATTGAACAGGAGACAGCACAATGATATCGCAAAAAATAACAGTCTTGAACCAAACGGGTATTCATGCCCGTCCGGCAGCTTTGTTCCTCAATGTGTCGACCAAATTTAATTCCAATATAACCGTTACCAAAAAAGAGAAGAGCGGTAATGCCAAATCGTTGTTGGGCTTGTTGTCTTTAGGCATTAATAAAGGCAGTGAGATTACGATCAACGCTGAAGGCGACGACGAAAAAGAAGCAGTGGCGGCATTAGTTAAATTGGTGGAAGAGAGATTCGGTGAGGAATAAAGGGCAGATCCGCTGCGAAGGGATGATATAAAGTGCAAAAAGGTATTGTGGCTTCGAAAGGTTTTGCAATCGGTAAAGCATTTGTAAAAAGTAGCGAGGAATATCAAGCCGGTAATGAACCATCGGTAAGTACAGCCGAAGAAGTTACCAAACTCCAGAGCGCCATCGAAAATGCCAAGAACGAACTGGTTAAGCTGCGTGAAAAGACTAGGATTGAAATGGGAAACCAGGAGGCTGCAATTTTCGATTCTCATTTAATGTTTTTGGATGATCCCGAATTTACGGGATCCGCTATCAATAATGTTCAAGCCCAAGGAATTACAGCTGCCAAAGCGGTTCATGATATTATGAATACATATGTGGAAGTGTTCGCAAACATAGAAGATGAATATTTGCGTGAGCGGGTCGCGGACCTGAAAGATGTCGGAGGGAGGTTGCTGAAAAATTTACAGGGCAAACCCGACAGCGGTTTGGACGAATTACCTCAGAATGTTGTTGTGGTTGCCCATGATCTAACACCATCCGATACGGCCCAAATGGATAAGAGTAAAGTGGTTGCATTTATAACGGACACTGGCGGTCCGACCTCCCATAGCGCGATTATGGCCCGGACTTTGGAGATTCCGGCTGTGGTCGGTCTTGAGAATATCACAGAACTTGTCAAAACAGGCGATCGGATCATTGTCGATGGTTTCGAAGGGGGTGTGATCATCAATCCGGATGAAGCAACTTTGGTTACATATAAGGATAAAAAGAATCAATTGGAAATGGAAAGAAATCAATTAAAAAGTCTTATTCATACTCCAGTAATTACCAAAACCGGTAAATGTATCGTTTTAGCCGGTAATATCGGCAGGCCGGAGGATGTAACGAAAGTCCTGGCCGCGGGCGCAGAAGGAATCGGCCTGTTTAGGACGGAGTTTCTCTATATGGAACGTGAGAAATTGCCGACTGAAGAAGATCAATTTCAGGCTTATAAGCAAGTGGCTGAGGTGATGGGAGATAAACCCGTCGTAATCCGCACCTTGGATATAGGTGGTGATAAGAAATTACCGTATCTTCCGTTACCGGAAGAAATGAATCCGTTTTTGGGCTTGCGGGCCATCCGTTTATGTCTGAACCGAAAGGACTTATTTAAGACTCAGTTAAGAGCACTGCTTAAGGCTACGGTCTATGGCAATATTCAGATCATGTTCCCCATGATCAGTTCGGTGGAGGAATTTTTGAAAGCCAAAGGAATCGTCAAAGAATGCATGGCCGAGTTGGAAGCGGAAAAGAAACCTTTTAACGAGAAAGTCCAGATTGGAATCATGATCGAGATCCCTTCGGCGGCACTGCTTGCGGAAGAGTTAGCGAAGGAGGCCGATTTTTTTAGTATCGGCACCAATGACTTGACTCAATATACTTTGGCCGTGGACCGCATGAACAAAAATGTTTCTTATCTATACAATCCCATGCATCCAGCGGTTTTACACTTGATCAAAATAACGATAGAGGCTGCCCATAAAGAAGGGAAATGGTGCGGCATCTGCGGAGAAATGGCAGGCGATCCAAACGCAATTCCCATTTTGCTGGGATACGGAATGGATGAATTTTCGATGAGCGCGTCGATGATTTTGGAGGCTAGAAGGACTATTATTAACAGTTAGTAAGAGAAAAGGATCGCCGACTCAACCGGAAAGATTTTTTTGATTGTAAAAAAATCATTTTCATAAAACTATCGACGGGGCTGTCTCCAAAGGAAAATTATCGATAAAGGTATACAATGTATAAACGTTTAATTATCCAACGATGTTATATATTGTATAAACCCTCATTTTGGGACATCAATTGGAGGCGGTTGTTTATTGATTTTGAATTGCTTTTTAAGCAGCCTCGATTCAACCCGTTGATTGGGGGCAATGAGAGTAAGGAGGGGCAGGAGGCGATAAAAAATGAAAGGTGGAAAGGATGATTGACTTTTTCGCCAAAGCGTGGTATTTTATATTCGATGTAATATTCTAAAATTGAATAACTCTTCAGGGACAGGTGCAATTCCTTACCGGCGGTAGATTGATATGAAGGCATAAGCTTCATAAACAATAAGCCCGCGAGCGCAAGCAGATCCGGTCAGATTCCGGAGCCGACAGTACAGTCTGGATGAAAGAAGAACCATATTTTTTTGGCGTTTGATTCGAAATCCCTAGGAGTATTTTACTTCCGGGGATTTTTTTGTATATCTGAAACAAAATAGAAGGTAGGCAGGGGGTTTTTATGAGCGATCATCAATTTTATATGCAAAGAGTATTGGAGCTTGCTCAAGCCGGTTGGGGCAGGACCAATCCTAATCCGCTGGTGGGGGCGGTCATTGTCCAAAACGGGCGAATCATTTCCGAAGGATATCATGAAGCATTGGGAAAGGCCCATGCCGAGGTGGCCGCCATCCATAAAGCCCGGCAGGATATTAGGGGCACTACCTTATATGTTAATATGGAGCCTTGCTCTCATTACGGCAGGACTCCCCCGTGCGCCAAAGCCATCATTGAGGCGGGTATTGCCAAAGTCGTCGTCGCGATGGTCGATCCCAATCCCAAAGTGTCGGGTCAGGGGATTGAAATGTTAAGAGCGGCGGGAATCGAGGTTGTTGTCGGTATCCTGCAAGCCGAAGCCGCAAGACTGAATGAAATATTTTGCAAATATATCACCCGCAAAAGCCCTTTTGTAATTTTAAAAGCCGCCGTCACTCTGGACGGAAAAATCGCTTCCCGCTGCGGCGATTCCAAATGGATATCGGGCGAGAGTTCCAGGCGGTATGTCCACCGGATCAGGCAAAGGGTGGCCGGGATCATGGTGGGTATTCATACGGTCTTGCGGGATGATCCCTTATTAACCGCCCGCTGTGAAGGTGAGGAGCCTCAAAACCCGGTTCGGATTATTGTGGACAGCCGGGGCAGAATTCCGGAGGAGAGTAAGGTAATATCCCTGGCAGCAGTTTACGGCTCCAAGACAATCTTGGCAACCACTTCCCAAATAGCGCCGGCCAGGGAAGAGGCGTTGAGGGCCAAAGGGGTATCCATCATCCAAGCGGATGGGGACGATGGAAGAGTGGATCTGGGCCGGCTCATGAAGGAACTGGCGGCAATGGAGATCGACAGCGTACTGTTGGAAGGAGGCGGTACCCTGAATGCAGCCGCCTTGGAAGCGGGAATCGTGGATAAGGTAATGTTTTTTGTTGCTCCCAAAATCATGGGAGGGGCATCGGCCTTAACCGCCGTTGAAGGTCACGGCCGGGAATTTGTGAAAGATTCGCTGGTATTAAAAGAAGTTACGGTGGAAGTGGTGGCGGAAGACATCCTCGTTCAGGGATATTTATGAACATGGCTTCAACCGTATCAAAAGAATAAGGAGTAGGATCATGTTTACCGGAATTATTGAAGAACTGGGCAGGGTGAGGGGGATGGTATCCGGCGGGAATTCCTATCGGCTTTCGGTTGAATGCCAAAATATCCTAACGGATCTGAAAGTAGGCGATAGTGTGGCGGTGGATGGTATTTGCCTGACAGTCAACGATTTTGGCATGGATGGGTTTACCGTGGATGTGATGCCGGAAACGCTCCGTAAATCCTCCCTCCATTCATTGACCGCCGGCCAGGAAGTAAACCTGGAGCGGGCGCTAAAGCTTTCCGACCGTTTGGGGGGGCACATTGTTTCCGGACATATTGACGGCGCCGGAAACGTTTTCCGGAAACAGATTGAAAATAATGCGGTTTGGCTTACCCTGAAAGCGTCTCCAGCCATTTTAAAATACCTTGTGCCTCAAGGATCGGTGGCCATCAATGGCGTCAGTCTAACCGTAGCATCCATCGGTTCAAGCGATTTCCGGGTTTCATTGATTCCGCTTACCCGCCAAATAACCAATCTCAATCACAAAAAAGAAGGAGATCCAGTGAATATCGAGTGCGATGTGATTGGCAAATATGTACATGGGCTGATCAACGGGATTTCAAATCATCCTGAGAGCGGCAACAGAATTACTGTCGATTTTTTAAAAGAAAATGGCTTTATGCGATAAGGAGGAGTCCTATGGAGTTCAATTCTATTCCAGAAGTACTGGAAGACCTGAAACTGGGAAAAATGATCGTCGTCGTCGATGACGAAGACCGGGAAAACGAAGGCGACCTTTTGATGGCTGCCGAAAAAGTTACTCCGGGAAGTGTTAATTTCATGGCCACCTATGGTAAAGGAATGCTCTGCGCCCCGTTAACGGAGGAGCGAGCCAAAGATTTGGGCTTACCGATGATGGTGGAACGGAATCAAGAGCATATGGGGACCGCTTTTACGGTTACGGTTGACCATAAGGATTCTACCACAGGAATTTCCGCCCATGAACGGGCCCGCACGGTGAATGAATTGGCCAATCCATCGGCCAAAGCCGAAGACTTCAATAAACCCGGGCATATTTTTCCGCTGATTGCCAAAAACGGCGGAGTCTTAAGACGGGCAGGCCATACCGAAGCCGCCGTCGATTTGACCCGAATGGCCGGCCTCCTGCCGGCGGGCTTAATTTGTGAAATCATGAATGATGATGGGACGATGGCCCGGTTACCCCAGTTAACGGATTTTGTCCAAAGACACGGCCTGAAAATCATCACTGTGGCCGCCTTGATCCAATACCGCCGGGAAAACGAAAAATTGGTCAAAAAAGTTGCCGCAGCCAAGCTGCCTACGGTTTACGGCGAATTTAAAATGATTGCCTATGAAAACATGATCAATGGGGAACACCATCTCGCTTTGGTCAAAGGGGAGATAACCAATGGGGCTAAACCGGTTTTGGTAAGAGTTCATTCGGAGTGCCTTACCGGAGAAGTGTTTCATTCGACCCGTTGTGACTGTGGCGAGCAGCTTGAGGCATCATTAAAAGAAATCACCCTTGAAGGGAAAGGAGTTTTACTGTATATGCGTCAGGAAGGGCGGGGGATTGGACTGGTTAATAAAATCCGCGCTTATGAGCTTCAGGATGAAGGCCTTGACACCGTGGACGCCAATATCCGGCTCGGTTTTCCCGCCGATATGAGGGATTACGGTATTGGAGCCCAAATATTGGCCGATTTGGGGTTGAAACGGATCCGGCTTTTGACCAATAATCCGCGGAAGATAGCGGGATTAAACGGTCATGGGCTGGAGATTGTGGAAAGAGTGCCGCTTTATGCGGAAGTCAATGCCACCAACATTGGCTATTTGAACACCAAAAAAGAGCGGATGGGTCATCTTTTCGAAGGGTTAACGATGGTTAATCCGCAAAAACCGTTGGAGGAGGCGCGCGTCTGCGCGAATAAACAAAATGCCGATTAAAATGAATGAAGGAAAATTGATTGCCACCGGTTTAAAATTTGGAATTGTCATTGGGCGGTTTAATGAATTGATCAGCAATAAACTTTTAAGCGGGGCCCTCGACGCCCTTGTCCGGCATGGCGCGGCGGAATCCGATATCGAAGTTTCATGGGTTCCGGGAGCATTCGAAATCCCGTTGGTGGTTCAAAAAATGGCCGGATTCAAAAAATTCGACGCCTTGATTTGCTTGGGCGCGGTAATCCGGGGGGCTACTCCTCATTTTGATTATGTGGCGGCGGAGATGTCGAAAGGCATCGCCAAAGTTTCCCTGGATACGGGGTTGCCGATAGCTTTTGGGGTATTAACCACCGACAATCTCGAACAGGCCATCGAACGAGCCGGCGTCAAGTCCGGCAATAAAGGGTATGATGCCGCGGTAACCGCTATTGAGATGGCCAATCTATTGAAAACCATGGAATACCTAAAATGAAACGAAACCCGATGTTCCCCTGATATGAAAGGGTAACCTTGATCCGGCAAGAGACCTTCAAAGCCCATCATGACGGCCTTTGGTTGCAAACCCATGCCGGATCATTCCTTTATTTTACGAAAAATCCTCAATTCAGCCTCAAACATCGACTAGCCGAAGATTATCCAAAATTTTACGAATAATCTGGAATTGCATTGATAATATTTAAGATTTAAGATTTATAATGAAAAAAGCCGAGTTACTGCCGGAGATCTTAAAGTAGGTAAGATCTGAATGAGAAGGGGGTAAAGATGAGAAAATTCTTTGCATGGATTGTATTTGCAGCATTTTTATGCAGCCTAACGTTTGCGGATAATATTATCACGCAGCAGCCTTATAATATCGACGGCATCGGCACTGTGCAACAATACAAAACCGGGAAAAATACTTTTGTGGGGATTAACCTGAATCTGGAAATGTTATATATCGCCACCGAGACCGGCAGCGGTTTTACGCATCCGGCTTATACGACCGATAATGAAATCGCGGAAACCGTTAAATCCTATTATTATCCGTTTCAAAATGATGAATATGCCCGGAAATTCAACAAACTATCCCATAAATTCGTGAATATTCCTTATAATAAATTTCCCAATCCGATTACTGCCGAAGTCTTAAGTTACGGGCAAATCCTTACTTCCGATAGAGTATTCAGAAATACTCCCGGCTCTTTGACCATGAATATCCAAAAGGATTTGCGGCACTTTTACGATGAAACCGGTTCAGGGCAGTTTTGGGCTCAAAATCTGCCGAAATACAATGAACTGACGGCAAATTTTGTTACTAAATATGGTTTTGACTATGTAGGCGAGTTGGAAGATTTCTTTGGAGTGACGGCGTCCAAAGATAAGTTTGAAATATTGTTGTCGCCATTGTACAAGGGCGGTTCGGCGCTGCCGGTTGAAAATCCGGATAAGACCGTGACTTATATCACTATCATCAATCCATTCATAGGCGAGTTTTCGATGCCCGGTATCATCATCCATGAAAACGCCCACCATTTTTTGGGACCGATTTTAGATAAAAACCGGGCTTTCATTCACCGCCATCAAAAATATATAAAGCGGTCATTCGGCAAGGCCCAAGGCTTTATGAAGAATGATTGCCGAAGTTTTCTCAATGAACTTTTGGCCAGAGCGGTCACTCTGGCAACCCTCGACAAATACCATAGTCCGGATTTGGCCTACGAAAGCTGGGTAAATGAGAAAGCGGCCGGCTGGGACGACCTTGATCAGGTTCATGCCTTAATCAAAAATAAATACCTGGCCCAGCGGGATAAATATCCGCGATTTGAAGATTTTTTACCGGTGATCCTGGAATATTTCAAAGCCAAAAGTAGCGGTCAAATCTATGATGTCGGGCCCAAAGCATTGGTTGAACCCCAAGAGATCAAAGCAGCCCGGGTAGATTATGCCTATTGGGAAGGAGACTCCAGGATTCCGGGACTCAAGGCCAAAAAGCCGCATAGCCTTTTGCTGGACGTTGAATTCTCTCCTTTACGGAATTCACCGGGAAAACTTGTCGGTGATTTTTTGAATAAGGCCGGCGGCGAATTTGAGCTTTTGGCCGGAGGAAATCCGGTAGCCACCGCCCGGCTCTATGAAGGGACTGTTTATATGGTAAAAGGAATCACCTTTTGGGGCTTATGGGCGGCGGTTCCCGATGGGGAATTCGACAAGCTGGAACCGGGAGTGGCGTACAAACTGGTACCGAAAAAACAAAATCCGGATTATCCGTGGCTGATTGATGAAAATGCAACGCTGGGACCGTAGATTTGATCTTTTCTCCGCGCCTGCAGCACCAAAAGGCGCTGACGTCTCTGCGCGAGAATATAAATGGGTGTATGGATTATTGAAATGAGCCTTTGAAGATTAATCGACTAAGCTGGCGGGTAGAATCAAATCTTTATGAATAGATGATTTTATATACCAGCCCGGTAGATGGATACTCCCGGGTCAATGTCATCAGGCTATCATGGAGAAATTTCCCAAAACTCTCGGATCTAAATGCCGACCTCTCACCCGGCCTCTCCCCGACGAAGTCGCGCGCGCGGTTTCAATGACGGCTATTCGACGGGGAGAGGTGTATCGAATGAAATTCGCGCCAATCTTTTAGGCTTCAAATTTTTGGTTTTTAAAAAGGCCCAGTTTACCGCTTAACATCCCTCGCCGTGATTTTGCTTCTCTGAGCTGCATCGCCGGAGAGGGCGGGGTCAATGTCATAAGGCTATGCTTCCATAAAATGGGACATAGATCAAACTTGCCTATTTGACCTAACTCGCGCCTTTCGAGAAAGGCGGGCTCTTCCCAAAAGATGTTATTTCTGACAGACGGTTCAGTGGAAGAGTAACCGCGAACTCTTTAGAGTTCGAAGACTACGACCTCCAAAAGCAATTTGACTACGGAGCCAGCACGCCTTCGAAGGCGTGGGGTTACTCTCCCCGCAACGGGGGAAGAGCTCGCCTTCAAATTGAAGGCGCGAGAGAGGTCAAGGACCAGCTTTTCGACTTGCATTTTAATAAATATTATCGCCTGATGACATTGACTCCCGGGTCTGGTGTTGTTCAAAAAGCGTGTCATAATGGATATAATGGCGCTTTTAATTCTTTTTGACATTGACAGCTTCCTGAATTTCCAGCACTTTCGTTGCCAGCTCTTCCAGGGAAGCGCCTAGGACCAGAATGAGTTTTTCCAAATTCAGGCGATCCGGAATTTCAACGATATCCGGTAGGTCATTGCAACTTTGTAATACTTTCTCCAAATCATGGTGAAAATCTTCATCGGACTGGCGATAGTCTTTGGGAACGGGCATTTTCACCGTTTTAAAATCAGCGTGGCCACAGGCCCGGAGGATTGCTTCATTGCTTCGCAGGTTCATAATGCAGCGGGCTGCGGGAAAATATTTTCTGACGGTCAACAGGGTGCTTCCCATATAGGTGCTGGCGCCCATTTCCACTTTACCCAGGGGCAGGCACTGTTCTTTGACCCTGATTATCCGGCCTGGAACAGCGGCTATTTTTTCAAGCGTTTCACTCTCCGGGGCGGCATAGGCGATGTTGGCTCCGATTTCCGGAATCAGTGGGTGGATATTGGCCCTGCATAAGATGTCGACGGTATTTTGAAGCTCTTCACATAGCTTGAAATTGCTTTTTTCATCAGAAAGGGGGGGATTTCCGTTAATTAATGCCGCGGAATTGAAGAAGACCTCCCAGAATTGATCTTTGGCGGGCGGAACTATGGGTGTAGCTTGGCCGTTTTTAACCAAGACATAGCCTTTTCCGGGGAAAGTTACCTTGCCGATCACTTTCGCTTCAATTCCGGCCTTCTGATAGGCGAGTAATAATTCCGCGGTTTTTTCCGGGGAGCAGGTGAGAATCAGTGTTCCCTCGCTAATGATTTCACAGGGATTAAGGTGAAAAAAGCCGCAAATACTTTGGATATCTTCCGGAATGAAGATATCATCCCCGTTGATTTGAATTCCCTTTTCCGAAGCCCGGGCGATTTCCCAAACCCCTCTTATCAGGCCGCCTTCCGTTGCGTCATGCATGGCATGAACACCGTCGTTTTGGGCAGCGATGAGAGCATCCTTGACCACGGTTATTTCGCGCATTCTGGCGATGACCCGTTCAATGGTATCCGCCGGAAGATGCCGGAGAAGGGGTTCTTTGAATTCATAAGCCAGCAGGGCTGCCGCTTCGATGCCCGCGCCTTTAGTGATGATGATATTATCATTTTCCCGGGCATTTTTGGGTGAAATATAGCCGGCGCCGTTGCCCCAGACCGTGATGCCGCCAATGGTGGGAACGGTGACCGCCCCGTAGAAACCGGTATGGCCGCCCGCGATGGAAATATCCAATTCGGCTGCATATCGACTGATACTCCCAATCAGGGCCTGAATATAGTTTTCCGGGGTTCCGGGAGGGAGCAGCAGCGAATAGGTCATAAACCGCGGCTTAATCCCCATGACCGCCACATCGCTGGCTCCAATATGGACCGTCAGAAAAGCGAAGTCATCCGGAGTCATGCTCATAGTGGGGAAAATCGGATCCTCGGCAATGGCCATATAACCGTCCCCAGTTTTGATAATGGCCGAATCCACTCCCATGCTGGGACCGATAATTAAATCCCGGTCTTCGCGGCCGGTATGGGTAAGTATGTTTTTTTGAAAGAAATCATCATTTACTTTTCCAATCATCTTCAGGATTCTCCTTTTTTTAGTTCAAACTTTTGAAAAAATAATAAAAGCTATACGCGGCAAAGGCGTATAGCTTAAAAAACTCTCTTCGCTCCCTTCGCAGGCATTACCCAGATCAGGTTTATGGGTCGGAACAATGCGCACGCGCGTGTATCGTAGTTCCCTCTCAGCCGGATTGATCCAGCTCCCCAGTAAATATTCAATTGAATTATAAATTCCATTTTATTACAAAAGTCCTTGAATGTCAATATATAAGATTGGTTTTGAATCGATATTTCTTGATAAAAATAATTTTTTAAAAAAAGGTTAAAAAATTTCCAGAAAAGCCGATAAAAAAGGTAAGGATTGATATAATTATGTATTTTCTTTGATGATTTGCTCAAATTAAACCTTTGTTATTTTGGATCTTCCAAAATTTTAAAAAAAGAGGCGTTGACTATGAAAACAGTGTTGATTGCTGATGATGCGGCTTTTATGAGAGCAAAGCTAAAAGCGATTGTTGAAAAAAATGGCTACCAAGTCGTTGGGGAAGCTGAAAACGGAAAAGAAGCGATTGTAAAATATTTTGAACTGAAACCGGATTTGGTTACCATGGATATAACCATGCCGAGTATGGATGGTTTAAGCGCCTTGAAGGAAATCAGAAAACGGGATCCCAAGAGCAATATCGTTATCATATCGGCGATGGGGCAGGAAGCAACCATTCGCGAAGCGATCATGGCGGGCGCGAGGAATTTTATTGTAAAACCATTTAATGAAAGCCAGATCCTGGATACTTTCGCTAAAAGTATTAAATAAGTAAATTTTCTATAGTTTCCAAGTAGCTTGTATCCAAAGGAGTGGATCACTTGCCTAATGATTCGGAAAAGGAATTCTTATTAGGAATATTTGTATTTGAAACCCGGCAAATGATTGAACAGCTGGAACAGATGGTATTAAACGGTGAAGAGGCAAGCGGTTTTACTTCTTCGATTGATGAAATTTTCCGGATCATGCATACCATCAAGGGTTCGGCAGCCATGATGTTTTTTGAGAACCTTTCCGAACTGGCCCACTCCCTGGAAGATCTTTTTGCTTTTTTACGGGAATCCAAATCGGTATGTCCGGATTATGCAGCATTAAGCGACCTCCTTTTCGAGGCGATTGATTTTATCAAAAAGGAAATAACCAAAATCGAAAATGGCCAAAAAGCCGACGGAGAATCCGGCCTTTTAATCCAAAAAATTAAGGCTTATTTGGACCCGTTGCATCCGTTGGTTCCTCATGAAAATCCCATTTCTCAGCATATTCAATCCCCTCGTAAACCCCTAGTGCCTTTGAATTTAGAAAATTTAGGCCAAAGCAATAAAAAGAATAAATTTAAGGCTGTTGTTTTTTTTGAGGAAGACTGTCAAATGGAGAACCTCAGGGCCTTCTCCATTATCAATGATTTAAAAGAAAAGGCCGATATCGTCTGCTTTATTCCGGAAGACATTATCGATAACCCCGAGAACGAAGAGATAATCCGCCGGGAGGGTTTTCAGGTTTATTTCAGTACGGACTTGGACGAGAGCATGACCAGAGAATTTTTCGCTCACGTACCGCTGGTTAGAAATCTTCAATTATCCGAAATATACCCGGAATTGATTGATTCAAAAGAGTCCGGAAAATCTGAAATTAAGCCCAATAAGGCCCAAGATCCGGAAACGGCTATGGAAAATATAAATACAGCAACCAAACAGAACTTTATCAACATGAATGTTGCAAAACTTGATCTGCTATTAGATTTGGTCGGTGAATTGGTAATCTCCGAGGCGCAGGTAACCCGCAATCCCGATTTGGACGGGTTGCAACTGGATAATTTTTCTAAGGCCGCCCGGCATCTGCAAAAAATCTCCAACGAAATCCAAGACCTGGTCATGACAATGCGGTTAGTGTCTTTAGCCCCTGTTTTTCAAAAGATGCACCGGCTAACGAGAGATTTAAGCCGTAAGCTAGGGAAAGAAGTGCATTTTGAAGTTATCGGTGAAGAAACCGAAGTCGATAAAAGTATTTCGGAATATATTTCCGATCCTCTCATTCATTTAATCCGCAATGCGCTGGATCATGGCATTGAGTCGCCAAGCGAGCGGGTAGCCAAAGGGAAGCCTGAGAAAGGGCTTATTTCCTTGGAAGCAAAAAATGAGGGCGGCGATGTTTGGATCGTTATCAAGGATGACGGCGCCGGTTTAGATCGGGATAAAATTTTTAAAAAGGCCTGTGATAAAAGGCTTGTTACCAAAGGTGAAAATGAATTCACTGATCAGGAGATTTTTTCTTTTATCTTCCTACCTGGATTTTCCACCAAAGAGACTGTCACCGAATATTCAGGGCGGGGAGTCGGAATGGATGTCGTGAAAAGAAATATTGAAAAGATCCGCGGCAGCATTTTAGTGGATAGTGCTCCCGGCAAAGGAACGACAATTACAATTCGAATTCCTCTCACCCTGGCTATTATTAATGGAATGAACATTAGTGTCGGGGTTTCCAAATATACGATACCGATTACTTCGATTGTTGAATCGCTTAAAGTCAACGAAGCTAACGTTACAAAGGATGAAATGGGAGAAGAAATTGTTTTCATCCGGGAACAATCTTATCCAATAATCCGGCTTCACCGCTTTTATAAGGTCAAAACGGACATAACTCGGGTTTCCCAAGGTATTGTGATGATTGTCCAAGATGAATCCAAGCAGTTTTGCTTATTTGCAGACAGTATTTTAGGGGAACAACAGGTCGTTATTAAGCCTTTGCCAAAGTATATAGAATATGTCAAAGGAATCAGCGGTTGCACCCTACTTGGAGACGGAAGCATCAGTTTAGTATTAAATGTTGAAGCGATGTTGAATTGAAGATCAGGTTTTTTATTCGCTCCCGAAAGTTTTCAATCGCGATCTTATGGAAGATGTGTACAGGGGGAATTTTAGGATGGAAGATCAATTAAAAGACATACCATTGGAAGAAGACACCCAGTATGGTAAATATTTAACCTTTCATCTCGGCAAAGAAATCTTTGCTTTGGGAATTAAATATGTCACTGAAATTATTCAAATTCAAGCCATAACCGAAATACCTGAAATGCCGGTTTTTGTGAAGGGTATTATCAATTTGCGTGGCAAAATAATTCCAGTTATCGATATGAGATTAAGGTTTAAAAAAGAACCCAAAGAATATAGCGACCGCACATGTGTCATTATTGCAGACATTACTGAACATACCATTGGATTTATTGTTGATCAAGTATTTGAAGTCATTTACATTCCCGATGAGGAGATTGTTCCACCGCCTACGGAGTTAACCGGCTATCAGGCTCAATACATTAAAGCCATTGGGAAAGTCGGTGAAGATGTGAAATTGATTTTGGATTGCGAAAAAGTAATCTATGAAACAGAGGCAAGTTCCATAGCCAATCCATAATTGAACCGCTTAAAGGATTGAAGTGCAAATCGTCAAGGATGGTGACAAAGAATGAAAATGAATTTAAATGTGCGTACAAAGTTGTGGCTGAATCTGGGTATTCCGCTATTGGTCATTTTTATTATCGCTACAATTGTGGTGTTTATGATCAGGGGAATGATAACTTCGATCAAAATTATTCAAAAAGAAGGATTTGCAAGTTCTTCGCTGATTTTAAATGCGGATAGGGATATGTATCAAGCAGTAACCGCTCTTCAAGAAATTGTGGCCCAAAATAATTCCGTAAATATTTCCGGTTCGGATTATAACGACTTGATTAAGGTTTATAACGAGAATATAATCCAGGCCAGAGACAGGGCAGGCGCAGCGGAGAATTTGCTGAAACAGCATCAAAGCCTGTGGATTGAATATGCAGGAAGAGATGCTAGCGAGAAAAAAATTATTTTTGACCATTTTGCAGATTTTAATGATGACTTTCAAAAATGGGTTGAAATTGCAAATGAAGTTGTTCAAGAAAGAGAAAAAGTAGTAAGGGGCAATGGGGAATTTGATGCTGCCCGTGAACAATTAAACACGATTGGTGAACGATTGGATGTGGGAAATCAAAATGCAATCTCGGCCGGCATAAAACTAATGAATAACTCCGTATTTTCAATCATGCTGATTGGTCTATTCACCTTAATATTGGTAGTAACCTTAGGCTTCATCTTTATCAGCGCAACGATCAAACCATTGAAACAATTGGCTACTGTAGCCGAGAAACTGGCTGACGGCGATATGAACGTGACGATCAATCCCAATGTCGGCAACGATGAATTGGGCCGGATGATGCAATCCTTTGGAAAGCTTGTGGAAAGGGTCTTTTGGTATGAAGCTTTGTTGGATGCGGTCCCGGTGCCGCTCTCTGTTACCGATATGGGAAAGAATTGGACCTTTATTAACAAGAAAGTGGAAGATTTTCTCGGCGTCAAACGGAAAGAAATGATCGGCAGGTCATGCAGTAATTGGAATTCGGAAATCTGTAAGACGGAGAATTGCGGTATCGAATGTTTAAAACGAAATATAACCCAAACTCATTTCAATCAAAGGGGCGGTAATTTTCAGGTTAATTCCTCGTATATCCTGAATTCCAAGGGGGAAAAGGTGGGGCATATCGAAATTGTTCAGGATATTACAGCCCAGACAAGAACCAAGCTTTATCAGAATTCAGAAGTGGAACGGTTGGCCAAGAATTTGAAAGGTTTGGCCACAGGTAAATTCGACTTCGATATGGCGGTGGCAGAAGCGGATGAATATAGCGTATCAGAGCGTGAAAATTTTGTCAGGATTTACGAAAGCTTGTCTCAAGTCAAAGAAGCCATGAACAGTTTGATTACAGATATCAATGGATTGATTCATTCGGCGGTAGAAGGAAATTTGGCCAGCCGCGCGGATGCAACCAAGCACGGCGGGGAATTCGGCCAAATTGTCGAGGGAATCAATCGTACCCTGGATGCAGTCATCGAGCCGATTAAGGAATCTTCGGAGGTTTTGCAACAGATAGCCCATGGGAACTTAAAGGTAAGCGTTCAGGGCGACTACAAGGGCGATCACGCCGAGATTAAGAATGCGCTGAACACTACAATTCATACATTACTGGATTATATCGGCGAAATTTCCACGGTATTGACGGAGATGTCCCACGGGAATTTGGATCTCGAAATTACCGCGGAATATTTAGGGGATTTTACGCCGATTAAAGTATCTATCAATCAGATTATCACAACTTTGAATCATATTTTAGGAGAAATTAATAATGCCGCAGAACAGGTTGCTTCCGGCTCTAGGTATGTATCGGATTCCAGTATGGTATTGTCGCAAGGTTCTTCGGAACAAGCAAGTTCAGTTGAAGAGATTACGGCAACGATTACTGAAATAGGCGCTCAAACGAAGCAGAACGCCATAAACGCCAATCAAGTCAGCGAGCTGGCATTAGTTGCCAAAGAACAAGCCGTTCAGGGAAATGATCAAATGAAAGAGATGTTAAAAGCGATGTTGGAGATTAATGAATCTTCGGATAATATCTCCAAGATCATCAAAGTGATCGACGAGATCGCCTTTCAGACTAATTTGTTGGCCTTGAATGCGGCAATTGAAGCAGCCCGTGCCGGACAGCAAGGGAAAGGTTTTGCCGTGGTAGCCGAAGAGGTCAGGAATTTGGCGGGACGAAGCGCCAACGCGGCCAAAGAAACGACTGCGTTAATCGAAGGTTCGGTCAAAAAAGTGGAATCAGGCACCCGGATTGCCAATGAAACCGCGGATGCATTACAAAAAATTGTGGAAAGCGTTAACCGGGTAACGCCACTAGTGGGAGATATCGCGGTAGCGTCCAATGAACAAGCCACTGGAATTGCTCAGGTAAGCCAGGGGATCGAGCAGGTCTCGCAAGTAACTCAGACCAATACTTCTACCGCTGAACAAAGCGCGGCTTCAAGTGAGGAGTTGTCCAGCCAGGCACAGGTATTGAAGGATATGATCCGTAAGTTCAAATTCAGAGGGAAACAACAAGAACAGCCAAATGTCAATTCAACCCAGGATACGATCCAATGGATGGAAGAGACCCCAGCTGGCCAGAAATCCGGCAATCCGGCCCGGAAAGAGCTATATAAGCCTTTAAGAGCTGGAAAATCAACTATAGTTCTTGACGACAAGGATTTTGGAAAGTATTCAAAGTAATTGATATAGCACGGTATTCAAAATGCCATAATATTATGAGACAGGTAACACGAGTGGCTACTACGTGCGATTTGGAAGAGGATGAAAATGATTTCCCTGACTGAAAAGGAATTTTTTCAATTAACAGGTTTCATCCGGGGTAACTATGGGATTAATCTGTCCGAAAAAAAGGGATTGTTGGAAAGCAGGTTACAGAATCTCCTGACTGAAAACGGATTTAGTAATTTTGACGACTATTTTCATTATGTTTTATCAGATCAGACCGGAGAGGCTATTACAACCCTGATTAACAAAATAACCACGAACCATACTTATTTTTTGCGTGAAATTGAACATTTTATTTATTTTCGGGATACGGTGTTACCTTATTTAACCTCCGTGTCGGGGGAGCGTGATTTGCGAATCTGGAGCGCCGGATGTTCGACCGGAGAAGAACCCTATGTGCTGGCGATGATTATCGCCGACTATTTGGGATTGAATCAACAATTGTGGGATTCGCAGATACTGGCTACGGATATATCGCAAAAAGTGCTTGATATCGCTGCCAGGGGAATCTATACGGAAGAACAAATAAGTACGATTCCTCTCCATTGGAAACATTGTTATTTTAAAAAGGATGCGGATGGAAAGCATGTTGTAAAAGCCTCAATCAAAGATCAAGTCATTTTCCGCAGACATAACTTGTTTTCTCCTTTTTTTCCGTTTAAAAAAAAGTTTCAGGTGATTTTCTGCAAAAATGTCATGATTTATTTTGATACTCAAACCAAACATGAGCTGGTGAATAGACTTTACGAAATAACCGAACCCGGAGGCTTTTTGTTCATCGGATTATCGGAATCTTTAAACCGGGAAGCCACCCCGTACAAATATATATCACCCGCCATCTATCGAAAGGAATAAGGAATCATGATCATTAAGAAAAAAGTCAGAGTTTTAATCGTCGATGATTCATTACTTTTTCGAGAGGCGCTTGCCCGGGGGCTGGCCAAAGATTTCGGAATTGAGATTGTAGGCGCTGCGAAGGATGTTTTAGACGCTAAGGATAAAATCGTTGCCCTCCGTCCGGATGTAATGACCTTGGATATTGAGATGCCGGGAATGAGTGGGATTGAGTTTTTGCAGCGTCTGTTGCCGCAATACCCCATACCCGTCGTTGTGGTGAGCGCGGCGGGGGAACGTGTATTCGATGCTTTAAAGGCCGGAGCTGTCGACTTTGTGGCAAAATCGGATATCACCAATCAACGAAACTCCGAATGGCGAATGAATGAATTAATCGTTAAACTCAAAATCGCTTCCACAGCAAAAGTCGGCTATTTAAAACATGAAGCGGCCCAGGAACTTGCCGATCGGGCAATTCTGTCTGCCGGTCCGGAAGCAGTCGACTGGGTGATCGGAATCGGCGCTTCAACCGGGGGAACTGAGGCGATTGCCGATATCTTAAAGGAATTGCCGGCCAATATGCCGGGGGTGCTAATCGTTCAGCACATGCCTCCATTATTCACCCGATTGTATGCAGAGAGGCTCAATAATTCCTGCGCGATGGAGGTTAAGGAAGCGCAAAACGGGGATCGGGTTTTAGCGGGTAGGGTTCTGATTGCTCCGGGAGATTATCATATGAGTATAAAAAAAACGAAAGATGGTTTCATTGTCGGATGCAAGACGGGTGAGAAGGTGAATGGGCATTGTCCGTCGGTAGAGGTTCTTTTTGACTCCATCGCCAAGGTTGTGGGCCAGAGTGCCATTGGGGTCATTTTAACCGGAATGGGCGGCGATGGCGCAAAAGGTTTGCTGCATATGCGGGAAGCCGGGGCCAGAACCATCGGTCAGGATGAGGAAACGTCGGTGGTTTATGGAATGCCAAAAATGGCTTACGAACTTGGGGCAGTAGAGAAACAAGTTCCGTTGGCCCGTATTCCATTGACGATCCATGAGATCTTAAAAAGGAAGTAGAACTTTCATCGTTTGAAATAATCCGGATACTGCTCTTGCAATAATCCATGTTCGATCTTAAAGCCGGTTAAATGGGTTTCGATTAGTCTTTCCAATTTTGCGGCGTCTTTTTCTTTAATGGCCGAGAGGATCTCGCGGTGTTCAAAGAGTATTTTGTCTACTTGAAAACTAGTCGTCAATCGCAGCATACGGATGCGATTAAAATGAGTGTTTACCGATTCAATCAGCAGAAAAATTCGTTCTTTTTTGCAGGCTTTAAAAAGGATCCGGTGAAATTGGTTATCGAGCTCCAATAATTTAGGAGAGTTCAAACTCGATAAATAAAACTCCTGGAGATGAAGGTTTTCTTCCAACTCCTCGGTATATGAAGGGGTTAAAAAGTCACAGGCCATTTTGATGATGGCTTTTTCCATTGTTAATCGTAAAAATCTGGCTTCTTCAACCAGATTGAGATCAATCGCTGAAATGTAAGTGCCTTTTTGGGGGTAAACTTCCAGTAGTGATTCATGAGACAAGACAATAAACGCTTCCCGGACTGGAGTCCTGCTAACGCCCAATTGCGCGGCGATGTCCGTTTCGCTGATATTTTGTCCGGGTTTAAGAGATAAATGAATGATATTATGCTTTAATACCCGGATGATATATTCCCGCATGGACTCACCGGATAGTTTTTCTAAAACTTCCACCTTTAGCAGTCTCCTTTATTAATCGTTAACGAACTATTTATAAAGGCTCTGTTGTAAATTTTTCACAGAGCCTTTATAAAAGTCCTAACGATTCAGTTTTAAGCTTTTTTCGTCATTTTGTCAATGGCTTCCCATAATCCGTTTAGATAGGCAATTCCCAGAGCCCGGTCGTATAAGCCATATCCCGGCCTGCCGGTTTCACCCCAGATCATCCTGCCGTGATCGGGCCGGATATATCCTTCAAAATCAACGTCATAGTAGGCTTTCATAATCTCGAACAAATCCAGCGAGCCATCCGAAGATAAATGGGATGATTCATAGAATTCATTTCTGGAAACAATCTTGATATTTCTGACATGCCCGAAATGAATCCGGCCTTTTCCGCCAAAATGGCGAATGATGGAGGGTATATTATTGTCGGGGTTGGCGCCCAGGCAGCCGCTGCACAGGGTTAACCCATTGCATGGATTATCCACCAGATTGACAATACGTTCCAAATTGGCTTTGTTGGTAACAATCCGGGGTAATCCAAAAATTGACCACGGTGGATCATCAGGATGAATGGCCATTTTAATACCAACTTCCTCACATACGGGAACAATGGCTTTCAAGAAATACCCTAGATTTTCGAAGAGTTTTTCTTCATCGACGCCTTGGTATTTTTCAAACAGTACTTTTAGGGTTTGCAATCTTTCGGGTTCCCAACCAGGCATCTGAAGATCATCCGTACAGACCTTCATGATTTCTTGGGCGAATTGATTCGGATCGACTTGTTCTACTTTTTTTCCATCATAAGCCATGGCGTTGGAACCATCCGGCAAGGGCCTTGCCAGTTCGGAACGGGTCCAATCAAACACCGGCATGAAGTTGTAACATACGACCTTAATGCCGAATTTGGATAGATTTCTAAGGCTTTGTTGATAGTTCTCGATGTAGCGATCCCGGCTTGGAAGGCCAATTTTGATGTCATCATGAATGTTTACACTTTCGATAACCTCTAACTCAAGTCCGGCTTTGGTTACGGTGTCTTTCAAGTGCTTTATTTTTTCGACGGGCCAAGTTTCCCCTACGGGGACATCGTATAAGGCTCCGACAATCCCGGGCCTTCCCGGGATTTGTCTGATCTTATCAAGGGTGATGCTGTCCGTGTCTCCAAACCATCTAAAAGTCATCTTCATCGTTGTCACTTCCGTTCTATAATGTTATCAGTACTTCTTATCCCAAATACTTTTGCAACGTTGTTCTTACCGCCCCGTTACCGGATATCAATTCCCGGAAAATGTTTTCAATTTTTTCTCCGAGTCCCACTTCATAGAGGTTGGAACCAAATAGTCTTTCATTGGACAAAATAGGTTTCAGACAATCGCCTGCAGAATCCTTCTTACCCAATTGAACTCCAGCGAGATAGGACTTTAGTACATCCAGCATCGGATCTGGGCTTAGTGGCATAACTTGTCCATTGTCATCCAGCCCCAGTAAATAACGGCACCAACCGGCTATAGCCAATGGAATATAAGTGAGAGCGGCAGGGTTTAAATCACTCCTTTCGTGGTAGGCTTTAATGGTCTCGCCGAAGCGGATACCTACTTTTTGTGAAGTATCGGAGGCGATCCTCTGAGGTGTGTCCGGAATGTAGGGATTGGGGAGTCTCTCTTCAATGACTTCCCGGATGAAATCTTCCGGATGGATCACTCCCGGATTCACGACCACCGGTAATCCTTCTTGATAACCGATTTTTTCAACCAATTTACTTAAATGAACATCCTTCATTTCAGCCGCAATCGAAGTATAGCCAAGCAGGCATCCAAACACTGCCAGGGCGGTATGTAAAGGATTAAGGCAGGTACAGACTTTCATCTTTTCAACCCGTTCCACCGTCTGCCGGTCGGTAAATAAGACACCGGCTTCTTCCAGTGGAGGCCGCCCGCACGGAAAGCTGTCTTCAATCACGAGATATTGAGGGCCTTCGGCATTCACGAAAGGCGCGATGTAAGTGTTTTTGGAGGTGCATAGGATTTCAGTGTTTTCAAAACCGGCGGCTTCAAGCGCAGTTTGAACTTTTTCGGAAGGCCGGGGAGTGATTTTGTCTATCATCGACCAAGGAAAAGATACTTGAAGCGGATCGCTGATATATTCCAAAAATCCTTTTTCCACCAGACGATTGTCTACCCAAGCCTTCACAATCGATTCTACCGCTTGATGGAGTTTTTCCCCGTTGTGGGAACAATTGTCCATACTGACCAAAGCAATGGGTGACTTACTGTTTTGATAACGATGGTAGATCAAAGCAGCCACTTTAGACATAATATGACGGGGATGGCTGGGGCCGTTTTGCATATCTTGCAAAACATCTTCCAGGTATTCGCCGGAAATCTTTTTCAGACCATAGCCTTTTTCAGTAATAGTAAAACTAGCCATTTGCAGGGAGGTGCCGGCAAATATTTCTTGCAACCGTTGCCAGTCGCCTGGATGGGAAACATCGCCAATCAATCCCTCGGCGATGCTGGCGACTATTTTTTTGCTGAGCGATCCATCGGGGTTCATGATGACCAGCAAACTCAAATTGTCGTAAGGCCGGTAGATTCGCTCGATAATTTCAAAATCAAAAGTCTCAACGGCCACAATACCGGTCGAAGCTTTTCCGGCATTTAGCAATTTTTGCTGCAAAAGGGCGGGAAAACCTCTGAAAATATTGCCGGCCCCAAAATGAATCCATGTAGGAGCTTTTTTCGTTTGGGCCACCATTTCGGCATAATCAAAATCCGGCGCTTCAATCCCAGAATCCAGCCAAGCCTGACGATTCAGAAGATTTTCTTTACTTAATTTTACCATCGCTTAAAAATCCTTTCATTCTAAATATTTTCGCGAATTATTAACAACGACACCATGACTTGAAATTTAGACGGGAATGAATATTTTTTTCAACCAAACTTGTATACTACCATACATGCCCTTTTGATATCATTAAAGCAAGGATTTGAAAATTAGTCAATTCTTACTGCGAAATTGTAATATACTTTTAACCTATTAGCGAGAATGGACTTGGGAAAAAGAGGCGCTGCAAAAGTTCCAATATTGGATCCACACCATGAATGGTTGTATCATCGGTGAATGCAGCTTGAAGCCTGGAGAAAGTATTGTGGTGGATGCCACCGCTCCAATACCGAAACCTGATGAGACAATTGTCATTCAGGTCAATGGCAGGCAGGATACGGCGAGGGATATTATAGAAATCGTCAATAAGATCCCGCCGAATGCCATCTCTCCTGAAAAGGCTTTCCGTAAAGCCCTGGAAGTTTTTTATCGGGCGTATGGAGAATATCCCGGTGAGGAATATACTTTTCATGTTGAATATCGCGATAATCAATATTGGTTGGTGATCATTGACGACCATGACGGTATAGGAGGATTGGTTATGTTACGGTGGATGCCTTTACAGGCGAGGCTGGCGATTTAAAAGAAGATGAATAAGCCGGTCGCTCTATCCATATAGAATATTATCGGGAAGTCGGATACAACCGGCTTCCTTTTTTAATGCATCATCATTAATTCAGATTCGGTTAATTTCAAAGGAATCATGATGGTTAATCCTGGAACATATATATGAAATTAGGAAAAATTCAATATTTGTTTCTTTTCCAATGGAACAAACTTTTCATCTTTGTAAAAAGGGTTTCAGATGGAAAAAATATTCTATGAAAATCAAAAATTACTCATTCAAATGTTAAATTTAGTTTTCTATACTGTTAAAGGAAATCAAATATTATTTTGAAAAGTGTAGCTGAAGATATTTTTGAAAATAAGGAGTGGTTTCAACAAATGGCGGAACTCTTGCGAATGAATAACATCTGTAAACGCTTCCCCGGAGTGATTGCGCTTCAACAAGTCAATTTAACTGTAAAAAGTGGGGAAATATTGGCGCTAATGGGTGAAAACGGGGCAGGTAAATCAACTTTAATAAAAATTTTAGCAGGGGTCTATCAGAAGGATAGCGGTGAGATAATTTATGAAGGCCGTAAAGTTGAGATCTCCTCACCCCATCGCTCTCATACCCTGGGTATCAGTGTCATTTTTCAAGAACTTAATTTATTACCGAATTTAAGTGTGGCGGAAAACATCTTTATGGGCCGGGAAAATAGAATGTTAGTTTCTTTTCTTGATAAAAGGAAAACCATCAAACTTGCAGGTTCTTTAATGGAAAGGGTTGGTTTGAATTGCTCGCCTGAAACTTTGGTTTGTAATTTACAGGTTTCTCAAAGGCAAATGGTGGAAGTCGCAAAGGCGCTCTCACTAAAAGCAAAATTGATTGTCATGGATGAGCCCACTTCTTCTTTAACGGAACGGGAAACCCAGTTATTGTTTGAAATCATTCGGAACTTGAAAGCGTCCGGTGTATCCGTCATTTTTATATCTCACAGGTTAAATGAAATATTTACAATTGCGGATCGGGTGCAAGTATTACGGGACGGAAATAACGCCGGGGAGTTGAGTAAAAATGAATTAAATGAAAGTTCGATCATTCAATTGATGGTCGGTCGGGAACTAAAGAATATATTTGTGAAAGAACAGGTTCCCATCGGCGAAGAAATATTGAGAGTGAAACATATTTCATCTCCGGCAGTAAAAAATATCGGTTTTAGTCTCCGAAAGGGCGAGATACTGGGAGTCGCCGGGTTGGTGGGAGCCGGCCGCACTGAATTAATGCGGGCTATATTTGGTCTGGACCCGCGTTTTGGCGGTGAAATATTCATAAATGATAAACCGGTCCGGATTCGCTCGGCGGAACAGGCGATAAAATGCGGGATTGCTTTTGTAACCGAAGATCGCCGCAATCAAGGTTTGGTACTGGGAATGTCGGTTCGCGAAAACTGTACTTTGGTATCTTTAAGAAAGTTACATACCGCCGGTTTCATTAAAATCCGCCAAGAACGGAATATTGTCCGGAATTTCGTCGATTTATTAAAAATTAAAACGGCTTCCCAGGAAACGAAAACCGCCACCTTGAGCGGAGGCAATCAGCAGAAAGTGGTTTTGGCGAAATGGCTGGCGATTAAACCAACCATTTTAATCCTGGATGAACCCACCCGGGGTATTGATGTCGGAGCGAAAGCTGAAATCCACCGGATTATGTCCGATCTGGCTCGTCAAGGAGTCGCTATTATCATGATCAGTTCGGAATTACCCGAGATCCTGGGAATGAGCGATCGGATTATTGTGATGCATGAAGGCCGGGTCACCGGGGAATTGAGCCGTGCTGAGGCTTCCCAGGAAAAAATCATGGCCTTGGCAATCAGTTAAATCTAGAAATAATCGAAGGAGGTTTACACCTGATGTATCAAAATGAAGTGAATCCCCAAGCCGACCTGAAAACGGAAATTTCAGAGAAACAGTCTTTCGGCCAATTTTTGTCAGCCGTAATCCAGAAAATTGCCCGCTCCCAAGTTATCGGGATTTTCGGAATATTGTTCGGCCTTTGTATCGTTCTTTGGATCGCTTGCCCGACGACCTTTCCTACCTCGGACAATCTTTTTTCAGTAGCCCGCCAGTTTTCTTATATTGCCGTCACTGCCATCGGCGAGTTAATGGTAATCATTACCGGAGGCATTGATTTATCGGTAGGTTCCATTATGGGATTTGGAGCCATCTTAGCCGGGTTTTCCATGAAAAGCGGCTGTTCGATCCCGGTGGCAATCCTGATCGGCATTATTGGAGGCGGTGCTTTAGGGTTTTTAAATTCCGTGTTCATCACGAAAGTCAAATTACCGCCGTTCATCGCCACTTTAGGAATGTTGAGCATAGGGCGGGGACTGGCTTATGCCATCACCGAAGGTTATACGGTATCCGTTCCGCCGTTTTTCGCCTTTCTGGGCCAAGGATATTGGGGGCCGATACCTTTCCCCGTAATTTATATGATAGTGCTGGCGATAATTTTTGCAATTTTTTTGGGCCGGACTGTTTTAGGGCGGCGGATTTACGCTTTAGGTGGTAATGAGGAAGCAGCCAAGGTTTCCGGTATCAATATATCCCGGATGAAGGTATTTGTCTATGTAGCCTGCGGAATGTTGTCGGCTATCGGCGGAATTATTTGCGCCGCCCGGTTGGGAGTCGCCCAATCAACATTGGCGTTAGGTTATGAACTGGATGTCATCGCGGCGGTCTTTATCGGAGGGGCCAGTACTACCGGCGGTTCCGGAACCGTTTTGGGCACGATTCTCGGCGCCGCTATCATGGGAATCATTCGTAATGGTTTGGTGCTCTTAAATGTCAGTCCTTATTGGGTGCAAACAGCGATTGGATCTGTCATTATCATAGCCGTCGGATTTGATCGGTTACGTTTGGAGTATCAGCAAAAGAAATTGGCGAAGGAGGTGAAATAACTTAATAAATTGGGTGTAGTTACGATTTCCGGATTACATTTTAAAGGAGGAAAATGAATGAAAAAGTCTGTCGTTTTAATGGTAGTACTTTTACTTATGGTCAGTGTAATCGGTTTAACTTCAATTTCAGCTAAATCAATCACCATCGCCATGATTCCAAAATCCCTCGATAATCCCGTTTTCTTGGATTCCAAGGTTGGCGGTCAGGAAGAAGCCAAGAAATTGGGAGCGGAGTTCATTTGGACAGGATCAAACCAAGCCGATGCAGCCGGTCAGGTAACAGTTATTGAAGGCTTGATTCAAAAGAAAGTGGACGGCCTTGTCATTAGCTGTAATGACGCCGGCGCTTTAAAGGACGTTATTGACCGGGCTGTCGCCGCCGGTATTAAAGTAGCTTGTTTTGACTCGGATTCCAAAGACAGCAAGAGAGCGTTTTATGTTGGAACGGACAACTATAACGCCGGAAAATCTTGCGGCAAAGCCATGGTGAAACTGGTAACCGCCCGCAAATTAAAAGGTCAAATTACCTGTGCCGTTTTGACCGGTGGTTTGGGAGCCCCCAATCTGAATGACCGGATTAAAGGGTTCAAAGAAGTTGTTTCCGGAGCCAAATTGAACTTCAAATATGTTACCACTTTGGCTTGCGATGATGATACCAATAAAGGCGTTGAATTGATGGAACAATACATTAAGGCCAATCCCAAACTGCAAACTTTCTTTGTCGTCGGCGGCTGGCCGTATTTCTCCGCTCCGGGATCCATGCCGAACATCAAAGCTTGGATTGCTAAAGGTGGGATTTTGGTTTCCATGGATACTTTCTACCCGGTATTGAAAGCTATGAAAGATGGACTGGCCAGCGCTTTGGTCGGCCAAGACTTCGTAGCCATGGGTAAATTATCCGTCAGCTCGATGTATGATCTGATCAATGGCAAAAAAGTTCCGGAATTCGTCGGAACCGGCACCCTTGATGTTGACAGCAGCAATTTGACGAAAGTATTATCGGAAACCAAACCGTGGTAATCCATTCCTAATAAATGTTCTCAAAAGAAGAGGAACGCCGGTAAAACGGGTTCCTCTTTATCATGAATGGGCCAACTTTTCAACCGCTTTTTTCTTTCGACCAAAGCCGGGTGTCCCGGTGCTACCTTTTTCAATTTACTTTTTGTCTTTTCATAAACCATTCAAAAATCAAAGCCATCGCAATTCCCATAGACAACGAAGTTACAGCGAGAATAAAAGCGGTTTCGACGGGAATAACCGCCAGCCCTTTTGCTCTGAATAGGGTAGTTTACCCGCCTTTATTCATTGCCGGTGAATGTTGAAAATATACGGCAGGGTGATGGGAAGAACAAAATGCACATATTTGGAACACTTTTTTGTGGATATTCATATACTGGTGAAGTGTACCAATTCACTTTTTTAATAGGGGGAAAAAATAGATTTGAAATGTCCCGACTGCAATACAGTCAATCCCAGTTATGCCGAATATTGTTCAAAGTGTGGAGCAAATCTTTATCAGTTAAAACATAAAAAGAATATCGCCTAATGAAAAAACCCCGCTAGCTTTTTTAGTAGCGGGGTTTTTTCATTAATTTTATCCGAATTGCTGAATAAAACTTGAGGTATGGGTAAGATTGAAAAGACACCTCCTGAGATTGGAAGGTGTTTATAATTTGGCATCGAATTGATATTGGTAAAATAATGTTAATTTTAAAGAAATTGATATTGGGAGCGTATTCAATGGAAAAGAAGATCAAAATTCTATATATGGCAACTATTCTAATTTTGGTCTTATATAATATGAATTTTGTTTTCGCAGAACTACCCAAGGAAACATTGGTTAATCTTAAACGCTATAATTGCCATATCATTATTGATTTGAAATATGCAACCGCGGATAACTTCTTAAAGCAAAAAGTCTACGATGGCCCCACATGTTACGTATTGGAAACCTTGGCGAAGAAACTTGATAAAGCGCAAAAAATCTTGGAACAAGATGGATTGGGTCTTAAGGTTTTTGATGGATACAGGCCCCTATCCGTTCAAAAAAAGATGTGGGCGATTATGCCCGATCCCCGGTTTGTGGCAAATCCCCAAACAGGTTCCATTCATAATCGCGCCGCGGCAGTGGATTTGACTTTAGTTGATTCAACCGGCAAGGAGCTGGATATGCCGACGCCTTTTGACAGTTTTGCGGAACGCGCTTATCAATTCAGTAAAGAACCAGCTCCCCAACAAAAAGCCAACCGGATGCTATTACGAAAAGTTATGCAAGAAGTCGGGTTGGATTATATCCAAACCGAATGGTGGCATTATCAGCTTCCAAATGGGAAACAATACCCGATTTTTAATAATTAATAGGCAAATGAAATACAAGACATTTTTCAATTTATTTTTAACCGGGGTCTTTGTAGGGTTACTGACAGCCTGTTACTTTTTCCATCAACCGAATATTACAGTCACTGCTCTTGGGGATAACCGTTTCAGCACAAGCCTTATTAAAAATTATCCTAAGGATCTAGCCCAAATTCATTTCAATGGGGATCTAGTGTACGCAAATTTTGAAGGGGTGCTTTATGAGGGGAAATCAAAGCAAAATTTATTATCGTTAAATATGCCGTTTTCCGCCGCTGACACCTTGGAACGGATGGGCGTAAATGCGCTAAATTTAGCGAATAATCATGTGATGGATTTTGGAGCTGAAGGTTATGCGCATACCTATCATTATTTAAAAAACAAGGGTTTTTATCTTTCCGGTTTTAACGATCATGGAACGCAGATGGTAATAAGGGGGAAAAAAGTAAGAATAATCGGCTTTTCCTTTGATTCTCCCCATAACGTGAACTGCTTGAATAAGGCTAAGCATCTAATTCATAGTTTGAAGGATGACATCATTATAGTTTCAGCCCATATGGGCGGCGAGAATAGCAGAGGGTATTTAATTCCGACCGGGGAAGAATATTTTGACGGTCAAAAAAGAGGCGATGTTGTTAAATTTAGCCATGCTTGTATTGATGCGGGAGCGGATTTGGTCCTTGGCCATGGGCCGCATGTGATCCGGAAAGTAGAACTATATAAAAACAAACTGATTGTATATTCATTGGGAAACTTTGTTTTTGATTATCCTGGGGCGGAGAAAAACAGATTTTCTCCGGGGATTGCGATTAAAATCTATTTAAACAACAAGGGTGACTTTAAAAAAGCCAAATTGATGAGTTACTCTCTTGTGAAGGGTGTGCCTCGGAGGGATATCCGGCAAAGGGCTTATTTTTTTATTCGCAAACTGAGTTCGACTACAAGAAATAATCGGTTGGTATTTCAAAAAAACGGGATTGTAACAAAGGGGGATACAAAATGAAAAAGGTTTTATTCATTGGACTTTTGATTGCTGTATACATTTTACCGCCGTTTTGTGCTAGAGCAAATTGGGGTGGAGGGGGAGACGGCAATATCGGCACCGGTAATTTCAAAGCGATTGGAACTAGTCAAGTGGTCATGGCAAAAGAAATCCTTAATATGGATTTATACCGGGATCGAGCCAAAGTGAACGTAGAATACTTGTTAACCAACGAAGGGGAGGATGTTACCGTAAAAGCGGGGTTCCCTTGTATTACGTCAATGTTGGATGATAAAAGTAAGATTTCTCAGTATGTTGAAATTGAAGATTATCAAATTACGATTGATAATAAAGAGATACCATACAAACTGGAGAAGGGTGAAAGAGTTGACTGGGTTTCATTGCCCGATTATTATACAATGGAATCCGAGGAGAACTCGCCAAAACCGTTCGTTTGTTGGTTTACTTCCAGCGTTCATTTTAAAAAGGCAGAGTCAAAAACCGTAAAAATCACCTACGAATCGTTATATCAAAGTGGTGGAGGCGGAGTCTCCAACGATATGGATTATGATTCCGATCTATTTACATATCTATTATCTACCGGAGCAGCTTGGAAAGGATCGATTCAAAATGGAATAGTCAATGTTAAGGCAGTTACCATAAATCCTGATTCATTGATCATTAAACCCGCCAACCGGTTTACAAGAAAAGGAAATACTTTTTCATGGAGTTTTACCGATTTGGAACCAACGTTGAAAGATAATATAACCATTGACTTCAATAATAAAATATCTACCAAATGGAATTATTCCGCTGGCGGAGATGAAAGTTGGTATACCTTTGATAATAACAAATATTATTTTGATTTTCACCAGTATTCGGCTACAGCCTCCTCCGTTCTGGCCCAAAATGGCGGTGTCAGTTGTCAAGCGTCTAATGTAGGAGACTATAATGCAAGTACCGCATGGATTGAAGGGGTAAAAGGAGATGGAATCGGCGAGAGTGTCACCATTCATTTAAAGAAGCCAACCCAGCTTTATCAAATCGGAATGATCCCGGGATATGCCAAATCGCCGAGCCTATACTTTGCTAATAACAGAGTTGCCGAGCTCAAAATAGTGCTTAATGACTCATATACCATTATCGGATCGTTGGTCGATGATTATGTAAGGGATGGGGCTCATTCACCCAAAGCTTATCAATTTATTGATCTGGGCGGTTACGATAAAGAAGTGAAGACGATTCGCTTGATTATCAATAAAGTATACAAAGGAACCAAATATGATGATACTTGTATCAGTGAGATTCTTTTACGTAAAAAATTAACGGAAAGGCCGCGCGCAGGGGCCCGTTGATTTATGAGAACCCCCCATACTGGACTGACAATCGTTTTATTCGTGTTTTGTATCTTCGGGAATGCGTATGTCCAAGCGTCATCTTGTATTCCTGTTTATTTTGAAGATTCCCACGCCGGGAGTTTTTATTGGATCATTAAAAACATTGATTGTTCAGGACAATATCAACTGATTCTTTTCGACAAACACAGTGACGCTTCCGAAGCTTTCCATTCGGATGAAATCCGTTCATTCATATTGGCAAACCAAGCTGATGGGGCTATTGACACCCTAAGTAAAGATTGGCGAAAAAACGGTTTGATCCAATGCTTTAGTTGGATAGAACCATTAATGCCCAGACCCATCGCTAAGGTGCATTGGGTGGCGGGGAACTCATTAACGGACACTGATTTAAGAGAAAAGTCCCTCCAGGTTCAGAAAGATATTAACCGGTATGAATCAGCCATTGCCAGAAACTGCGGGGATCTTTCTCCCGACTTTGTTGTTACTGATCTTTGCCGTATAAAAAACTCCCCGGAAATATCATTACCGGTTATCGTGAGTATCGATCTTGATTATTTTACCGACTTGGATAATTATCAATTAGCGGCTCAAACTGAAGCGGTCGCTGAATATGTTTTGCGCTTAAAAAACCTTCTAGCTGTGACAATTGCTATCTCCCGGCCATATTTGAAATCGAAAGAACAGGCAGATTCATTGCTATATTATTTTCTAAAAACCTTTTCTAATGTTGTGAATATGCGGATAGAATATGAACCGTTCGTTGATACTGGACCGGATCGTTCTAATTTAGCTGTAAGTTATTATAAAAACAAATCTGCAATCCCCAGTTATCAAATATCGGAGGCGTCAGACACTTTAAAAAGCTTTATTTTACGCGCGTATAACAGAATTAACGTAGTTTTTCGAAGAGAAGATTGGGGTAAATTACTCAATCAGTGGCAAAAAACAATCCAATGTAAACCTGAAATTGTTATTTATGTTAACGGGCAGAAAGTGCCAACTCGTCAATTTAATTATATTAATAGGGATGATAATTTACTTTTAAAGGCAGCTAATCCATATAATACCCCTAATCTTCACATAAGCTGGAAAGCGCTTTTGCCAGCTGAAAAAAGTATGAATATTACCAAACGGAATTATGGATATGCGGATGACACTCTTAAAGCAATCCGCTTTGATGAAAAAACAGTCATTGGTAATTCTATGGAACTAAAGGGAGAAAGCCTGGCGGCAGCCTTTGACTCCAAAACCGGTTTAGGGACTGCCAGAATTTTTATGGAAGTTTCAGACGGCCCCAATACTTATCAATCCAATATCCTATGCATCTCTAGATTCAAAGGCCAGGGTTATTTGGGAAAATTAACTGAAGTTTTCAATTTGCCCTATGTGTTAGGGAGTTCCTTAATTAAAGATGGAGGGAATATAGGCGCTGATGCCAAATACGGGGCTGATTGCAGCAATTTTATCATTTATGGTCAACGCCGTTTGGGGAAAAAAATTCCTTATCTTAATCCCTACCAATTACGGCCTTACCTGATCGAACTTGATGATGTAAGTCATTTTATGAATGGTATTGCCTATGGTAGGAAAGGAAAAGTATCCATCAATGATGAGCTTATTGAAAACGGTTTACTTTTACACTTTGGGTCTCATATTGTAGCGGTATACCGGGATAATGAGCCGAAAAACGCGCTTGATTATAATGACCTAATTATCCATCAGTTGGAGGATTATCCAGAGATAATACCTTTGAAGGATTTAAGACAAATTGATAGTTCATTTCAGGTTATGAAGTTTAAGTAACTTTTTAACCTTAAGTTTGATCCTTCCAGAGTTCAACCAGGGGATCTAAAGCCTTCTTTCATACGCCAGCACGGTAACTTGGTTGTAAGAATCATTTTCAAAAGTATATTTCAAAATTAAATCGGCTTTCGTTAAATGATATTTTCCTTGAACCGTAATCACGGGGTCATGGTCATTCTGATATTTTTGATACAAAGCCCCGATACTAAAATTTTTGAGATTTTCCGTAGCGGCGAACTGGTAATAATTTTGGGTGAAATTTTCCCCCAATGCTGCATCGATGATCAAGGATTGAGCCTTATAAGTTAAACCGGCGCTGTAGGCATCTTGACTCCCCTGGGACATATAATCGGCGCCTACAACAAGGCCCTTCCTCACCTCGTAATTGGCGCCAAGGTTGACAATTGTATCATTGCCTTCCTTCGGCAAGCAAATTTCACCATAAATCTTCATCTTTTTGGGAAATAGTTTAAAATTCACGTCATAACTGACAATGTCATGAATATCTGAATCGTCATTGGCTAGATAATCAAAACTTAATGCCAGATAACCATGATCCTTAAGCGTGAAACGATATCCCGGGGATAACAGAGTTTCAGATGTGGTGGCTGTTTTTAAATAATTCAAGCCGACAAATAAACCGGAGTCCCATAAATAGCTGCCGCCAAAATAAGTCATGTTTGATTTGTTTACATCTTGAAAAAATAAATCAATGAAAGTCTGATCGTTCTGATAATATTCTCCTCCGGCTATGGAAAAATTCGGAGATATATTTTTGGCGTAAATATTGACCTTGGGCTTGTCATTATTGATCGAATACCAGCTATCTGTCTTTGTATACCATGAATTTCCAAGCTGAAATGGGGAAGAAACCGGTAGTATCGCTCCAAAAGAATAAGTGGTCATGATGAACAATAACCAAGAAGCAAGAAATAAGGCGGAAATTCTTTGTACCATACTTTACCCCCTAATTATTTACAAACAATCTATGCAAACTATATAATAGGCCAAAACTTAGTTCAAGAATAAATGAATGGTAATTATGGCAAGTATAAACTCCTATCCATCTCAGGGGTGTTTTAGGATGTTTAAAAATTTCAAGCATGAAATTAAAAATTGCCAGGATGAGTTGAATTTACTCTCGAATCCCTGGCAATCATTTTTAGGTGGTTTACATGCAATGAATAGGGTGACGGTTTTGTTTTACCCAATCTTTTCTTGGGAATCTGCCCAGAACTTAAACTGCGCCGTAAATAATTCGTAATACTTGCCCTTCAACTCCAGCAGTTCCTCATGGGTACCGGATTCTATAATCCGGCCTTCATCGATCACCATAATCCGATCGGCATTTTCAATGGTGGAGAGCCGGTGGGCGATGACAAAGGAAGTCCGCCCCTTAAGTAATCTGGCGATCCCTTGCTGCACCAGACGTTCGGTATGGGTATCGATTCCAGCGGTGGCTTCATCCAGAATCAAAATCCGGGGATTGGAAAGCAACGCCCGGGCAAAGGCGATTTGTTGGCGTTGACCGAAAGAAAGCCTGGAGCCGCGTTCATTTACGTCGGTATCATAACCATGTTCCAGTTTCATGATGAACTCATGGGCATGGACGGCTGTGGCGGCAGCAATGATTTCTTCATCGGTCGCATCCAGTTTGCCGTAGCGGATATTATCCTTGATGCTTCCCGAGAAGAGGAAGGTGTCTTGCAGAACGACTCCCAATTGGCTATGCAGGCTCTCCAAAGTTACTTCCTTGACGTTAAACCCGTCAATGGAGACCGTCCCGCCGGTGGCATCGTAAAAACGGCCGATCAAATTGACAATACTGGTCTTGCCGGCGCCGGTTGGACCGACTAAGGCAATGGTCTGGCCGGGTTTAACTTGAAAATTGATATCCGTGAGTACTTCCTGACCGGTTTCGTAACCGAAAAAGACATGCTCGAAAGTCACAGTCCCTTTGATTTGGGGAAGGGGCTTCGCATTGGAATTATTTCTGATTGCCGGCTCAATGCTCATGATATCGAAAATGCGTTCCGCGCCGGACATGTTGGAAATCAAGGTATTGTAAAAATTACTAATATTCATTACCGGCTGCCAGAACATGGAGATATAACCGATGAAGGCCACCAAAAGCCCTACCGTAATGGTGCCGGTGTTTAGTAAATGGATACCGTACCAGGCTACTGCGATGGTGCCAATACCCCAGGACACCTCGACCGAAGGCCAAAAGAAATCGTTTAATCGGACCGCATGAACAAATGCTTTCAACATGTCATGGATTAAACCGTGATAAATCTTACTGGTTTTCTTCTCGGAAGTAAAGCTTTGCACCACCCGGATCCCCGAAAAATTCTCGTGGGTAAAGGCATTGCAGGTGGAGACTTTTTTACGATGATTGCGCCAGCGCTGGTGAGATAGCACTTGAACCGACCCCAGGAAGATAATGAGAAACGGCAACGAAATCAGGGCTGCCATCGCCAAAGGGGCGTTCATCGATAACATAATGGCGGTGACTGCAACCAGTGTGGCCAGATCGGGGAGTAAATTGGTCACACTGTTGGTGAAAAGGTCGTTTAAGGAATTGACGTCTCCGATGATCCGGGCTAAAATTTTACCGACCGGCCGGGTATCGAAAAAGTTGAAGGGCAATTTTTGAATATGGGTATAGAGCTCTTGCCGGATCGTAAGCAATATTTTATTGGTCACTCCGGCCATGATTTCAATTCTTTTTCGGGCGGCAAATAAAGCGAAGACTTTAATAACCACCATGGCCAGGCCCAATTGGAAAAGGCCGGTAATATTTTTACCCACAATATACTTATCAATGGCTAATTTTAAGAAATAGGGGTTTAAAAGATCGGTCACGATGACGAACCCCATCAGGGATAGGGTAAGCAAAACTTCGAGTTTATAAGGTTTCAGGTATGATAATAGTTTCTTTATAATTTCTTTATTCAAGGCTTCTTTGGTATATTCATCATCCCGAAGGCTATCAAAGGGCATGTTGGGCCTCCTTCTTTTTATTCCAAGGATTTTCTATTTCTTGGTTACTCATTTCTTCGGTTCAATATGAGGCCCATTAAGCCTCCTGCTTTTTTAGATCCAAGACCCCTTGGAATTGTTCCCGGTAAATTTCATAATAACGATTCTGGAGCGCTAATAACTGCCAGTGGGTTCCCCGTTCGACAATTTCGCCGTTTTCAATGAAAATAATCTCGTCGGCGTTCTTAACCGCCGAAATACGGTGGGCCACAATGAATTTGGTCATACCCGAACGTTTTTCCAAGGCGAGTTGGATTTGATATTCGGTTTCCATATCCAGATTGGATGTAGCATCATCCAAGATTAATAGCGGACTTTTTTTCACCAAGGCCCTTGCCAGGGCTACCCGTTGTTTTTCCCCGCCGGAAAGGCCAATCCCGCGCTCACCGATGACCGTGTTATAACCATCGGGAAGCTGGGAAACAAATTCATCGACTCTGGCGTCCTTCGCCGCTGTCATCATTTCACTTTCCTGGGTATCCGGTGAGCCGAATTCAATGTTTTCCAGGATGGTATCGGAAAACAGAAAAGTCTCCTGCATTACCACGGATACTTGTTCCCTCAGCAACCCCAGAGGCCAGTCTTTAATATCCACTCCGTCAATTGTGATTTTACCGGAACTGCAATCATAAAACCGGCTAATTAAGTTGATGATGGAGCTTTTTCCTGAACCGGTAAGGCCCATAATAGCCACTGTCGATCCGGGTTTTACATCCAGATTGATATTCTTGAGAATCGTAGCGCCGTTGTATTCAAAATTGACATTTTCAAAGACAACCCGTCCTTGAATCTTTTGGGGTACAATCGGATGCTCCGGACTTTTTATTGCCGGTTGCTCCTGGAACAGGGCTTCGATCTTTCCAAGTGAAGCCATGCATTGGGCCAACATGTTGGTGAGCCAGCCAAGCATTCTCATGGGCCAAATCAGCATGAAAAGATAATTGCTGAAAGCGACCAGTGTTCCGATGGAAATGCTTTTGTCAATCACCAAATAACCGCCCACTGTAGTAACCAAAACAATGGCCAGGTTGGTTAAAAACTCGATCCGGGGATATTGCCGGCCCCAAATCCTGGCCTGTTCCATATTAAGTTTGTAATTTTTCTGATTTTGCTCAAAAAATTTATGGATCTCATATTTTTCGCGTCCAAAAGCTTTTACGAGTCTTACGCCGGCCAAGTTCTCCTGGGCGGTTGTATTGATAAGCACCGCTTGATCGCTGATTTTATCATAAACGACCCCGATTTGGCTCTCAAGCCGTAAAGCCAGGAAAGCGATGACCGGCATTACCAGCAAAGCGATGAGGGCCAATTTCCAATGGAGCAGAAACAATAGGGTAGAGGCAACTAAAAAATAAATGCATTGCTCAGTGAATAACATAAACCCAAAGACTACGGTGCGCATGATGTTATCAATATCTTCCTTTAACCTTGACATCAATTCACCGGTATTGACCCCGTCAAAATAAGAAAAAGAAAGGGTCTGCAGATGATCGAAAAGATCTTGCCTTAAATCGGTGACCACCCTTTGTCCGCCGCAGTCAAACAGAAATTCTTTGATATAGCCTAAAATAGCCCGGCTGACGGTAATTCCAAGTAAGGTCAACAAGACTGTGGTCATAAGGCTTAGTTGTTTTCCGATAATGATTTTATCAATGACCACTTTCAGCAAGTGAGGATTAAACATATCCAATACAATGCTGAAGATCATGGCGGCAATCGCAATGATGAAGTACCAGTGGAACCGGTTAATATATTGAAATAAGCGTTTCAAAGGAAACACTCCCATCCTGAATTAATTTTTCCCAAAAACGTGAATTCGCGTGGCGTTCAGTTTTCAAAAGAATGACATAACTTATTGCCGTTTTGGCGAATTTTTGTGATGTTTTTTCGTTCATCCTCCAAAACTCTGGTCCGGGGATTAATATTCCACATGACTCTGGTGTTGAGGCCCGGGATTTGTTTTTTCTTTTTACGGTTGATCATGACAATTATCCTTTCCTCCAGTAACCATCAAGGCGTACGCCCACACGCAAGGCCATTATCCGGAGATATAAAAATTCCGTAGCCAGCAACCAAGCTACGGAATCCAAAAAACAAAAAAAAGCACGATAACCTGATTCGTGCCCTTCACAAATACCTCGTTTGAAAATTCATTAAACCGGGTACTATGTTATGGATAAGGCGATGGTTACACTGTTTTATGATTATGCAATTAGTGATAAAATACCTCATTAATTTTCATTGTAACGCATTCTCTCCTTTCCTAAAATGTATACAAAATACTTTTCTAGTATATGACAAATAAGATTTCCTGTCAACCAGATTTTAGGAGGCGGGATGAAAATGAAAGATTGTCAAATATCCAAAACAAATCAAACACAATATCAGGGTAAGCGGTAATCCTACTTTGAGGTAATCAAAAAAAGAAATTTTAACCCCTTCCCGTTTGGCGCTTTCAGCAACAATCAGGTTGGCCATTGAACCCGTGAGAGTCAGGTTGCCTGCGATGGTGCTAAAAATGGCCATTCCGGCCCACCATGATTCTCCGGTACCGGCGGGAATCAAGAATTTCAATAATAGAACAGCCGGCACATTACTGAAAATATTGGACAATAACACCGTTAGAATGCTAAAAACCGAAAACTGCTTAAAATTGAGAAAATCCAGTTCTCGAAGAAACCATTTCATGAGCCCGCTGTGTTCAACTCCGGCCATAATGATAAATAAGCCGCAAAATATGACTAGCAGATTAAAATCAATGCTGGCATAGACTTTATTGGGCTTAAGCCGTCTGGTCATCAAAAGGTAACCTGCTCCGAGACTGGCAACCATCACTGTATCCACTCCGGCAAGAAACCCGACGGCAATAACCAACATTGTCAGTAAAGATTTACCGATTAAATATTGGTGATAGCCGCCTTCAAGCTGCGGGCGGGCTGATATGTTTCCTTGAAGTTCCTTGTGAAATATCCAAACAATGAAGTAATAATTGAGGAATAACCCGATAATTGATAAAGGAAAAGCAAGGCGGCAGTATTGGAAAAACCCGAGGTGGGACAGACTGCCGATTAAAATGTTCTGCGGGTTACCGATTAAAGTTGCCGCGCTGCCGATATTGGATGCCGTTGCGACGCCGATTGCATAGGGTATAGGGTTTATTTCAGCGCGTTTGCATATTAAAATGACGATAGGGGTAAACAATAAACAAACAATATCATTGATGAAAAAAGCGGAAAGTAAACCGGTAATCATGATTACAATAAACAAAAGTTGCTTTTGACTTTTGGTATTTTTCAACAGCATATTGCCGATGAGTTGAAAAAAACCTGCCAATTTCAGGTTGGCGGTTACAATCATCATGGAAAATAATAATACGATAGTGCGGAAATCAATCGATTGAGTTGCTTGATTGAAAGTCAGGATGCCGGCAGCGATAACTGCCGTGGCTCCGATTATTGCCACTCCGGCCCGGTCAACGCGGAACACCGGACTTTTTCCCAGTGTAAACACAAGTAATGTAATTCCTAAAACAATTGCCGAGATGATGATAGGGTAGTCCAAAAAAGTCAATCCTTTCAATTATTCAAAGAGTCCAGATCCATTCAAAAGCTTTTCAGTTATTCTTTGAATTTGAAAGCTTTCCTTTGGGAAAAACATCTTTTAATCAGAATGTAAATTTACCGAAAAATATGAATGAAAATAACGATTGATTATATGCCCTATTGATATTTTAGTATATCCCAAGGAAAAGGATAAAAATAAGAAACAAAATCAGAGCCATTTTAATTTATGGTTATTTTAAAGCAATGACCAATGCGCCCGCCACGATCAGCAAACCGCCGGTTACAGTTTTGAAATCGGCTTTTTCTCCCAGAAAAATGAATGCCAGCAATATTGCGAAAACCACCCCCAGCTTATCAATGGGCGCAACCCTGGAGGCAGGGCCCAATTGCAGCGCCCGGTAATAACACAGCCATGAAGCTCCGGTTCCTAATGCGGAAAGAACTAAAAAAGTCAATGTTTTGCCAGGTAGTTTTATGGGGTTTTGCCACTGGCCGGTCGCCAAAACAATTCCACCGGCAAAAATGAGAACCACGATTGTCCGTAGAAAGGTGGCTAAGTTGGAATTTATCCCAGTCACTCCGATTTTGCCGAAAAGAGCGGTCAGCCCTGCGAAAAATGCTGAACCGAGCGCGTAATACACCCAGGTGGGGAACATCCGGTGCACCTCTTTCTCAAAAATGATTTCGATTCAAACTTTCTGCATCATGATTAATTCAATTTTGGGGGAATAGATCCTTCTTCCGATTCTTATGATGTTTATTTTCCGTTAGACAATAAAATATAGAAAATTATACAATAATCTTGAAACTTGCAAAAATCGACAGAGAATCCGTGGCGGAATATGTATAATGGAAATACGGACATTGAATCCAAAGTGAGGAGGACTTGTTCATTATCCTGAGTTTTATGGATAGACTCAGGTAATATCAAGGGACTATGCAGTTTATCTACTCGGAAGTCAGCTTGACTTTGCCGTTTAGTTTTAGGATCGAAATAGAGGTTTATTTTGATTGAGCGGGAGGTATTGACAATGCCGAAGATTTCGCCAACCGAAGCTAAACCCGGTATGATACTGGCATCACCCATCCGTCGGGCCAAGGATGGTTTGGTCCTGCTCCAGGAAAACGTGAAACTCAATCCGGTATTGATCAACAAAATCAGGAAGTTGGACCTTGATTCGATTTGGGTGCAAAATAATTCAGTCGGCAATGGGTCGGCCGTCCCGGAACCGATTAAGGATGAAATTCGTTTCAACGCGAATTCAATACTTCGGACAACCTTTCATCAGTTGAAGGAAAGTCAAAGGCTGGAGATGGCTAAAATACAGGATTTGGTCAATGACATTCTGGATTCGATCCTTGGTAATTCTTATGTTATTTATAACATCCATCAAATCAACTCCTATGATAATTACACTTTTTCCCACTCGGTCCATGTAGGCGTCTTATCCTTGATGATTGGTTCCATAATGAATCTGGGGCGGAACGACCTGGAGATTCTGGGTGTCAGCGCTTTGTTGCATGATATTGGAAAAATCTATATTGATCTTCGGGTTTTAAACAAACCCAGTAAATTAAATTCCCAGGAATATGAAATAATTAAGACTCATACCACAGAAGGGTACCAAGCTCTCCGAAAAAGTGTCCGGATGAGTTTTTTAATCCCCCACATGGCCTTGGAACATCATGAGCGGGAAGATGGCTCCGGTTATCCCAGAGGGTTAAAGGGCAAACGGATCCATCGTTTCGCTAAGATTATAGCGGTAGCCGATATTTTTGATGCGATGACGGCGGCCCGTGTTTATAAAAAGGGTGTTCCGCCATCCCTTGCCATTCAAGAAATTTGCGAAAACACTCCCCTTAAGTATAATTTAGATGTAGTGAATAGTCTTAAAAAAATAGTTACCCCTTTTACCAGGGGAAGCGTTTTGGTTTTAAGCAATCATCAAACCGTAGAAGTAATTTCCATCTCCCGTTACCAGTGTTTAATCAAGGTCATTGACGGTATCCATCGGGGGGAGATTTATAACTTATATCAAAAACCGGACATCAACGTTGTCCGGAGAGTTTGTTGAATGAACAGGGGTTGATTTTTTTTGCTTTCTTTCGGAGTCCGGTTGTTGTAGAACCGGCCGGTCCACTTCGTTTAATCCCCACCCATAGAACTTGATTGATGGTTTAACATAAAGAACAGCCTGCCGTTTACCTCATGGATAATCTTCCATTCCCTGAATTAAAGGGTTTTTATATTGTAAAATCTGATTATAAACTTAATTCAGCAGATTATTTGAATGTAGTAATCTATCAGCTATCTATTGATTAAAAATCAAAAGAATATCTCCCGCAGAGGCGTCGTCACCTTGGTGACGGAGGCGCAGAGAAATAACGAAGCGCTTTGAGACTATGTTGTCTGGCCTAGACGTATCCTACTCACGAGTTGAAAATCGATATCACGAATTACTAAAAAATATCTTGCAAAGCGCGCCGCATACTCTGCGCGAGAATAAATAGGCGACTTGAGTTGAACCAAGCTGATTTATCTTTATAACCATGTTGTAAAATACGGAAAGTAACAGAAAATAGCGTATTTGGAGTCTTTAAAAAGCGACAAACAATCCCTGAAGTCTATACATAATCAACCTAATTTTATGAAAGATGAAATTTTTTTTCGCGTGTGGGAGGTAATGAAAATGCCCAGGATTTCACTGGCCGAAGCAAGACCCGGCATGATCCTTGAGGAGCCTATCCGCCGGCCCGAAGACGGGCTGATTTTACTTCAAAAAAATATTGAATTAACGGAGTCATACATTCAAAAAATCCAAAGGCTCAGTTTGGGATCGATTTCTGTAAAAGAATATCAGAATTTGGACGAATTTATGATTCTTGAAGTGATCAAAGAAGAAACCCGTTTGAAAGCTTGTACAACACTCCAGTCAACCTTTAGCCAATTGCAAGAAGATAAAACGATTGAGGTCAATAAATTACGAGATTTAGTCACGGATATCCTGGATGAAATCCTTGGCGATGTAACGATTGTTTATACTCTTGGCAAGATGAATGCATATGATAACTATGTTTTTTCACATTCTGTCGATGTTTGTGTGTTTTCATTATTAGCCGGGTCGCTGATGAATCTCGGACGCAACGAAATGGAGATTTTGGGAATCAGCGCCTTGCTCCATGATATTGGAAAAATATTCATTGATGACAAGCTTTTGAACAAACCGGATAAACTAGATACCAATGAATATGAAATCGTTAAAACCCATACCCGCGAAGGGTATGACTTGCTTAAAAAAAGAACCAATCTGAGTTTTTTAATTCCCCATATGGCCCTGCAACATCATGAAAGAGAAGATGGCTCAGGTTATCCCAGGGGAATAACGGGTAAACGTATCCACCGCTTCGCGAAAATCATTGCAGTTGCAGATGGTTTTGATGCGATGACATCCATGCGCATTTATCATCAGCCGGTTCCGGCTGCAGCCGCAATTCAGGAAATTTGTGAATATACGCCCCAGAAATATAGCCAGGATGTAGTGAATTGTTTTCAAAGAATCATTACCCCTTACGTCACCGGAAATATCCTGGTTTTAAGCAACCAACAAACGGTTGAAGTCATTGCCAGTTCCAGGTTAAAATGTTTGATTCGCGTGATGGACGGTATCCACCAGGGAGAAATTTACAATTTATACCAAAAACCGGAATTGAGCGTAGTAAGGCGGGTTTGTTAATGGTAATTTGCGATAATAAAATTAGCCCCAGTCCTTGCAAACTTCTCCGTTAATCAATCATTTTGAAGAGTTCGTTAAGTCTGACCTGGCGGTGTTGTTTATCAAAGCTCCAAAAGGTGAATAAGGGGGTCCCAAACACATTTTTTACCGGAACAAATCCCCAGTAGCGCGAGTCGTAAGAATTATCCCGATTATCGCCCATTACGAATAAATAGTCTTTTGGAACGGTAACCGGACCATAGTTCCGGGAAGGACTGTCGTTATCCAGCGCGCCGGTAAATTCAGCATAAGGTTCATCAAGAGCTTTACCATGGATATAAACTGTTTTTCCATGAATCAAGACTTGTTCTCCGGGTAACCCGATGACCCGTTTTACATAATTCACCTTTTCATCCCGGGGATACTTGAAGATGACAATATCACCGCGTTTGATTTTTTTATATCCCGGCAATTTTATTTTGGTATAGGGAAAAAACCCGCCATAAATGGAGGGAAGCGCGATGTAACGGGTGTTGGTCATGATGGTTGGTTCCATGGAACCGGTTGGCGTTTCGTAGCCGGCAACAACCAAAGGCTGAATGATAAAAAATGTTAAACCAAAAATCAATAGTAAAGAACGTAATTCCCACCAGGCACGAATGTACCATGGACTATCGGTAAGAGCATTCGCCGGTTTGCCGATGATGAAGGCTAAAACTGGCTTTACCCGGGTTCTAAAAGACATTGTTTCACCCCTTTTGGGTTCCAAAAGAACCGATTTTTCATAAACCACCAGCTAATGTAAGAATGTTTGACCCGTGAAAATATCCAACGATGCCGTTTATTTCCATCGGATAAATTGGATAACGAAACGGATTTGAAAAAGTTTCCAGAGGAACGATTGAATTGAAACAATCGGGCAAGTTCCAAGCGATGTTGGATTCCGGGATGCCAGGTTGTTGGGAAAATAATTGCATCAGCAGGGAAAGGGAATGCCAATCGCGAAAAAAGAAGGACTAAACTATTAAAGTTGGAAATAAAATGCCAAATTTTGTTCATCTGCATGTACATACCCAATATTCCTTGCTGGATGGGGCGGCTGAGATTGGCCTGCTGCTTGAAAAGGCAAAGCAGTTTGGAATGTCTTCCCTGGCTATTACCGACCATGGCGTCATGTACGGGTGTCTGAAATTTTATAAACAGGCTCTCAAGATGGGCATCAAACCGATCATCGGTTGTGAAGTCTATGTGGCGCCCCGTTCCCTCAGGGATAAGGTTCCCAAATTGGATGAAAACCCCGCCCACCTTGTTTTATTGGCTGCCAATACGATGGGCTATCAAAATTTGCTGAAACTTGTTTCTATCGCTCATGTGGAGGGATTTTACTATAAACCCCGCGTTGATTTGGATACCCTGCAAAAGTACTCGGAAGGGCTTATCGCTTTAAGCGCTTGCATGTCGGGGCAAATTCCCCGCTTGCTTTTGGCGGGTCAGTTTGAGGCGGCCCGAAAGCAACTACGGTGGTATCAAGAAGTTTTCGGCCCGGATCATTTTTATTTGGAATTGCAATACCAGCAATTGGCGGAACAACGCGGTTTAAACCGCAATTTGGCCAAATTGGCCGCAGAGTGCAGTGTACCTTTGGTGGCAACCAACGATGTTCATTACTTAAATCGTGAAGATGCAGAGGCCCACGACGCGTTGTTATGCATTCAAACTGGTAAAACCGTCGAAGACACCAACCGGATGCGCTTTTCAACCAGCGAATTTTTTCTGAAAACACCGGCTGAAATGGGAGAAATCTTTTTCGACTATCCGGAGGCGCTGGAGAACACTTTGAAGATCGCCGAGCGTTGCAATGTCCAATTGGAACTCGGTCAATTGCATATGCCGAAATTTCAATTACCGGCGGGCGTCACTCCGGAAAACCATCTTGAAACTCTTTGCCGCCGTGCGATTGTTGATAAAAAAATCGTCTGGAATCAAGAAAGGGAAGAACGATTAACTTACGAGTTGTCGATTATTAACCAAATGGGTTTTCCCGGTTATTTCTTGATCGTCCGGGATTTCGTCCATTTTGCTAAAAAAGAGGGGATCATGGTCGGACCGGGGCGCGGCTCGGCAGCCGGTAGTCTGGTTGCCTATTTGCTGGGCATCACCAATCTTGACCCCAATGAACACGGGCTTTTGTTTGAAAGATTCCTGAATCCGGAACGGATTTCCATGCCCGATATTGACATCGATTTTTGTTTCGAACGGCGCGGCGAAGTCATCAGTTACGTACGGCAAAGATTCGGAGAAGACCGGGTGGCTCAAATTATCACTTTTGGCACCATGGCGGCCAGAGCGGCGGTCAGGGATGTCGGCCGGGTTCTGGGAATCTCCTATGGCGAAGTGGATCGGGTCGCCAAACTCATCCCCCGTGAAATCGGAATCTCCCTTGAAGACGCGATCAGCCATTCCCCTGATTTACAGGAAATCATTCGCGGCAATCCCAAAATCGCGCAGTTAATGAAGATTGCCCTTAAAATTGAAGGTTTCCCAAGGCATGCTTCCACTCATGCGGCGGGGGTGGTTATTTCCGATGAACCGTTGACCAAATTCTTACCCCTCAGCCGCTCCAATGAGGATGAAATTATTACTCAGTTTGCCATGGAGGATATTGAGAGCCTGGGTTTGTTAAAAATGGATTTCTTAGGGCTGCGGACCCTGACGGTTTTACGGGATACGCAGGCTTTAATCGAACAAAACCGCGGGGAAAAAGTTTCCATTGATCAAATACCGTTGAACGACTTGCGAACTTACGAAGAGTTGGCCTCCGGGCACACTTTGGGAGTTTTTCAATTTGAGAGCGCCGGGATCCGCAGGTTATTGATGAGACTCCGTCCGAGAGAAATCGGCGACTTGACCGCTTTGAACGCATTATACCGGCCGGGGCCTCTGGGCAGCGGCATGGTGGAGGATTTTATCAAGGCGCGAAACGGTCAAAAAAGCATTAGCTACCTGCATCCTTTGCTGGAACCGATTTTGAAGGAAACTTACGGGGTTATCGTTTATCAGGAACAAGTCATGAAGATCGTCAGCATCCTGGGTGGATTTAGCCTTGGCCAGGCGGATCTGGTCCGCCGGGCGATGGGCAAGAAGAAACCCGAGGTTTTGGCGGCCATGCGGGAACAATTTATCGGGGGCGCCACCGGTAAAGGAATTTCTAAACAGACTGCGGTTGAGATTTTTGATTTATTGGAGTATTTTGCGGGTTACGGTTTTAATAAATCCCACTCGGCTGCCTATGCCATGGTGGTTTACCAGACAGCCTATTTTAAAACCAATTTTCCTCAAGAGTATATGGCGGCTTTGCTAACCAGCGTTATGGGCAATACCGATAAAATTGCCCTCTATATCGAGGAGTGCCGCCGGATGGGCATAGCGATTCTGCCTCCGGATGTTAACCGGAGTCAAGCCGCTTTTAGCCCTGAGGGTTCAGGCATCCGTTTCGGGTTGCTTAGTATTAAGAATGTGGGAATTGGGGCCATTGAAAGGATGATTGTTGAACGTAAGTCCGGAGAATATCAGTCTTTCTTTGAATTTTGCCGCCGGGTCAATCATCAGCTGGTCAATAAAAGAGTTTTGGAGAGTTTGATCAAGGCGGGCGCTTTTCATTTTTCGGGGGTTAACCGCAACCAAATGCTTGTGGGACTGGACAGGGTGTTGGAAAAGGTCGGCAGGCGCAACGGCTCTGATAATCAGCTTTCTTTAATGGACGGTCTGATCACCGAAGCCGAAAGCGGAGTCAAACTACCGCAGATTCCGGAATTTGCCGCCCCGGAGTTATTGCTGTTTGAAAAGGAATATTTGGGTGTCTATCTAACCGGCCATCCCCTTGATGAATGGCGGGAAAAATTCAATCAAAACGGCATTGTCCCTATAGCCGAGTTGGAAGAGGAACCTGAAGGCAAAGAGGTTCTGCTCGGGGGGGTCGTCGCCGAATGGCGGGTCATTCACACCAAGGCCGGATCGCAGATGGCCGGATGTAAACTTGAGGATTTGACAGGCGCGGTTGAAGTCATTGTCTTTCCTAAACTTTATGCAACCGCCAAGGACCATTACCGGCCCGAAGGAGTGGTGGTGGTTAAAGGCAGGCTTGAACATCAGGATGAAGGGGTCAAGGTATTGGCCTCACAGCTTCGCTGGTTGAATTGGGAGCCGGAGTGAAATGGGAATGTTAGGATGGTTGTTTTCTGTAACAATCGAAAGCGGCAGGAATTCGTAATATTCCGGAGAATGTTTTTATAGATAAAAGTATGGCAACGGGGAATTCATCCTATATATAATCGGACCCATACCAATTTAAACAATAAGAGGTGTTAAAATGTTTCGGAAAATCAGCTATGCTGCGATTTTTATTATGGCCTTTATCCTGATGGGAGCTGTTACATATGCCGGCTACGGATATATGGCTAAATCCGATCGCTCCATCATATCTGCGCCGGACCGGGCTGTACTCGTTTTTATGCGACGCTATTCGTTTGGCTCTTCCAATGCTTCTTCTGTCTTTGATGTATCGGAGAATGAAACCAAACTGGTTGGAATATTGTATAATAATGAGACCAAGATTATGTATGATGTGGCTCCCGGTGAACATACATTTATGGTGGTCGGCGAATCGGCGGATTTTTTAAAAGCCACAGTACTGGCAGGAAAAATTTATTATTTGTTGGTTCAGCCACGAGTGGGCTTTTGGAAAGACCGGTATTCATTCCGGCCGCTTCGCCAATCCGACTTGGCGAGTCCGGACTTTTCCGATTGGGATCAACATACGGTTTTAGTCGAAAATACCCCGCAGTCTGAAGAATGGGCAAGGAAAAATTCTCTTGATATTGAAAGAAAGCGGGCTCGCTATTGGCCCATATGGAATGCCTTGTCCCTTGAACTTCGGGAATCAATGACGTTGAAGCCGGAGGATGGACGTTAAGATAACCCCTAAATAAGGTTTCAGATATATCAAGAACAAAAAGCCGTCCTCTTTTGGGGCGGCTTTTTTAAAGGATGATTCGGTTGACATGATTCATGGAATAGAAAGCGCTTAAAAACTCACTCCAATATCACAATGAGCTATTTTAATATAACTAAAACCGGCGTCAAAATAAGGAGTAAATTTGGCATTCGGTATAAACGGCATTCTGCAGCCCAATCTTACATCAAAATCCTTGTTATAAGCAGATTTAAACATATTTCTTTCGGATTCATCTGTAGCCGGATCATAGTCAACATCTTTAAAAAGAGGGATACCGCCACTGATATACCACCCCTTATTATTGGCTCGATGTTTAAAATAATAAGTCATACCGACAATAGTAGTCGTAAATGATGAGTTATATTTTTCCAGTTTATAATAATCAGCATACCATGAGAGATAGCTATTGATATTATACTCAAATTGTAGGTTAACCCTGTCGTTTATTGAACCTCCTTCGATACTATAGGTATTTCTAAATGTGTTTCCAAATGTAGCGACTGTGTTGAAAAACAGCAATAGCACAGATAACAAAAGAATAGGGAAAAATTTTTTCATTTTGCACCTCGGAGTGGATTCATTGTTTTTTTATCGTAAACACCAACAAAGTTATCGAGAATACCATAAAAAACCAATCCGTTATTTTAATACTATAATAATTTGGTAAAATGTGCAAGAAATAGTTTGTATTTCAAATCAATAACGTTCTTTTGATTATACAATCAATGAAATCACCCAAGGGAGAAACGGAAAAAAGGAAGGGAGAAATGAAATCACCCAAGGGAGAAACGGAAAAAAGGAAGGGAGAAATGAAATCACCCAAGGGAGAAACGGAAAAAAGGAAGGGAGAAATGAAATCACCCAAGGGAGAAATGGAAAAAATGTTGGGTGAAATGAAAACGGAAATCGCTGAAGATGGGGAAATGTTTGCCGTATTCGTGGCCTAAAAAATGGGGATGGCAGAGTCGGCCCCATTTTGTTTTTTTTATCCCCTCGTCCCCCTCGAAATGGCGGATTCAATCCATCCTGCGAATCCAGCGTCTGGGAAAAGACGATTTTGATGCCGGGATATAAATATGTCCGTGGTTATATGGGCATCTCAGGATGGTTTCGGACCGTTTTTTCAACCACGGCGCCTTTCCTAAGTCTTAAGACGTGTGTAATCGCTTGCGGCAGTTCATCCAGGTAATGGGTCACATAAATCAACGCCAAGCCGGTTTTCCAGCAAAGTTGATCCAATAAGTCATTCAAATATTTACGATTTCTCTCATCCAAACCCTGGCCCGGTTCATCGAGAACCAATAAGGCCGGGGTTTTAACCAGAGCCCGGGCCAGCAGGACCAGACGTTGTTCACCCAAAGAGAGGGTGTCGAAAATCTGCCCGGCCAAAGTCTCCATATGAAATAAGGTAAGCCATTTCACGGCAGTACCGGTCTGCTCCGAAGAACATTCCCGATAGAGTCCGATGGTATCGAAGAAGCCGGAACAGACAACTTCTAAACAGCTAAAGCCTTGAACATAATACATTTGTAACTCCGGCGATACCCAGCCGATTTGACGCTTAATATCCCAAATCGTTTCCCCGCTGCCGCGTTTTTTGCCAAATAAAAAAATTTCATTGGCATAAGATTGGGGATTATCAGCCATAATCAGACTCAGCAGGGTGGATTTGCCGGCGCCGTTTTGCCCTAACACCGCCCAGCGTTCACCCGTTTTGACAGTCCAATCGATATTGGAGAGAACGGCTGTTCCGTTATATACCACCGATGTATTTTTCATTTCCACCAAAGTTTCGGGCGGGGAGGTTTCTTTGGACTGTAACTCCGTAAAATTGCCTGCGGAAATAGTGATCCCTGCCAAAACTGCCTGAGGTTCTTCCTTAAGTTCAGAAAGGATGGCTTGAAGCGCGGTTTTTTTCATGCGAATCCGATGATCGGCGACATCAAGCAAATGAGTGATACCTTCAGGTACTTCCGCCGGTCCTGAAGCTACGACTAATACTTTGATTTGGCCGGCGGCAATGATTTGAGACATGACCCTTCGCAACAAGGCCCGGGACTCAGTGTCCAATCCTCCGAAAGGATCATCAAAAATCAAAAGCTTGGGAGCCTGCATCAGCGCCCTGGCGATTAATACTTTCCGGGCTTCGCCGTTGGAGAGTTGATGGATTTTACGGTTGAGCAGATATTCAATCTCCAGTAAAGCCAGAGCCTTTTCGCGGCGCTGCCCGTAAACCGCTTCATCGGTTTTAAAGGGGGTCACTTCATAAGGAGACCGGTGCTCAATGCTTTTACCGGATAAGTAATCGGCCACCAGCGGGATATCGTCCGCTTCGGAACTTTGCCAGCGGGCTTGATGATATCCACCGTAACGGTGCATTAATTCCTGGTGCTGGCTTGGGGAAATGATGAGCACATCACCCCGGTTGAAGAAGGGTTCGCCTTCCGTAACTGCCGGGTTAAAAAAATAACGAATTTGGCCCGCATATAAAGGAATCTGATGGCAGAGGGCCTTTGCCAGTAATGATTTGCCGGAGCTGGTGGAGCCTATGATGGCCCAGTTTTCATTGGCTTGCCACAGCCAGTTGGTATTCTTAAAAAGTAGTTGCTCATTGACATGAAGAGTGACATCTTCGAGTTTGATAAAGGGTTGATCCATCTTTTTTACCTTCAATTCATAGGTTGTTTAATGTTTACCGAGTTTTCGACAAGAAACGGGCGTTCCCTTCTTTTTTCGATGTCTTTCGTCTTTTCTTGGCGGGAGATTTGATCTTCTAAGCTTCGAAGCAATTTCATAATAGTCATTCACCCCGGTCCGCGGGGCACATTAAAGGATGAAAATAAGGCAGAGATGCCATAGGGCATAATCTCGCGCAAAGGCGTCGTCACCACAGGTGACGCAGGCGCAGAGTTAAAGAGCATGAATAAATCGATTATAAGCTTTTCTCCGCGCCCCTGCGCCTCAGCGGGAGAATAGGTTTTAAAAGTATTTTCTGAGTAGGACTAAGGCGAATATTTTCACATGAGGCCCAATTATATCGTAACGGGCAGGAATGGATATAGAGACAGTCATCCGCGATGAGATATTACGAATTATTTTCCAGCCTAAGGAGGAAGCAGTTTGTTTATGGGGAATTATAGTAGCATAAGTTTCAAGATTGTAATACGGAAAATCATAGTTGGATATGATTCCAACGGTTCTTTTTTATTTACGGGAAAGGCTTCCATCGATTTTGAAAAACTTCATTGAAAAAACCATCCTTGATATTCAAGGAATTTTTTGTGAGCTTTTTTATGCAGAACAAACAGCGCGGCTAAAAGGATTACTTCAATTATTGGACCCGCGGATCAAGTTGTTGTCCTTTCTGGGACTGATTATTTTCGGCAACTGTTTGCAAACCGTTACGGAATTGGCCGTTTTAGCCATGTATATTCTTATTCTCGCCGTGTTATCAAGGGTTTCATTGCCCCGGATGATATGGCGGGTGGCTGCCTTGGTTTTAGTATTCACGGGAATAGTAACCTTACCTTCGATTTTTAATATTGTCCGGCCGGGGGAACCGCTATGGCGGATTTCTCAGCAACTTTATATTACCCGGCAGGGGATGAGTGGAGCAATTTTGTTGGTTATGCGTTCGTTTTGTTCCATTTCCGTCGTTTACCTGTTAACAGCGACTACCCAATGGGAGGAGCTCCTCAAATCGCTTAGGGTTTTAAAAATTCCCGCTCCGTTTATTATGACTTTGGAAATGACTCATCGTTATATTTTTTTGGGATTGGAAACCGCCTCCAATTTTTTTATAGCCCGCAAGAGCAGAAGCCTTGGGAAAAGCAGCGGTAAAGAAGGACGCCGTTTTGTTGCTCATACTGCGGGACAGCTTTTCATTCGTACTTCCATGGCGGGCGAGTTGGTTTACCAAGCCATGCTTTCCAGGGGTTATACCGGTGAAGCCAAGAGTATCAATCGCTTTAAGCTTGGTTTACCTGATTATTGGTGGCTGATATTCAATGCCGCATTGATTTTTGGGTTTTTTATCGTGTGGAAATAATTTTACATTAAAAAAAGGCGAGCGTTTAAACGGGAAAATAAATGGCAGAACTTATTTATAACATAAAGCAGGTCTTCTATCATTATCTCCAGTCCACGCCGGTTCTTTCCGATATTAACCTGCGGATTTTTCAAGGCCAAAAAATTGTTATTTTGGGGGCTAACGGCTGTGGCAAATCAACGTTATTAAAAATGTTGGGCGGGTTGATTTTTCCTGATAGGGGAGAAATTGAAGCTTTCGGTCAACCGCTCACTGAAAAAAATCTGCAGGTCAATCCCTATTCGTTTCGGAGAAGCGTGGGATTGGTCTTTCAGGATTCCGATACCCAGCTGTTTTGTTCCAGCGTTTTTGATGAATTGGCCTTTGCCCCCCTCCAATTGAATCTGAATGAAGCGGATTTGAAACAACAGGTTGCCTCCGTTTTGAAAGATTTCGGCCTGGAAGATCTCAAGGAGCGTCCGCCTTACAGGCTGAGCGGCGGGGAGAAGAAAAAGGTAGCCTTGGCTTCTGTTTGCATATATAACCCGGAAGTGTTGATATTGGATGAACCTACCAACAGCCTGGATCCGCGAACCAAAAAGTGGTTTGTAAACAAATTGCTGGAGTTGAACCAAAAGGGAACAACCATCATCCTTGCCACTCATGACCTGGAAATGGCTAAATTCGTAGCCGATCGGGTAATCGTTATGAACGAAAACCATGGCATTGAAATGGACGGAAAACCGGAAGAAATCTTTTCGGACCAACAATTATTATGGAAAGTAAATTTAATATAGTATAATAAATTATCAATTATAATGGAGGGGTTCTCCATGGAATCCGAATTACAACGAATTGGCATCTCCATTGAGGAAAAGCTATTATCGCAATTTGACAATTTGATTGAAAAAAAAGGGTACACCAACCGGTCGGAGGCCATCCGGGATCTGATTCGGGAATATTTAGTCGAAGAAGAATGGCGGCAAGGCGAAGGGGATTCGGTCGGCACCATCACCCTGGTTTATAACCATCACCTACGGGAAATGGCCGATAAAATGACGGATCTGCAACACCAGTACCACCAAAAAATAGTTTCGGTTTTGCATGTTCATTTGGATGCCCATAACTGCCTGGAGGTCATGGTGGTGAAGGGTGAAAAATCCGAAATTCAAGCGATCGCCGGTCGAATGAGCAGCTTAAAAGGAGTGAAACACTGTAAACTGGTTGCGACCACGACCGGAGAAAATTTATGACCGCCAGCGTTTTAGCAGGCGGAGATTTTAACTTGAAAAGGGGTCTAGAGATGGCGGGGATGCTTGAAGGTTTACAACCTGAAAAAGTATTTTATTATTTTGAGGCGATATCCAAAATACCAAGGGGATCGACTTATGAAAAGAAAGTCAGCGATTACCTTTATGAATGGGCCAAAGGAAAGAATTTTGAAGTCACCCGGGATGAAGCTCTCAATATTCTTATAAAAAAGCCCGGTACCCCTGGTTATGAAAACGCGCCCATGGTTATCTTGCAGGGACATATGGACATGGTTTGGGAAAAAAATCAGGATACCGTTCATGATTTTTTCAATGATCCCATCAAGCTTCGGGTTGTTGGAGATTATATTTATGCATCAGGGACAACGCTGGGGGGGGATAATGGCATCGGAGTGGCGTGCGCCCAAGCAATCCTGGACTCCTCCGACATTCCCCATCCTCCTTTGGAAGTGTTGATTACCACAGACGAAGAAAACGGTCTCACCGGGATGGAAAAATTTAATGCCAAAAAGTTAACGGGAAGAATTTTAATCAATGTTGATAATGAGGAAGAAGGAATTTTTACATCCGGTTGCGCCGGTGGGGGAAGAATTTATTTTCATATACCGGAACGAAGGGTTGCGCCCAAATATCAGCAGTTTTATAAATTGGGTATCAAGGGCCTGAAAGGCGGACACTCCGGAAACGATATCGATAAGGAACGGGGCAATTCCATTAAACTTTTGGGCAGGATTCTTTTCGACCTCAAGGATAATATCGACATCGCCGAGCTTGGCGGGGGCGCCAAGGCCAATGCAATTCCCAGGGAAAGCTGGGCCCTGGTATCGGTAAAAGATGGCTTTGGGATTGAAGAAACTGTCCGGGAGTGGAATAAGACATTACAGTATGAACTGGCCTTTTCGGATGCCGCTATTCAGGTAACCATCGATAAATATGATGGTTCCAGGGATGTGTACGACGAGAATATCAAAAAAACCATCATTCATTTGATCACCATTATTCCGAACGGACCGCTTGTCCGGGATTTGGAACATAATCTGGTGATATATTCCAATAATCTAGGGGTAATGTCCATGAAGGACGATAAAATTACTTTTGAATGCTGTCCCAGAAGTTCAGTCAAGTCTTTATTCCGCCAGTTATTAGGCATTTGTGAGCAAATCGCTGATATTCTTCATATTCAGTTTGAAGCCAATTCTTTTTATCCGAGCTGGGAGTATACCAAAGAATCTCAAATACGGGAGTTGTTTGTGAAAACTTATGAAGATTTATATGGGGTCAAGGGCACGGTGAACGTAATTCATGCCGGCCTGGAATGCGGATTTTTGGTTGAAAGAATTCCCGGTATTGACGCGGTCTCAATCGGCCCCAATATGTATGATTTACATACCCCCAATGAGCATGTCAGCATCAGCTCCGTAGGGAAGACATTCAAGCTTCTGTGCGAAGTGTTAAAACGGCTACAATGAGAATGAACCCTTAAACATGGGGAGATCCCCTATTATCTTGGTTGTTTGTGCTTTTTCCACGAACTTTATTTAATTTTTGAATCCCCGAAAGGGCTGTCCTAAATGTATTTTTAGGCAGCCCTTTCGTTTTGGGTTTGACATTTAAAATAGTAAATACCGGCAATTTTTTTGAGGGTGTTGTTTTTAAAAGAAAAACAGAAATTGCCAGCATACCTGGAATGAAATTTAGAAAAATATGTATAAGCAAAAGCTTTTCGCCGGAGGTGGTGTTGAAAATGGCCAATTCCAAAAAAGAAATATGACCCTTTAGCACAATGGGGTGGAGCGGGTACGGCCGTCCCGGTTACCGGCTTTGCCGATTCAATTGCGTAGAGCATCATAGCGAAGGGTTCGTTTTGGATGCAGAGGTAAAATGTTTAAATTAGCCGGGGCTGTAACCGTTTATGGTGTGTTTTCACTTTCACTATTGTTTTGGTGAAAGCAATCTTTAAAGCGCTGGGTGGTCGGTGAATTGCATCAAGGAAAACAGAGTTGGCTTTTTGAATCAAAGCCTTTGATTAAGGCCTCTGCGGCTGTGGGTGGCCCATTCGAGGCGAAAGGGCCCCTGGCCGGGGATTTTGATAAACTGGAAAAAGATATTTGGCTGGGTCAGGATAGTTTCGAAAAAGCCGAAAAAACCTTACTGGAAAATGCTTGCAAGATTACAATTCAAAAGTCCGGCCTCAAAAAAGAGGACATCCAGTTTTTCCTTTGTGGCGACTTGATGAATCAAATTATCTCCAGCAGTTTTGCGGCGCGAAGCTTGGGGATTCCTTTTTTGGGGATATACGGAGCCTGTTCCAGTTCAATGGAGGGATTGGCCTTGGCATCTTTAATGATTGACGGCGGATTCGCCCAAAATGCATTGACAGCGACCTCCAGTCATAATGGTTCCGCGGAAAAACAGTACCGCTATCCCACGGAATACGGCAGTCAAAAGCCACCAACTGCCCAATGGACAGTTACCGGCGCCGGGGCGGCTTTGCTGGTGTCTCAAGGGACGGGCCCCCATGTGACTGCGGCAACCATCGGCAAGGTTGTTGATATGGGAATTGCTGACCCGCTTAATATGGGCGGCGCTATGGCTCCGGCAGCCGTCGATACGATTGAAGCGCACTTCCGGGATTTACAGCGTTCCCCATCTTATTATGATTTAATTGTAACCGGTGATTTAGGCGGGGTAGGTCATTCTATCGCCACCGATTTACTGGGGCAACACGGGATAAAATTTGCCCCGAATCAGTTTGACGACTGCGGCCTGATGATCTTTTCAAAAGAACAGCCGGTATTTGCTGGGGGAAGTGGCTGTGCCTGTTCCGCTGCAGTAACTTACGGGCATCTTTTAAAGCGGATGCATCGGGGGGAACTTCATCGGATTTTGGTAGTGGCTACCGGAGCATTGTTATCCCCATTATCCTATCAGCAAAAAGAAAGTATACCCTGCATTGCCCATGCGGTTGCTATTGAGATGTAAGGAGGATTTCATTTTTTGGAAAAATTCATTTTCGCCTTTTTAGTGGGTGGAGGCATTTGTGTCATCGGTCAAATCATGATGGATGTTTTAAAATTTACCCCGGCTCATACCATGTGCTGTTTAGTGATAATCGGAGCCGCCCTTGGAGGATTTGGATGGTATGATCCGCTTATTCAATTTGCTGGCGCCGGGGCATCCGTTCCCATAAGCAGTTTTGGCAACTCGCTGGTAAAAGGGGCTTGGTCCGAATATCAAAGGGATGGAGTTATCGGAGTCATAACGGGTATATTCGAAATCACCAGCGCCGGTGTGTCGTCCGCGATTATTTTCGGTTTTTTAGGCGCATTATTGTTCAAACCAAAAGGATGACGGCCCCCTTTCGGTATTGGGAAATTGATTTTTTGCGGGGAATCGCTATTCTTTTGATGATAGTGCTCCATTTTTTGGTGGACCTTTCATTATTGCAAATATGTGAATTCCCCTTTGGTTGGACAATTTGGTCTTTTTGGCAAAAAGCGACGGCTGCAACTTTTTTATTATTGGTCGGGATTTGCTTAATCATTCGTCATCATCATGAAATTCAACAAAATACCGGAAAAGGGCAAAGGTTATTTACGAAACATCTTAAACGGGGTCTTGCCATTTTTAGTTACGGTTTACTCATTACCATTGTTACGAGGATTTATTTAAAAGAAGGTTATGTCGTTTTCGGAGTCCTCCATTTAATCGGCGCAACGATTATTCTATGTTATCCCCTTGTAAGACTGGGCTATTTGAACTTATTCCTGGGAGCGGCTGTGATTATCGTTGGGTTTTATCTGAATTCTTTTCATTTTACTTTTCCTTGGTTGCTTTGGGCAGGATTTAGAAAAAACGGTTTTTACAGTGTGGATTATTTCCCCATTTTCCCTTGGCTGGGTTTCGTGTTAATCGGATTGTTTTTGGGCAATCGGTTATATTCCCCGAAAGGGAGAATGTTTCCGTTAAATGATTGTTCCCAATTGATTTGGGTACGGTGTTTTTGTTGTCTTGGGAAGCATTCGCTCAAGGTATATTTAATTCATCAGCCTTTGTTCGTTATGGCGTTAACTTTTATGAAACACTTTATGAAAAAAGGTTTTTAGCAAAGGCCGATGGTTTTGAAAATATATTTTTAACGGGTTCGGGATCAAATAAAAAGCCGCAATGAGAACTTGTATCTTCACAGCGGCTGAAAAATATTATCATTAACAGATTAGGAAACCTTCTTATCCTTTGACGGCACCGGCCGTTAATCCTTTAATAAATTGTTTTGACATCAGCATATAGAGTAAAAGAATCGGTAATGTAGCAAGTGTAAGAACCACTAAAACCTTGGTCCAGTCCGTCTGATAGGTGCCGAAAAAGTAAGTGACTCCCAAGAGGAGCGTTCTTTGGTCTTCTCTTAAATTAAAGATTAAGGGGAACCAAATGTCGTTCCAGATGTTAATCAAATTGAAAATGGCGACAGTCCCAAGGGCCGGCCGGACTAGAGGTATAACGATGTTAAAATAGGTGCGAAATTTAGAAGCCCCATCAATGGAGGCCGATTCCATTAACTCACCGGGCAAATCCTGAATAAAGGTGGTAAGGATAAAGACAGCCATGGGGAGGCCCCAAGCAATATAAACCGGGATCAAGCCGTAAACTGATCCCATCATATTCAATGAACGGATAATCTGAAAAATGTTTATTGTTCCCAAACGGATGGGTATCATAATTCCGGATAGAAAAAGCAAATAAATTAATTTTGATCCGAGACCTTTCCAATTGGCTAGAGCATAGGCTGCCAAGGAACCGATGAAGAGAACGCAGACAATCGAGATGCTTGTAATCAGTAAAGTATTCAAGCAATATAACAAAAAATTACTTTCCCGGAATACATAAAGATAACCGTCAAAGCTAGGCGTAATGGGTAAGGCGAACGGATTTTTGAAAATATCCAGCTGTTTTTTAAAGGAATTCACCAGCATTGTCCATACAGGGAACAATGCGATCAGAGCCCAGATGGATAGAATCAGATAATGACCGATAATGACCTTTCTTTCTCTCATTGAAATGACTCCATTTACTCAGATTTTTTGCGGCTATGGCTTTGAGAAATCATCCAGAAGGTAACACCGGTTAGTAAAATAAAGAAGATAACCGTGGCAATACTTGCGCCTACGCCCATATTCGGCTCACCGATGGGATGTTGACCGGCGATTCCAATCCGGTAAAAGAAAGTTCCCATGATATCCGTGGCATAGTCAGGCGCTCCATTGGCGTTTTCCAATCCGAAAACAATATCGAAAGCATTAAAGTTCCCGACAAATGTTAAAATTGAAACCAGTCCCATTACAGGAATTAGCAAGGGGACTTTGATTTTCCAAAAAATTTGACGCCGTGATGATCCGTCAATGCTGGCCGCTTCGAACAACTCTTCCGGTATTCCCTGAAATCCGGCTAAAAAAATCATGGTGGGTAAACCGACCCACTGCCAAGCTGTAACCAGTCCGACGATCACCATAGCGGTTTTGGGATCGCCCAGCCAGGGATAACTGGAGAATTGGGTTAATCCCAACATGGAGAGGACTTGGTTGACAGCGCCCCAATTGGGATTGAGAATCAGCCGCCATAGGAATCCGGTGACCAAAATTGATAAAGTGACCGGAAGAAAGATAATCGTGCGAAAAATTGAACGGCCCTTTAGAGAGCCTGACAAGATGTTCGCGAACATTAAACCGAGGGTGTTTTGAATACCCATGCAGATCACAAAAAGAATACAGGTATGCAAAAATGCGCCGATCAGCCGGTCCCGGTATATGGAATTGGTAAATAAATCGATATAATTTTTCATTCCCACAAAATGATCCGGTATGAATCCCGAACCGCTATAAAGACTCAGGCGCATTGAATTAAACAATGGGAAGGCCATAAACCAAATATAAATGACAAGAGCGGGGAGGGTGTAAAAAAACCACCAGTCTCTTTGGCGTCGCTTTTTTTCTTTGGGTGGCGCGGTATTCGCTAAAGCATTTTGCTCCATAATTGACTCCTTCAATTACTGATTTCTCTGTAATCCGAAATGAGTTGCCCCGGAAAGAATTTGCCTGGCATAAAACAATGGATTCTATGCCCAGGCAAATTCTTAAAAATCCTTGGCTAATTATTTAAAATGTTGCGTTGGCGCGTACCATTGCGCCAACCCGGCTTGCAGGGAATCTGCAGCTTGTTTGGGAGTCATCGCGCCTTTGGCTACGGCAAGCGCCGCGTTTTGGGTCAGCGTATAACCGTCGGGCTTGCCCTGCGGAGCATCCATGATAACCGGCCAATCGAAACGCAAATCGGTTTCTTTGCCTTTGCTGATAGCCAGAAATTCGCTGGCATGTTCGCTCTTAACTTTCAAGGCGCCGCCGTTTTTGGAAAGCGGATAAAAACCGGGAACTTCATCAGCCAGAATTTGGGCGGCTTGTTTGGAAGTCAACCAGTCTAAAAAGATCCGGGCTTCTTTTTGGTGTTTGGAAACTTTGTTAATACCGATACCGCAATCCGGGTGGAAACAAACGACGGTTTTTTTGCCGGATGGCGCCGGGGTGGCCATGATGCTCCAATTGAAACCGGGAGCGGCTTTTTCAAACATGGCGACATCCCAGGAACCGCCGAAGAACATAGCGGCTTTTCCAAGTAGGAAGAGTTGTTGAGAATCGTAATAGGAAACGCCTTCTTGTCCGGCCGGCAGATAGGGAGCGATATCCTTGATGGCCTGGAATGCGGCAACCATTTTTTCATCGTTAAACGGAACTTTTCCGGTTTCATATTCCAGGCGGGATGCCCTGCCGCCGATAAAGTCCGGAAGGAGATTCATGAAGACGATTTCATTCATATCCCATTGGTCTTTGGAACCGTTGGAAAATGGAATGATGCCGGCAGCCTTTAACTTTTTGGCAGCGGCTATTAATTGTTCCCAAGTGGCGGGAACTTTAATTTTATATTTTTTGAAGATATCGGCATTGTAATAAATGCCGTGGGATACGGCCATGAAGGGTAAACCATAGATAACGCCCTTATCATTGGTCCAGGGACTCAAATTACCTTCCGTAAAGTTTGCTTTTAATTTCGGCATATCGGTAATGGGCGCCAGAAAACCATCCTTATATAAATCGGCGCTAATTTTGAAAGAACGCAGATACATTAAATCGGGACCGGTTCCACCCGTTAATTGAGTGCGGAGAACGGCGTTGTAGTCAGGCGGGTTGGTCGGGTTGAATTTGATGTCGATATTGGGATTTTTGGCTTTAAAGGCGGCCAAAACTTTGTTGACGGCTTCCACATCATCGACCCGCCAGGAACCCAGGGTTAAAGTTACTTTTTCTGCGCCCAAAATGGTTACGGAACTTAAAACACTGACCAATACCAAAGCTAAAACTAAAACCAACAAACTTGCTCTCTTCAAAAACATACACCTCCTAAATTAGTAAAAAGATTGAAACAAAGATTTTTCCTTAATTAACGAATGTCCGGTATTCTCACCACCTTTTCCATTATATGGATTGGAAGACAAAAAAAGAGCTGAAAAGGAATAATCCTTTCAGCTCTTGCCTTTACGTCGCACGCCGATTGAAAAATAGTAAAATAAATCTTCACTTGTTACATCTATATTAACAAATCCCATTGCCAATGTCAAGGACATGTAAAGATGAAGATAAAAAAATGGAATCCAATACCTGAATTAGCTATTATTGATCTTTTCGATTAATTCCGTAATTTGCTCGACGGCTTTATTTTCATCTTTTCCTTCCGCCCGGATAGTAAAAGAGTCATTTTGACAAACTCCCAAGCCCAAGAGATCCAGTAAACTCTTTAAATCCGCTCTTTTGCCGTCTTTAACGGCATAAATTCGTGATTTAAATTTTGTCGCCAGCTTAACCACCTGGGCTGCGGGACGCGCGTGTAACCCGGTCTTATTGGTGACTTGAATCATGACTTCTTTCATCCTTTACCCACACCCTTATAATATTTTTATCGAAAACCGATATCCAGGCAAGGAAGTCCAAAGATTATCCGAGCGATGGATTTTTCAAATCAGGCCGGTGAAGGAATGCAACAAATATCGAAACATGATATAATATTTTTATTTCTTAAACCCAAAAATCCTTTATTATTGGATCAATAAACTCAAATTTAATCCGGCAGGGAATGGACGCATCAATGAAGGGCCGGATACCGGTAAAATGCCTTAGGGAATGAATTTTCGGTATGTTATACTAATGTTACTTGTTCTTATCGTCAAAAGAGGCAGGAGGTTTGGGAATGCAACCAGCCCAATATTTTGTGGTAAAAGTATTCAATAATAATGTGATTCTTGCCAAGTCCGAAAATACCGAAAAAATCCTCATCCGTAAGGGACTTGGATTTGGTAAAAAAGAAGGGGACTTGGTTGGAGCGGATGGCCCTTTTGAAAAAATATTTACTATTGCAAGCTCCGAGGCAAACTCGAAGTTTAACCAGTTAATGACCCAGATTGATGCTCCTTTGGTGGGGATTTGTGAGGAAATTATCGCCATGATCAGCACGGAGACTGGACAGCCTGTGGGAGATGAAATTCATGTCCGCTTTATTGACCATGTCGCTTTTGCCGTCTATCGACTTAAAAACAACGATAAAATCGAAAATCCGTTCATGATTGAGATTGAGACCCTTTATCCCCGGGAAGTGGAGCTCGCCAGGCGAGCCGTTGTCATTCTCGAAAAAAGTATCGGCATTAACTTTCCAGAGAGTGAAGTCGGATTTATAGCCCTCCATGTGCATTCCTTGAAAAATCAGGGGAAACTTTCCAATACCATAAAATACACTTATCTTTGTAATTCGGTAATGGAAATTATCGAGGATGAGCTTGATTTGGAAATTGACCGGAGATCCATCGATTACGCCCGTTTCATCACGCATCTGCGGTTTGCGATTGAGCGGATTACCCAGAATATTCCCATCAAAAATGATTTGTTGTCTTCCATCAAAAAGCTGTATAAGGTCTCTTTCAAAATGGCCAAAAAAGTCGCCGCCTTGATTACGGAAGAGACCAATCTAAAGGTTACCGAAGCGGAGATCGGGTATATTGCCATGCATATTGAAAGGCTAAAAAATATTTCCAATTTTAATGGTAAATAAAACAACCCCATTCGTTTTTTTTTGGAATTTTTTAAGTACTTTGAGGTGAGGATATTGTCTTATCGGCGCGGCATTCTTCTGAAGTTACAAAAGTTATCGAAAGGTTTGATGGCTCCAACGGCGGTGTTGCCGGCAGCAGCCCTTCTAAAACGTTTGGGCGCTCCCGATATTTTGAATCTGCCATGGATGTATGCTGCCGGTGATACTATATTTCGGGATAATAATTTATCGCTTTTATTCGCTATCGGCATTGCCATCGGAATGGCCGAGGAAAATAACGGTATAGCGGGGCTGGCCGCCTTGGTGGGCCATTTGGTATTAACCAGCGTGGCCGCAACTTTTGACCCCAATATCAGTGTCGGTATTCTGTCCGGACTTATTGTGGGGTTGCTGGCGGGATTTCTTTATAACCAATATCATTCCATCAAACTCCCGCTTTATCTTGGTTTTTTTGGCGGCAGACGGTTTGTTCCGATTCTGACTTCTTTGATTTCCGTTGGGCTTGGGTTATTGACAGGCTGGCTTTGGCCGCTCTTTCAACGAATCGTGAATTTAATCGGCAATGGAATCGCGGACTCGGGGTATATCGGCGGCTTTTTATTTGGGTTTTGCAACCGGATGTTGATTCCTTTCGGTCTGCATCATGTGATCAACACCGTTGTCTGGTTTCAATTCGGTCAGTACAAAACTCCGGCCGGGAAATTGATTCATGGGGATTTGACCCGTTTTTTCGCCGGAGATCCCAGTGCCGGCACATTTATGACCGGTTTTTTTCCGATTATGTTGTTTGCTTTACCTGCCGCCTGCTTTGCCATGATTGCGGCAGCCCGGAAGAAGCACCGTAAAGCAATCACCGGAATGCTGTTAAGCGTGGCTTTGACTTCGTTCTTAACCGGGATCACCGAACCGATTGAATTTTTATTTATGTTCCTTTCACCGTTGCTTTATATTATTCATGCAATATTAACCGGAGTATCCTTAGCGGTTGTTTCCATGCTGGGAATTCGCAGCGGCTTCGGCTTTTCCGCCGGAATGATTGATTATATATTGAATTTCGGAATATCGAACAAACCGATACTGTTGATAGTATTCGGACTTGGTTACGGGATTGTCTATTATTTTATTTTTTTCTACGCCATCAAGAAATGGGATATCCCGACTCCGGGACGTCTTGATGAAGAAGAATCCAAGAGCTTGTCGGGATTAAATGCCGAGGAGTTAAAAGAGCGATGCGGGGCAATTTTAAAAGCAATGGGCGGCGCCGGGAATATTGAATCCCTCGATGCCTGTGTTACCCGGATCCGTTTAATGGCCAAAGAAGGGTCTTTCGTGGATGAGAAACGGCTGATCCAACTTGGAGCCGCCAACATACTCAAATTATCCGCTAACCATTATCAAATTGTGGTCGGCACCATGGCCGACCCCATTGTATCGCATATTAAAACCATGATGAAGATGAGAGGGAAATCTTAAAAAAATCTCAGGAAAATAAAGATTAGTTTCGGTTTTTGTTTTCCACCATCCATTCTAGGAGGCTTTCATGTTTCGCTTATTTTCACGAAAGAAAATGGTTGACTTTGCTTCGCCGGTGCTGGGGAAGGCCATACCCTTGGCTGTAGTGCCTGATCAAGTGTTCGCCACCAAAATGGTGGGAGACGGGATGGCCTTTGAACCGGCGGAAGGAATTATTTATTGTCCGGTCAACGGGACTATCAATAGTATTTTTCCCACCAAACACGCCATCGGAATTACGACCCCCGAAGGACTCAAAGTCATTATCCACATCGGGATTGATACGGTCCATTTAAAAGGGGAGGGTTTTGAAAGCCTGGTCCACAGGAATCAAACTGTAAAAAAAGGCGCCAAACTATTGGTTTTCGACATCGAGTTATTGAGGGCCAATGCCAAATCCGTTATTATTCCGATGATCATCACCAATACCGGCCGGATCGATTCAATGGTTTTTCATTATGGTGAGGCCGATTTAAACACGACCGTCATGACAGTGAAATTAAATTGAGAAAATGAGAAGCTTTGCCCATTCTTTGTTTAGCTTTGGATCTCTTTCGGGATAATCTTTTTTGGATCCACCAGGAATAGAAACAACACTCCCGCCAGGATACAGATTCCGGCAGTGGTGAAAAAGATCGGCGGTTTGGAGATTTTCTCGGCCAATCCAAATAAGGGAGGGCCGATGGCGACTCCGAAAAACCTTACAGTGCCGTACAAACAGGTAACCAGCCCCCGTTCGGTTTTGGGAGCCGAAGAAGTGATTAAAGTGTTTAGAGAGGGTAATACTGCGCCGGTTCCAAGTCCCAGGATGGATGCGGCGATTGTTAACCCCCATAGGTTTTTAAAGGGGCAAAATAATATCAGACCGGTGGCGAGCATGAAAAGGCCAATCACCGCCGCCCATTTTAAAATGCGGGTCATCTGTTTCTGCATTACGGTCCCGAGGATATAGGCGGTTAAGGCCATAATCAGCACCGGAATACCGAGGATTAATCCCCGGGGGAAAATGGCGATTTTAAATTGTTTTTCCAACACATCCGAGAAAAAACTCAATAAGCCGAAAAGCGCAAACAAGGCTAAAAGGCCGCTTAGAAAAGCTGTTGCCAAGGCAAGGCCCTTGGATTTGAAGATTTTGGCCAAATCTCCAAAATACTTGGGAATGGGTTGGACTTGCTGTTTTAATTTTTTTACATCCTCACTCACTACCCGCAAAACTAAAAAACCAATCGGAATCGCCAAAACCCCGTATACGAAAAAAGGCATATACCAAGAAATTAGTGCTATGGCGGCTCCCGCCAAAGGGCTGACCACTTTCCCCAAACCGTTGAATGCTTCCAATAAACCCAGTACTTTTGAGCGTTCGTTGGATTGAATCAGATCTCCGGCTAAAGCCATTCCCAGCTGATAGGTTCCGCCCGCTCCAATCCCTTGAATAATCCTTGCTCCAATAATCCAAGGGAAAGCCTTGTCTTTAAAAAGAATTGCAAAGAGTCCGGCGAGTAATCCCCCGATCCCGTATATCAATAATGCCGGAAACATTATTTTTTTTCGTCCGATCCGATCGGAAAGCATGCCGGCAAAGGGGATGACGATCCCTGCCGGAATGGAAAATACCGTAATTAGAAATCCGACCTGAACCAGACCCACGTGAAGTTCTTCTTGAATTTTTGGAAGTACCGGAATCAACATGGAGTTTCCTAAAACCATGATAAAGGGGACCAGACATAGGATGGCAATCGTCGGGTAAAGGTTTTTATTCATCAATGATGCTCCTGTTTTTGAATAACAGGATTTATGGTTTCCGGATTGACGGATGCTTATCCCTTTATAATTGTCCATAGCAATAAATATCATTTTTTCATGTTTTTTCGGCTTGGCGACCGGACATTACGGCAAATTTAGTCAGGACTGTTTCGTACTTCAGTGCTACAATATAAATACACCCGGGTAGTAACATCACAGGAGGATAAGGATGCAAAGTAAATTTGAGGTACTGCCGATTGGATATGTACAAAGCGGAAATGGTTTTTCCCTTCAAATCAAACAGCAATTTGTAGCGGGGTTGAAGGAACTGGATTCATTTGGCTATTTACATGTCTTATACTGGTTACATCTTTTGGATAGTCCGGAAAACCGTGAGATCAAGCAAATTGATCAACCGTATAAAAACTCGCCGGAACGGATGGGAATTTTTGCTACCCGCTCTCCGATCAGACCCAATCCCATAGCGCTTTCTGTGGCCCAGGTTTTGGGCATTGACCATGAAAGAGGGCTGATCCGCATTGTCTATATCGATGCAGCGGATGGTAGTCCGATTCTTGATTTAAAGCCTTACCACCCTTCTACGGATCGGATTCGCGAATCGGCCGTTCCAAAATGGTGTTCTCACTGGCCCCAATGGTATGAAGATTCGGCAAATTTCGATTGGGAAAAGGAATTTGTCAACGCCCGTTAGGAGTGACATCAACTCCCGGTCGGCTGTATGGTTATGGAAGGGGCTGCGCCTAAAGATTGCGGAAGCCGGCCCCTAAAAAAATAGGATGGATCATGCAATGTCAAACCAGGATGTTATCGTTAGATCCATACAATTTATTGAAGGGAATTTAAAAAATGACCTCTCGGTAGTGGATGTATCCCAAAACGCGGGTTATTCCCTTTATCATTTTACCCGGTTGTTCCATGGGATTACCGGCTACTCACCCAAAAACTATATTTTACGGCGCAGACTTACTGAAGCTGCTTATGAAATCTTGGATTCCCAGAGGAAGATCAGCGATATTTCTTTTGAGTATCAGTTCAATGACAGCGAGACTTTTAACCGGGCCTTTAAACGGGCCTTCGGCTTGAGCCCCACTGAATTGCGCCGCAGTCACAGTAAAAAACAGTTGCCCTTTTTAAGCGCGATTACAGAAGAGAATGTCAGCCATTTCAACAAAATTAAGCACCTTGAACCGGAATTTATCGAACTGGGCGCTATCTCTTTGATTGGCTCCGTCGCATTTGAACGAGGTAGACCGGAGATGATTACCCAATTATGGGCTCATTTTCCCGCCGAGATTGGTTCGATTTCTAACCGGATCATCCCCGAAAGATATTATCAAATCGTTTTCTGGCCGGACCAATATGATCTGGAGGGTTCTTTTTTAATGTGCGCCGTTGAAGTCGAGGATTTAAACCACATCAACCCAAGCTTGGTGGGAAAATTTTTACCACCAGCCAAGTACCTGCGTTTTATTCATAAGGGATGTTCTTGTAATGTAGGCCTAACTTATCAATATATTTATGAATCCTGGTTGCCCAAGACTGACTATAAATTATCCCTCCCATACAATTTTGAACTTTACGGTGAAAAGTTTTTGGGGCCGGATGACCCGGACTCGGAAAGCGAGATTTATATTCCGGTTGAAGTCTAATTAAATTTCCTTTTGGGACAATACCTTTTCCTCCAGCATTTGTTGAACTTGCTTCAAGCTTTTAAACTGCCGGAAGGCCAATTCTCTAACCTCCGCGCTTGGCTCCTTAAGATCCGGAATCAGAACGGGCTTCATCCCCGCCCGGGAGGCAGCGGTAATCCCGGATTCGGAATCTTCCAACACCATGCATCGTTCCGGTGAAGACCCTAACTTTAATGCTGCCGTAAGAAATATCTCCGGATCGGGTTTGGAGTTGAAGATCTCGTCCCCGCAGACGACATCATCGAAAAATTTAGCCACCCCGGCTTTTTCAATGAACGGTATCGCAATTTCCCGGGGAGAAGAGGTGGCGACGGCTGTTTTATAATGATGGTTTTTAAGATAAGCCAGTAACTCCAGCAATCCGTCTTTGATTGGAACCGTATTGGTACGCAGATATTCGGCTCCCAGTCTAAACCGTTCTTGCTTGACCGCTTCAAAAGGAAAATCTTCTCCAAAGGATTCCCCATAGATTTCTTGGGATTTTTCCACCGTTTGCCCCAGAGTTTCCAGGAACAATGCTTCGGTAATCTGATAACCGTATTTGGCGGCTGCCGTTTTCCAACAGGCGAAAGAGAGAATTTCCGTATCAAACATCAAACCGTCCATGTCAAAAATAAGGGCTTCGATCATCGTTGCTACTGGTTAACCTCGCTATGAATGAGAATTAATAACTTATGATTGAATGATAAATATTTCATCATCCATATCATTTTGGTTGGTGTCACAGCTCATTACAATATGGAATAATACCATAAATTAAGAATTTTGTCTTGGGGTTAGTGAAAGAGGTAAAAAAAATTTAAGAAATAATTATTGTGAAAAATGGTTGAGAGGGGATAAAAAGGTTAATATTCGGATAAAGGGATGTTTATACTAACTTTGCGGGTACATTTGGTAAAACGTTGGGGGGAGACCATGAAAGATAAAGTCGCTATTGGAACGGTTGTCGGACTGTTGGCCGACATGACGAAGTTGCTTTTCAATTACCTCGCTTTCAGGTTGCATTTTACGAATGTTGTATTTTGGCAGATTGCAGCCGCCCGTTTTTTGGAGCGAAACGATTTATTCAAGCCGATGGCCTATTTTATTGGCGCGGTTACGGATTTAACCGTAGCCTCCATCATCGGGGTGCTGTTTATTTATTTTTTGCATTTTACCGGGCGTGATTCCATCTGGTTGAAAGGTGCGGGGTTTTCCCTGGTTATCTGGGTGATTGTGCTTGGAACATTACTGGTTCAGTCCCAAACTAAGCTCAATTTGCAATCAACCGACGTTTTCGTTACGTTTTTAGCCCACTTAGTTTACGGTTTTTCGTTGGCGTTTGCCACGGGGAAACTGTATAAGCTTCCTACCCGACCGGTGTAAGTTTGGACAATAATCTTTTTCTCCGGTGATTTCCTGAACCGGCTGGATATCCTGGGTAACTTCCATGGTCCCCAGGAAATCTCCTTTTGGGTTCCGGACCGCAAAATAGCGGATATAGACATAACGCGGGCCCATTTTGAGCCAGAAATCCACATGGTCTTTACGGCCGGCCTTCAAGTCGGCTAAGATTTTCTCAACAATATCCACGCTGACCGGTCATCTTTTTTTAACTCTTCCAAATGAGGCTTGATTTTTTCATGGATGAGCTTTTCGATTGCCCGGTTTTCAAGTTTAAAGGTGTGAAGGGGATGGCCGGGGATGTCCTCCAATTTTTGGGATTTATTAATGTCTTCGATGGAACCTTTGAATAAGGTTGCATGCACATCGCATAATTTTTGAATCTCCGCTACCGGCATTCCTTCGGAAATTAAAGCCTGCTCCAGCTCGGCGATTTCTGCCGTGGATACCCCGGCAAATGTCTCATCAAATTTTCCTTTCACTTCAGCTACGCTTTTTCCCTGGTGCAGTTCGCAGAGTAGTTCTTTTAAAATTTTTTGGCGGTATTGACGGTTGTTAATCAATTCACTCATGGCAATCTCCTCATAAAATTTATTAATTAGCAGCTGTTTTCATTTGACCCCTTTGGTCCCGAGAGGCTGCTTTTATTTTATCCGAATATCCAAAAGAATTCCTTTATAGTTAAGAACTCTATTATCATTTATTTTTCAGGTAATGGTATACTTGGAAAAATTGGTGAATGCGCTAAAAAGCTCCGTGATACTATGGGAATCGAAAGAAAAAATATGGTGCCTTGCGAGGGTGTAAGAGTTGTGTTATATATTAAAGTAAATAATTAATTCGTTGAAACTTCGGATAATTTTAATTGCTTTTGTGAAGTATTTTTTTACTGCGTGTTAAAAAAGCGCCTATTAATCTGCGGACTAGCAATTTATGGAAAAAGATAAGAAATTGTATGCATAGAAGGGTATCGATATGTAATGAAAAGAGGGCCAAGATGCAAAATGAAAACCAGTTGCCTATTGGATTGGCTGCTGGAAAAGAACAATTCCTCGGTGCGCTACTTTACTTTAAAACTGCTTCTTGATAAAGCAGATCATGATCTTGAAGTTCAGCAGGCCAAAGCGGATATTATGCAATCCATTCCGATTACGGAAATACTGAAGGCCCAAAAAGAAGAAGGTTATTGGAACCACCCCAAAAAATATATGAGTCGCTATAATGGAACCTATTGGAATTTTATGATGCTGTTGGAATTAGGTGTCGACCCGAATCATCCTAGCATCCAAAAGGCAGCCAAGTATTTATTGGAGATGGCATTTAATAAGGAAAAGAAGGGGTTTGTTAATGAAATTGGGACGAATTTGCCGCCCTGTTATAATGGATACTTGCTGTGGGCGATGTTAGTATGTAAGTTTTACAACACTCCGGAAATCCGGGATTGTATTGATGGCATTATAGTACAATGGGATTTAATGATGGAGATACTATGGTTGACGACCCCGATGATGGTTGTATTGGAAGACATACTTGTATACGCGGCGTTGTTCCCATATTGCGGGCATTTCGCGAACTCTCTAAAAGAGAAAACACTGCTGCCGTTCAAAAAATCATTGCTCAAGGCAAGGAGTTCTTGCTCAAACACCATTTATACAAAAGAAGCCATGACTTGAAAAAAATAATTAATCCCCGATTAACTAAACTCACTTTCCCTTGCTTTTATTATCCGGACTTTTTACAAATGCTTGATATATTAACGGATTTGGGGTGCAGGGATGAGAGAATGACCGATGCCTATCATGCTTTGCTTAAAAAGCGGAGGGAAGATGGCAAATGGGAACTTGAAAGGTTATACAATGAAAGAGGGAAAAATGATTTATTTCCGATATCGACTGTTTTAGAGGAAAGAAACACTCCTAGTAAATGGATTACCTTAAAAGCCTTAAAAGTGATCAAGAGCTTATCAAAGGAGGATGAAATCGTATGACAAATTTTAATGTAATTTTATTTAATGACTTTGAAACTTTAGGGTAACCCGGAATTACTCAGGTATATCAAAAAATTAGGCAGCGCTTCACAATACGTTTTAACAGTTTGTACCGGAGCGGCATTATTGGCCAAAACCGGTTTGTTACGAAATCATAAAGCGACCACCAATAAAATGGCATTTGATTGGGTGCTCGAACAGGACCGGGAGGTTCAATGGGTAAGAAAGGCCAGATGGGTTTATGACGGCAAATACTATACGTCTTCAGGAGTATCCGCCGGTATCGACATTATTTTGGGATTTGTCAGCGATAGGATGGGAATGGAATGGGCGGAAAGGATATTAAAAAGCATTGAACATATATGGAATCGAGACAAAGATCATGATCCTTTTAGTTGATAAGCAATAAAGCGTAATCCAGGAGGGAACAGGATGCTCCGATGTACCCTGGCAAGTATTATTCCACTGATGATATCAAAGAAATATCAAAATCAGCGCCTGTTGCTTTTCGAAAAACACGAACAGCTGTTTCATGATATTATCCGGCATCAAAGCTATATATTTTGCGTGATTTGCCCATTGACATTTTGGATCGTTTCTTTACCCTGATAACCGAGAATATTATTCACAAACAAAACAAAGCAGGATTGTGGAAAATCAAAGACGGTGAACGCGTTTTCTTTGACGTTCTGTCAGCATTAAGACGAGTGGGCAAACTTCCTGATTTATCAAAAAATCAATTTATCGGGTACCACATGATCTCCACAGCCGATAGAGAGCGGGAATTCAATGCCGCTGTTCAACTTAAGCCGGAATGGATTCCCTGCAATGTCTGCTATGGACATTTAGCGGTGATTCAAAATGTAGTTGCATTACAACTATTGATCCAATTGGGATTTGAAACTGACCAACGCATTGAAAAAGCGCTGAACAATCTTTTTGAAATCGATTCCGGATACAACGGTTTTTGTAAATCAAATATCCATAAGAAAAACATAGATGCAAATAAAATTTAGTACAAATGATTTAAAAATCTCTAGCAAGTATCGACGCTTTAGAAGACTAACCTTACATTTTAAAATTATATCGCTTATTCATGGAAACGAGCGCGGGGATGGCACCAAGGCCAAAAAAAGTGTTTGACGGTTCTTAAAGACAAAAATATTCTATAGAAAACGAACTTTATAAAACAATAGGAGGGGCATATTGACATTTCAGGATTACAATTGTGATACTATTGATTACATTTGTAATATGTTTAAATTAAAGGAGGCTAATCCTTGAATCATAAACTGAAAATTCATTCCTGGGTATTGCTGGTTTTATTAATGATAAACTGCTCCTTAAGCTATTCGGAAACTACAGCAAAATCGAATGCCAAGAGAGATGTCTTGCTCAATGTCGTGCAAAGACAAAAAATTGAGCAAATTGTTACATCGAAAAAAGCAGATATTGGAGTTGCTATTGATGGGCTTGATAGTAAGGATACTTTAAGTGTTAATGGCAATAAGCATTTTCCTATGCAAAGTGTATTTAAATTTCATATTGCTTTGGCTGTATTAAACGAAGTGGATAAAGGAAAGCTTTCTTTAAACCAGGCGATATACATCAAAAAATGTGATTTATTACCTCGTATTTGGAGCCCTTTACGAGAAGAATATCCGAATGGGAATATAAAACTTTCTTTAAGTGAAATTCTTAGTTATACAGTATCACAAAGCGACAGCAGCGGATGTGATATTTTATTAAAACTCATCGGTGGCCCTAAAGCGGTGCAAAAATATATAGATTCCATTGGCATAAAAGATTTTTCGATACAAGCGAATGAGGAAGAAATGGCTAAAGATTGGAATGTTCAGTTTACAAATTGGACTACACCACTATCTGCCGTACAGGCATTAAGAAAATTTTTTGAAAGAAAAATCCTTTCCGACAAAAGTTATGAGTTTTTGTGGAAACTGTTGGTAAATTCTAAGGGTAATAAACGGATAAGCGGAAACCTTCCGGCTGGGACTCTGGTTGCCCATAAAACGGGGACATCAGGAATCAATGAACAGGGTGTATATGCCGCAGTGAATGACATAGGAATTGTAACATTGCCAAATGGAAATCATTTTGCAATATGTGTTTTTGTTTCAAATTCCAAAGACGATATTGCGAGCAATGAAAAAATTATTGCAGACATCACCAAAGAAACTTGGGATTATTTTACAACGAAAACTCAAAATGAAAACGCCATATAAGGTTCAATTTTTTCGTGTTTACTGTGAAAAATACAAAAAAACCAAATCAGTCAATGATGAAATGCTAAAATTTTAGCTTTAATGATTGACGGGCAAAAGAATAAATGATAAAATCTTACCATATAAATGCTAAATTTTTAGCATTTTTGAGAGGAGGTCCAATCATGACTCGGGAAGCCTTCAACAAGCTCAGCCGGAGAGAACGGGAGATTATGGAGATTATTTACCGCCGGGGGCAAGCGACTGCTACGGAGGTATATGAGGATTTGGGTCATAATCCGACCTATTCGGCGGTGCGCTCATTTTTACGGATTCTGGAAGAGAAGGGTCATTTGCTCCACCAAAAGCAGGGCCGGCAATATCTGTATTACCCGTCATTTCCCCGTGAAAATGCCGTTAAATCCGCCATTCGTGATTTATTGGGCACTTTTTTTAACAACTCTACCGAACAAGCCGTTGCTGCATTGCTTGAGATCGAGCGGACCAAGCTCACCGATACCGATCTCGATCGCATGGCGGCTCTAATCGAGCAAGCTCGGCGGGAGGGACGTTAAAATGTTTTCATTATCATATTTGAATCAAACCGCTTTTACATGGTTTTTGACAATGATCAATACAATCGTTCCCGCAAGTATCATCTTGCTGGGGGCATTAATGATTAACCGTTTGGCGAAACAAAGTTCGGCTGGGTTCCGGTTTTTTTTGATTTTTCTTGCATTAAGTAGCTTTTTAATTCTACCGACAATTGCCGACCTTATTCCCGATATGCCTCTCGCTTCTTCTTTTTCATTCATCAACCGCCACCCAAATATCAACCGGGAAAATTCTTTCCAAGATATCGCCAAGCCTCGAATTCTTTTAAAGAATAACAATTCAAATGAAACTCCCCTTACTTTGTGGACGACGCTCTTTTTAATCTGGTTCCTCGGAGTCATGGGGATTGGGTTACGGGTTAGTTGCGGCGTTTTAGGAATGTATCGGTTATTACGGGCAACTGGGGAACATGAGGAGCGTATGTTTAATTGGCCTAAAGATTTGACGGTTCGGGTCGCAACACATCCTAAGCTCCAAATACCTGTTACTTACGGACTCTTCTTCAACCGAGTGTTTCTTCCGTTAAACAGCCGGGACTGGCCAATGGAGCAAAGAGAGGCCATTCTTTGCCATGAAGCGGCTCATATCGCCCGGCGCGACAATCTCACCAATTTAATAGCTCACATCATCGCGTCTTTCTATTGGTTCAACCCTTTGGTCTGGTTGGCACTCAACCAGTTACGAATTAATCGGGAAAAAGCCTGTGACGACTGGGTGCTACATACGGCAATCAAACCATCACATTATGCCGGCATTTTGTTGGAGGCTATTCGCGCCAATAATCACTCCAAGATGCAACATCCAGCGGCGCTTTATTTTAACTCAAAGGGGGAAGAACGATTGAAACATATATTAAATTCAGAGGTGAATCATCAACTACTTTCGACTAAAGCCAAAGTATTGATGCTGCTTGTTACAGTGATCCTGTTGATACCGCTTTCCGCATTTCGGTTATTAGCGGCCGGTGATAATCCGCCAATCGCCGATAGTTCCTACCACGAAATCCTGCCCCAAATATCTCTTAATGGCAATGCCGTTATAGTTAATTTAATTTTTGACGATAAGAGTACCCAGCTTTTTACATGCTCCTCTACAGAAGTTCCTATCGGTTGGCCTGAAAAAGAGGTGCGGAATAATTATAGTTCTGGTTTTGGATACCAGATACACCCTATCCTGAAAAAACGGATGTTGCATTCCGGCATTGATATCCGTAGTAAACCGGGAACGCCGATTGTAGCCGCTGCCGACGGCAGAGTAATAAAAGCCAAATTTATGGCCGGTTACGGTAAAACCGTTATCGTCGAACATTCCCACTTTGCTACCTTATATGCTCAGCTTAGTGAGATTGAGGCCAATGTTGGAGATGACGTCAAACAAGGCCAACTTATAGGATATTCCGGCAAGTCCGGTATTGCCACCGGCCCGCATTTGCATTATGAGATTCGTTATCAATCAACGCCTATGAACCCACAGCCTTTTCTGGAGACCGGTTTATCTCATAAATAGTTTGGCTGTCCTAATTGAGACGAAAACCAGAAATATACTTAATTCTAAAAATGCGCAAGCTATCTATAAAAAGAGGTGCAATGATGTACAAAATTTTATGCCGGTCATTATTAATTTTGTTGATATTTTTCAATTCGTTTGTTTCGTTGGCTGAAGACAGCCATAAACGGTGCGTTCAATTCTTTTCCCCATTTATGGAACAAGAACGTTCCAAATATCAAACCATAGTGAATCGTTGCTTTAGTCAATATGGAGATTACCGTAGTTCAAATATTCGCGGTCATAAACACGCGGGTATCGATTTACGGGGCAAATTGAATGAAAAAGTATACCCGATTGGAGCCGGAAAAGTATATGACATCATATGGAGCTTTCCAAATCGGGCAATTGCAATCATTCATCCTTTATCAAACGGTGAACAAGTCTATTCCTTATATGTGCATATCGAAGACATTCAAGTTCAACCAGGGGATTGGGTGGATGAGAATACGGTTATTGCCAGATTATTTAATGCCGATGAATTCAAAAAATCACAATTTAAGGCCGCTCACTTACATTTGGAAATTCGCAAGAGCATGGAGGACAAGGGACGGGCAAGTTATTCTTCAATGAGTATGAATGATTTAAATAAGTGGTGTATCAGTCCGAAAGAATTTTTAAAAAAGTATTTGGAGTAGTTCAATAAAAGGGCTGTCTTTATGAAACGAATAATGCTTGCTTTTATAGTTTCTATTGTTAAGCGAATGGATTGATTTCAATCTCACTACAAGGGAAAGAGTTGCATTCTTATGGCGAAACACTTTTTCTTATTGATGTTTGTCTTCTTATTTACATTCAATGTTGTCCTCTCCGGCCTGTTATATTATTTTGATCATCTTTTTAAGATGAAATCCTACCGGAAACTGGCGGGGTGCTTCCTGTTCACCGGTTTGTTTATGTTTTTTTTGTATGGCAGCAGTTACATTGTTTTAAACGTCTACCACCACGATACTCTTTTTTATACCACTTTGGAAGCTTTTGCTTTTATATGGATGGGTATAGCAATTTTTCAATACCTTGGCGCCATCATTCTTATGATTACAAAAAGCGAAAGAGGCCAAAGCATACTGGCGGCAATATTTACACTGGCAACCGGGATGCTTGTTCTCACGAAGTATTCCCATCATATCTGGGGCCGCCATTTGGTAATATTTTTTTGGTTAAAACGCCTAACGGCTTTGGGCTTGATTGGCAGTGTGATCAGCGGTTCAATAATCCTTCTTGTCCATGAGAAAGGATTATCGTTTGCTTTCCCGAAGTCGTTGGCAAAAGTAATGGGTTTAGCGGGTGTTTTATTACCTTTATTGGGCTTTGTGGATCTTTTCGTTATCAAAAATAAATTTTATGAAGGTCCGGTTCAATTAAGCATGAATTATCCCTTATTTATTTCAGGATATTTCATTTTTTGTCTGGTCCTGACCGTCCTTTTGCTCCGCCAACTCAAGCTCCTCCAACACCCGCAGGCAATTTTGGAATCTTTTTCAAAGAAGTATCAGTTAACCGGCAGGGAAATGGAGATTGTTAATTGGATCATCAAAGGAAAAAGCAACCAGGAAATTTCCGATATTTTATTCATCTCGGTTTCGACAGTAAAAAATCATATTCATCATATCTTTGAAAAACTGGGGACCTCCAGGCGGGCCGAAATTATCCGCATCGTATTATCAGCTCAAAACGATAAATAGATCCGGAGTACTATATACAGCCTCCTTCATAAAGAACTAAGATTACTTAAGAATTTATCAAATGAAGGAGGATTTTTATTGAAAATTCGTAAACCGCTTGGATTTTGTTTACTCGGGTTCGTTGTGGCCGTTGTTGGAATCATGGTTGCCAACAACTGTGTATTTTTAGGAAAGCGCACCCCTTCCCGACCTGAGTTGCTTGCCCATCGCGGACTGGCGCAGACATTTGATATCGAAAAGGTAAAATGGAATACCAATACTGCCTGGATCATTCACAAACCGGTGTATGATTATATTGAAAATACGATTGCCTCCATGGAAGTTGCCTTTCAATACGGCGCCGATATCGTCGAATTGGATGTCAGAGTAACCAAAGACAAGCAATTAGCGGTGTTTCATGATTATTTGTTAGAATACCGCACTGAAAAGTCAGGGCCAGTTAGCGATTATACCATGGAAGAATTGAAAAAACTCGACGTTGGCTATGGATATACTTTTGACAACGGAAAAACCTATCCTTTACGAGGAAAAGGTCAAGGCTTAATGCCGTCAATCGATGATGTATTGAAGAAGTTGAAAGGGAAGAAATTTTTAATTCATATCAGGGACGAAGGGCCGGAAATAGGAAGGTTATTGCTGAAGAAATTGGAAGAGTTGGATGAAGAGGAGCGAAAGTGCATCTCCATTTACGGAAACGATGAAGCCATCGAGATTATCAAGGGAAAATATCCTAAAATGCCGGCGTTATCCATGAAACGAATCAAAAAAGCGTTGCTTGAATATGAGCTGGTGGGATGGATGGGGATTATTCCGGAAAGCATGAAATACGCTGAAATCCATTTACCGCTTCAATATGCCAGGTTTCTTTGGGGTTGGCCGACAATATTTTTGGATAGAGTAAAAAAAGCCCATTCCCGGTTCGTTTTGGTGACACGCAGGGGGCAGTGGTCCGGTGGCTTTGATAACAACAATGATTTAAAGCAAATACCGGACGGGTATCATGGCTGCATATGGACGGAGAGAATCGATGTTATCGGCAAAAAGTATCAACGGTATTAATGGATAGCCGGGAGAAAAAAGGAACTTTTAGGAGTAGCGTGGAAATTCTTTCTTAAGAGGTGATCCCATGCTCTATGTCCGGCGGACGGATTCAGAACTTAAAATAGCCCCTGATGATGAATTCTGCAACCTTATTACCGATCCCGGCAATTTGCTTTGGCTCGATTTGGAAGGCGACGAAGCGTTATTACGCCAGCAAATGGAGGCCCTGCAACTGCTCCATCCATTGTCGATCGCCCGTATTTTTACCCGCCAGCCACGGGCCTTTTTAGATGAATTCGATGACTATTTACATATTTTATTGCAGGAAATCGGCTATGGGCCGGAAAATGGAATCACACTCGGCGTTTGCCATTTTATCTTGAGCGCCAAGTATTTAATAACTATCCACCAGGGGCCACTGGAAGCCATCAATACCTTTAAAAACAATAGCCTCCCGGCCCGTTTTTTTAACCAAGGAACAGACATTTTATTTTATCATCTTACCGAGCCTTTCATCAGCTCCTGCTTTTCGGTACTGGATGATATCGCCGACCTTACCGAAGATGTCGAAGACCGCATCTTTCCCAAACCCGACCCCAGGGTACTTAACAAACTCTTTGATTTGAAAAAGGATCTGATCGTCCTGCGTAAATCGATAGCCCCGATGCGCGAAGTTTTTTCCATGCTGTCCAGGCGGGAGAACCCCTTTGTGGACGTAGAGGCTTTACCGTTTATGAGCCATCTTTACGACCAGTTAATCCGGTTGTATGAAATTTGCGATACGCAACGGGAGATGGTTTCCGGGGCTTTGGAGATTTACCTCTCCACCATTTCCAACCGCACCAACGAAATAATGCGGACCCTGACCATTGTATCCACGTTGATTTTACCAACAACCTTAATTGTAGGCTTTTACGGTATGAATGTCACTATCCCCGGGACCGATTGGAAATATGCCTATTTATATGTCTTAGCGTTTATTATAGGAACGGCCTTGGTTATGTTGTGGTATTTTAAGAAAAAAGGGTGGTTCTAATCTGAAATCCAATTTGCTGCAGCCGTATTAATCCCAACCGGACATTGACTTGATTCAGGGCCTATCTGGGACCCACTATCAAGGTGGGTCCCGCCCGGCATAAATTTCTTTCCCACCGGGCCACAGCCTTTGTGCCGAAGGGAGGCAGGGGTGAGTTCCTTCTGACTCCGGCCTTGGACCGGGAAATCAAAACACCCCGCTCAATTTTTCCACCATGTCACCGACCATTTTCTGATCCTGGGCCGAACGGGTCAGCACCTCGGCGGCCATAACGGTTCTCCCTTTGACTTCACAGCTTTCTTTCAGTTGCCTGAGGGAGCGGTTGCCGCCCATCCAGGCGAAAGGAAAGCCCATGGTCACAAAAGCGGCAATTGTTTTGTCTTTTAATGAGGGAATTCCCGAAAGATAGGCGGCCATAACCGGCGAAAGGGCAAAGGCCCAGACCGGGGCGGCAAAGATTAAGCCGTCATAGGCGCTCACTTCCGGATTGGTTTCCAGCCGGAGGTTTTTAACGCCGGGATATGCATCGCCTGCGGGGGTTACTTTTTCGATGTTGACCTTATGGTTTCTGGAGAGTAGTTTCTCCTGGAGTTTTAAGGCTGCCGAATAAGTATGGCCGGTTTTGGAATGAATGATAATACCGATGTTCATAATGGATGGACCTCCTTTGTTTTTAAGTCATTGGATATAACTTATTATAACGAATTTGGATAGGCGATGATGCAAATATTTATTGAAAATGATAAATTTTTGCCAATTCCAATCGACAGCAATGTCCGGTAGGGAATATTTTCAGCGGATGCAGGAAAAAACAGGCAGGGATGGAATTGAATTATGAATCGGTGCATGATAATATGATGAATCGGAGAATGGACAGATGTTTCGAAAAATATTAAAACATCATTTTTATCCCATCATTTTGCTGATAACATTGACAGTAACCACCCCTCTTGCAGCCGCCGGCGCCAAAGAAGATCGGGAACAGCAAGAAGTAAGCGCGATGTTGGCGAACTTTGACAAGTTAATTTTTAATAACCTCGGAAAGAACAAAGATATTACCAACCGCTGCGTTTTGTATTATCAAAAAATCAATTCCGGTGAGTTAAGCATTGTGGTGGATTACACCTTAGGTCAGGATATCTATGAAGGAATGGGTTTTACTTCGAAATATCTTCAAACCGGATTTCCGGCCATCCTGATTAGCCCTCATTTTTTAAAGGTTTACCGCCAGGGCCATCCTTCCATTTTTTATTCAGCCTTGATGCATGAGATTGCTCACGTGAATGATTTTTTCTCAAATCCCGCGGCTTTTCAAAACGGAGAGACGAATCTTTTGGAGAAATATCTCTATGAGATGGATGCGGCTTATATTGAATCGGTATTTATCCGGGATATTTTAAGCTCCAACATGTTCACCCTTACCAAGTATGAATCATATATGATGAATAGTTTGGCAAAGGATAATTTGGCTTCATTTTCGTTGAGTTTTAAATCCGTCGATATGGAGTTGATTTATCATTTGTTAGACATCACCCATCAAGAGATCCCGAAAAAAGAAAAAATCAAACAAGTGGCGGAAGTCGGCCAAAAACTCTTATCCCAAATGAAATACCCGGAAAAGGGATCGGATTGGGAACGGTATTGTGTTCTGGTCCCCCTTCAAAGTTATTGCCTTTATGTGCCGCAGGTGTTGGTGGATATTGAAGCCGTCGCTACCCCGGGTTTTGATTACCGGGACTTAAAAGTTGAAATCTATCCGGATATCAAAGAAAATCTTGACCGGATAAATAAGGAAACCGGGAATGCGCATTTTGAGGAAATCCAAAAGTTCAGGCAAAATTTGCTGAAGATGTATGGGAAGCTATAGATAATCAACCATGAAACACCGATTGGGAAATCAATGCCCAAACCGAAAAACCTGGCGAAACATAAATCGTCAGGTTTTTTAGTTGGTAATTTTTATTCTTGAATATATATATAATATGTGTAATAATATATTATAAGTTATATATAACAAATCATGTAAAATCAATCGATTGGTTTTTTTGGAAAGGTAGTGACATCAAACAGAGTTCTTATGGGTGAGTCGTTGAATAGCGGAGTTCGCCTAGAAACTATCAAGTCAATTTTAATGTTTTTAATATATTGAAATAAGGCGAGAGTAACGATATCTGAAAGTCTTATTTATTAAAAAGTTAAAAGGAGCTGTTGTTCATGGGTTTAAAAAAGTTATGTATCTTCAATTTTTTGATGGTTTTATTATTGGTATTTTCCACTGGGGCAGTTTGTTTGGCTGATGATGAGCAAGAAAATATGTCCTATTTTAATAATAATTTATATCAAACCAAAATGAGGGTCGATCAAAAAATATTTAATTTGGGCGGTAAACTATGTGGCATTACTTATGATAATTATAATTTATACGTAGCTAGAAACGGTAACGAAATTCTTAAAATCAACATTTTTGGCAGAACATCGATCGTTTGTAAACTGGATGATTCCAATTCTTCAAACGATACTTACATTCGGAGCTTGAAATTTGGCAAAGACGGGGTTATTTATGCGGCCGCTTCGGATCGTTTGCTTAAAATAACCCTTGATGGTAAAGTAACCACAATTATTTACGATCCAAACATCAAACCAATGGGTGTTGAACTCGATCAAAAAGGTTGTATATACATTGCCAGTGAAATGAAGGTTTTTAAATACAATCCGTCACTGGAAAAATCATTGTTGATCGATTGTGGTGAGGCAACAACATCTTTCGGACTTACAGATCTCAAATTCGATAGTAAATTTAAGAATTTATATGTCGCCAACTACAGAGATAAACAAGTATATGGATATCCAATCAATACGGATGGCAGTGTCGGAAAACAACAGCTTTTATTCGACTCAAAAGTGTTCACGGCAAAACTGATTCCATCGGATAGTAGTTTGGTTGCGAATGCTTATCCGGGGTGGTTAAGTGTTGATGGCTTCGGTAATTTGTATATATCCATGGAGAATACCGGTTCGATTTTAGAAATAGAGGCTAGTGGCAGTTATATTCTTTATAAACTTGACCACAAGTTTTCAAACTCAACGATCGCAAACAGACCTTACGGTGGTGAATTGTATATTGTTGGATCCGATGATGGAAAAGTACATAAAATGGATCTGAGCGATCCTTATGAAAATAATGGTGATTAATTAACGGGAGTACACTAAGTTTGAAGTTACCATTACGAAGTAAATTGTTAGATGTTACTTTCGTCTTGTTTTGATGCGTTATAAAATAAATGTTGAAACCAGGTAAAACAAACAATACCGTTTTTTTAACAAACATTTGATTTATATATAAAACACAGGAGTGAATATTATGAGTTTATTAGCTGTCAATGGAAGTCCAAGGGGTAAAGAGGGAAATACTGAACGGATTTTAGTACCTTTTTTGGAAGGAATTCAAACGGCTGGAATTAAAACTGAAACCATTTATCTTAAAAACTGTAAAATCAATCATTGTATGGGATGTTTTTCGTGTTGGACTAAAACTCCTGGAGTTTGTATACATCACGACGATATGGCTAAGTTGTTGGAAAAAGTATTGGAGTCGGAGATTATTGTCTATGCAACACCATTATATCATTTTTCAGTTACCGGCTTTATGAAAGATTTTTTAGATCGATTCTCAATGCCTTTACTTACCCCGGACATCTTATACAAAGATGGGCGCTATTATCACGAGGAACGCTACCCGGGCAAAAGGCCTCAAAAAACCGTGCTCATTTCGAACTGTGGATTCCCGGGGCAATATAATTTTTCGGGTTTATGTGAAAGCATTCGGTTATCACTGGGGCACGCTCCAAATGCGACTATTGTTTGTAGTCAAGGCGAATTGCTCCACAATGAAAAGTTATTCGAACTACTTATGCCTTATTTTGCTGCGGTGCGAAAGGCTGGCCAAGAAATGGGTGAATATGGATACATAACACCTGAAACACAAACCATCCTCGATAAGGACCTTATTGATCCAATGGCTTATATCGAAAGAGCCAAGAGTCATTGGCAACGGACTCAAAACGGAACTACAACCGGATAAAAGTCGCAGTTAAGATAATCGATGTAAATATGAAAGGATGAATTATTAATGAATAGAGCCTTGTCAAAAAAGGCTTGGATGACCATTATTATCGTGGCAGTTTTAGCCGTTGCGGGCGGTTGGTTTTGGTATAACAATATGAGCGGTTTTGTCTCAACTGATGATGCGATTGTTGAAGGATACCAGTCGACAATCAGCTCAAAAATGTTGGGGCGAGTGAGTGAACTGTTGGGCCGGGAAAACGAAAAAGTCACTGCAGGTCAACTTTTGGTGAAATTGGATGACTCCGATTTGCGGGCCCAGGAAAATCAATTGAAAGCAGGACTTGGCTATGCCGTACAAAATGTCACCTTGGCAAAGGTCAATCTGAAAAAAAATCAGGGTGATTTTAAACGGGCCGATGCTCAATTTAAAGAAAATTATATCTCCAAAGAACAATACGACCATGCCCGAAGTGCCTTAGAAGTAGCCCAAGCCCAATTGGCCATCGCTCAAAGTCAGGTAAGTACGGCCCAGGGACAACTGGGAGTGATTCAAACCCAAAGTTTAAACACGAGAATTTATGCTCCCATTAACGGAGTCATTGCTAAACGATGGGTTTTGACAGGTGATGTGGTCCAGGCCGGGCAAGCGATTTTTTCGATGTTTGATATGAAGAATGTCTGGGTTACCGCTAATTTCGAAGAGACTAAACTGGCCGCGCTGCGCGTTGGGGAATCTGTGGAGATTACGGTGGATGCTTATGCCGGTATCAGTTTTAAGGGTAAAATCAAAGAAATCGGCAACAATACCGCGGCCCAGTTTTCCTTGATTCCGGCTAACAATGCGTCGGGCAATTTCACCAAAGTAACTCAACGAATTCCGGTTAAAATCAGCATTGACGGTTCAACGGTATCCAAAGTGTTATTACAGGGAATGTCGGCTGAAGTTCGGGTGCAGGTGAGATAGATGGCCATTTCTCGTACACTGGTTAACGGTTCGGAGCGGCTTCGGCAATATCAATCTTACCGCTGGTTAGTTTTGGCCAATATCATGGTCGGCACTTTTATTTCGGTGTTGGATTCAACGATTGTCAATGTGGGCCGCCCCAAGATTATGGCAGCTTTTGGGGTTAGTCTCGATAAGATCGAATGGATTTCCACTGCTTATATGCTGGCGATGGCAGTGATGTTGCCGGCTTCGGGTTGGCTGGCCGATCATTTCGGCTATAAGCGCACTTATTTCACAGGATTGACCTTGTTTACTTTGGGTTCTTTACTCTGCGGCCTATCCTGGAATGAAAATTCGTTAATTATTTTCCGGGTGATCCAGGGCGCCGGGGCCGGCTTGTTGTCTCCCGTGGGGATGGCGTTTATAACCCGGGAGTTTCCGCCTGAACAGCGAGGTATGGCTTTGGGCTTTTGGGGTATCGCTGCGGCAGCGTCGATTTCGTTAGGGCCAATCGTAGGAGGTTATCTGGTTGATAATTGGAGCTGGCAATCGATCTTTACTGTTAATGTCCCGGTAGGATTGGCGGGAATGTTAGCGACCTTAATTATTCAAAAGGAATATAAATCTGAAGTTAGCCGCGCCTTTGATCTGATCGGATTTTTATCAATGACGTTATTTTTGACCTTTTTATTAATCGCCTTGTCCGAAGGAAATGCCGACTGGAATGTGGGCGGCTGGACTTCGCAGTTTAGTATCAATTGTTATACTTTATCATTGATTGGTTTGGTAATTTTTTTGTATACGGAATTTACCGTGGAAAACCCGTTAATTCAATTACGCTTATTAAAAAGTCTTAGTTTTAGTGGAGCTTGTCTGGCCTCATTTATATTTAGTGTGGTGATGTACGGCAGCACTCTGGTGGGTCCCATGTATATGCAGAGCGCGCTCGGATACACTGCCTTCCAATCCGGTCTGGTATTTTTGCCACTTGGAATTATTCAAGGAATAACCTCACCCCTTGCTGGCAAATTGTCTGATAAGGTCAAGCCGATGATCCCGGCTGTGCTGGGAATGCTCTTAATGGCTTTAAGCATGTATTGGAACAGTCGATTATCACTGGATACGGAAAATCTGCGCATTGTGTTACTGTCTTATATCCGTGGTCTGGCAATGGGATTGATTTTTACGCCTTTAAGTACGATGGCGTTTTCCGGGATTTCCCGGGAAAAGATGGCCCAGGCTTCCGGAATCTATAATGTTATCCGCCAAGTCGGCGGCAGCTTTGGTTTCGCCATTACCGGCACGGTTTTTATCCGGCGTAATATTTTTCATACCGCAATGATTTCTCAAAGTGTGGGCCAACTGGCTAAGGGTAGCTCGCCGGTTTTTCAAAATTTATTGAGCAATCTTACTTATTTCGCAAAACTAAAAGGAGGTCACCCAGGCTTTTCCTCGGTTATCCGTGCCCAAAATGCCGTCATGCAAGCCCAAACAATTTTTATGAGTCATTTGGCTAAACAAGCCTATGTTATGGCCATTAATGACTGTTATTTAGTAATCGCCTTGTTAAGCGTAATCGGCATTATTCCGCTGATTATCAGCAATGTGTATCAAAAACTGAAACAGAATGGAAAACCGTAATTGCCGGTTATTAATTTAAAGCATACCGATAGCCATTTAAAACCCAATCCATACGATCCGTTTTTTTTGTATATCAATTATGAGCCGCCGGTATCTGATTATTTTGATACTGAACTTTTCTTGTCGGTGCCTTTATATACCGGAGGCTCGATTTTTTAAACGGTTTTTGGGAAGGAGATTCAATTAAAAAGGAGAAAATCAAATCCAAATGTTTGTTGATATTGACCGGAGGAGAATCGGATGTCATTACAATATGCCATATTAGGTCTTTTAACTTATACCGCAATGACCGGATATAATTTAAAAACTTTATTTGACAAGTCAATCAATCATTTTTGGAAAGCCAGTTTGAGTCAGATTTATCGAGAGCTGAGTGTCCTCGAAGAAAAAGGTTATGTAATTTCGGAGATTCTTCCTCAGGAAGACAGGCCGGATAAAAGAGTGTACAATATCACGCAGGAAGGGGAAAAGGCATTTCACAAATGGTTGGCGGATTTTCCTGAAACTTTGATCTCCCCCAAGCGGGATGAATTTTTAGTCAGAATTTTTTTTGGTAAGAAATTGGGAAAACAAGAAGTCAAAAGACAGTTAAACCGATATATTGACGAAAGAAAAGTTTTCCTGGAGTCTCTCAATGAAATGATTAAAAAGTTAGGACGGCTGGTTTCTCAAGATGTTGAGGAAAAGGATGACCCTAATGTTGAAAATGAAGCATTTTATTGGAATTTAACTGTAAAAAGAGCTCAAATCATCAGTGAAGCTTCAATACGTTGGGCTGAAGAAAGTATTAAGGAATTAGAAGAAATAAAGGAGTAGCGGAATCCTGGTATTTCTTTATTATGCGCACGCGCCGAATGAAATTTAAAAATTGGAATTGAAAACCGACACACGGGTTGTGCGGGTCAGCGCTCGGGAGAGTGGATGCGCGAATTGGAATTGAAAACCGGCACTCCCGCTAGGCCTTTGATATCCTCAAGCCTCCTCCTGACCCGTTCGATTTAAAAGAAATTTTTAAGCAAACAGAAGGAAAAGGGACGGAATTATTGACAGCTTAATGAAAATGGCTGTTATGCCAGGCGGAATTTAACTTGACATTTTCCGGGTGCAATAATATGATATGAGGAATGAACGTTCATTCTGGGAAGAGGGTAGCGTTTTGGCAGATTCAAGGATAGAAGAAATGGCGGATAAAAAAACGATCATTTTAAAGGCCACCCTGGAATTAATTTCGGAGCAGGGTTTTGTCGGCACACCCATGTCTCAAATCGCCCAGAGGGCGGATATCGGGATGGGCACCATTTATCGTTATTTTAAAAATAAAGACGATTTATTGAATGCCTTATATATTGACATCAAGCAAAAAATCGCCGACTATTCCTTACGGAATTACCCGGAAAACCTGCCGGTCCATGATGGTTTTGAACAGTTGCTCGGTAATTTAATCCGTTATTTTAAGGACAATCCCGCCGAATTGTCCTTTATGGAACAGTATGTAAATTCTCCAGTGATCACCGCCGCCACCCGGGAAGAAGTCATGCGGATAACTGAGCCGCTTGAAGACTTGTTCCGGCGCGCCAAAGAACAGAACTTATTGAAGAAAATGCCGTTTGAAATTTCTTCCGCTCTTTTAGGCGGAGCCGCTATTTCTCTTGCCAAACTCTACTTAGCCTCGCCCGAGGGGCTAAGTGAAGAATCCCTGGCTATGGGATTGGATGCCCTGTGGGATATGATAGCGCTAAAATAAGCAGGATTATTTTTTTAGTGATTGCGGAATGAATGTTCACTCCGTTACGAATTTGTCGATTCAAAAAGGTAATCATGTTTTTCTCTGTGTCTTTGCGGCAAAACGAATTCACCACAAAGACACTCCATTGCCACAGAACTATAGCAAGTAAAAAACACCGAAAATTTTTCGGACAAGGGAGATGGGAATGATGCTTTATCGTGAAATGGGCAAGACCGGAGAGCAGGTTTCGATTTTGGGTTACGGGTGTATGCGTTTTCCTAAAAAAGACGGCAAGATTGATCAGGAGCGTACTGAGAAACAGGTTATTTCCGCCATTGATCAGGGAGTCAACTATTTCGACACCGCTTATTTTTATCCCAACAGCGAAGTCACTCTGGGAAATATTTTGGCCAAAGGTTACCGCGACAAAGTGATGATCGCCACCAAGTTGCCGTTGCCTTTGATCCATTCTTCCAAAGACATGGAAAACACTTTTGCAACCCAGTTAAAAAGGCTTCAAACCGATTTCATTGATTATTATCTGATGCATGCGGTAACGTCGGTGGAAGGCTGGCAAAGAATGAAGCGCCTCGGGGTGGAGGAATTTCTTTTGAGAGCCAAAGCGGCGGGCAAGATCCGTCATATCGGATTTTCCTATCATGGCGACAAGGAACAGTTCAAAGAGATTGTCGATGACTACCCGTGGGACTTTTGCCAGATTCAATATAACTATATGGATGAAGCGAACCAGGCGGGGAAGGAAGGATTGTTGTACGCGGCATCCAAAAACCTGGGTGTGGTGATTATGGAACCGCTCCGGGGCGGCTCCCTGGCTGGCAAAATGCCTTCCCAGATAAGTTCCATATGGGAACGGGCCGAAACCAAAAGAACACCGGCGGAATGGGCCTTACGCTGGATATGGAATCACCCCGAAGTTTCGGTGGTCCTGTCCGGGATGAATGAAGAGAGCCACATTGAGGAGAATATTCGGATTGCCGGAAGCGCTGTTCCGGGAAATCTATCCGCGGAGGAAACCCAACTCTTCGATGAGGTGAAAACGGCATACGCCGGAATGATGAAAGTCGGCTGCACCGGTTGCGGGTACTGTATGCCCTGTCCGGCCGGGGTCAACATTCCGCTATGTTTTTCTTACTATAACAATAAACACTTATTCAACGAAAAGTCCTACCAGCTTTCATACATGGGTTTTACCATCGGAGTGGACAGTGGCAATCCTTCTTACGCTTCTTTGTGCCGGGACTGTGGGAAATGTGAAAAGCATTGTCCCCAGAGTTTACCCATACGGAAACATCTGAGAGAAGTTTCTAAGGATATGGAAGCCTTTTATTTTAAACCCCTTGCCGGTTTGGTGCGGGCTTACTATAAGATCCGGGGCGGATTCAAGCGGGCCAATAAAACGAATGCCTAAAAAGAAAATCAATGATTAAGGCTTGAAACGGGAGAGCGGAGCTCCTCCGGAAGCTGCTTGTTCTTTCCCGATGATATCGTTGGATTACGGCAGGAAAACGCGGCAAAGCAGCGAACATTTCTATTTTATGGACAGACTGTTACAAAACGGAGAGAAATTCCACTAAAGCGGAGGATTTTGTGGATTAGTAGAGCGTATCGTAAATCATGACAGTCAGAAAATGGGGACGATACGTTCTACTTAAGTGAAATGTTCACAATCATTGAGTACTTATGTAGAGAACGTTTTACTAGAACTCCAATCTATCAATGATAAGGAGAAAAATATGAAACAGGTAAAGAGAATTGTTTCGCTGTTTTTGACGGTAATGATGCTGGTGGCATTTTCACTGCCGATGACAGCGAAGGCGGAGGCAGACAGTTATGCCGGTGTCGCGGGAACTGTAGCCGAGGTGCAAAAATACGGCAACCTTACGATGGATATTAAACCAAAGGCTCTTTATGATGCCGGTTATCATTTGGGTGATATCCTCAATGTCACGGCGGGTGGCAATCAACTGAAAATCCCGTTTTGTACCTCTTATAGTGATGTCGATACGGGAAGCCTTGTAGTACGGGATGACCGGACCAATGATTTACTGGTGGTGGCCATCAACATGGGGAACTTTTCCGCCAAATATAATGTCAAAGCGGGGGATAAGGTAACATTTTCCCTGGCGGAAAAGGAAGGATACCTTTCCCAGTATCAGCTTCGCCAGTTGAAACGGACCAATGTCCGCTCCGATTACGCGACCGATTCGATATTCGCCAATTTTCGCAGCATTACAACAACAGGGATAAAGCCCGCTGTTTTATACAGAAGCAGCAGCCCGGCCAATAATGAACTGGGCAGGGCCGCCTATGCCGATGCATTGGCTAAGGCCGCCGGAGTCGCAACGGTGCTCAACTTAGCCGACTCGGATGAAGAAATCAAAGGCTATATCGGCTCCAAGGAGTTCACTTCAGGCTATTACAAGTCCCTCTTTGATCAAGGCAAAGTTAAAGCTGTGAATATGGATGTTGATATTGCAGGCGCCGACTTCGGGAAAAAATTGGCCGAAGGGCTCCGTTTCCTGAGTCGAAACAAGGGACCTTATCTGATCCATTGCACGGAGGGCAAAGACCGGGCCGGTTTTGTAAGCGCCGTATTGGAAGCCCTGATGGGAGCCGGGCTCGACGAAGTCATTTCCGACTATATGACCACCTATGAAAATTATTACGGAGTTAAAAAAGGGAGCGAGCAGTATATCTCCATCGCCAACAGTAACATTGTGACTTCATTAACCACGGTTGTTTGCGGGTATCCCAAGGGAACCGACATTTCCAAAGCGGATCTGGCGGCGGCGAGCGAGAAATATCTGAAAAAATACGGATTGACTTCCGGCGAGATCAAAGCCCTTAAGAAAAGGCTGGCGGCGGATTCCGTTTACAAGACTCCAAACGTATCCGGTAAAGTGACGGAAATCGAAAAATACGGTCACGCCGTAACGGAGATTTCCATTGAAGACTTTTACAAATTGGGCTTTAAACCGGGAGATATGGTAACAGCCGTCTTTGATAACGGTTTTGTGCTGGAGGCGCCGTTTCTGGACGGTTACTATGTAGATGCCGGTAAACCGCTGGTTCGCGCCTATCCCGGACAAACCAAGATCGCGGTGTGTATCAACTATGGAAAGCTCAGTGAGATTGCCCACCTCCAGGCGGGTAGTAAAGTTACGATCATGCTGACCGCCCGCGGCGGCTATCTTACGCAATATGAGATTCGGAAGTTAAAGCGCACCAATAACCGGGCCGATTATTCATCGGATGAGGCATTTGCCAATTTTCGCAATATTTCATTGGGTAAGATTGCAAAAGGCGCCCTTTACCGCAGTTCAAGCCCGATCAATAACGAACTGGGCCGCGCTTCCTATGTCGATGGCTTTTTAAAGAAAACAAAAGTCAATACTGTGGTTGATCTGGCCGATTCAACCGAGAATATCAAGGCTTATATGGGGGCCAAGGATTTTGCCTCCCCAAGCTATGCGGAACTCTTTCAGAACAACCGGGTGTTATGTTTGAATATGGGACTGGCCTATACCGGCAAAGAATTCAAGGCCAGTATTATCAAGGGCCTGGTGTTTATGGCGGAGAATCAAGGGCCCTATCTTTTCCACTGCACGGAAGGGAAGGACCGGACGGGTTTTTTTGCGGCGTTGCTGGAAGCCTTAATGGGAGCATCCAAGAATGAGATCGTTGAAGATTATATGCAAAGTTATAAGAATTATTATGGGGTTCAAAAAGGCACCGACAAGTACGCGGTGATTGCCGAGGATGTACTGGCAATGCTCAAGTTCGTTGCGGGAACCAATGATTTGGATCAGGCCAATCTGGCGGAAGCAGCGGAGAAATATCTTCTTTCCGGCGGCATGATGGCTGAACAGATCCAAACATTAAAAACAAATCTGGCCACGAAATACGAAACCGTGGAATAAAAAGATTGAATCGGAAAAGTAATCGTGCGGTTTGGCAAAAGCGGCTTGTTGTAGGCTCATAAATGCTAAAGATGTCTTCATATCAATTGACCGGATTTCTGCGCCGATCGCATAGGGCCGATCGCAGATCGCAGAGATCCGGTTTTCATTTTGGCTAGCGTACCCAATAACGCAGCGGATTCACCTGTCGCTCCAATGATTGCCGGGTTTTGCGGTTGCTAGGTTTCTGGATATGTAAATCATTTCTTCGCAGTATTCCGTATAGGGCCTGAGTTTATCATAATTTCTCGTAAAGTTTAGCCGGCCGTCGATTTGTTTTAGCAGCGCATCCGTTGAGGTTTCATTTACCCTTTGGCAGACATATCTTGTATCGAGCCCCAATATTTTGCACGCCTCCAAAGTAGGGCAAAAATTCATGGAATGAAAAACAATCTCCTGATCCGTCTTTAGGATGACAGGCGCTTCCTTAGGAGTAATATGGAACCGCTCCAATAACAACCGGTAAGCGGAATAAAGTAAATCATCGGTAATAAAGTCAAAGTTGCCTTTATTTTCTTGAAACCATTGGGTTCGGCGGCGGATGGAATCACCGTTGAGTTCATTGAGTATCTTATCATCGGCATTCCGGAGATGTTCAATTTCCGCCTCAATGGCTTTCTTCATATAGCGATCCAATTCCATATCTATACCTCCCCCCGATCAGTATCGTTATAAAATACCATAAATTACAAATAAAATCAATAAAATACTTATTTCCATATCGTTCTAGTAAAAATAGGGATTTGTTTTCCATTTACTATGGTCAGGCTGATATTATATAATGAATTCGAACATATATTCGCATCTTCATACCCGCTCCTTTCAATGGACTCTAGTCAAAATCTATCATGAATAAACGGAATGAAATTCCGGAAAAAGGAGTTGGACATCACGACCATTCAAATTTATTCTCCTAATCTAGAATCGAAATTAGCATTACCGAATATCGGAACCCAAATATGCGCCGTGTTCCCTTCGCTGGCTGAAGATTATCTGGAATCTTCGTTGGATCTCAATCGCGAACTGATCAAAAATCCCTGCGCTACTTTTTTTGGACGGGTCAAAGGGCAGTCGATGATCGATGCCGGTGTGGATGATGGCGATCTGTTGGTTATCGACAAGTCGCTCGTTTATAAAAAGGATGCCTTGGCAGTTTGTTTCATTGACGGTGATTTTACACTGAAAAGGATCGCCACCAACGGTGATCAGATTATTCTGATGCCGGCCAATAAGGATTATGCCCCCATCCCGGTTCCTAAAGACGCCGATTTTGCGGTTTGGGGCATTGTAACTTATATCATTAAGAAGGCGTATTGATATGTTTGCACTGGTAGATTGCAATAACTTTTATGTAAGCTTTAACTGAGCTCAAGCATCGGCTGCTTTAAGGATAATTGACGAATTGAAAATAAAATTAAGCCGCCAACCCCGCACAACAGGGAAACTGCGACTGTTGCGTTTAAAAAGCCAATGTCTTCTACGGAACAGACTCCAAAAATTAACCCGCCGAAGCCGATAGAGGAAAATACGACTGACAAAGCGTCTATTTTTGGCTTGGTCAAAGTTGTAAGGTTTTTTAACCATCAGCGCGGCATCATAATCCGTACCCGTTGTTTGTCAGTAAATTTTAATTCATTTTCCATATTCATTGGGTTGTGATATTCCTTTTATTTTACAGCTGTTTGGGAGCATTCGAAAGAAAATGAGTGTATTCCTCGACCAGTTCATCCATGATTTCTTGAGCACTCTGTATTTTTTCCAACAGTCCTACATTCTGACCTACCACGACCGAGCCTTCATTTTCAATTTCCCCCTCTACAGCAGCTTTACGTAAAGAGCCTGTGCAAAGTTCCTGTATCTTCTTTGCCGCCTCTTCTTTTTCGTATTTCTTTTCAATCTGTAGTACCTTTTCCGCAAGATTATTTCTCAATCCCCGGACCGCATCATTTACTGATGCCCCTGTAAGTACCGTATCTCCTTCCTTTGCTTTCAAAATGGCTGATTTATAATTATCGTGAACAGGGCATTCATGTGACACCAGGAATCTGCTGCCGATTTCTACAGCGGATGCCCCCAGCATGAAAGAAGCGGCAATACCGCGGCCATCAGCAACTCCGCTGGAGTTGATGACTGGAATGGATACCGCGTCTACTACCTGAGGGATGAGTGAAAACGTACCAGTCATGCCGAAGATATGGCCTCCGCCATCACAGCCTTTTACCGAAACAAAATCCGCCCCGGCCTTTTCATATACTATTGCTTCCTCAACCGTAGAAGCCTTGCCGATGACAGTGATGCCTTCGTTTTTTAACTTGACCGCATAATCCGGCAATGTGCCAAAAAATGCGGGAAATGTTTCAAGCTCAACAACGGGGACTTTTTCCCTGATAATTATTTTCAGCAACTCGTCAACATTGGGTACAAAATTCAGCAGGTTGCACCCGTACGGTTTATCTGTCAATGTTTTAACCTTTTTGATTTCTGATTCGAAAATATCTGTAGGGGCAAATCCGATTCCCATGATTCCCAGTCCCCCCGCATTTGAGACAGCGGCAGCCAGCTTATTATCCGACGCCCACGCCATAGGCCCCTGTAAAATCGGATACTGAATACCTAATTTTTTACATACTACATTGTTCATTTGATTCGTCTCCTTAAAGTTCGATTTTTTTAATTGTCTTGATAGACCTTTTTCATTGCCTTATAGACTTTTTGTAGGGTTTCGATCATCGTTTTGCAGTCCAATTCACTAATTTGGGAAAATTCCTTCTCCAAATGTTCATGAAAGCTGAGAACATATTTCTGAATATATTGTTCACCCAACTCAGTAGCCCGTACCAATACAACACGTTTGTCAGAAGCAGAGGTAATTCTTTCAACGACATTCAATTTTGCCAATTCGTTAATCAACTTGGTTGTATTGGGAAGCAAAATTCCAGCTGCCTTGCTGATGTCGGAAACGCATACGCCACCGTTATCATCACGTATTTTGTATATTGCATTTAAAACTCGAATATATACCGGCTTCATCTCTGGCGGCAATGGCGGCAACAGCGCACTCGTTTTCTTAGCACATTCAAGCGCATCAAAAATAATGGCTGTCAACTTTATATTATGACTATCCAGATTTAACACCTCGATTACTTATATAATATAATAATATTATATAAGTAATATTAAAAATGTCAACAGTTTCCCATTTAGTTCTATTTATTTTGCGGGTGATGACAGCTACGTTGGGATTACCCCTACACTTGAAACTAGCTAACCAGAAGGGAAATCTTGATTGACGTGAATCAGGCATCTTAAATCTGGCGACAAAACAAAAAGATCGAACAAGGCAAATTTAAACCGTTACGACCAATACAAATTTCTTAACGTATGATTTTTCCGTTTCGCGAACAAACCCCAAATGCTTTAGAATTAAGGCTAAAGTCACTCCTACAAATGTTCCTGAGGGTATTTTACTGAAAATTATGACTTCTACATAGTCCCAGAATGCATTTTTTTGATCTTAAAGAGATCAAGGTATCAGGTATGAACTTTAAATATTTTACTGTATTGTTGTGCTAATTTTAAGCCTTTGATATACTTGATCGAGAATAAAAACTCCGATTCTAACCATTTTAGGAATATATCTTATTATAAAAAATACGGATATACTTATCATGCGTTGCCTCAGTTAGAATCGGTCATAAAGGGCAAGGCAATACCCGGCGGATTGCCGTTAGTTGAAGCAATGTTTATGGCGGAAGTTAAAAATATGTTTCTAACAGCCGGTCATGATTACGATAAAACAAGAGCACCGTTAAGCTTGAGAATTTCGACCGGCGATGAAAGCTACACGACAATGAACGGAAAAGATGTAACAACCATATCAGCGGAAAGCTGTCGTTATGACGTTTGCATGATCGTTGAAGATAGTTTCCAGTGCGATTCTAGGGACGTAGCCGTTAAGACGGTTTCAGGCGGCAAATATGCCACATTGCTGATTCCTCACACAGCGCAGGCGGTGCAAAGTGCGTGGGGGATGGTTCCGGCTCTTTGCGAAAAAGGATATGCGCTTGATTTTTCAAGACCGATTCTGGAGCGCTATGCAAAAAGACTCGTTGATCAGCATTTCTGTGAGCTTTGTGTGCCCGTTATGTGATTTTTACAGTGCCGTTGTGAAAATATGTTGTTCAAATTAGGGGGATAGATGATTATGCCGAAGGAGGAAAACAAAAGTCTTGCTTTGATAACGAACGGTGGAATTCTCATGCCGCAACAAGCCGCAGAAGAAATCTTCTCGTGCAATAAAGATACTGCTGTGTACGGTTTGGCCTTGTCTGCACAACAGGCCATTGCCTTAGCGGAAACCCGCGTGAATTCACTGAAAAAAACAGGGCGTATTGAGTTTGGCGGCACCGTCCCACAAAAACTAATTGCTGCATTTTGCGATTCTCCATATATATCGCAGCAAAATTATGAAGAAACACTGCATGAACTGATTGATCTGTTTTATGAGTTTAAAAATGATACCTTGGACGTCATAACAGATGATGAACTCATAGAGTTTATGAAAAAGGCGTACAACGAAGGCTGTCATGGCTCGTTGGAGCTTTTATCCGGAAGAGAACTTACACAACTCGCGCGGCACATTCACGAACAGCATTCGTTCAATAGCTTTCAACTGCAAAAGGAGGACGGATTAGATGGACAGGCTTGATATTCTGCATCCAATTGCTGATGAACGGCTCAATCAAAGATACTATTTTCAATCTCTGCTTGACGAAGCTTACAGTTGTGGTTTGCTTTCACAAACAGACATCCTAAAAACACAAACGGAAATGCTTGTTATTCTTGCTGGTCAAACAGAACAGTGGAACAAAGGGAAAAGTGACTCTGTCCGTATAGAAAAGGCTCAAGATATTCTGACCTCCGTGATCTTTGTGATTGGGGTACAACTTAAGTCCTATCCTACGCCAGAACTGGCGGTAGACGCCCTGAAAAGTGAGCCATTAAGCTTGCTTTTTGAAAAGGGTCTGAAGCTCATACGCCGAAAGATAGGGATGGCACGGCATATGCATAAGCTCATTGCGGATCAACTGTTTGATTCTCCGAATGTTTACTACCGCTCTACCGTAATAGACGGCATAAATGGTTTTTTCAAGCTGTACCGGCCACAATTTGCTGCACACGAAATCCACATTACCGTAGATTATCCAGCCTTCATGGGTAGGCCGGAGCTTGATGGTATTGAATTTATAGAACAATATTTACGCTACATGGAGGCTGAAAACGCCTTTTGTGCACTGTTTATATCGCAGGACATTCATTATCTTCTGTGCGGTTTAACACAGGATTATCGCAGTGTACCCATGAATATGTTTGAGCCGGTGCTTTTGTCTGTACTTGGCTTGATCATGGTAAAACGCCAGCCGTTACGGCTCGATTTAACAAAGACTGATGTGGATGCTTTATACCAGTTGTTCAATGACAAAAATCAGACCCAAATCCAAAACCACCTTGAAAAGTCGATTGCAGCATTGAATCAATGCATGGAGCTTTCGCAGCACTCCAAGAACTACGCCTTGTTAAGCCTGCCCATACTTGCTGCCACAATTCACAATGCCGTAAAAATGCGAACTCTGGATAAAGTGTTCCTTGTTCCAGCCTTTCCGGAACAGGAGCCCCAGCTTACCCTTTCCGACGGTGAACGAATGGATGACAGGCGGTATCAAAAGCTTGTGGAAGTTGTTCTGCAATCTGACAGCAGTGCAGAAAAGTTAGAATTGATCCTGCGGGAAGTTCGCTCCCTCACCGACCTCTTAGATATTCTTTCAGATGCAGAGCTTGATGCGATAGACTTCACGTTGCTCGTAAACATGCTTCCACCGACCGAGTTTATGGCGCTGCTTTCACAATATCCAAATGACGATTTTCTGGAACGGGAAAGCGACCAATACCTTTATAGCGCATTACAGGAAAGAAAGCGTCTATTCTCTGCTGGGGAGCAGAAACAGCTTGAAAAAGCACTCAACGCATTACAAAATGGAAGGTCAGAAGGAGAATTTGAATGAGAAAGATATATATGCAGATGTATTCCTTTATGGAAGGAGCCCATTATAACACGACTGAAAATCTTCGATTTGCTTCGCAGATGGGGTATGATGGCGTTGAATTGATTGGTATAGACCTACAAGTCCCTCTGAATGAATTGAAAAGTCAATTGGTTGAATATCATTTGGAACCTATATCTATTCATGTTCCCCAGACAGATATGGTGGAACAACTGAATCCTGTTGCGATGGCGCTTGATATGAAGTTTATTGGAATAAGCATGGAATATTTGAAGGATGAAAATGCAGTACACAGATTTGCTGAAAAATTAAACTATCTGTGAAGAAAGTGTATGGAAAAAAGGATTGGTATTGACCTATCACAATCATACCCAGGAGTTTCTACCTTGTGAAGGACAATATGATATGAGCCCGAATTGGGTTAGTTTTGAACTGGACGCAGGATGGTGTGCTGCGGCTGGTTTTGATCCCATTGAATTGGTCAGGCAGTATAGTGGAAGATTCAAGCTGGTTTATATAAAGGAAAGCATGTTCTTAGGGTTGGGCGCATCTGCCCTATGTTTTGTAACGTGGAACTCTGCGGTTAAAATATTGGGCGCAATGAAGACCAGTGTTTATATTTATATGGTCCCAGTCATAACCGTTGTTACCGCTGATATTGCGCTTAATGAAACAATTGCCGGTATTGCTGTATTCGGAATTGTACTTACATTAGTTGGATTATTTATTTCAGAGATTAAAACCTTTGCTAAGCAAAAGGAGCTTAAAGAATGAGCGATTCTAATATGAAATGTGCTATGATTATGGATTCTGAATTGCCCATTGGCATTGTGGCAAACAACACCATTTTGCAAACAGTTCGTGATAAAACCCTCGTCAAATCGCTTTTCTGGAAAATCGATAGCGACATGCAGTCCTGCTGAGTCACCATATGCAGTCCAACTACTTCCAAAGTTTTCTTTAAGAGACTCTAGCAGCACTTGTCGACGCTGACCGTAAATTTTGCGCATTTTTTGAACATGACGGTCAAACTTGCGCGTCCTTAAAAACTCTGCTAAAGCAGCCTGCTCAAAGGGAGGATTCTGTACATCCGTATGGGTACGCAAATCACGCCAATGCTTATGAAGCTGAAATGGCAGAATGACATAGCCTATCCTCAGTGCAGGAAAAACCGATTTGCTGAAGGTGCCTACATATATCACACGCTGCGGGTCCAAGGAGTAAAGCGGGGCGATAGGCTCTCCTTCATACCGGAATTCACTGTCATAATCGTCTTCAATGATATAAAGGTCGTTTTCTCTGGCAAATCGAATCAGCGCGGCACGGCGCGATGCTGGAAGAATTCCTCCCAATGGGTACTGATGAGATGGTGTAACATAGATTACGCTTATACTTTTGCACTTCGGCAGGTAATCGGTCTGCATCCCCTCGGTGTCAACCGGTATGGGAACAATGGTGCAGCCTTTGTTTACGAAAGTTCCAAGCATACCTATATGGCAGGGGTCCTCCATCAATATCTTTTTTCCCTCCCCACACAACAGATCCGCAATCAGATGCAGTCCGTGCGTTGCGCCGGCGCGCGGCAATCTCTTCCCGCAGTTTGGGTAAGCCCTGTGGCCCGCTATAACCAAAAGCCTCAAGAGGCAACGTCTTGGAAGCCTTATACATGAACTACTGCCAAAGAAATCTGGGGAAATGACCCAAGTCGGGCCGTCCCGTCCGAAAGCTTACTGAAATCTTCCGTATGGCATGGCTTTCTATTTCGGGTGATAGCGAAGCTTCAAACGATTCAATGCACAAGCCGTCAGCAACTCGCGTGGGCGCGCCCTGCTGATTTACAACGTAGCCCTCTGAAATCAACAGGTCGTAAGCCTCGCAAACTGTATTGCGGGAAACCTTCAGCTCCTTTGCTAATTCACGTGTGGATGGTAAACCTTCCCCGGTCTTTAACTGACCGGACAGCATCAGGTCTTTTAAGGACTGGTAAATTTGACGCCATAATTGTAGTTCGCTATTTCGATTCATTTCAATTCCTAACATAATGCCTCCAACTGGATCTATGAAATCTACGCCAAACTGGCACTTCAAAAGAACCAGTAATTCAAGTAAAATTATACCATAACCCAAAAAGAACGCAACGAATTATTGGAGAGCAATTAAGATGAATCGAGTATACGGGAAATTGTACTTAATAGGCGTTTTTTCACTGGCAGGGACCAGTGTTATTTCAGCCAGATTTGTTACCGGAAGGCTCGGAACTTTTACAGTTACGGCAATAAGCCTGCTTTTTGCGCTCACGTTTTTAGTTCCACTATGCGGCAAACAGTTTGTCCGATACCTTCAGCTGATGTCGTTTCGCAGTTTTTTGTTCTTAACATTTCAGGCCATATGCGGTATTTTTCTGTTTCCGAATGTTTTTGCTAAGCGGACTTAATTATACAAGCGCTGGAGAGGCCGGAATACTTACAGGCGCGACCTCTGCCATAACCGCGCTTCTCGCCATGGTTGTATTGAGGGAGCCGGTTGGTGGCCCAAAAATTGCCGGAATACTCTGTACGGTAGGAGGCATTCTGATCATTCAAGGCGTGTTAACGCCGGGGAATAGTTTATCCCTGGAACATATCGATGGAAATATGCTTGTGCTTTGCGCGGCCGCTAGCGAATCCACCTTTAACACACTGTCACGTATTTCCGTCATTAAAGTTACGGCGACATCAAAAGAAGCATCAAGTCCTGTTTCACAGACCGCAATCGTTCTGATTTTATGCCTGGTTCCCGCTCTGCACGAACATATAAAAAATACGGATATACTTATCATGTGTTGCCTCAGCTCGAATCGGTCATAAAGGGCAAAGCAATACCCGGCGGATTGCCGTTAGTGGAAGCAATGTTTATGGCGGAAGTTAAAAATATGCTTCTAACAGCCGGTCATGATTACGATAAAACAAGAGCACCGTTAAGCTTGAGAATTTCGACCGGCGATGAAAGCTACACGACAATGAACGGAAAAGATGTAACAACTATATCAGGTGATTTCATGATTGCGGATCATGAGAATGTTATCTCAAGTATCCTTCGGGGACCGGATCAGCGGACAGCCATCACTGAGGAGACAACACGAGTCATTTATACGGTATATGCTCCTTTTGGCGTAGAAGAACATCTGGTACAAGAACATTTGAGAGAAATTGGGACTTATGTACGTATTGTTTCGGAAAAATCTAGCACTTGTTAAGTCAGGTTTTTAAGAAATGAGATAAAACTATAAACGTGAAATTCATGGAGGAATTGTTATGGCATTTGTATTGGATAAAGTTGTCCCATGGGGACGCAGACTCAGTGAGTATCAAGAAATGTTTTGCCTGTCAGACCAAGACTTGCTAGATAACAAGATTATAAGCTTTGGGGATGGACCTGCCAGTTTTAATGCAGAAGGGACCAAAAAAGGAGGGCATATCGTGTCGGTTGATCCCATTTATCAGTTTTCGGTTAAAGAAATAGAAAACAGGATAAATGAAACAAAGACTATTGTTTTAGAACAGACCGATAAGAACCGAGAAAACTATAGATGGGATAAAATCAAAAGCATTTCAGAACTGGAGCATTTAAGAATGTCTGCAATGAATCTGTTTCTTGATGATTTTGAAAAAGGGCTGGCTGAAGCAAGATACATATATGCTGAATTGCCGGATAAAATAAATTTTCCTGATAATAGCTTTGATTTGGGATTAATCTCCCACTTTTTGTTTTTATATTCAACGCTTGGATGGGAGTTTCATTTGCAATCTATCAAAGAAATGCTGCGTATTTGTAAGGAAATATGCATATTCCCGACCTGCGATATCAATGGAAAAAAGACGGATTTATTGAGCAAAGTTATTTGCTATTTTGGGGATACATATAGAATTAAAATTATTAAAACTAGTTATGAATTCCAAAAGAATGGCAATGAAATGCTTATCATATCGAAATGATTGGCAATGTCGCAATAGAGGCAATTTATAACATCAGATTTAGAAGGAGGAAATATCTATGGGGAATAAATATAGCGTAATAAATTACGAAACCTGGAAAAGAAAGGATTACTGCCAGATATACAGGAATGCGGTGCAGCCCCAATATTGTGTCAGCTTTGAACTTGATGTGACACGCTTTCGAAAGCTGGCAAAAGAAAGAGGCTGGTCATTTACGATGGCCTTTATCTATGTCGTGACAAAATGTGCAAATGAGATTGAAGAATTCAGGTACCGTTTCCTTGACGGCGAGGTTGTCTTATATAAATCCATTGACACGTCATTTACTTATATAGACAAAGAAACGGAATTGTTTAAAGTTGTCAATGTCCCCATGCAGGATTCTATTGAGGAATATATGCAATTGGCGATTAGAACGGCAGAACAACAAAAAGCGCATTTTACAGGACCTGTAGAAAATGATGTGTATCAATTCTCAGCCCTACCCTGGATTAGCTTTACTCATATTTCGCATACCGATTTTGGAAACCGTGAAAAAGCGCAGCCCATTTTTGACTGGGGAAAATACGTCGAAAAAGACGGTAAATGGATGATGCCTTTCGCCGTCCAGGTTCATCATGCTTTTGTGGACGGTATTCATATCGGAAAGCTTGCACAAAGGCTGCAGAAGTATTTGGATGAAGCTGATTGATCACCAATGATAAGGCTACTTGCACAAATTACAAAATGTTATTTAAGGAGAGGTAAAAATGATGGAAAATATTACGATTCAAGATGAGATGATTTCTTGTATGAAGGTGATTTATATGAGGCGCACAGGAGCTTACGGACCCGAGAACCATCAATTGATGGAGCAATTCAAGACTTGGCTTCAAGATAATCAGCTTTTTTGTGAGGATACCGTAATATTAGGTATGGCGCTCGACGATATGAATACCGTCGCAGCGGAAAGCTGTCGTTATGACGTTTGCATGGTCGTTGAAGATAGTTTCCAGTTGGATTCTGGGGACGTAGCCGTTAAGACGGTTTCAGGCGGAAAATATGCCACTTTGCTGATTCCTCACACAGCGCAGGCGGTACAAAGTGCGTGGGGGATGGTTCCGGCTCTTTGCGAAAAAGGATATGCGCTTGATTTTTCAAGACCGATTCTGGAGCGCTATGCAAAAAGACTCGTTGATCAGCATTTCTGTGAGCTTTGCGTGCCCGTTATGTGATTTTTACAGTGCCGTTGTGAACATTATTATATTGTTTTACAGGGGGATACATAATAAGGATATGGCAATGCGCCAATGGAACGCTATACTATTTCAGGAGGATGGAAAATGAAAAAATATATTTATAAGAAAGCTGATGCGTTTACGACTGGTCTTTCTTTGGGTAATCCGGCAGCATGTATTTATACAGGTGAAGAAAGCTTATCTGATGGGGAAATGCTGGATATAGCAAAGCAGCATAAAGGTTTTGTATCTGAGATGGTTTATTGTTCCAGCTCAGACAAATCAGATTGTAAGTTGACGTATTATTCGTCCGAATGTGAAGTGGACTTTTGCGGGCACGGAACCATAGCCGCAATGTATGAACTCCTCAAGAATAATGAAGCGTTGCGGCGCAAAAAAGAAATCACGTTCGAAACAAATAAAAAGGGACCGCTCCTTTTGTACAACGAGATCGAAAAAGAGGATGCTGTTTATATAGCGGCTCCAGAACCGATGCGTTATAAAGTTCATGTTACTGCCGCTGAAATCTCCAACGCATTTGGAGTAGAGGAAAGTGTACTTGCAGATGATTATCCATTGGCTTTGATTGACGCCGGGCTTTGCACACTCATCGTTCCGATTGCTTCGTTTCAATACGAAATCGATACCTTCCCATGTGAAGAACGGCTTAAAGCATTTTGTCATGATAACGGAGTAGACATTATTTTGATTTTTTGCATGGATACAAAGAATACAGAGTATATTGCCCATACAAGAGTGTTTGCGCCAAAATTTGGTTATTTGGAAGATCCGGCTACCGGCTCTGGGAATAGCGCATTCGGGTATTATATGTATGAAAATAAACTCTGGGATGGCGCCCCTGTTGCAATAGAGCAAGGTGGAAACGACAGAATTTTTAATACGATTAAACTGAAGATGAAAGATCACAAGGTTTTATTTGGCGGAAGAGCGTCACTTCGAATTGATGGGTACTACATCCTATAAATTTTGTCATTAAGCCATAATGGATTTGAGAGGAGAAAACAGATGTCGAATATATTCCCTGAACCGATTATAAAGCTACCGGAGGCGGATATTCCTATGAAGGGAATCAGCGCCTACCTTTCACAGGGAGATGACCACCAGATTATATTTATGGAATTTGCCGAGGATATTGATTTGCCTGAGCATGCGCATGCAGATCAATGGGGAATCGTTCTTGAGGGAAAAATCGAGTTAATGATTGATGGCATTTTAAATACCTATTCAAAAGGCGACAGATATTACATTCCAGAGGGAGTAAAACATTCAGGAAGAATCTTTGCCGGATATGCCGACATGACATTTTTCGGTCAGAAGGATAGATATAAAGTTAAATAAATCCAGTATTATCAGAGGAGAACAAAAATATGAACATTAAAAAAATTTTTGATTATCCAATTTCACTCAAGGAAGTGTTCCGTGCAGAACAGGTTGTTTATCAATCTATAAATCCTACCCCTTTAATTTATTACCAAAGTCTGTCTGACCTGATCGGAGCGGAGATCTTCATTAAACATGAAAACCACTTGCCGGGAGGTAGCTTCAAAATCCGCGGTGGTCTTAATATCATGCATCATCTGAAACAACAGGGCATCACAAAAGTTGTTACATTTTCAACCGGAAACCATGGGATTTCAATCGCTACTGCCGCTAAAATGACTGGGATCGATGCAACCATTGTATTGCCGAAAGGCAATAATCCAGAGAAAAATCGGAGAATCATGGATGCGGGCGCAAATCTTGTGGAGGCCGGAGAAAACTTTGAACAGGCAGCGCAGGAATGCATGAGGCTGCAAGAAGAAAAGCACTTACACTATATTCATGCAGCGAACGAGCCTCACTTAATAAACGGTGTTGGTACCGAGTTCACAGAAATATTGAAGGAGCTCCCCGATATTGATGCTGTCATATTGCCAATCGGGGGAGGAAGCGAGCTGGCTGCAGCCGTTACAGTACTTAAGGCGGTTAACCCTCCTATTGAAATCTATGCTGTTCAGGCGGAATCGGCCAAAGCAGCGTACTTATCGTGGAGTGCGGGAACAATTATGCAAGCACCCAATCATACCTTTGCCGGAGGCTTTGCTACAGGCTCGGCATATGAAATCCCGTTTGAAATTTACAAAGATAAATTGACGGATTTTATTCTACTATCTGAGGATGAGATACGAGAAGGGATTTATCTGGCAATGTCACACACGCATAATCTGGCGGAAGGTGCGGGCGCCTCAACCATAATTGCGGCCAAAAAAATCAGGAAAAGGCTAAATGGAAAGAGGGTTGTCCTGCAAATGAGCGGATGTAATGAGTCTATAGATTGCATTCGTGATGTATTAAATCAGTATGCAAAAAGGATTTAGGATGGTCTATCTACCTGTTGAACTATGGCGTGGTTCATGGTGAGCTATGCAGTGAAAAACTCTCTCTAACTGACTATTACATCAGAGAACGAAAAATTTGTCCAAGTTATTAATTAAGGAGATTGTGTTATGATTTCGATTGAAAAAATTTTGGGTTTTGTAAAAAAGCAAAAATTGGCCTTTATTGCTTCAGTTGACAGCAATGGATTTCCTAATCAAAAAGCAATGCTTAAACCAAGAAAGATCAATGGAATAAATGAATTTTATTTTTCAACAAATACTTCATCTATCCGTGTTGCCCAATACCGTGACAATCCGAAAGCCAGTATCTACTTTTACAATAAAGGACTTATAAAATATGAGGGAGTTATGCTGATAGGGAATATGGAAGTTCTTGAGGAAATGCCAATTAAGCAAGAATTATGGCATACTGGCGATAAGATATTTTACCCGAAAGGGGTAACTGACCCAGATTATTGTGTTTTGAAGTTTTCTGCGAAAGAAGGGCGCTATTATTGTAATCTAAAAACTGAAAGTTTCTCACTATATACATAATAGTGATTATAAAGACGACGCAGTATTTATTGGTTCAACCAAAAGGCAAGCATTAACAAGTTTTTCAAAGATGCTTATTTCACAAAAACGCCGATTCAGTCTATAACAAAATTCATCCAGATTACTTTGAAGGTCATTGTTTGCATTGATAAACTTTACAGGTGCGAATATATATAGGTTGAGTTAAATTTTTTAACCAAAGTAGCCGATATACCTTTTGAAAAGTAAGATTCAAAAGGAAAAAACAATGAGAGTAACCCAAAAAGAACTAGAAAAAGTAAAATCAGCCATGGAACA
>JAEZCE010000074.1 GCA_023429995.1 Bacillota bacterium | reverse complement strand
TACCCAATAAATGATCCGTGGTGACATTGAAAAATTCGGCAATGGATTTAATCATGTCAAGATCCGGGAAAGCCCGATCCGTTTCCCATTTTGCCAAAGCATCCCGATTAATCGAGAGTTGTTCGGCCAGTTCTTTCTGAGTTAGACTTTTATCTTCCCGTAAGTCTTTTAAGCATTTCCCAAATGTGCTCATTTTTCACACTCCGTTAATTACAGGATACATCAGAGGCAAAATTATTGCTATATTTGTGAAAAACAATCCCATAAACCTTGATCTTAGGTAATTTTTAGAATATAATTGGGAATATAATTCACAAAAAAGTTCTTCTAAAATTCTAAGCTTGTAGTTTATAAAAATAAGGAGGTCCTCCTCATGCTCGACTCTACCAGCACCGGCATTTATCAATTCATCTTCGAGCGTTTAATCCAGATTCATGACGAAATCGTCTTCCATGACCCGGAATACCGGAAACTCGGGGAAGAACCGCAACAATTCATGAAAGAACTGAATGAAGAGTTGACTCCGGCAGGTCAAGAAAAGTTGGATCGCTTCGATTGCTCCCGGACAGAACAGAGAAAGGGCAGGATGAGTTGATATACAGCCAGGCGCTTATGGACGGAGTATTGTTTGGATATTGGGTAGCTTTGATTGGGCGGGGAGTGGAGAAGATCAAGGTGTGATCGACTCACCCCATCAGCGACCCGGTCGGCAAGAGTCCATTAACTGCCATGCCCCTCCCTTTGGCTGTCGGTACAGTATGAACGTGAAAGGGAGGGGCAGGTCGGAGGATGCAGCAAATAGAGATATTTTTGATTAGGCCGATTCAAGGGTTTTCAGTGATAAAGCCTTGGTAAAACTATCTTCCCCTCCCTTTCACGAAAATTTAGTAGCTTCGGCATCATAAGATGCCGGCAGTCAAAGGGAGGGGAGCGGCAAACAGGCAACTACAGGCAACTAAGTAACTGGAGGGGAGAGTCGAGGCAGCAAAAAATCGACTCACCCCATCAGCGATCCGGTCGGCATGAGTCTATTGGTTGCTTTGCCCCTCCCTTTGACCGTTGGTACTGTATGAATGTGAAAGGGAGGGGCAGGTCGGAGGATGCAGCAAATAGAGATATTTTTGATTAGGCCGATTCAAGGGTTTTCAGTGATAAAAGCCTTGGTAAAACTATCTTTCCCTCCCTTTCGCGGGTATTCCATCTTACAGTCAAAGGGAGGGGAGCGGCAAACAGGCAACTACAGGCACACAAGCAACTGGGAGGGGAGAGTCGAGGCAGCAAAAACCGACTCACCCCATCAGCGACCCGGTCGGCAAGAGTCCATTCATAAAGAAAGATTGATTGAATACCTAGTTGAAAAATAGCATATATTAATATATAATCATATTAATAATTCACTTAATTGATGATGTTGAATGCCGTTATATGACGAACGAGAACTGCGATACGCTCTGCTGGTTGATATTTTAAATTCAAGGAGAAATGAATATGGGTTCATTACTGGCGAACAAAAATATATTAATTATGGGAATAAGGGACAAATGGAGCATTGCATGGGGCATTGCCGAAGCAGCCCACGCAGAAGGCGGTAATCTGATTTTTACTTACCTTGGAGAAAGGGAAAAAGAAGATGTTCAAAAATTAGTTTCAACTCTGGGTGACTATTCAATGCATCCGTGCGATATTACCTCGGATGAGGATATCGATCACCTGTTTGGAGAGGTAAAAGAAAAATACGGCCTTATCCATGGCTTGGTCCATTCCATCGCCTTTGCCAAATCGGCCGATATCCAAAACGGATATGTCAATACAACCAGGGATGGCTTTTCCATTGCCATGGAAATCAGCGCTTATTCCCTTGCTTCCGTAACCCGTAGGGCTAAGGATTTAATGACGCAAGGCGGAAGCATTATTACCCTTACTTATATGGGTTCGGAAAAGGTTTTTCCGGGCTATAATGTTATGGGGGTTGCCAAAGCCGCGCTGGAGACGGGCGTAAAATATCTCGCTTCAGAGATAGGAGTCAGTGGTATAAGAGTGAATGCAATATCAGCGGGTCCGATTAAAACAAGTTCTGCAAGAGGGGTCAAGGATTTTAATCATATGCTTGATTTAGCTTTTCAGAAAGCGCCTTTACGGAGAGGGATCACCCAAGAAGATATTGGCGGTCCGGCGGTCTTCTTCTTAAGCGATCTTTCAAAAGGCATTACCGGAGAGGTGTTACATGTGGATTGCGGACTCCACATTATGGGAATATAGACGAGGTCGTCAATCTCAGTTAAATATTAGTAACAGCAATGTCGGGCAGTGGAACAAAGCAGTTTGGGTAATGATGTCTGAATAGACAGGAGTTTATTATGAACCATTCAGCAATGCAAAGAATGCCGCTTTTGTTCGTTGGACACGGCTCTCCCATGAACGCCATTGAAGATAATACCTATACCGGAAACTGGGCCGGTGTCAGCAGCAAAATTCCAAAGCCAAAAGCCATTTTGTCCATATCGGCCCATTGGTATACCCAGGGAAGCCGAATCAACGATGCGTTGCATCCCAAGATGGTTTATGATATGTACGGTTTTCCGGATCAACTTTACCAGGTTATCTATGACGCCGACGGGTCGCCGGAGTTCGCTCATCAGGCAAAAGCCTTAATCAGTAATGATGTAAAAATTGACAACACCTGGGGGATTGATCACGGAACCTGGTCCGTGCTTTGCAGAATGTATCCGGAAGCGGATATTCCTTTGTTTCAACTCAGTGTGGACAGTAATGCAGGCCGGGAAGAGCATTTCCAGATTGGCCGGGAGATCCGTGCTTTTCGTGAGCAGGGCGTACTCATCATGGGAAGCGGAAACATCGTCCACAATCTGGCGGAAGTCGATTGGGGGATGAAAGGTGGATACCCTTGGGCAGAGGAATTTGATCAATATATCAAAAATAAAATCATCCAAAAACGATATGAGGATGTCATCCGGTATGAACAGGCGGGCGAGTCATCCAAAATCGCTTTCCGCTTCCCCGATCATTTTTATCCGCTTCTGTATGTATTGGGCGCTGCGGATAGCAACGATCAGTTATCTGTATTCAACGATTCCTGCACAATGGGTTCCCTTTCAATGACAAGTTACCTGTTTTCCTAACCAGTGGATGCATAGTTCGCAGTGGACTTAAAATGATGAAGGAGACGAATAATGATGAGAGTTCGTGAAATCCGTAAAATTGTTTCCGGTGGTATCCAATATGACGGCGCCGGGGTGAAACTGGTCCGAGTGATTGGCCATAGGGATGTAGAAGATTTTGACCCCTTTCTGATGCTGGATGCGTTTGATTCCCATGATCCGGAGGATTATATCAAGGGATTTCCCTGGCATCCGCACCGTGGTATTGAAACCGTCACCTATCTTATTGCCGGGGATATCGAGCATGGAGACAGCATTGGCAATAAAGGCCATATTGTCAATGGTTGTTGTCAGTGGATGACGGCCGGGAGCGGTATTATTCATCAAGAAATGCCGCAGAGCTCAGAACGGATGCTCGGTATCCAACTTTGGCTTAATCTGCCCCGAAAGGATAAAATGGCTACGCCGCAGTATCGTGATATCCAATCGGACCGAATACCGTGGGTGGAAGAAAACGGAAGTCAAATTCGAGTGATTTCCGGCAATTATCTGAACCATCAGGGAGCCGTTCAGGGTGACTATGTAAAAACACTGTTTCTGGATGTAAAAATGCGGCCGGATGCAAAATGGAGCCTGAAAACAGCTGAAGATGCCACGGTTTTTTTCTATATCATCGAAGGTAGCGGACGGTTTGGCAACGGAATCCATGATCCGGTTATTTCTAAAAATGCGATTTTGTTCGGCCCTGGTGAAGAACTTATTGTCGAAGCGGCCGATAAAGGAATGCGCTTTCTGATATTTTCAGGCAAACCGTTGCAGGAGCCTATTGCTTGGGGTGGACCGATTGTCATGAACACCCAGGATGAACTGAAACTCGCCTTTCGTGAGTTGGAGGAAGGAACCTTTATCAAGGTGTGATCGACTCACCCCATCAGCGACCTAATCTGCATGATTTTGTTGGTTGCCATACGCGTCTTTTAGACGCGACCTCCCTTTTACCGTCGGTACTGTATAAATGTGAAAGGGAGGGGCAGGTCGGAGGATGCAGCAGACCCAAAAGCGTTGTTGGACGGTTCTTTGAAGAAAAAGCCTTGGTAAACCGATCTTCCCCTCCCTTTCACGAAAATTTAGTAGCTTCGGCATCATAAGATGCCGGCAGTCAAAGGGAGGGGAGCGGCAAGCAGGCAGCTAGTGGCACCTAATGAACTGGAGGGGAGAGTCGAAGCAGTAAAATCGACTCACCCCATCAGCGACCCGGTCGGCGTGAGTCAATCGGTAGCCATACGCGTCTTTTAGACGCGACCTCCCTTTTACCGTCGGTACTGTATAAATGTGAAAGGGAGGGGCAGGTCGGAGGATGCAGCAGACCCAAAAGCGTTGTTGGACGGTTTTTTGAAGAAAAAGCCTTGGTAAAAAGGTCCTTCCCGCTAAATTCCCCCCCAATAAAAACCTTTACAGATTGCAAGTAAAAATGTATAATAATATTACGATATACGAAAGTTCCGTTTGGAGGAATAAATTAAATGGTCAATGAAATGGATATCCGAAGTGTCGATGAAATCTTTCACCAATTACTATATAAACAGCTCAAGAACAATTGTACTGAAGAATATGATCCGAAATTACAGGGGCTATCGGTGCTAGATATCAGAATCATCGATGTGATAGCCGATAATCCCCAGAAACAAATTAAAGAATTACTGCTGATACTGGAAATTCCCAATAGTACCTTTACGAGCGCCATCAATCGATTTGAAAAACGCGGGATCATTCAACGGGTGATTAGTCCGGATGACCGGCGTTCTTTTATGATTGAATTAACCGATATTGGAAAGGAAATTCAAACAGCCCACAAAAAAGTCGATTATCTGATAGCCCGGCGTTGCTTGGAAGCAATTGAAACCGAAGGGGAACGTGAAATGTTCATTCGGTTGATGACAAAAGCCGTTCAGGCCATCTAAATTTTTTTTAAACATTTATTACGATATTCGCAAATTTCATTAAACAAAAATTACTTTAAATGAAATATAAATTAAAGGAGAGCGCTAAATTTGAACCCAAATCACTTCGACAAATTGCGGCAGATTTTACCAAAGGAAGGGGTGTGGAGAACCGGTTGAACCAGTCCTCTTATTCAAGCATGGTTTGGCCAAAATCCAGAATGAAAATGGAGGAATTTTGAAGAGCTTTTAATGATAACATCAATGCCCCCAATTAGAAATGGATATCAATTGAAAGGATGAATCAAAAATGGACAAAAATGATCAGAAAGTCAAGCTGATGGCGGAGGAAAAGATTCCAAAAGTGTTGCTGAAATTTAGCGCGCCAGTCATTATTGGTATGCTGGTGACGGCTCTTTATAATGTAATCGATGCGATGTTTGTGGGAAAATTGGGAACCAGCGCCATAGGAGCCGTATCGATTGCTTTCCCGATTTCCATGTTTCTAATTGGTTTAGGATTAACTTTCGGCAGCGGGGCGTCGTCCTATATTTCCAGGCTGCTCGGTCAAGACGATATCCTGCAGGCAAATCGGACAGCTTCCACCGCTTTTTTCAGCAGTTTAGGAATTGGAATCATTGTAATCACAATTATATTGAGCTTTTTAGATAAAGTTTTACTTACTTTTGGCGCAACACCAACGATTTTGCCCTACGCCCGTGATTTTGCCTTGATATTTATTGCCGGTTCCATTCTAAGTATCATCAATGTAACCCTAAATAATATCGCAATATCTGAAGGCGCTGCTAAAATAAGCATGACGGCTATGATAGCAGGGACAATTCTCAATGTAATATTAGAGCCGTTATTTATTTATACATTGGGCTGGGGAATAAAAGGAGCAGCCATTGCCAATGTAGTGGCGCAGAGCTTAACTACTTTTATATACCTGCAATATTTTTGGGGCACCCAAAGCTATGTCAAAATAGGGATTCAATATTTTGTTTTGAATAAAGAAATTCTTTCGCAAATATTAAAAGTAGGGATTCCGCTTCTGGTTTATCAACTCTTAACAAGCGCCTCCATGGGGCTAACGAATAAGGCTGCCAGTCATTTTGGCGATCCTGCCGTAGCTGCCATGGGGATTGTTACCAGAGTGTACGCCATCATAACATATGTGGTTTTCGGTTACTCCAAAGGCTTTCAGCCACTGGCCGGATTTAATTACGGCGCCCAAAAAATTGAGCGCTTAAAAGAGGCAGTCAGCGTTTCGCTGCGATGGACGACTTGGTTTTGCGGAATCAGCGCACTGGTGATCATTGTCTTTGCAAATTCAATTGTCGCCTTATTCAGCAATGACCAGGCGGTAATTGCTATTGGCAGTAAGGCTTTAATCGCCAACAGCATTATATTTATTTCCTTTGGGTTTCAAACGATCTATATTTCATTGTTCTTAGCGCTCGGTAAAGCCAAAGAAGGTGGAATATTAAGTATCGGGCGGCAAGGGATATTTTTTATTCCCGCCATTTTTATATTGCCATCCATCATGGGCATATACGGAGTGATTTATACTCAACTGATAGCTGATTTATTAACCACAGTACTAACGGCAATACTGGCGGCAAGTTTAAAGAAAGAAATTAACAGTTTAACTCCAAAAAAGGTGGAAGCCACCGGCTGAGTTATTCCATTGTTTAAGGGAACCTTAGCGATACAGCGGATTAGAAAATCGAAACTTGGTCCATTAGGAGGATAATCATGAGAGTAAAGCAAGTTTTAAACCGGTTTTATGTACATAATCTCGAGCAATCCATAGAATTTTATGAAAAGATATTTAATGAAAAATGTACTTTGCGATTTAAATATCCCCAAGCAAATTTAGAGATAGCGCAAGTAGGAAATATTTTAATCATCAGTGGCTCTGATGAAAATTTGGCAGTGCTAAAAGATACCCAAGCAACATTTATAGTGGATTCCGCCGGGGAATTTAAAGATTTTTTGCTGAACAATGGGGCTACAGTTATAAAAGATTTGAAGAAGGTTCCCACAGGGATGAATATGACTGTAAAACATTTTGATGGCGCTATGGTTGAATATGTCGAGCAAAAATGCGAGTAAAAGAAACATCCAAAAGGAGTCATAAAATGAGCATCATTGCGATCAAACTTAGCGTAACCAATTGTTTTTTGATTCCAACCGGTGAGGGCCGGTATATCTTGATTGATACCGGATATGAAGCCGATTGGGAGCTGTTTTGTATACAGCTTGAAAAAGCCGGTGTAGGCTTTTCCCAAATTAGTCACATCCTATTGACCCATCATCATGATGATCATGCCGGGCTGTTAAATTATATTGTAAAGGAAAATCCCGCTATCCGGATTGTCATGTCCCATTTTGCAAAAGAATTACTGGAAAAAGGGGAGAACGATAACACCCATCCCAAAGGATGCATCAACCGGAGAATCAAAACCTTATTGCATCTAAAGCGTTTTATAATCATGGCGAATTTGAAGAAGCATATTGACAAAAAAAGCAATTTAAAATTTCCCCCTTATTTTGTTCGCCAAGACGATATTTTGATCTCCGGCGCAATTAGGCTCAAAGATATTGGGATTGGTTTGAACGGCAAAATAATTGAAACTCCAGGGCATACCGTTGATTCGATATCGATCATGTTGGACTGTGGTTTTGCTTTGGTGGGAGATGCAGCGGCCAACATGTTGCAGTTTGCCGGGACTCGATACTGTGTGATCGGACTGAGTGATCTGGATGAATATTACCGAAGCTGGCAAAAAATTTTAGCGGAGGGCGCCGTCCATATTTATCCGGCCCATGGCAAACCGTTCCCCGCTTCAAAATTAACCGAGAATATCGGTAAAAATAAAAAGCGGAATATGGTGATGATTTGTCCGGCCAGTGGTGTAGGGGGCAATCGGTAAAACGGTCCCCCGTCTGGAAGTCCGCTCATGCTCGACGATGCGGCAACGGCATGTATAAGTTCATCTTCGAGCGCTTGATCCAGATTTATGACGAAATCGTCTTCCACGAAAAAATCAAACGCCCAGTGATATTTTGTGGCAAATTCTTCGAGGCCGGAAATTGGATGGAAATTTGTTAAGGTGTTTTCCACACTGGTAAAAGAGATTAGTTTACCAGCAACTTTTACTTAAGTAGAGCGTGTCTTCCCCATTTCTGATTGCTGTTTATTTACGATCCGCTCTATTCGTCAACCAACATTCCTACCACCGGGTACCCGGAAAGCGATACCGGCGCATGTTGCCGTAAAAAAGCGCCGGTTAAGTCCTGCCCGGCGAGATGGGAAAAATGTTTTCCCTGGACAAAAACGGTGGTTAGATCATAGACGGTATTGTTAACGGCTACATAGGCGGGTTTACCGTTTTGGCCGTTATATTGCGTGAGTTCCGTCCGGGTGAAACGGCGGTCGGGATGGCAGACATTCTCATTAGCCATAAAAGCATTGCTCCTTTAGATCATAATATTTAGACTCAGTTTGTTTCTACCCTCCCAGTCGATAAAGTGAGTGGCGCAGGAGAGGCATGGATCAAATGAACGAATGATCCGGCCCGGTTCGACCGGGTTGGCGGGATCGGCGACGGCTCCGATTAAGGCTTCTTCCGCGGGACCTCGCCCGCCGGCCTCATCCTTCGGCGAAAAATTCCAGGTGCTTGGGGTAATGATCTGATAAGCGGATACATTTTCATCGGTAGTGGTCATCGCGTGCAGCAACGGGCCACGTGGTGCGTCGTTTATTTGAATGGCTTGATTTTTAACAGGCCTTCCAAGGGGGATAATGTATTGACCCTTACTGGGAAGTTGTTTGATCCAATCTTCCATCCATGTTGCGATTAAAACTGCTTCTTCCGCCCGCGCTACCAATCTGGCCATAACTCCGCCAGCCATTGTTCCCGGAGTAAAGTTACCGGACCGGATAATTTTTCGTGCCAGTGGTCCGCCTTCAAAGGATAAACCATGATACCGGGGCGCTTTGACCCAAGTATAGGCCAAGGGTTTTTCAGGAGCGGGGGTTTGGGAATCACTACTTTCATACCAAGCATAGGTGATGCTTTCCCGGATTTCTTCCGGATGAATCTGAACCCGTTCTCCATTACGAATGATTCCCGCCGGGAAATGGCCGCCAAACCGGGGATCGAAGAGTCCATAAGAGATAAACCGGTAAGGCCCGGAACCGATCTGAAAGTATTCCGGATAAACTTTGGCTACTAGGTAAACATCTTGAAGCTGAATATTGGCTAAAAAATCTTGTATTTGTTGCAGCAAGGATAAAAACTGTTTCCGGCGATCCGCATCTGGAAAAACGGCGATTCCTTCGGGGGTCAGGCCGTGTTGATGCGGAATTTTGCCGCCGAAGACGGCCAAAGCATCATGGCATTTCCGGCTGTATTCCATAGCCGAAAAGTAATGTTCCACCAATCGTTGCTGTTGTTCCTTGCTGAAACGGGATTCTGTGGGGGGAAAACCAAAACCGGAATTGGGCGATGCGCTAGTGTCCAGATAATCCGGTAAGGCGAGCAGGTAGAAATGACGGATATGATTTTGCAAAAATTCCGCCCCGAGCATGGCTTGTTGTAACAGGATCAATTCCGGTGTAGGTAGCATACCATAAATCTGTTCCACCAACCTGGCGGCGGTGAAGCCGTGGGCCATGGAACAAATCCCGCAGATCCGTTGCGTGAAATAAACCGCGTCTGTAATCCGGCGACCTTTCATCATGGCTTCAAAACCTCGAAATTGCTCTCCAATCACATTGGCTTCTTTCACTCTTCCGGTTTCATCCGCATAAATGTCAATACTTAAAAGGCCACTGATTCGGGTTATCGGACTAATGGTGATCTTCCGAACCATCCTGTTCCCTCCTTTCGGCGCGTTTGGGTAATTTGGCGGGGAGGGGTGTATCGAAGGGAGTGGATTTATCCGGGAACCCCGATTTGGTACAGCCAATACAAGGAGTACTAGCTTTCACCGGCCAGTTCAGATGGTCATTCCAGAGCCGGTAGGGACAATCCGCTCCGGTTACCGGTCCCATACAACCTAAAGAATACATACATTCGGGGTCGCCCGGTTTTGCGGCGAAGGAACCCTGATCAAAGTAAGAACGCCGTTGACACATGCTATGGATGGTCTGGCCGTAAAATAAGGTAGGCCGTTGGTAGCGATCAACTTCAGGCAAGCCATAGAGCAGCAGATGATAAAGGGTGCCGGTTAACCAGTCAGGGTTGATGGGACAGCCGGAGACATTAATTACCGGCCGGTTTTGAACGACTTCCCAAACGCCTTTACTCCCGGAAAGATTGGGGCGGGCGGCGGACGGCCCTCCGAACGCGGCGCAAGTGCCTGTCGCAACAATATATTTGGCTTTGGGCGCGAGATAAAGTAGAAGCTCTTCACTGGTAAACAGATAATCCCCGTTCTTTAAAGGGACGGCGAACCGTCCGCCTCCAGCGGTGGAGATGGCTCCTTCAACGATCAGAATAAAGTTTCCATGGTCCGCGGCGCCGAATAATTGTTGCTGGGCTTTTTGCCCCTGGTCGGGCATCAGGGCGTTCCAGTAACGGACCTCCACCAGAGAACAGAGAATCTGCCCCAGTTCCGGATCGACCGAATTTAGCGTTGAAATGGAATCCCCCGAACAAGCGTTGGCTTCCAACCAAATTAACGGCGGTTTTGGTCCGGGGGAAAGCGCTTGATGAAAATGATCGAATAAACGCCTGGCAAAGTCAGGACGGTTTCGGTTATTCCGGCAAAAAGATTGAAACTGGTCCCGTGGCTCCATGATACCCCCAAGCCAAAAAGTGTCATTAAGTGTCATTAAATTGTATTGAGCTGCTTAGAATTATATGAATAAAAGCTAAGTAGTCGCCTACCCCTCGGCTTGTAACACAAGCTGCGCTTGCTGGGGCACATGAAAGGATGAAAATAAGTCTAAACCCGACCCTAGCCCTTAAAGGGAACTAGCATGTCTTTAGGGTTTTGATAGTTTAGCTTCGAAGCAATTCTTAATAGGCCTAAGATTTCAACGAATTCCCTTTAAGGGAAAGGGTAGAATCATTTGGGCAAAAGTATTTTCTAGGTAGAGGAGTAAGACTTGGAATCATGTGTTATTGGAGCCGGAAACCGCTGGCGGGAGGATGACGGTATCGGTCTGGTGGTGGCCGAAAAGTTAAAATCGTTGGTTTCAAGCGAGAACACCGAGATCTTTTGTATTGAGGAACGTCTGTTTGAACTGCCATCTTATTTTGAGTCTTACCAAAAGATAGTGCTCATGGATGCTCTGCCGCCTGAAACGGAACCCGGAAAAATAAAGACCCGGCGGATTAACGGATCCGATATCAGCTTGAAGCGCAGATTGCCGCAAGGCATTTATAATACCTTTTCATTACATGATTTGGACCTTTTATGGCAAGTCCAAGCCGCGTTCCGAAGCGGATATCGAGGAGAAGTGATGCTAATCGGGATCGAAGCGGGAAAAATAGGATATCACGAAGGCTTGTCACCCCAGTTAAACATGGTTTTACCCATCGTGTTATTAAAGCTCAAACAAAACATTTCGAAATTTTTGGAGGCCCTCGACTAAATTCTTACTACCGGTTACCTGACGAAATTTAAATTATCTGATTATAAAGTTTATTCAGCAGATTAGTTGGGTGTAGTGGTTTATCAGCTATCTATTAATTTAAAATCAAAAGAATATCTCCCGCAGAGGCGCGGAGGCGCAGAGAAATGATTAATTATACACGTTTCTTACAGGTTGATACTCCTAAAATTTTGCTCACTGGACACCAGCCAATGAGTCCGGTAATGATAGGGGCAAAACCGACTAATCCCCACCAACTGCTAAAAACCAGGCCACCCAGGACAATAATCGTTCCGGCTGTAATCCTGATGATTTTTTCGGTTGGACCAACGTTGCACTTCATCAAAACCACCTCTAAGTAAGTATGCCCTGATATAAATAATTAATTCTCAAGAAATTGCAGCAAATATTTAAGGACTATCAATATTTGGAGGATGAAATGAATTTTATCAATAACCTAATAAAAGCAATCAATGGAGAAATAGTGAATCTCTTTCTTTAAGAACCCGAACGGGTTCTTTATTTTTCCTCCAATTGTTTGAGAAGGAGTGCGGACATCTGGAAGTTGGGATATTCTTCGGTTTTTACTTGGTTATAAAAGTCGCATTTTTGACAGTTCCCAAATTTCTTAGCAAATTCGCCTTGATCTCTTTTGCAATAAGTCCCGGTGACGATCCAACAGGTACGCCCGGAATTCTTCCCACCGTGACGCCATCTAATCGTTTATCAGTAGAGGCAGGGCAAATGCCAAATTTTTTTACTTTGGCTCCACTCGGTTCCCGGCCGCATTTTTTAAACTCCAAGCAGTTTTGTTTCATGGCTTGACCTCATGTTTTTCTCTTATATGTTTCGTCTCAAGCTCATGAAATCTTTAGAGGGTAAACAACTCATTGTTCATAAATAATCGTGGTAAACATCCCACCGGCTTCCTCCTGCATGTTATTGGCCATATGGTGCGGAATATGACAATGAAAAGGCCAAATGCCCGGATTGTTGGCGAGAAATTTCACATCCCAGGTTTCCCCGGAAGCAACCAAAATGGTGGTTTTCTTCAATTGGGAATGGAGGGCGATAGTATTCCCGTCGGCTGCCACAACTTGAAATTGATGGCCGTGAATGTGAATCGGATGGGCTTGCATGCCGATGTTGCCTAGGCGGATTTTCACCCCTTCTCCAAAAGAAACCGGCAGCGGAGTTGTAAAGGGAAAACAGCGCCCGTTCATTGTGAAAAAATTGAAATCGTGGGAGAAGGGGTCGATATCGTAAACCCCTGATTTAATCTCGCCCATCTTTAATCCTAAAACCTTAAACTCTTGAAGCATGATGAAATAATCTTGCTGGATCTCTGAACATGAATCATTTGGTTCCAAAATGATTAACGCCCCGCCTAAACCTAACATTTCTTGCTTTACTGTTCGAAAATGCGTGTGATACATATGATGATAGCGCTGCTATCTTGGTATTGCCTCAATATAAAAAAACCCGTGAAATTGATTTTCACAGGTGTTTTTTACGTTTAATTTATAATTTGCTTTTCATTTGTTCATATTCCGTTTGAGTGATTTCCCCCTGGGCAAATCGCTCTTGCAGAATAGTCAACGCTCCAGATGAGCCGTTTTTGCTTTGGTTAAAATTTTTGATTAAATAATATCCTAATGCAAAAATAGCGAGCAAAAATATAACCATCATAATGGAACCACCCCCCATCCATCCATATCCACCAAGAGTATTTGCACATGACCAGCCCATTATTAACACCTCCAAAAATCTAATCTTTGCTTTAATTGAATGATATCAAAGAAAAGTAAAGATTTTATGAAGATGAAAACTGTCGCAAAGATTATTTGTGTTTCTATATGAGTTGAAATAAATAATTTGAGCAAAAGGCAAAACAAATACCTAGGCTGACTGTAGGACTATACCTCTCTCTTGCTCTCCCCCACTGGAGCTTTTTAATGAAGCGAATTCAGTGGGAGAGTATCCGATGCCTTCGAGGCTAAAAATCTTTTAGAGGTCAACGGTTAGGGTTACTCTTCCACTGAAACAACTACTTTGAACAACATCATTGGGGAAGAGCCCGCCTTTCCAAGAAAGGCGCGAGTTAGGTTAAATAGGCGTTCACTTTCTAGCAGTGATTACTACTGACAATAACAATATTTAATTCAACATATATAGCTATAGGTCATTTTCCCCAAATCAACCTTGGTTAAAACACATCCTTGCTCCATGTTAATTTCGGAGGAAGCAGGGCTAACCCAAAATCTATCGCCACATAAACTGCGTCATTTTCTTTTAACTTGGCTGAAAAAGCAAGGAATTGATGATGCATTAATACAACCATATTCGGGTCATGAGAGTAGAAAGTCCCTTGAAGTTTATTCTAAGTTATCTATTACAGATGCTCAACAGGAATACAACGAGGGAATAAATAAATTTCCAATTTAATCCATGCGTTTGCGGGTGGTGTCAGCTACGCTGGTACTACCCCGTTATGACTTTAATAATTGAGTGATGAATACAATGACTTTTTATTATAATGAACCGGATCGACAAATTGCCTCCGTTGAATGGGCCCGATATAATGGCATCGGCCAAATGCCGGCTTATTATGGGGAAAATAGGGTACCTTATGATGTAAGCAATAATCCAACTCGGAGAAGGGAAAATTTTAACCCTGAGCGATCGGATTTGGGGAAATTACGACAAGCGGCCGCACGAGAGATCGTCGGGGCGGGTATATCATTATTTCACAGCTTCACGTGAGTCGCTGAATGAACCATTTATCAATGGGACAACTTACCAACAATATTTTGCTCATGAAGCTGAAGATGAAATGCGGCACTACTTGGATGAAATGCGATTGATTAGCCGCCTTGATCCTGGGCGGCGTTTTCCGTCAATTGAATTTTGGTCGGCGTGAGTCAATTGGTAGCTATACGCGTCTTTTAGACGCGACCTCCCTTTGGTTGTCTGTACAGTATGAACGTGAAAGAGAGGGGCAGGTCGGAGGATGCGGCAAATAGCAAAACTTAAATAAAACGATCTTCCCCTCCCTTTCAGGGAAATTTCTGGCTTACAGTCAAAGGGAGGGGAGCGGCAAACAGGCAGCTCGTTGCACCTAATGAACTGGAGGGGAGAGTCGAAGCGGCTAAATCGACTCACCCCATCAGCAACCCGGTCGGCATGAGTTCATTAACTGCCATGCCCCTCTCTTTGACTGATAGCGGGGTATGAACGTGAAAGGGAGGGGCAGGTCGGAGGACGCAGCAAATAGCAAAACCTAAAGAAAACGATCTTCCCCTCCCTTTCAGGAAAATTTATAGCTTACAGTCAAAGGGAGGGGAGCGGCAAACAGGCAGCTCGTTGCACCTAATGAACTGGAGGGGAGAGTCGAAGCGGCTAAATCGACTCACCCCATCAGCAACCCGGTCGGCATGAATTCATTAACTGCCCTGCCCCTCTCTTTGACTGATAGCGGGGTATGAATGATGAAGAGAGGGGCAGGTCGGAGGATGCAGCATATAGAGGTATTTTTGATTGGGCGGATTCAAAATTTTCGTTTTAAACCAGGCCCCGGAAAGAACCGTCTTCCCGGAACCTGGTCGGGTAGAAGCTGTTCCTATAGACAGCCTCATAAATATTGGGGTGATTGATTTCATTACCTATCGCGCGGATTGCGCTGACATGATTGTTTTAACACTCTTCCACTAACTTTGCGTCGTAACCGGACTTTGACTGGTAGTTTCCGGCTCGGGGTATTTTACCTGGCCGGTCTCGCCCGAGTAAAATCCGAACTGGTTCCAGTCGGATTTGGGCAGGCGGGATCGGACCGATTGCCGGACCATGGTCGCCATTTTTTCGGCCTTTTGTAACAGATCCTGCTGTTTGACAGTGATTGCTTTGCCCGCCGTGATATTGGCGTTGCGGGCATCCTGGAGCTGGACCAGATCAGCATAAGTACCGGTTAAATCATCGATGAAGTCCGCCGGATAACCCCAGGTGGCTACCTCAGTGTTCCGGGCTTTCATTCCGCCCAGTAATTGCTTGATTTTATTGATTCGAAAAGCAAAATTCCTTTTTACCATGAATATCTAACCTCCATTTTTACAATAAAAAATATTGATTCGAAAAAAATACTTTTATCAATTTAATTTCAATCACCCCAATCGAGAAGGCTAAAAATTTTACCGAACGGTAGCGCACCTTCACGCAACGACTAAGCACCTTTACGCGACGGTTGGGTTAACGTCCCGAACGGTAGCGCACCTTCGCGCAACGACTAAGCACCTTTACGCGACGGTTGGGTTAACGTACCGAACGGTAGCGCACCTTCGCGCAACGACCAAGCACCTTTACGCGACAGTTGGGTTAGCATACCGAATGATTGGGCAATAAAGTGACTCTACCATGCAGGCCACAAAGAGATCACTATATCCGATCAATCTCGACTCATCCTGGTTTATTTTTAAGCCCTCCTGCCCCTCGTTCCCCTCCAAGGAAAATATCAGCGCGACATTGCCGATGCCATCCAATAGGCATTCACACCATTGAACCCGGATTCAATCGTGGACATCCAAAAATAATCCGGCGCCTTTGAAAAAGGCGCCAAATCCTGACTAATCCTGGTCATGATTTGCTCTCCATCATTTGCAACTGTCTTTCGACTTCGGCGGGATTAAAAACCAAGTATTTGCTGCCCTGGCGGTCTTTGATGTCTGATAAAACATGAAGGTCGCCGACCATTTCGATGAAGCGCCGGTAATTGACGCGGAGATTGTTTTTCCGGCCGTAAGCATCGGCCAACTCCCGGTTGGAAATGACCGGGAGTGTTTCCGACGGCGCTTGAGTCCCTCGGGCATCCAGTTCGGCCTTTAGAAACATTAATAAATTCAAATGATCATCCGTGGCTTTTTTGACTAAGCGTTTTTCTTCACGAACAGCGACGGCATAGTCAGTCAAGCGCCCGGCCGTTTCCGGTCCGGCTAGGGAGGCGATGGACAGCAAAGGAAGATAGGAGTCCATTTCTCTGGCGCCCAGGTCCGGGATGTCGGGATAAGTCTGATAACGCTCCCGGACAGATTTCCAGTTGCCCAGGAACCAACAATAAAGCCCGTCCCTGATCCGGGCGGGCTCACAGTGAGAGGCTTTCGGTAAACGGATGTTTTTGTAACGCGAGGCATATTCGGTCCGGATCTGGATGGTCCGGCTCTTTAAGGCTTCATTTTTAATTTCCTGGATATTCCCCATGGACACCGGACTGGTGACCTTGAAAATCACCGGCTGCCATCCGCCTTTCTTGATTGGATCGGAGATGGCGACTTCCGATCCGTTATAAGCGTTGAGCAAAATCGAGATCAACGGGGAATCGTTTTTGAGGCCCACGTCTTTCAGCTCGTCCAGGCAAAAAGTGATTTTACTTTCGGCATAGCGGCGGAAAGCGGCGGGAGTGATCTCCCCGAACCATTTGCCGTTTAAGGAAAGCTGGCTGACAACTTCCAGGCAGCGGCTTTTCCCCGATTCATAGGGGGCATTGAAAAACAGGATCGGGTAACATTGGAACAACGGCTTCAAATAAGTGCCCATGATCCACAAGGTTACCAGATCATATTCGACGGGATGCCGTAAACCGAGATATTTTTGCAAATAAGAGCGGACGTTTTGAAAAATTTCGGCTGTAGCGGGAGACTCCGCGCCGCTTTGATAGTCTCTGATACTTTCAAGACTCCAGCGGGGTTCCAAAAACACTTGGCTGTTGAACAGTAAACCGTTAAACAGTTTATTGTTAGACAGCATACTGTTAGTTACCGGTACAATGCCGTTTTCCAAGAAACTGTCGTCATTCCAGGGAATGCCCCGGCCTTTGCTGGTCATAACGATAGCTTGGCTGCTAAAGACATTCCCGGTTGCCGGCGGTAACCCGACCCCGACAAAAGCCGTATCTTCGGTAAAGTCCAACGCCGGATGGATTCGTTCAATGGGGCGGGCAGGGGATACAAAATTTTTTGACATTTGGATTCTCCTTCATTTTACTCTTTTCCTTCACTTTTTACACGGGTCCCGGGACTTGAAAAGGATGAACATCATTTTGACCTCCTTTTTGGAAATGAAAAAGCAAATGGCCCACCATCTCGGCAGGCCCTTCCTTCAGGGTATAAAAAAAGCGCCTGGTTGGGAGGCGTTTTGGGATTGGAAACCATTATTATAAATTATTACCAATACCATTATATCACGGAAATTTGAAAAAAGTGTGTCGATTTTGTCCCAACAGCTCTGGGTGTTGATATGACGGGATAAAATTGGATTTTATCGACATTATGCCTGATAAATGCCCGGTTTATTTGAAGGAGGAGAACCCCAATTGGAGCTGGTCTCGAAGCTGAAGATTTCAGTTGGGAGGGGTTCAGCGGAAAAAAATTAGAGGGGAAGGAGGCGCAGGAGGGGCAAGAGGTGATAAAAAAATGAAAGCGGGTTTAGGTTTTACCCATTGGCGTTTTTTTAAAATATCCGATGAAGACAAACGCAGTTTTAACTTCAAACTGACGGAGAAGGGGGCGACGATTGCCGGTGAGATTGATGAGACCCCCACGGATTTGCAGAATCTTTTTGAAGGTTTTCGTGATGAAGAACTGGCCCGGACGGCATGAGTATATTAGCTGCTATGGCGCGTCTTTTAGACGCGACCTCCCTTTGACTGTTTGTGCAGTATGAATGTGAAAGGGAGGGGAGCGGCAATCAGGCAGCTACAGGCTCTTAAGTAAGTGGGAGGGGAGAGTCGAAGCCGTCAAACCGACTCACCCCCTCAGCGACCTGGGCGGCATCATTATTATTTTCCCGAGATGGTAACGGCGTTAAATTGAATCCAAGGCAGACACTGAAAACCGTCATTATTGCGCTCTTTGGAGATTTGCTCAATATGATTCAACATTTGAACAATGTTTCCCGAGACCATGGTTTCGCCGAGGGGATATTGAATCTTCCCATTCTGAATATAAAAGCTGTTTTTGGCTACCCCGCTAAAATCTCCGTTTTGACTGGGCTCACCACCCGAAAAACGGCACAGTAAAATCCCCCTGGGAGTCGATTGAATCATTTCCGCCAGCGCCGTCTCGCCGGGTTCGATCATATAACACCCTCCCATATTTTCCGCTTTCGGGCGCCCCGTTTTATTGGCGCCGTATAAATTCAGTAAAAATGATTTTAAAATACCCTTCTCAATCATCGTGCTATCCTTAGCCTCAAAGCCGTCATCGGTAAAGAAATAACTCTCCGCCAACTCCGGTGAGGTTGGTTTGGAGTGAAGCGTTAACCGGCTGTCGGCAATTTTTTGGCCCAGCTTATCTTGATATACGGAATCTCCGGTGATCATCGACTGATTGGATAGATACCGGGCGAAATAGCTTATGAAATCACTTAAGCATTCCGGTGTGACTATTAACGATCCGGTGAATTTTTCGGGTATCGTAGCCACGTGTAATTGCTCAGATGACTGACGTAATAACCGCTCGATTCCGCCAAGGTCTTTGATGGGAGAATTCAAATCTTTCCATTTACACGCAACACCATTCAAAGAGGATACCTTATTTCCATCCTTATTCGTAAAAATTGCGCTAACATCATAAAATCCATTTTCGGAGCGAAACTCAACCCCGTTTGAATTGACCAATGCTGTTTCCGTTCGAGTGAAACTTACAATTACATCTTTTAGAATAATCTTCGGATAGGTCTGTTGAACAAAATTCGAGAACTCCCGCAATCGTTGAACCATTCGTTCCAAATCCGGTTGCATGGGGCCGCCGGTAAAAGATTTGGGTGGTTGGAAGCCGGCGATGTCATTGGCGGAATCCGGTTTTGCAGAACCTGCTAATTCAATAACCTCATCAACCCCTTCCGCGATGGAATCCGGATCGAGCTTGTTGATAGTAGTTGATCCTTTTCGATCATTGACCAATCCAAGCAAATCCACTGCCGTGTTGAATGGGGTTCGGAGCAGGCTAAGATCACCGGTCTGAAAACTCAGTTCATTCGTTTCCGACTGGGTTATTTTACAATGGGCCTTGTCCGCCCCATTTTTTAGTAACCGATCCAGAGCATATTCGGCTGTTTTCAGACTATTCATCATTTCCCTCCTAGATTCACCTTGCATTTCATGGCCGGACCACCCAACCCTACAGGAATAAGCTGCTTTTTCCCGCACGTTCTCGAACAATCCCAGATCATGTCATCCGAAACCATGGTTACCGATTTCAGCACCTGGGTAGCGACTCCGCTGATGGTCACGTCTCTTATCGCTTTACCGATTTTACCCTGTTTGATTTCATATCCTTGGGTGATCCCGAACATAAACTCGCTGGTAAAATCGGCTTCTCCATTACTGGCCTTCATCAGATAATAGCCATCGTCAATGGAGGCGATCATTTCTTCCAGTTTGCTTTTACCGGGTAGAATCGCGGTATTGCGCATCCGGATCAACGGCTCATCGCTAAACTCGGATGCTCTGGCGTTTCCGGTTAATTCATGGCCGAAGATTGCTGCCGATTCCTTGTTGTGCATGAACCGTTTCAAGACACCCGCTTCGATAATGGCGCAATCCTCCGCCACGGTCCCTTCATCATCCATAAATACCGGCACGGGACAAACTCTTCCGAAAGCGGTGTTGGCAAAGTCAACCAAGGTAATGAGTTCACTGGCAATGGATTTGTTTAGCAGACCTCCGGCCACCGAACCCCCGAGAACCAGATCGGCTTCGGTGGTATGGCCGATGGCCTCATGGGCTAGAATACCCGTGATATCGGCAGCCAAAATTACCTCTTGGATTCCGGCTTTGGCATAAATCCCATTCGATTTCGCCAGAAGATGAGTATATTGCCGGGTGATTCCGGCAAACAAATCATCAGGTAATTTGAAAACATCCTCAAACTGGCCAAAACCCCCAAAATTATTCCAAAGTTCAATGGGTGCGCCATCTTTCGTAATGGTCATGCCAACATAGAGGATCGATCTTGGGATTAGCGAATAAGCGGAGGACCCGTCCGAAGTCAAAAGCGACTTTTCCATATCCAGAGTTTGTAAGGCTATGATTCTGGAAGAAAGGTCTTTGCAATGGATTTTGAGATATCCGTCCAATTTCATCAGGAATTCAATGATTTCACTTTGGGGTTTCAAAGGATTTTGCGTCGGAAAATCATTCCGAAGATTGCCATTCCTGACCGGGAGTCTAATATTTTTGGTTTTTCCTTTACGGCTCAAAAAAAGCGCATTTCCGGTAGCCCGCTCAATTACCTTATGAATTTCATTTTCCGCAAATGCGGGATTAGAAGCAAATCCCCAGTAGCCGTTTTTATGGACCCGGGCTGAAATACCGCTTTTTTTCAACTTAATATTGGTTACAATATCTCCATTGATAATCACGATTCGATTACTTTTGTTCTCTTGCGCTCTTAATTCAGTATATTCCCCGAAAAATTGCGCATATTGTTTCAAGTCTTTTGGGATCATCGTTATCCTCCCTTATACGCGTATATCGCATTACACTCTATAAGTAACTCAAAAGGATTAAATGCGCTCACGTTTGATTAATAAGCAGTTTATCCATGAATATCACCTTCGTATGACGGGCAGGTTCTCATTTTACTGTAGAAAGAAGGAAAAGCAAAACCGTTAAAATCAATCTCCCATGACCTGATTCCTAAATCTGGAGCTATAATCCTGTTTTTGACATTTTTTCATAATAATTCTTGACGAGTTACCGGTTGTAAGGTATATTATATATACTTGATGTCGGGGATATCGGGCTTGTATTATTTAATACTAAAAAACAGGTTTTCTTGAAAAATGGCAGTGGAGTCGCGCATGCGCGTTCCACTGCCATTTGAAGTTTATGGGTCTTTTCCGGGGAGGCCTTTTTGTATGAAGGCCTATTGGTTTGGGGAGATAAATAAGGGATTGAACCAGGATTAGTCGGGATTGGACGGATTAATTTGGGGGTACACGATTAATCTGGGTTGAATGGTATGAAGGCCTAAGGATGATGGACGAAGAAATAGGAGATTGGACCAATTAGTCAGGATTGATCGTCTTTTTCAAAGGCGCGGATTACCCAGATTAAAGATTCTTATCAACCTTAAACAATCAATAAGCTCAAGTGTAACATAGAAGGTACCTAACAGCAGTGAATAAATCCGTCCCATCCGTTTAATTGGTGAAATCCTGGTTCAGACGGTGTTATAATTTTTCATTAATCCGTCATTCATAAGGCTTGCCAGAAACTGTACCATCTTTTCGATATCCGGGTTTTCTTCCCGGGTAAAGCAATAGGTCATCACCCCAAGGAGAGCGGATATCGAATATTCCAACGTGCATTCCAATATAAACTCATCGCTGGCCAATGATTGAAGGTGCGGACGTATCAAGTCTTTGTATACGTTTTTAATCTTTTCTTTAAAAGCGGGATCGCCGTTTTTCCCTAAGAGGACCACAAAGTACTTTTTGTTTTTGCTGTACACCTCGGTAAGATGTTTGAGCGGCAGATGCGCGCCTTTTCCCATCATGATGTCTTGCAGGATGGGTTGGTGTTTTTCGATATCCGGTAAAATAGCGGCTTCGATTTGCTCCAACACATCGTAGACATCGGTAAAATATTCATAAAATGTGCTTCGGTTGTACCCGGCTTTAAGGGTAATCTCCCGCACCGATGTGTTCCCAATCCCTTCTTTGCTATATAGATCCCAAAACGCGTCCATCAGATTTTTCCTCGTTTGGGCGGTAACTTCCGGATTGTGCTTCATTTGCGGCAATTCCTTTCTCTTTTTGAAAATCCGACATTCGCGCCGTGATTGACGGTTGATGGCAGGCGGAATGAAATTTACAATAATATTATACAACATGTTGTTGGATTATTAAATACTCCATAGAAAAAGCGAAAGGAAGATTATGGATGAGGAATGTAATATTCAAAGACGATTCGTTTGCTTTCGAGACTTTACGGTTGCTCAGCGAAACGGCATATGGCATGGCGGATATCGGGGAGGTCCTCGCCACGGCGGAGAAAATAACGGAAGGCGACGATGACAGCTGGTGCAAGGAGTGGACCGCGACGGCAAAAAGGCTCCATGGGGTTGCGGATGGTTATTTTAAAAAAGGGCATCGGGTTAGCGCCAAAAAAACGTATCTGCGGGCCTATAATTATTACCGTTCAGCGGAATTTTATTTGCATGGAAACCAAAACGATCCCAGGATCACCGAACTGACCGAAGCAAGTTTCGCCTGTTTTGCCAAAGTGATGGAACTGAACGACCCGGTTATTGAAGCGGTCAAAATTCCCTGTGAAGGAACAACGCTGCCCGGACATTATTACAAATGCCAAAATCCATTGAAACCGAGCCCGGTGCTGATTTTAATGACCGGTTTTGACGGTACCAAAGAAGAACTTTACGGAATGGCTATGGCCGCCCTGGAACACGGTATGAACTGCCTGGTATTTGAGGGGCCGGGGCAGGGAGAGGCTTTACACCGGCAGCACCTGTATTTCCGGTATGACTATGAGGCGGTTGTCACCCCCGTAGTGGATTTTGTCCTCTCCCTGGATGGCGTCGACCCCGGCAAAATCGTTTTGATGGGTGTAAGCCTGGGCGGATATCTGGCGCCTAGAGCGGCTGCCTATGAGCACCGCCTGGCCGCCTGCGTCGCAAACGGCGGCGTATACAGCTTTGCAGACGCCCTTAAAAACCTATTGCCAGATAGCCGGTTGTTTGACATGGCCAGTACCGACCCGGATAAAGTCAATCAAAATTTTGACAAAATGGCAAAAAACAATCCCACGCTTAAATGGGGCTGTGAACACGGCATGTTCGTTTTTGGAGTCGACACCCCCGCTCAATTTCTTGTGAAGGTCAAAGACTTTAGCATGGCGGGGATTGCGGGAAAGATCCAGTGCCCGACGCTGATTGTGGATGCCGAGGAAGACAAGATGATGGCCGGTCAGGCAAAGCCGCTTTACGACGCGCTGAACTGTGAGAAAAGCTTTATGTTGTTTACTGCGGAGGAAGGCGCGGGGGAGCATGGCCAGTGTGGAGCCAAGTTGCTTGCCAATGAGCGCATCCTCTCCTGGATCGATGAGATGCTTTTGAATTCGGCGACAAGTCAATAAAACGAAGGGACAAAAAGGAGAATGCGGTATCAGCTATTGCTTTGTTTGGCCGTTTTGTAAGCAATGGGCTGTTGATTTCGGACCCAATGGGCCCCGGCTGCGGATTATGCAGCCGGGGCTGTCCTGCCCACAACCAAGAGCCTCAATGGATGAGGATCCGGATATTGTCAAGCACATTACCAAAAGTTTAAAATATGAACAATCAGTGATATCCTCGAAATTTAAAAATTGTCAATAACACGATAAATGTTGTATAATGATGGAAAAGAATAGTGGCCACCCATTGTTAAAATAAATTTTCCGGGGTTATGGGTAAACATTGAAAATCAAAAAAATTTTTCTCTTTTTAAAAAGGCAATTTAATAGAAGATATACGCTATTAATCATTCCGAATTCAGGGAAAACGGCGAGGAATTTTTGTGTCCCGTTTTCAGTGATGTTGGGGATCGGTGGGATTATTATCTATAATTTGTATATCATCCTGGGTTTTTCTTCTCAACTAGGGGAAATATATCATCTTAAACGAGGTATTTCCAATCATTCCAATCTTATTGCCCAACTTCAAGAGGAAAAGCAGCAGCAACACTCGGTTTTATCAAAAAACGACCAAATGATCGTCAAAGTAACCGGATTAAAAAATAACCAACAATTATTATCGAAAACCTTGGAAGCAATCGCCAGTGAAAAAAAGCCGAATCTTTACACCAGCCGTAAATCTCCTTTTCAAAAACCCGTGTTGTATAAAATCAAGGAAATGGATAAAAAGAATTACCGGAATACATCTTTAGTGGAACTTGACAACCATTTGGGACAAATAAAGAAGTTTATCGCCGAGGAATCAAAGGAGCAACAGGTGTTACTCGATGAGTTACTGTCTTACAAATGGAAACTAGACCATACGCCATCGATTTGGCCGGTTGACGCTTATGTTACATCAAGTTTTGGTAAACGGTTTCATCCTGTCCTGAAATATGACCGGCAACATGTGGGAATCGATTTGGGCGCAACGACAGGAACTAAAGTAATAGCTGCGGCAGCGGGAGTTGTATCTTTTGCCGGCTGGCGGGGCGGTTACGGTTATGCGGTAATTATTAATCATAACAACGGCTTTCAAACACTTTACGCCCACAATTCGAGATTGCTGATAAGAGAAGGCCAGCAGGTCAGTAAGGGACAGCTGATCAGTTTTTCCGGTTCGACAGGTATTACGACCGGGCCGCATCTTCATTATGAAGTATATCTGGATAGAAAACCGGTTAATCCGATGCCGTTTTTGAAAAGCTAAGCCTTAGAATCAAGATTTATTTCAATTGTTTTTTTATGGAGCAAGCTGATTCATCAAATAAAGATTGTCAAAAAAACGTGGAGATACGATCATTTCCGCGTTTTTTGTTTCAATTCTACATTTTTTAATCTTGACAATTTACCCCCTACAAGATATTATAATTCTGGATTCAAAGGAATTGGTAATTAGGCAAAGGGGAGTAGCTCACGGCAATGCCGTCCCACGAGGCGTCAGTACGGTGGTTTAACCCACCCGCTTCATGGACAAGATCACTTGGGAGCAAGACCTTTGACAAATGGTTTACATTTGTCAAAGGTCTTTTTTATTGAATCGTTGAAGGAGTTGATGATCCGAGAATATTTATAAGATGGATTCGCTAACCTAACGAATGAATGTTATGATCGATTATGAATATGAGGAGAGATTTCAATTGCAGCTTAACCCGTGGATATGGATAGGATTTAATTTATTTGTATTATTAATGTTGGCCCTGGATCTCGGGGTGTTCCATCAGAAACGACATGTTGTCAAAATGAAGGAAGCGTTGATTTGGAGTGGGGTTTGGATCTCCTTGGCGCTTCTGTTTAACCTGATATTATACTTCTGGCGCGGTTCGGAAGTGGCTTTAGAATTTTTGAGCGGCTATTTAATTGAAAAGTCATTAAGTGTGGATAATATTTTTATCTTTATCCTGATATTCTCATACTTCAAAGTCCAACCTCAATTTCAGCATAAAGTGCTTTTTTACGGAATCTTCGGCGCGTTAGTCCTGAGGGGTATACTCATCTTCGCAGGCGCGGCGCTGTTGGAACACTTTCATTGGTTAATCTATGTTTTCGGAGGTTTTCTCGTTGTTACCGGGATCAAAATAGCTGCGGAGAAGGATACCGATGTTCACCCGGAGAGCAATCCATTGGTCCGGCTCTTTAAAAAAATCATGCCGGTGACCTCGGATAACCAGGGGGACCGGTTCTTTGTCCGGTTAAAGGACGGGTTATACGCTACCCCGCTCTTTATCGTATTGCTGGTGGTTGAGACAACGGATTTGGTTTTTGCCCTCGACTCCATCCCGGCGATATTCGGGGTAACCAAGGAGCCGTTTATAGTCTATACTTCCAACGTCTTCGCCATCCTGGGGTTACGGGCGCTATACTTTGCGCTGGCCGATATTATGGATAAATTCCATTATCTCAAATATGGCCTAGCCTTTGTGCTGGCGTTTATAGGAACCAAAATGTTGGTTTCGGGTTTTTATAAAATTCCGATCCAGTGGGCGCTGGCTATCATTGTGGTATCGCTGGGGATTTCTATTCTCATTTCCATCTTGAAACCATTGCCGATAGAAGATGTTTGATTTTTCCTAAGGCCACTGTTGATATTCCATCTTGCGTAAAACCGACTCACCCTATCGGAACCCGGCCGGCGAATTCATACAGACCGACAAAATCCATAGAAAATATCGATTGGGTATTGACTTCGAGTTATCTCGAACCGGTATAATTTATCGAAGAAGAGGCGAATCCCGCAAATCCAGGTTTTGGGTAAGCGCAAGGAATCACACCGCTCCTTGCTAGAGCACAGGTTTAAAACAGGAGTGAGAAAAATGGCAAAAGCAAAGGTTTATTTTACGGATTTTCGGACGGTGGCTTTCGGAGACGGAATGCCCGCCAAACTTAAGAAACTGATCAAAAAAGCCGGCATCGGGCAGATTGATATGGATGGCAAGTTTGTAGCCATCAAGATGCATTTTGGCGAGTTGGGAAACATTAGCTACCTTCGGCCCAATTATGCCAGGGCCGTGGTTGACGTGGTAAAGGCACTGGGTGGTAAGGCTTTTTTGACCGACTGCAACACCATGTACCCCGGTAGTCGAAAAAACGCGCTGGAACATTTGGAATGCGCATGGGAAAACGGTTTTACACCGCTGACGGTAGGCTGTCCGATTCTAATCGGAGACGGGCTGAAGGGTACCGATGATATGGCTGTACCTGTAGTGGGAGGAGAATACGTGAAGGAAGCCAGAATTGGCCGGGCCATCATGGATGCGGACGTGTTCATCAGCCTCACTCATTTCAAGGGGCATGAGATGACCGGTTTTGGCGGAACGATTAAGAACATCGGCATGGGCTGCGGTTCACGCGCCGGGAAAAAAGATCAGCACAACAGCGGCAAAGCTCACATTGACCAAGATTCCTGCCGGGGCTGCAGGAGATGTGAGAGGGAATGCGCTAACGAAGGTTTATTGTATGACATCGCCAGTAAAAAGATGACGGTTAATCAGCAAAATTGCGTTGGTTGCGGCCGCTGCCTGGGGGCGTGTAATTTCGACGCCATCGGGTTTGATAACGATGCCGCCAACGAGCTGCTGAACTGTTGTATGGCGGAATACACCAAGGCGGTGGTAGACGGGCGTCCTTGCTTCCATATTTCCTTGGTGGTGGATGTATCCCCCAACTGTGACTGTCACGGAGAAAATGACGCGCCGATTCTGCCAAATTTGGGTATGTTTGCATCCTTTGATCCGCTGGCGCTGGATCAAGCCTGTGTTGATGCCTGTCTGAAAGCCACGCCGCTTCCGGGCGGCCAACTGTCGGATAACATGGCAAAGCCGGGCTTCGTCGACCATCATGACCATTTCACCAACTCGACGCCTGAGTCCGAATGGCGCACCTGTCTGGAGCATGCGGAGAAAATCGGTTTGGGCAGGCGGGATTATGAGCTGATTGTAGTTTAATAAACCGGCGCATGGTGGAGCGAAAGCATCCTTCAGGTATCTTTCCGGTTATTGTAACCTGGTTGCGCTTCCCCTCTTTCTGACGATAGTTTCATATGGATGGTTAAGAGGGGAAGCGGATTTTATTTGGGTCAAAGGCATTTGTTTTTTATCGCCGCGTTTTCTTCCTTTCTCTCCAAACGACTTATTTATCCCGACCGCCGAGGCCAAGTCCTGGGCTAAATTCTAAAAACATTCTAACTCCCGGCCAAGCCGGGCTGGATTTTGCTACGAAGTATCACCGAGGCCCGAGGGCCTTGGGAAGTATTTATGTACCGAGCCCAGCCCGGTTACGGCTGGATGGGACCCCTTTTCCATGCTCAAACCATTGCCGTAAGAAGATGTTTGATTTGTAAATCAGCGCGGCTATGTTTGGCGCGATTTTCGGTTTTAACTACTTAAAGTTGAGATGGAATCAACAAATTTTGGGTTGGGGAAGTTTCAAAACATTTTAAAGGAAGACGTTATTTTTGAAGCGAATTATACCTAAAACCTTTCGGATGAAAGGAGGAATTTTTACGGAACCCATAAGAATTTTATTGGCGGATGATCAAAAGCTTTTCCGGGAAAGTTTAGGGTCTATATTGGAGATGCGCAATCCAAACCTGAAAGTTATTGCTCAAGCAAGCAATGGCGAGGAATGTTTAAAGCTTGCCATCCAGTATCTTCCGGATATTATATTAATGGATGTACGGATGCCGGTTATGGACGGGGTTGAATGTTCCAGGAAGGTCCGGGAGAGTTGCCCGCAGTGTAAAATCATTATGCTAACGACTTTTAGCGATGACGAGTATGTGTTTGAGGCTCTGAAATTAGGTGTTGCAGGGTATCTTTTGAAAGATATTCAACCCAATGAAGTAGAATCAGCTATTTTAACGGTTTATAACGGCGGGGTATTAATGGCTTCCGACGTGGCTGCGAAGCTGATTCATAAATTGAATACAATACCGGAGCAGGCAGAACCAATCACCACGAATGCCAATATTCAGAAGTTATTAACACCCAGAGAGTTTGATGTTTTTAGGTTATTGGCGCTGGGACACGATAATAAAGTGATTGCCGAGAAGCTATACTTGAGTGAAGGTACGGTACGGAATCATGTGAGTAACATTTATAGCAAACTTGATTTGAAAGACCGGGTTCAGGTTGTAAAATACGCGATAGAGCACGGGGTTATTTAAATTTACAGCAGGGGGAACCTATAGTGCGATCTTCGTACATTGTTCACACCGGGACGATCGTTCTTAGTCTGTTGATTCACGGTTTAGCCTGGAATCTTTATTTGTTAAATAAACCGATTGGAGTCCCTCCGTACTGGGAAACGCAATTTTTGACCATCTTATTGATCTCGGCTTGTTTGGTTGTTATGATTCATTTATTGACGATCCATTGGATTAAGATCCTGGGCTTTGTTTTACGGAGTTTTTTAGCTTTAATCGTTATGAATTCAATGCCTGAACAAATGCCAATTTATGCTCCTTTAATCGCAGTGATTTTATTCGAGATATTTTTAGTCTCATCCACCTGGATTGGAATGAGTTCCTCATTATTTTTAATTTCCTTAATGACTTGGGAAAGATGTTTAACGAATCAAACTTGGGGTTATTTCCATGCCGGCCCCGGAATTACCGATTTTGTTCTCCCCTGGGGGGAGTGTGTTATTGCGATAATCGGTGGTATTTTGATCAGGGGATTATTAGACCAAGTCACTCAGCTTTCCATTCAAGTTGAACAATTTCATCAATCCAATATCCGTCTGGTTGAAGCCAATTTAGGGCTCCAGGATTATACTGTGCGCCACCAGCGGGAAAGTATTATGAATGAAAGAAATCGGATATCCCGTGAGATCCACGATTCTGTGGGATATATGTTGACCAATCTGATTGCGGTGCTTGATTATACCCGGGAGTTAATTATCGCCGGCAAGGATCAAGCTTTAGATAAGTTGGATAGCGGGAGAGAACAAGCCAGAGAGGCTTTGGCGGAAGTAAGAAGGGCGGTCAGGGCTCTGCGTCCTCCGATCGAAGTCAGTCATCTTCAGGCGATTTCAGCCTTGATTACTGCTTTCTCAGAAGTAACCAAAATTGAAGTTTCGGTTCATATGTCTGATTTGCCGGATAGTTTAACGGAAAAGATCGATTGGTTAATTTATCGGGTCATTCAGGAAGCGCTAACCAATACCTTTCGCCATGGACAAGCCAATCACGTATTTATCAACGTTCATCAGAAAAATAAATTAATAAGCATTACGGTCAGGGATAACGGATTAGGCGCATCCAATATCAAGTTGGGTTGTGGATTGACCGGCATCCAGGAGCGGGTGAAAGATTTGGGAGGGAGATTTGAGGTTGAGTCTGCTCCAGGTCAGGGTTTTGCCATCAAAATTTTAATTCCCTGGACCAAGGAAGAATAGAAGTCATTGAATTCAGAAATTTATAGGAACCAATCCCCAACCATCGATGTGGCTGAAAATTATCGGACCCATGACAATTGTCATGGGTTTGTTTGTTAGGTGATTACGATGGTTTTCAGTGTTTCCAGCGGATTTAAAATAAAATTGCTGTTTCGATTGGGTGACCCATGACATTGATCACAATTGTAACCAATAGTTTACTAAAAATTCATGACAGTTATCAGCAGCGGTAAATCTTGTTTAGCTGGTATAATTGAATATAGAGCATCTGGATTAATTGTTAAATATAAACATCCAGTAAGCCAGGGAGGTGATTGTAGAGTCGATAATTGTTTGGAATTGTCGATTGATATATCAAGTTTGTCGCTACGAAATAATATTAGGGGAGGAAGTATGAATGACAAAAATGAAGAAACTGATGTCTTATTTTTTACTGTTAGGACTGGCTGTCGTTATGGTTTGCGGTTTAAGCACAGTTAACGCGGCGAAACAAATTACCTTGACAATCTGGGACTTCAAGTATGCCGACCCAGGCATGCACGGAGTGATGGTAAAAATAGACGATATGTTTATGAAAAAATATCCCAATGTTAAGGTCAATCATGTAGCCCAACCGAATGATCAATATTATCAACAATTGCGCGCGGCTGCCCAAGTGAATCAAGGGCCGGATGTAGCCTTAATGCATGGCGCAAGAGGCGACGTGTACGAGCTGGATCAGTTTGAAGTTAGACTGGACAAGTATATCAAATCCTGGCGCAAAGAAATTCCTGAGGACAGTTGGAAAGTCGCCGCCACCAACCGTGACTTTAAAAAAGGCATCAAATTAATCCCCATGACTTCCCAGGGTTTCGGTTTTTATTACAATAAGGCATACTTCAAAAAGGTAGGCCTTGACCAGGATGCGCCTCCGAAAGATTGGAATTCGTTCCTGGCTGCTTGTGAGAAGCTAAAAGCCGCCGGTATTGTTCCGATTACCGGTGGACTGAGGGATTATACCGCTAACTTTATGTTCCGTTGTTTAGCTGCCAATATTTACGGTAAAGATGTCGCCGGCTTAAAAACCGGAAAAGAAGGCTTTGCCAAAAATGCCGCTTTCAAAAAAGCCGCCGAGATGATGCTGGAATTAAAAAATAAAGGTTATTTTGACCCCAATGCCGGTTCCATTCCTTTCTTCATGGATGCCATCAATATGTTTGCCGCGGGTAAAGGCGCTATTTCCGTAGGTTTGCTCTCGGATGTCGCCAACTGGAGACAATTCAGCGATGCTCTCGGTAAAGATAATGTCGGATATTTCCCATCGATCAATTTTGCCGCAGCAAGAAATAAAGACATGCAATCATTTCAACCTGTCGGTATTGGCTATAGTGTCATGACCTGGTCTAAAAACCAAGCTATGGCAGTGAAATATGCTGAATTCTACGCCCGGGGCGAAGGGGCTCAAACCTTTGTCGCAGGTACCGGTGGATTATCTCCGAATACCAGCCTGGATACGACAGCTTTAGGATACCCAGTTCTGAAAGATATCAACAGCTACCTCAAAAAGAATATCTCCGAAGATTACCAAACCTGGTTTATCGGTTCTTTTGAAGATGATTTCAACGCCGTTTCCCAAAAATTATTGATCACCGGAGAAATCACTCCGGATAAATTTGTTCAGGAAGTTGAAAAAGTCGCATCGCAACACAGATAAAATATCATTGGACTAAGGTGGTTTCCTACCGCTTTCATTCCCGTAATGGGGATGAAAGCGGCACCTCATGCTATGTTGCTGTTAATTGGATAATAAATTATGAAGCAACTTAGCATTAATCCGCAACTATGTCTTTTTATTAAGGAGTTTGATGGCTTTGAAAAAAACGAACTTGCAAACTCAAGAAAAATGGGATGCTTATTGGTTAATTACACCATTATTGCTTCTTATCTCGGTGTTCATCCTTTTCCCGGCGATTTCCAATTTTTATTACAGTTTTACCAATTGGAAGGGTTTTGGTCTGGTTAACTGGATTGGATTTGATAATTTTAGCGCCATGTTTCAAGATGATAAATTTTGGCAGTCGATTCAAAACACTTTATTATTGATTCTGTTCATCCCGGGAGGCGTTTTTATACCCTTATGTTTGGCGGCGTTGTTACGGGGCGGTCTTAAAGGGTGGAAATTTTTTCGATCCGTTATCTATTTACCCAACGTTCTTGGTTATGTAATCTTGGGAATGATCTTCAACCTTTTTTTACGATCCAATGGCCCTTTGAACGGCCTATTACAAATGGCCGGCCTTCATTCCTGGGCGCTCGATTGGCTGAATCGTCCCATCTTAGCGATAGTATCATTAGGATTTGTCTATGGTATTTTAATGCGAGTCGGGTTTGGCACCATTTATTTTTTAGCGGCTATGGGTGGAATCGATGAGCAATTGTATGAAGCGGCCCGGATTGACGGAGCCGGTTGGTGGACCACCTTCTGGAAGATTACCTTGCCATCGATCCGGTTTAATATTGAGTTTTTAGTGGTGATGTCGGTGATTGAAAACGTAGCCCGCGCCTTTTCGTTTATTTATACCTTTAGCCATGGCGGACCCGGATACAGTACTTGCACCTTGGAATATGGGCTTTATAACCTTGGTTTTATCAACGGGAAAATGGGGTACGCCAGCGCCTGGGCGGTAGTTCTCTTCTTTATCTGCGCAATTATCGCTGTGATGCAAATTCGATTAATGAGGCGGCCTGAAAATGAATAAAAATGTAAAGTTGATCATTTATATTGTATTAATCGTTACTGCGATCTTATCCATATACCCACTATATCACGTACTGATAACCAGCTTTAAACAAGTCAACGAATATCTCGACAACCGGGTGATGCCACCGGCCCATTGGGTCATCGATAACTATAAACTGGCAATCGATCAGAATTTGCTCTTTTATTTCAAAAATAATTTTATCCTGATTCCGGCGGCCATGGCTTTTTACTTATTTGTTTGTATTACCGCAGGCTTTGCATTCGGGCGGTTGCAATTTCGATTCCGACTCCCTTTATTTTTAATGGTGCTCTTTTTAATGATCTTCCCCCAGATGCTGTTATCGATGCAAATCTTTCAATTATGCGCCAAGTTTCATTTAACCAATTCGTATTGGGGCGTTATTCTGGTTTGGACAGCCTATTTTGCCCCGTTCGGAACCTATATCATGTCTACCTATTTTAGTACCTTGCCTTATGAAATCATCGAATCCGCCCGTATCGACGGCGCAAGCACATGGGGCATATTAACCCGGATTGCTACACCCATGGCAATGCCGATGATGGGGATCTTAATCATTATTGGTTTTCAGTCCATGTGGAATGAATTGCCGTTTTCCTTGTTATTGCTTCAAAAAATGGAGATGCGCACCGTGACGATAGGTATCGCCATGATTCAAGGTCAATACGGTATTCCGGATACCATTCAATCGGCAGTAATTATGATAGCTGCGGTCATACCCATGTTGATTTTTGTATTTTTCCAAAAATACATTGCCACGGGTACATTCTCCGGCGCCCTAAAAGGTTGATATCGATGGATTTAACTTTCATTGAAGATTTTAACTGGCATGTTTCTTGCCAAGATATGCCAGTTCTATAATACAAGATCGAATTTTTTTTGAAGAACAATATACATGATACTTTCCCATTAAAAATGATTAACGCAAGTGTGCGAAGTCAAGATTGATACGTTCCAATACATTTATCAGAGACGGAGAGCAACCAACTATGAACTCTTATGACATTACCTTTTTAGGACATATGTGTTTTGATGAAATAACCCCTTATCAAGGAGAAACGAAAGTTTCTCCCGGAAGCGCCGTTTTATGCGGGGCGATGGTGGCGGCAAGGGTCGGCAAGAAAGTCGCAGTGGTTACCAAGATGGCCGAGAAAGATCAGGAAATCCTAATCCCCATGCAAAAATTAAATATCGATACATGCGTCATCCCGACAGCGGAGACCACTTTTGCCGTGGTCATCCATCCCACAGCCAACGTCGATGAGCGGCGCCTGATGATCCGAAAAAGCGCCGGACTATTTAAACTGGCAGAATTTCCTTCATTAAAAACCAAGTATCTGCATTTAGCCGGAATTTCCGATCAGGAATTCGATATGGACTTGATTTTGGGTTTAAAAGCCAAAGGGTATGACCTGTCCGCCGATATGCAGAGCTTTGTCCGGCAAGTGGATCCCCTAACCCGCGAAATCGCTTTCAAAGACGTCCCCGGGAAACAAGCGATCGTCAAAGCAATGAGCAAGGTGAAATTGGATGGGGTGGAGGCAAAGGTGCTTACCGGAACCGATGATCTTGAAAAAGCCGCTATTCTATTTGAAAGCTGGGGTTGCCCGGAGACCGTCATCACCCAGGCGGAGGGCGTATTAGCCCGAGTGAACGGCAAGACCTATTACGAAAAGTTTTCCAATCGCAGCGTCGTTGGGCGAACCGGCCGGGGCGACACTACGTTTGCCGCTTATTTATCCTGGCGGATGGAACATGATGTAGGCGAATCGTTAAAATTCGCCGCGGCTTTGGTCTCTATCAAAATGGAAACGCCGGGACCGTTTCAGGGAACGCTGCAAGAGGTATATGATCGAGTGGAAGAATGTCATTTGAATTAACTGTTTGGCTATGTTTTCAGAAATGGTTGAGCCCAAATTTTTTGGCTTGAATGATATACTCCGACACCCCTTCCCGCTACGGGAAGGGGCGGGGGGTTAGGTCAGAATAGACATGGAAGTATCACCGAAGGGGTTAGTGGATAGTTGCCCCAATTACCTGTACTAAATGGAAATGCCCGATAACCATTTTTAAGAACAGAGTTCAATGTTTTCGAAAAAGCGAATTTCATCATAGAATTTTTAGGAGGATGTCGAAGATGCATTTATTTAAAACTTCCGAGAAATATTTTAAGGTTGACCCCTGGTTGGTGGTGGAGGAAGGGTTTGATCCGGCCAAAGCCAGACTGGCGGAGTCGATTTTTTCGGTGGCCAATGAATTTATGTGTGTCCGGGGATATTTCGAAGAAGGTTATTCCGGGGATCACCTTCTGGGCAGTTATTTCAGCCAGCTGTACGATATGATGGACATTAAGTATCCTC
>JAEZCE010000015.1 GCA_023429995.1 Bacillota bacterium | reverse complement strand
GCGGGAAGTGAAGACCGGAAGCGTACTCAATGTACGCTGAGGACTGGAGCGACCAACTGACGACGCTATACGCCGCTCATCACGCCGCACTCGCTCATTTCGGCAACGTCTCTATTATTTGCTGATTCATCTTTATAATCATATTAAAATAAACCCTTGATCAATAACTTTAGGAGGCTTATGATGGGTAAAATCATTGGAATCGATATCGGCGGCAGCACCACCAAAATTGTGGGATTCGACAAGGGCGCCATTTTTAGTCCCCTGCTTGTCAAAGCGACTGACCCCATCGCTTCGGTTTACGGGGCTTTCGGAAAATTTTTAGACACCAACCGCCTTGAATTGGATGATATTGAGCGGATTATGGTGACCGGCGTCGGTTCGTCGTATATCAATGCCAAACTTTATAATATTCCCACCGGAATGGTTGATGAGTTCCGGGCGATCGGAATGGGCGGCCTTTTCTTAAGCAACCTGTCCAATGCCCTCATTATCAGCATGGGAACGGGCACCGCATTAGTGAAGGCTGATCAAAAGGGAGTCCGGCATATCGGAGGCACCGGAGTTGGAGGCGGAACACTGCTGGGTTTATCCAACCGGATGCTCAATGTCAGAAACTTCAATGATCTGATCGAAACTTCCCGGGGTGGGAATTTGGATCACATCGACTTAAGTATTGGCGACTTATCCCATTATGTGAAGGGCCTGCCTCCGGAATCGACCGCCTCCAATTTTGGAAAACTCAGTGACCTGGCTTCCAAGGCCGATATCGGGCTGGGAATCATCAACCTGGTTTTTCAAACCATCGGTATGATTTCGGTTTTTGCAGCCCGGATTGATCAAACCAAAGACATCGTACTGACCGGCAATTTAACCAATGTCCCTCAATCCAGTGAAATTTTCAGTGAGCTTGGGAAGCTGTTTGGGGTGAATTTTGTAACTCCGGTTAATGCGGAATATGCCACCGCCGCAGGCGCGGCTATCTCTTATGTACAAGGAATGCCGTTTACGGAAATCAAGATCTAAATGGGGTTGGCTATCGGCAATTGGTTATTGGCTGAAAAACCTTATACATTGCCAATTGTTTAGCTGATAGCCAATAACGAATAGCCCAATAGCATTGAAAAATCCGATTGATATTTTAATGAGCCATCCGCTGCTGCTGTTTTCTAGCCAGCACGGATAAGGTATAATTCATTGCAAAGTAAACCACGGCGATCAGCCCAAAGATAGTGAAAACCTGATATTTTGAGCCGTATTGCCCCATGATAATCATTCCTCTTCCGGTTAGGTCTTCAATCCCAACCGCCCAAACAAAGGAAGTATCTTTGACGACGGTGATGATTTGGGATACCAACGGCGGAATCATATTACGCAAAGCCTGAGGTAAAATAATATGAATTAAGGTAGACGGATAGCTAAATCCCTGGGATTTTGCAGCTTCCCATTGGCCTTTCCCGATGGAATTCAATCCGCCCCGGATAATTTCGGCAATTGCCGCCGATGTAAAAATCGTAATCGCCACAATTCCCGATTCGATGGGCTTTAATGGGGTAAGAAAACGGATTGCAATAATAAAAAGCAAATTGGGAATATTCCGGATGACCTCAATATAAAAGCCGGCCAGTTTTCCAAAAAATTTCCGTTTTGAAGCCCTGGTGACACCCAAAATAATGCCGAGAATAGAACTAAAAAAGATACTGACCGAAGCGATTAAAACCGTTACCCAGAGACCCTGGGCCAGAAAAATAAAATTCTCAATTTTAAAAAGTTCGGAGATCACGCCCCCACCTCCGCCTTACGTTCCAAATACCGCGCAAATTGAGATAACGGGAGACAAAGCAATAAATAAAGGACTCCGGTTACCACATAGGAAGGACCGTAATAAAGGTTGTTGCCGGCCCAGGAATCGGCCCGGTACATTAAATCCCCCCCGGCAATCATTGCCAGCACCGAAGTATTCCGAATCAAGTAAACCGCTTGATTGGTAAGAGGTGGAAAAACCACCTTTTTCGCTTGAGGCAGAATGATATAACGCAATGCCTCCCAATAGGTAAATCCCTGGGAAAGAGCAGCTTCCCGCTGTCCTTTGGGTATTGCCTGAATTCCCGAACGGATTACTTCGGCGATGTAAGCGCCATGATATACGCCGACCCCAATAATTCCCACCGCAACGACCGGAAGGGTAATCCCCAGGTAAGGCAGGCCGTTATAAAGAAAAAATACTTGGATGACCAGCGGTGTGTTTTGAATAAATTCAACATAGCACCGGGTTAGTACCCAAGGAAATTTCCAATGGGATGCGCCAAGCATCCCAAAGAAAATTCCCAAAATCAATGCCAATCCGAGGGCTGATGCGGAAACGACCGCGGTCATTACAAATCCTTCAGCGAAAACATGCCATTCTTTGAATAATGCAACCCATTTAAACCAGGCAAAAGGACTTACCATATCAGTTCAGTTTCCATTTCTTGATTAATTTATCAATTTGTCCGTTGGCTTTCATTTCGTTAACCGTTTCATTGACCAATTGGGCCAAACCGTCGTTGCCTTTTTTTGAGGCTACTCCATAGTTTTGGGGGCTAAAACGATCCGGCAGGATCACATTGGTTTTATCGACATACCCATTGAGAATGGACCCATCAACCGAGAAGCAATCCACCCGGCCGGAATCCAATGCGGCTTTAATTTCCGGATAGGTTGCAAATTCTAAAAATTCAACTTTAATCCCGAGTTTATCGGCTTCAGCTTGGACCGCCGCCTTGGATGTAGCGCTCTGAGCGACTCCGATTTTTTTGCCGTTCAGATCTTTAAGGCTTTTCATTTTTGAAGCTTTTTTAACCAGCAAACCCACGCCGTCTACGAAATAAGGATCGGAAAAATTATAGCTTTTTTTACGCTCATCGGTAACGGTAAAGGTGGCAATGACCAAATCGACTTCCCCATTATCCAGTAATGGGCCGCGGGTTTTAGCATTGACGGCCTGTAAATCGATTTTACTTTTGTTGCCCAATATCTTCTTGGCGACAGCCCGGGCAATATCGACCTCAAAGCCGTCAATCTTCTGGGTTTTCGGATCTCTGTAACCGAATTTCGGAACATCCACCTTCACTCCGACTTTAAGTACACCCCGCTCTTTAATGGCTTTAATATCCGGGCTATCGGCTGGAGCGGCGAAACAGGATCCGGCAACCAAACTTGCAAGCAATACCAATGAACTCAAAGAAACCAACAATTTTTTCATAGGATTTACCTCCTGATTTTATTTTATCAAAACGAACCTCTGCAAGATTTCTCGAAAATTACCTCGTTCGATTTTAGAACAAGCCACCCGCTTTATTTAGATGAATAACTATGGAGAAACCGCTTCCCGGTATCGTTTTAACACGAAAGAGGGGACTACTACCGCAAAATACGGCTCAAGAATTGTCGGGTGCGTTCCTGGGCCGGGTTATTAAAGAAATGCTCCGGAGTTCCGTCTTCTAAAATTACCCCTTCATCCATAAAAATAACCCGATCGGCGACTTCCCGCGCAAAACCCATTTCATGGGTAACGACGACCATGGTGATTCCGTCATGAGCCAAACCGGTCATCACATCAAGGACTTCTTGGATCATCTCCGGATCAAGGGCGGAAGTCGGCTCATCAAATAACATAACTTTGGGATGCATGTTTAAAGCTCTGGCGATCGCAACCCGCTGCTGCTGCCCACCGGAAAGTTGCGAAGGGTAGGACTTGGCTTTTCCCCCAAGACCAACCCGTTCCAAAAAGGCCATTCCGGTTTCTTCCGCCTCTTTGGGTGATTTTTTTTGAATCAAAACCGGGGCTAATGTAAGGTTTTCCAAAACGGTTTTATGGGGATATAGATTAAATTGCTGAAAAACCATACCCACGGATTGGCGTACTTTTTGAACTTCCGCCTTATGAGCGGTGATCTCCACCCCGTCAACCACCACCCGGCCATGGTTTGGTTTTTCCAACATGTTAATGCACCGTATCAAAGTGCTCTTTCCTGAACCGCTAGGTCCGATGACCACCAATTTTTCACCGGTTTTAACATGAAGATTGATGTTCTTCAGTACATGAAGATGGCCAAAATGCTTTTCAACGTTTTCAATTCTAATCATCTCATTCACCTTATTCTCTTTCTCGACGATTCGGAAGATTTATGTAATATTCCCCAGTATAAAGGGTCAAAAACAAATACATGCGATTTCATTTCCTGATACATATAACATATAGTTTACGTTAAAAAAATTATTTTTCCTGCAAATTTTCAGTTATATTTTTAAATAAAAAGTAAAAACCACCTGATGAGGATGGTTTTGATAATCGATGAATTGCCAGATCCAAACCAAACCCTTACTAATCCTTTCCTTCCTCACATTCCGGCCAATGGATAAACTGCGACTCTTCCCCGAAAAAGACTTGTATAACTTCACAATATGGTATAAACTCTCTAAAAAGACTTGTAATATTCCATGGCCTATTCCAAAGGAAGGGGCAAAAAACAAAAACCATCCTGTTCTTCTTCGAAAATCAAAAAAATGGAAAGGAGAGCTATACCATGATCATTTGTGTTTATTCATCTTCCAGCAACCATATCGATCCGGTGTATTTCGAATCTGCCAAAGAACTGGGAAAACAGATCGCTTTACGGGGTGACACCATGCTCTTTGGCGGGGGACTGCTGGGTTTGATGGGGACTACCGCCAAATCGGTCCATCAAAACAACGGCAAAGTTATTGGCGTAATCCCCAAGGCATTGAATTTGCCGGGGGTTGTTTATGAAAGTTGCGATGAGTTAATTGTCACCGAAGGCCTCCGTGAACGTAAAGCCGTCATGGATTCAAAATCCGACGCCTTTATCGCATTACCGGGGGGATACGGCACCCTGGAAGAAATACTGGAAATCATCACCTTAAAACAATTGGGATATCATAATAAACCCGTGGTACTTTTGAATACCCATGGATTTTACGGGCACCTCCTGATGCAGTTCGAACAAATCATGGAACAGCGTTTTGCCAGATCCGATTCAAACCAACTCTACCAAGTGGTTAAAGATTCAGCGGAGGCCCTGGCTTATATTGACCATTACCGTCCCGTTGATTTGCGAAAAAAATGGTTGGATGCGGAAGGGACTCCGAAGTAATTTTGATTTTGAATTACTTTTCAGACAGCGGATAATCATCATCCATTCATAATGTTTTAAACTGCTCCTGGCATATGGATGTTTGGCTCCGATTTTCAACAGCTCCGGTATGGTCACAAAACGGTAGCCCTGTTTTTTGAGTCTCTCAATAATGAGGGGTGTGGCGGCAACATCTTTCCAGCGGGTTGGAAAAGACCCGTCATGGGCCAGGATAATTCCCCCGGGCCGGTTCAACTTCAGCACTCTTTCCGCCATGAGCTCCGGAGTCGGGGCATCATGGTGATCCGCGCTGACTGTCCAGAGGATTGTTTGATAACCTTCATCCTGGGCAATGGAAAATACCGTACTGTCAATTAAGCCGCGTGGGGGTCTGAAAAAATTAGCGCGCCCACCGGTCATTTTTTCAATCACCTGTTCGCATTGGTCCAATTCCCGGATTACCTGCGCCGAAGTGTTGGATTCGATATTGCCGGGATGAGTGTAGGTGTGATTGGCGATTACATGCCCCCGTTTCAATACCTCTTTGACAATATCCGGATACTTGTCCATCAAATTTCCAATCATAAAAAAAGTTGCTTTGACATGATATTGGTCCAAAATATCCAAGATTTGACGGGTATACACCGGATGAGGACCGTCATCGTAGGTCAGGGCGACAACTTTTTCGTTGGTGGGCACAGAATGAACCACATTTTGATACCAGGAATATTGGGAAGGTTCCTGATTCTTTTTCTGGTGAACTACCATGGCCAGTATGACCACAACAATCATTAAAATAATTTCAAAACAAGTTCGAATAAGGCCGATCCGTTTCATGAGCCCTCCAGTTTTCGCTGGGCTTTAATGTTTATCTCCATAACTACTGCTTTTGGGCGAATCTGTGAGTTTGGTGAGTGTGTCAAGTAATGATACTTAACGTAAATTCCCCAAAAAAGTTCTTCTTTGCAATAGTTTTTCAGATCTTGGTTCTTTATTTTTCGCGTCTTGATCCTTCCTATCCTCCGGCAAGTGCGGCATTACAGGGGCTTTTAATTATCGCCTAAACAATGGTCTGAACCAGGATTTAACGGCGCGCGAACTCTCCCCTCCAGTTACTTAAATGCCGGTAGCTAGCAGTTTGCTTCTCCCCTCCCTTTGACTGCCGGACGCAATTTACGCTAAAGGGAGGGGAAGTTCGTTATATTACAGGTTTACCAAAAAGGGGGCCCAAATCTTGG
>JAEZCE010000088.1 GCA_023429995.1 Bacillota bacterium | reverse complement strand
TGATGATTTTGGCGATCTGATCGCTGGATTTTTTAATTTCCTGAATCGATTCCATCATCTGTTTCATCTCAGCGCTGCCTTTATTCGCTGATTCTTTCGCTTTTTCCGATAAATCCGCAGCTTGTTTCGTATTGGTGCTATTTTGCGTCAACATAGACCCGGACTCTTGAAGTGTTGAGGAAGTCTCCTCAATGGCTGCGGCTTGTTCGGCGCTCCCTTGGGATAATTGACCGGCGGATGCAGATAATTGCCCCGAAGCAGCCGCCACTTGCCCCGCTCCCTCGCTAATGCGGACTGCGATGGAATTCATCGGTTTGGTAATACTGAGGGTCAGAATATAGGACATTGTAATTCCCAGAATCACCGAAATGACAATCAATATAACCAGAGTCGCCCGGGAATTATAATAGGTTTGTTGGGCGCCGACAATGATTTCTTGATTTAACTGCTCACTGTAATTCTTTAATTCATTTATATATCCGGCCCATTGAGCTACGGCTGCTTTAACATCCGTTAAAACCAAAGTATTTGCCTCAGTGTCTTGAGAATTCAAACTTAATTCGACCACTCGCTCGATTAGTGGCCATGCTGAATTTGCAGCTTGATTAATTTGAGACAACAAGGCTTTCCCTTTCGGAGTCGAAAATGTTCGATTTGCTTCTTGAAAAGTATCCTTGAATTTCCCATAAGCATCCTGCATCGCTTGTTGGTTCTCGGCGACTTCCTGAGAGTTGATCTTTAAAAGAACACCGCGCAAACTTCTGGAGAGAACCAAAATTGATTGATTCATGCTATTGCACTGTTCCGCTTTCAAATTGAATCTTTTAATTTCATCTATTTTTTCATTAACTCCACCCATGTTATAAATTGCCGAAAATCCTATAATCAAGATTAAAACCATTAAGCATCCAAAACCAAGCTGAATCCGCTTACCCAGCGCTAATTTTTGCAACATATTTGGCTCACTCCTCAAATTTTAAATGTTTTCTCAAACATTTGGATATTTCTATAAACCTCCTTTCAAAAGAAACAAAATTTAACAATTGCTATTAAAAATATATAAAATATAAAAAAAGTATCGTTTTCTATTTTAAAACTCGATGAAAACATCGGCATAATCCTTAAATACTTGAATCGATTTTAATTTGACCATGTAAAATCAACTGAAATAAAAAATTCTAATGTTTTTTGATAATGAAACAAAAAAGTAATGCCTTTTTGCGGCATTACTTTTTTCCCGTGAATATAAACGTTCTTTCAGGGTAGTGACATCATTCATACCAGTCACTTTGACGGATGTCATCGGTTTGATAGACCAAAACTTTACCCGTCATTGAGTTAAATATTACTTTACGGCCATAAGTACCTCCAACTTCTTTGGTTACGACTTTGATGCGGTAATCGGCCAATAACGCCTCGGCAATCGCGCTATTATCGTTTCCAATGATTGAATTGGAGTTTGGATTATGAGCCCCACCAATCACATGAGCCTTGAGATGATTCAAATCAGCTCCCATGTCTTGCATCAACCGCAATAAATGAGGAATTGCAAGTTCTCCAACTTTACCGTTGGTCTCGCCATGAACGGATGTCGGATAAATAAAATGACAGGCACCGCCAAATTGTTGATTGCTATCCCATAAACAGACCGCTACACATGAACCTAACACAATATGGATCAAATGGAGCTCTTGACTGGCAAAAATATAGCCCGGTTGTAAAAAATAAGTCTTTGATTCCTCCATGATATCTCCAAATCACCAGCTTCTGTTGATTCATAAATTACTGCCGTACCAATCTTCTTTACGTACATCGTTGATTTTATAAATAAGAATTTCTCCGGTGTTGCTGTTAAAGACTACTTTCCTTCCAAACTGGCCTTTGACATCCCGGGTCAATACTTCGATTTGGTGCTGCCGCAATAACTCATCGGCCAAATCCGCATTGGCGGATCCAACGATAGAATGAAATTTAGCGTTATCGCCGCCCCCAACAATATGGGCTTTTAACTCTCCCTTTAGCGAGCCCATTTCTAACATTAACCGTATCATATGAGGGATTGCTACTTCGCCATACTTGCCGTTATGTTCTCCATCAGTCGATTTCGGTAAAATGTAATGACAGATTCCACCATACCGGTGTTTGGGATCCCATAAACAGACCGCAACACATGAACCGAGTACGGTATGAACCAAATGGGCTTCGGAACTGGTAAATATATACCCTGGATGTAAAAAATAAGTTTTTGGCTCTTCCAATTTGTTTCCCTCAAGTATTATTATTTATACTTTTTCTGCAGTTATTTTTTGTTTAAGGTAAGAAAGATCCTCTCCGCTCAATATCTGTTCGATATCTAAAATCATGACCACCCGATCTTTCAATTTACCGATTCCAGCCAAAAAATCGTTTTCAAATTGGGATTCATACTCCGGTAACAAATCAATCTCATTTTTTTGAATATTGATCACTTCGGCCACAGTATCCACGGCTACGCCAACTAAATAATGGGCTTGTTCGGTTACTATTTCAATAACAATGATACAAGTCCGATCAGTATATGGTTTTTCCACCATCCCAAATTTCAAACGCAAATCAATAATTGGAATGATCTTCCCCCGTAAATTGATAACACCCTTGATGTAGTTTTTAGTTTTGGGAATGTGAGTAATCTCCATTACGCCGATGATTTCCCGGGCTTTTTTGATAGGGATCCCATATATTTCTTGATCCAAAAGGAATGTTAGAAATTTACCTCCTTCAATGACCATTCGAGTTTCCTCCTAATTATCCTAGTGTATTATTGCAGATAGTAACCGATTGTTAAAATCAGAACAACCGGCTTTTTATTTTTCATTTTTGTAAATAGGCCTGATAAAGAATTTATTCGACCTTGTAGAGATTTTCAATATCCAATATTAAAGCGACCGTACCGTCACCAAGTATTGAAGCTCCAGATACATAATCCAATTCACTAAACTCGCTTCCAAGAGGTTTGATGACAATTTCACGGCGATCAACCACATTCCGCACCGGAAGGGCCTTGAGCTTTTGCTCAACTTCCACTAGAACAACCAACTCCGCCGTCTTATCATACTCTACCGCAACTTGAGACCCACCAAATAATTTAGTCCAGGGGATCAGAGGAATAATTTCATCTTTGATGCGAATCATGACTTTGTTGCCGCTGATATTAACCCATTGACCTTCTTCAGGTTTAAGGATTTGTTTGATATAAAGTGTTGGGATAATATAGCGCACTCCTAAGATGTCAATAATCGTTCCATTAATTACCGCCAAATTAATGGGTATTTTTAACGTAAAGGTACAGCCCTGACCGGGTCTGTTATTAACCTCTACTTTTCCCCCGATTTTGGCGACCTCGGTTTTTACAACATCCAGACCAACCCCGCGCCCGGAAATATCCGTTATCTTTTCCGCAGTCGAAAACCCGGGTAAAAAAACAACATTGATGATTTCGTCACTGGTATATATTTTTTCGGGGTCCAGCATCTTCTTCTCAATTGCTTTTTGATAAATCCGCTCGGTATCCAATCCCCGGCCATCATCGCTGATTTCTATATAAACATTGCCGCGTTTGCTATAAGCCGATATTTTAACCAAACCCTGAATTGATTTCCCCTTGGCAGGCCTGTCCGCCTCATCTTCTATACCATGAGATATCGAATTTTTTACCAAATGGACCAGGGGATCCAATATCCGTTCAGCCACACCGCGGTCAATTTCCGTTTCTTCTCCTGTCATTTCAATATTTACATTTTTTTCTAATTCGGCAATCGTATCCCGACCGATACGGTTTATCTTCTGAAAGGTTGATTTCAAAGAGACCATTCGTAAAGACATCGAAATATTCTGAACATCTTTGGAGATTTTCTCCATTCTCAAAAGATTCGTAACCAAAGAGTCATTGGTTCCAAAGCGCTTTACGGCATCTTGTTCAATTTGGGATTGAATGATGACTAATTCGCCGATTAAATCGACTAAATTATCAATTTTCAACGCCGACACTCTTGTATATCCGCCACTGGCATTCAATAAATTTGCGGCCTTTTCTTGAATTCTCAGTGATTGAAGGACGTCTGCAGCCTCGGCTTTTTTTTCTTTTACCGCCAATTGTCCTAATTTTAGTTCAGGATGATCTTCTTGCTTTTCCAACAATTCCTCGACGGCTTTAGGATCAAGTCCCTGTCCGACCATTATTTCGCCAATTTTATCTACCTTGATAGCTTGAATTTCTTCAGCCGGTGTCGTATTGATTGGCGAAGCCTGAGAATAAATCATTCCTTTATTAAGAATTTCCAAATGATGTTCGACCGTTTGCAAAAAACCCGGATCTTCGTTGAGGGTAAGGTCATCACAAATCCTTTTTAATAAGTCCGAAGAAGCTAGGATCATATCAACAAAGCTCTTACTGACTTTTAAATCACCCTTACGGCATTTATCCAACTCTGTTTCGGTTTGATGAGCTATTTTCCGTACGAGGTCTTGATTGACAAATCCGGCCAAACCCTTCACTGTATGAAAAGAACGAAATAAGCTGTTGACTAACTCCAAATTTTCGGGATCGGTTTCTAACGCCAAAACACTCATTTCAATGTTTTCAATATGTTCTCTTGTTTCAACTAAGAAATCATTTAAAAACTCGGGATCAACATCCAGAGCTTCTTTTTTCTCAGGGATTGTCGCGGTTTCCCCTTTAAGTGGCGCTGCTTCTATATGAACGTTCTCGGTTTCTTCTTTTTGTGAGGGAGCCGGATCTTCCATAATTATTTTAGCGATTATTTCATTGACCTCATTATTTTGAGAGGAATCGGCTTTTTCGCTTCCGTTTTGATTATGAATTTTGTCTTTTGACTTTCCCAAAATAAACACCACCTTAATTATATTGCTTATGTACCTTGTTCGAGGCAATAAGCAATTGACAGCATTTCACTCTCACCATTGAGTTGAAAGAATAGTTTTGTAGTCCGATTACGGCTTATCATTAACAAAACATTTTCCCCGGAAATAAATATCGGAGGCGAGATGGCAATGGAGTGTATTGCTTTAAACTTACTCATTGCCACATTTACGGCCAGGGTAGTAATTTCGCCAATGGCTGTTTTCATCTCATCATCGATAACAGAAACATCAGTACCTTGCAAAGTTGAAGCTATTTTTAGGGTTTGCATATTACTAAAGCTGAAAACGATATTTCCTTGCAAGGTATGGGAGAAACTATTTAAAACGTTGACTTGATTACCGGAGGTTAGTAAATTCTCCTCCACTGCATACTGATATTGCGGCTTTATTTTAAATATCGGTAATACGTTGTTTACTGCATAAATCAATGAATCTTTTATATCCACAAACTATACACCTTCAAACCCGATTTCGATACGAATGGGTCCATAATTTGAGTTATACTTCTGCATGGATGATTGTACCTGTGGAGTCGCAATACCGATATTTTCATCGGCAAATATCGCCGGTGGGGTTAGCCGAAGATTGCTTCCCTTATAAGTATCATTCACTTGGGTTATGCTGCGCCCTGTTATCATATTGGTTAGTTCTGCCAGGTAAAAGCACAGATCCATCTCGTCGCCGGCCGGTTCTCCGTTAGCACATTCATACAACTTTCGGATTAACTTTTCCGCCATTGTAACATGAATTCGCCCTTTGTGAAGACCAACGACTCCTACAACGGAAGAAAGTTTTTTTTCCTTGTCCCCGGTATTATCATTACAAGTTTCAACCAGGACATCAGACATATGTTCCAAATTCCTTTTTAAAGCATCCTCAAAACACTTACAAAAAAATGTAAATTTATCTTGTTCCATTTCGGATACCTCTTTTCTATAAAATACTCCGGATGCTGCTTACCAGTTCTTCCGGTTTAAAGGGCTTTGTTAAGAATATTTTAATACCAATTCGTTTTGCTTTACTGGTTAAATCCTCATCACCCATAGCACTCAACATAATAACTTTGGAAGCGGGATTTCTTTGAAATAAAGCTTCCGCGGTTTCAATACCATCCATAATCGGCATGGTAACATCTAAAATAATCAAGTCCGGCTTAAGAAGATCAATTTTTTCCAAACCTTCTTGCCCATTAAAGGCTTGATCCACAACTTGAAAACCTTCCGGTTCCAAAGCGCGTTTAACAGCCTTATACACCATTGGGGAATCATCAATTACAAGTACTCTGCAAGCCTGCTCCATCAAACTTCCTCCTTAAACTGATTCTCATTTTTATCATTTAAAATATTATTGATTACATTTTTGTTTTATAAATAAATTGTTATTTTTTTATTTGATTATAACAAAAACGCATAAATTATATTTTATCCCTGAAATTAATGAAAGGAAAATGTATCATCCGAGCCCGATTGGGTAATAAAGTCCTTTGGTCCCATACCTATTTGTTATTTCGGCTTGCGCTCCATTTTCCTTTAGTTAAATTTCCCTAGCTACCGAGAATATTTTATCATAATACAAAATCAATCATCTATAATCGGAGAATTTTTAACACAAAATAAAATATAACATATTTATCCAAAAATGTTTGTAAAAGTATTCATTTAATTTTTTTATAAAAACCAATATATTAAAGAATCTCTCTTATCGATAAGATTATCCTAAAAATAGGAGATTGCAAATGGGATTTTAAAAAAAACGAAATCCAAGTGTCATATTTAAGTAAAATACACACAGCGATTCATTTAAGTGAGGGCTTTTCATATTTTAGCGAATTAAAAACGACCCTTGGAGACACCCTATTACCGATTGCCAAAGGAACTCATGAAAAAACCCCTGACTATTCCATAGCTCTCAGTAAAATAGACTGTCAGCCATCAAATAACCAGGGGATTTAGGTTCATTCCATTTGCATAACCTATTTTTTCTGTTCCAAGTATTGTTTATAACCGATCTCTTCTAATAACACCGCTTTATCGTTGACTTCCTTGGCCAACTTTTTCTTATACTCGATCATTTTATGGCGTAAGGAAGAATCAACCACACTTAAGATCTGAACTGCCAAAATACCGGCATTTTTGGCCCCATTGATACTGACGGTGGCCACTGGAATACCTCCGGGCATTTGAACGATGGAGTAAAGCGAATCTACCCCATCCAAAGTGTTTGTTTTGATAGGAATTCCAATAACCGGTAATGGAGTCATTGCCGCTAAAACTCCCGGCAAGTGCGCAGCCCCACCGGCTCCTGCCACAATAACATCCAACCCGCGTTCGGCAGCAGTAGACGCATATTCGATAGCGCGTTTGGGTGAACGGTGCGCAGATATAATCGTCATTTCATAATCGACGCCGAATTCTTCCAGGACCTCGGCGGCCATCTTCATAATTGTTAAATCCGAATCACTACCCATAACGATTCCAACTAAAGGCATAAAATACACCCCGCATTTCATCGCGCATATCGCGCGTAAAATCTAATTTTAAAAACTTTATCCAATTCTCAATTGGAACATTTCAAACTGCAAATTTCTAAATCCGATCTCCACAACAGAAACTTTTTTACTTACGGCTCCCAGGTTTTACAATCGGAATTCCCTCTTTGCATAGCGGACATTCATCGGGCTCATAGGTTTCGATCTCAATAGAAATCAAGGATTCTTTTTTTACACCAAAATGAACCTTTCCGCCACTTCGGTCAACCAGTACACCTACGCCACAGACATTTGCTCCTCGCTCCTTGACGGCTTCAATGACCTCATACACCGAACCACCGGTTGTAATGACATCCTCAACCACTAAAACATTCTCATCTTCTTCAAGTTCAAAGCCGCGGCGAAAAACCATTTTACCGTCTTCCCGTTCGGTGAATAAAGCCCTCACTCCCAGGACTTTGGCGATTTCATAAGCAACAATGATCCCACCGATAGCCGGAGCAACCACCGCATGGATTTCCTGTCCTTTAAAACGGCGGGCTAAATCTTCGCACAATTTCTCGGTGAAATTGGGATATTGTAAAACTTGAGCGCACTGCATATATTTTCTACTGTGTTTGCCGGATGTTAAACGAAAATGCCCTTCTCTTAACACCTTGGTCTCGCGGAATATTTCTAAAATTTCCTTCTCTTCAAGCACGGTTGTTTCCCCCTGTCATTTTATGTATATCAAATTCTTGATGGGCAATACCTCTTAATTCTGCCAGATTAGGAATTTTTTCTTCGACAAGAAACTCTTCGATTCCTGCTAATATCCCTTTAGGGGTCAATGGATCTTTAAAATTACCAGTCCCAACGGCAACAGCAGTAGCCCCGGCCATCATAAATTCCAGGGCATCATCCGCGCTGACGATTCCCCCCATACCAATGATGGGTATTGAAATTTTTGAATAAACCTGCCAGACCATACGCAAAGCCACCGGTTTGACGGCAGGTCCCGATAATCCGCCTACCACATTACCTAAAACTGGCCGCCTTTTTTTGATATCAATGGCCATCCCCAAGAGAGTGTTAATGAGACTGACGGCATCCGCGCCGGCATCTTCTACAGACCTAGCAATAATTGTAATATCGGTAACATTGGGGGATAACTTGACTATCAACGGTAATTTAGTAGCGTCACGGACAGCTTTGGTTATCTTATGGGCCATCTGCGGGTCGGTTCCAAAGGCAATGCCACCTTCTTTAACATTAGGGCAGGAGATATTTAATTCAAAACCTGCAATCTCCGGGTAGCTGCTTAAAATTTCGGCCACCTGAACATATTCATTGATGGTTTTACCGACAATATTAACGATTACTGGAGCCTGGAACTGGCGGAGAAATGGGAGGGCTTCCTGAATAAAATTTTCAACACCGGGGTTTTGTAAACCAATAGCATTTAACATTCCGGATGGGGTTTCGGTAATGCGCGGCGGTTTATTTCCCGGCCATGGTTGAACGGCAACTCCCTTGGTAACAATGGCTCCGAAAGTGTCCGGGGGCAATATAGTCAAATATTCCTTGCCATATCCATAGGTGCCGGAAGCAGGCATCAACGGATTCTTTAGAGTCAACCCTGCGATTTTAACTTCCATATTAATTGAAGTTCGCATCATAACCAAACCACCTCCTTGATTGGAAAAACGGGTCCATCAACACAGACACGCTTATATCCGGAATGGGTCTGGCAGGTACATCCCAAACATGCTCCTACACCGCAAGCCATTCGTGCTTCAAGTGATAATTCACCATCAATCCCTTGGGCTAAAGCAATTTCCTGTAGCGCCTTCAACATCGGCTGTGGTCCACAAGCAGCGATATAATCATATTTCTGTTTTTGATGCTCTTTCAAAAAGACCGGAGTGATGAAGCCGCTCTCACCCAAACTACCATCTTCCGTTGTTATGAACGACTTAACGCCGTTTTGATTCCATAAATCCAATTCCAATACATCCAAAGCGCTCCGGCAGCCATAAAATAAATTTACCTCGCAATCCTTGCGGTTTTGAAGAAAGGTTTCCGCAAGACAAAACAAGGGCGGCATACCGACTCCCCCTGCAATAAGCGCCACTTTACGGACATTTTCCGGAATTGTAAAGCCGTTACCGATGGGACCTAGTATTCCGATCAATTCTCCGCTTTCAAATCTGCTTAATAGCGAAGTACCCCGTCCCACCGTTTTATAAATTACTGCTATTGTACCGGTCGATTTCCCAATCCGAAAAATGCTAATCGGCCTCGGTAACAAAGGATCATTGGCTCCGGGTCGGGTTACCCGTATTTGAATGAATTGACCCGGTTTGGCCAATGCCGCTACTTCCGGCGCTAACAAGGAGAGCCGGTAATAACCGGGGCTCAGATTAACATTCTCAGTGATTAATACTTTTCCGGAAAACATTGTTTCTCCTCGATTTTTATCTTCATGGGCATCAATGACGGGGATATCCCTATTTACAGTTTCCATCCCCATTAAATGGATTGCTCCACCCGAATTGTCTTGAAATCTTGAATTGGGATTACGGTACTTGGTTCTTTCCCTTCACTAAGAGCTAGCAGAACCATTAAAAATGCTTTCACGGTATCCAGTGAGGTCAGGCATGGGATATTATGCTCTACAGCCATTCGCCGTATTTTAAAGCCGTCCCGTTCCGGTTCCTTGCCTCTGGTAATTGTATTGACCAGTAATTGAATCTCACCGTTTTTGATAGCGTCCGTAATATTAGGCGATTCCTGATCAAGCTTATTCAGTTTGGTTACCGGAACATCATTGACCCGCAGATAGGCTGCTGTACCCATTGTGGCGTAAATATGAAAACCCCGTTCGGATAACTTTTTTAATAGCGGCAAAGCTTCAGCCTTATCGCGATCCGAAAGAGTGGCCAGAATCGCCCCCCCCCGGGGAATATTGAATCCTGCGGCAATGAAAGCCTTGTAAAGAGCTCCGGCATGGGTTAGATCGACTCCCATGACTTCTCCGGTAGACTTCATTTCCGGCCCCAGGGAGATATCAACCTGGGTCAGCTTGGCAAAGGAAAATACCGGAGCTTTCACTGCAACCAATTTAGTCTGGGGCCACATTCCCCCGGCATACCCTTGGTCGTAAATGCTTTGATTTAAAACAGCTTTAGTCGCGACCTGAACCATAGGAATCCCGGTAATCTTGCTCATAAAAGGTACTGTCCGGCTGGAACGGGGATTGACCTCGATACAATAAACTTCCTTATCATCCAAAACATATTGAATATTAATCAGCCCTACGACTTTTAAGGCTCTGGTTAATTTTACTGTATAGGCTAAAATCTTTTCCTGCTCGGCGATAGTTAGATGTTGCGGTGGATATGCCGCGATGGAATCGCCTGAATGAACACCCGCCCGCTCTAAATGTTCCATAATTCCCGGGATGAGAACATTCGTACCATCGGAAATGGCATCCACCTCACATTCCCGACCCATTACATACCTGTCGACCAACACCGGATGTTCAGGAGCTGCTTTGACAGCAAAAGTCAAATAATTCTTGAGTTCCGTTTCGTTATACACTATCTCCATGGCCCGGCCGCCCAAAACGTAAGAAGGACGAACCAACACCGGGAAATCAATTTCCCTGGTCACTGCCACTGCTTCTTCAATGGAGGTAACGGTGCGACCGGCCGGTTTGGGAATCTCTAAATCCAATAACAAGCGATCAAATCGTTTCCTATCTTCAGCCAAATCAATGGAATCCACCGATGTTCCCAAAATTCGGATTCCCGCTTTCTGTAAATGAGCCGCCAAATTGATAGCAGTTTGCCCGCCAAACTGGACAATAACCCCTTCAGGCTGTTCCAACTCCAAAATGTGCAGGACATCTTCTACAGTCAACGGTTCAAAATAAAGCCGATCCCCGGTATCAAAGTCGGTGCTCACCGTTTCCGGATTATTATTAATGATAATTGCTTCAATACCAGCCTCTTTCAATGCCAGAACCGAATGAACACTGCAATAATCAAACTCTACGCCCTGGCCAATCCGGATCGGGCCGGACCCAATCACCGCGATTTTACGGCGTTTTGATGGAATGGCTTCGTTTTCCTGATCATAACATGAATAAAAATACGGCGTAGCCGCCTCAAATTCAGCGGCACAGGTATCGACCATTTTATAGACCGGACGGATATTATGGTTATAGCGCAGTTGGCGCACATCTTCCTCTTTAGCGCCGGTTATCCTTGCAATTTCCCCATCGGAGAAACCCATTTTCTTGGCTGCCCTTAATAAATCCGCATCTTGATAGTCTTTTTCCTGAAGAGCCCGCTCCATCTGGATAATATGACCCAGCTTTCTTAAAAAAAACGCATCCACTTTCGTTCGCTCATAAATATCTTCAACAGTATAGCCCCTTCTAAGCGCCTCGGCTAAGAAAAACAAACGCCTATCATCCGCAGCGACTATCGCTTTCTCCAATTCTTCCGCGGACAAATTGGCTGCCGAAGCCATACCCAAACCGTATAAACCGATTTCCAGAGAACGGATTGCCTTCAAAAGAGCTGATTCCAGTGTCCTGTCAATGGACATTACTTCTCCGGTAGCCTTCATCTGGGTGCCTAACGTGCGGTCGGCCAAATTAAACTTGTCAAAAGGCCAACGCGGAATTTTCACCACAACATAATCCAATGCCGGTTCAAACGAGGCATAAGTTTTCCCGGTTACGGCATTGATAATTTCATCCAAATGCAAACCAATGGCAATTTTGGCTGCCACCTTGGCGATGGGGTATCCGGTGGCTTTCGATGCCAAGGCGCTGGAACGGCTGACCCGCGGATTGACCTCAATTACATAATATTGAAAACTCTTAGGATCAAGGGCGTATTGTACATTGCAACCGCCTTCGATTCCCAAGGCTCGAATGATCTTTAATGATGCTGCCCGCAGCATTTGATATTCGCGGTCGGCCAGTGTCTGACTTGGCGCCACTACAATACTATCACCGGTATGAATCCCTACCGGATCGATGTTTTCCATATTGCAAATCGTAATACAACTGTTATTGGCATCCCGTATGACTTCATATTCAATCTCTTTGAAACCTGCTACAGACTGTTCCAGCAGCACCTGAGAAATAGGGCTCAGAGTCAGACCCCGGATGGTAATCTCTTCAAGTTCCTGCCGGTTATGAGCAATTCCACCTCCGGTCCCCCCCAAAGTGTATGCCGGCCTGATGATGAGCGGATAGCCAATCCTCTCCGCAAATGCTACGGCTTCTTCCAGCTTTTCAACAATCACACTTTCAGGTAAGGGTTGACCCAGAGCTTGCATGGTTTCTTTAAACAATTGGCGATCTTCGGCTTTCTTAATCGCCTCCAATGGCGTCCCCAGCAATCTCACTTTATAGGTGTCCAGTACGCCGGCTTCATGTAACTTAACGGCCAAATTGAGACCGACCTGACCGCCAAGGGTAGGCAGCAATCCGTCAGGACGTTCTTTGGCAATAATCCGCCGGACCGACTCAACCGTTAAGGGTTCAATATAAACTCGATCCGCCATATTGGCATCCGTCATAATCGTAGCTGGATTGGAATTAACCAATATCACCGAGATGCCCTCTTCCCGCAAAGAACGGCAGGCTTGGGTACCGGCATAGTCGAATTCGGCCGCTTGCCCGATGATGATCGGACCCGATCCAATGACCATCACTTTTTTTAAAGTTTTATCCAAAGGCATTTTTGACACCTACTTATATTAATTAAAATAGCTCACGAACTCATCAAACAATTCTTCCGAATCCCAAGGACCCGGCGCCGCTTCCGGATGATACTGTACGGAGAAAAGCGGTAGTTTACGGTGTTTCAAACCCTCAACCGTACCATCATTTACATTCTTATGGGATATAACCACTTCATCGGGATTTAAAGAATCTTCACGAACCGCAAACCCGTGATTCTGGGAGGTAATGGTGACTTTTCCGGTAAGCAGATTTTTGACCGGATGATTACCGCCCCGGTGCCCGAATTTTAATTTATAGGTTGTACCGCCCAGAGCCAAACCGATAATTTGATGTCCCAGGCAGATACCGAAAATTGGTAAACGGCCCATTAATTCACGCACCATTTTGACTGCATACACAACATCCTGGGGATCACCGGGTCCATTGGAGAGCATTAAACCATCCGGCCTCAATTTTAAAATCGCTTCGCTGGTCGTATCGCACGGCACCACAGTAACCCGGCAGCCACGCTCCTTCAAGCGCCGGGCAATATTAGCTTTAGCTCCGAAATCGACCAAAACCACATGTTTCCTGCCGTCACCCTCGGTGTAAATTCTATCCGTGGAAGCTTGTTTTACAAAATCTTGACCGGAGAGATCATGAACTGCTGAAACTTTATTCAGCATTTCATCATCTGTTTCATTTGAAGTTGTAATCATCCCACGCATCGTGCCATGCGTGCGCAAACGCTTAGTTAAAGCCCTGGTATCAATACCTGCCAAACCCGGTATCTGATATTTTTTCAAAAAGGCATCCAAATTGAATTCCGCCCGCCAATTGCTGGGTATGTCGCAGTATTCTTTTACGATAAAACCCCGGGCAAAAGGATGAGTTGATTCGAAATCCACAGCATTGAAGCCGTAATTTCCGATTAAAGGATAGGTCATGGTAATAATTTGGCCGCTGTAGGAAGGGTCGGTTAATATTTCCTGGTAGCCCGTCATTCCAGTATTGAAGACAACTTCACCACCGGCCTCACAATCAGCCCCGAAAGACTCACCATAAAAGACGGTTCCGTCCTCTAGTACCAAACGCGCTTGTTTCATTTTTACCTCACGCTTAACTTGTGATTAGTTCCTCGTTATTCGTTATTCGTTATGGCTATTGGTTTCACTTGGAACTTGGCCACTTAGCTCAGTAACTGAATAATCTATAACTTCTATTGCACATTATATCATAAATATACATCTGAATAAATATTTATTCATATGAACTTTTCCTTACAATACTTCAAATTCCCGTCGACCCAAACCGCTTCCACTTTTCCTTTAAGAGAACGGCCAATAAAGGGGGAATTTTTTGAATGAGAGACAATTTGAGACTTTTCCGGAACCCAAGTCGGCTTTGGATCAAACAATACCACATCAGCCGGTTCGCCAACTTTTAGATTGCCGCCGGGGCGGTTGATAATCTGCGCCGGATTCACAGACATCTTGATTACCAGCTGTTCCGGAGTGAGCCATCCGGTTTCTACCAATTGGGTCCAAGCAAGCGCCAAAGCAGTTTCAAACCCAATCATTCCGGTAGGCGCCAGTGAAAACTCCCGGTGTTTTTCCTCCAAGGTATGGGGCGCGTGATCAGTAGCTATCGCATCGATAGTCCCGTCTTTCAAGCCTTCTTTCACAGCCTCGACATCCTCCGCGGAACGTAATGGAGGACTCACCCGATACACCGGATCATAGCCTTGAATCGCTTCATCGGTCAGGGTAAAATGATGGGGAGTAGCTTCGGCAGTAACCTTTACCCCCCGCTGTTTCGCCTGGCGGATTAATTCAACACTTTTTTCAGTACTTACATGACAAAAATGAACTTTAGCCTTGGTAAATTCAGCAATCAACAAATCGCGGGCTGTCATCACATCTTCCGCCAATGAAGGTATTCCCGGAAGTCCTAATATCGTCGACCAATATCCTTCATGCATTACTCCCGCTCCAGCCAATTTGGGTTCTTCCTCGTGAAGCAAGATCGGTAAATTAAATAAGGTTGAGTATTCACAGGCTGTACGCAATACTGCGGCATTGGTTATGGTCTTGCCGTCATCTGAATAAGCAACCGCTCCAACTGCAGCCATTTCACCCATTTCAGCCAGTTCTTCTCCCAAAAGCCCTTTCGTAACGGCTCCCACTGGGTATACTTTTACATAACCTTTTTCCTTTGCCTGGTGTTTAACATATTCAATAACTACCGGGTTATCGGCAACCGGGTTGGTATTTGCCATACAGGCAATCGCAGTGAAACCGCCTTTCAAGGCAGCCTTGGTACCACTCTCAATCGTTTCTTCATCTTCCCGGCCCGGTTCACGCAAATGGGAATGAAGATCGATGAGACCTGGAATAACAATCTTTCCTCTGGCATCCGTGATTTCGGCGCCACCGGGAGCTAACTCCTTATCCACCTTAACGATCTTGCCGGAGTCGATTAAAATATCACCGATTCCAATATACCCACCGGCCGGATCGATGATCTGGCCTCCCTTAATGCAATGCCGCATCTTTGCTTCCCCCTCCGGTTAATAGGTATAAAAGCGCCATCCGGACAGCCACTCCATTGGTAACTTGTTCCGTAATGGCCGATTGACTATGAACTGACACTTCTTCGCTGATTTCAACTCCAAGATTGGCCGGGCCGGGGTGCATCACCAGCAAGTCCGGTTTAGCCCTTTCCAAACGGATACCATTCACGCCGAAAAGCTTCGAATACTCTTTTAAGGTTGGAAAATAGGCCTTAGTCTGGCGTTCCAACTGAATCCGCAATATATTGACGACATCCGCATCAGCCAGGGCCTTATCTAAGTTGGTTCCAATCTTGACTCCCATTTCCGGTAAACCTTTCGGAAGCAATGTTGGTGGGCCAACTACAGTAACCTCGGCACCCAACTTCGCAAGGGCATAGATATTGGATTTGGCAACCCGGCTATGCATGATATCACCCACAATAGTCACTTTTAAACCGTCTATCTTGCCTTTTTTCTGCTGAATTGTGAATAAATCCAGCAAAGCCTGGGTCGGGTGCTCATGAGCACCGTCCCCAGCATTAATTACATGAGCGCCAACGGAATCCGCAAGTAACCGCGGGGTTCCGGCCAATGAGTGCCGGATAATCACCACATCAACACCCATGGCTTCCAAGGTCCGTGCTGTATCGACAAAACTTTCTCCCTTGGCGACACTGCTGGAAGCCACTGTCAGATTGACCGCATCAGCACTCATCCATTTGGCGGCGATTTCAAATGAAGTACGGGTCCGGGTACTGGGTTCAAAGAAAAGGGTCACAACAGTTTTACCCCGCAGCGTCGGAACTTTCTTAATATCACGGCTGAAAATATCTTTGCAAACCGCAGCCGTCTCTAATATATAGCGAATTTGTTCCGCCGAAAGTTCCCGCAGGCCCAACAAATCTTTTGGTAATTGAATCATACTTATCGCTCCGTTTATCAGCGCCTCATGCGCAGTTTAATCTTTGTTGCCAATTTATTTACCGGACTCTCCAGTCACCCCGGATGCCACTTGTTTTTGAGTGGTTTGATTATCATCGACCTTTTCTAAATCCTTGGAACGAGGAATCACTATATTCAAAATAATTCCTATATAAGTCGCCAGGGGCATCCCCGAGAATTCAATCCCGGCGATATCAATTTTAGCGCCACCAATTCCGATAACTAAAATGACCGAGGCAATAATCAAATTGCGTTTTTGAGAAAAGTCGATACCCGCTTCGACCAGCATCCGGATACCCTGGGAGGCAATGATGCCGAATAGTAAAATGCAGATGCCGCCCATAACCGGTACAGGAATCGTCTGAATAAAGGCCCCGATTTTCGGGATAAATGAAAGTATAATCGCAATGACCGCAGCCCCTCCGATGACCCAAACGCTGAACACTCTGGTGATAGCCATCACCCCAATATTCTCGCCATAAGTGGTATTCGGAGGCCCGCCAAGGAATCCGGCCAAGGCAGTGGCGACTCCATCTCCGGTCAGGGAGCGGTGCAAACCGGGGTCTTTCATAAAATCCCGGCCAATGATGTTATTGGTCACAATCAAATGGCCAATATGTTCCGTAATAACGACCAGGGCAATCGGTGCGATTGCAATAATTGCCGCCCAGCTAAACTTGGGGAAGATAAATCCGGGTACTGCAAAATACTTAGCTGTCATCACTGTATTAAAGTGAACATTTCCGGTAAACAGAGCCACTAAATAGCCTCCGATAATCCCGATTAAAACCGGAATAACTCCTAAAAAGCCTTTAAAAAATGCAGCCGCAAAAATCGCAATTGCCAGGGCTGCCAGCGCCAGCCAAATATTACCCATCGCCATGTTCACGGCCGCACCAGCGAGTCCCAAACCGATTACAATGACCACTGATCCTATGACTACCGGCGGCAAAAGGTAATTAATCCAGTTGATTCCGAAGATTGCGATGGCGATAGCCACTATAATATAGATAATGCCGACTATGGCGCAGCCACCCATGGCCAATGCTATCTTGGATGGATCACCGGGCTGCCCCGCTACAGAACCAATAATCGCCGTCATGGCGGCTATAAAGGCGAAAGAAGATCCCAGATACGCCGGAATCTTTCCTTTGGTAATCAAAATATAAAGTAAAGTCCCAACACCGCTTGTAAATAAAGTTACCGAGGTGTCCAAACCTACCAAATAGGGAACCAATACCGTAGCTCCAAACATTGCAAATAAATGTTGAAGACTTAATGGGATACTCTGTAACAAAGGCAACCGTTCGTTCACATCCACTTTCTTTTCTAGCATCATCGTTCCTCCATTTTGATAATTTATTCTATATCAAGTTGCTTACAATCGAAGCTTGTACAAAACAAGGCCTGCTCGCAACCTAATAATCCATAGCGCCAAACTCCCCAAAAAAAAACCTCCCGTCCAGGGAGGATAAAATACTTTACCCGTTCCTCCCTTCCTTGTCTCACGGGACAAGTCTTAAAGGGACTACTTTGGGGGTTCATTTTCGATAATAACGACTCGATCTTCACCGTCGGTCTCTAACAGCTTTACCTGAACACCTTCACGTTTGGCTGTTGGAACATTCTTGCCGACGAAATCAGCTCTTATCGGCAATTCACGATGGCCACGATCAATGAGGACGGCCAGTTGAATACAGGCTGGTCGCCCCAAGTCCATCAAGGCGTCCAACGCTGCTCTTACGGTCCTCCCTGTGAACAGCACATCATCAATGAGAATGATTTTTTTATTTGAAATATTCACCGGCATTTCCGTCCGGTGAATTACCGGTTGCGACGCAATCAGCGATAAATCATCCCGGTAAAATGTAATATCTAAAATTCCGACTGGAACCGAGATTCCCTCGGCCTGCTTGATGAAATCAGCGAGTCGGTTGGCGAGAGGGACTCCCCGGGAACGAATTCCCACCAGTACTAAATCGGAAGTCCCTTTGTTATGTTCGGTAATTTCATGGGAAAGTCGATAAAGGGAGCGGCGAATATTTTCTTCATCCATCACCTGGGCTTTAATCTCAGGCATTACAATTCCTCCCCAAAATAAAAACTTCTTATACCCTGAGGGCATAAGAAGGTAAAAATCAAGTCAATAAACCTTCCCAGCCTCGCAGGACTAGTATTAAAGGATTTTTATTAGTATAAGTTTAACAGAGTCAATCTTGGTTGTCAACTAAAATTCTATAAAATTTACTGACGTTTACCTGGGGTTTTAAAAGAATATCATCCCGGTTCCGACGATATCTTTGATAGATCGATTTTTATCCAGTACAAATTTTTCGGCTTCATGATATTTACCAGTTTGGTAATGCAGATCCGCCAAATATAGATAACGGGCAAATCCCCGCTGATTTTCTGAAATGATGGTTTGAAAATGCCAAGCCTTTTCCTGTAATAAAAATGGAATTAAATAATCGATGGCTTTTTGAATCCCCCGGCCGTCCGGGCTTTGGTAATCCCATAGATTAACGCCGACTTTATCGCCAATCCGGGCGAGAGTAATAAAGGCTTGTAGATTATAGATACTATAATGCATGGATCGAGTACGGGACTGTTCTTTTGGCATTGCGCCATCAGGTTCGATTTGGCTCCGAATTCGCTGAGCCTTTGCCGATTCGACAATTCGAGCAGCCAATTCCGGTTGGTCCGTATAAAGAGCGAAAGCGGCAGTCTGGGCATCATACCAAACTCCATGATTATTCGAAGCAGCAGCTTCCTGTCGTCCTAATTTACTATTTAACAACCAATTCAAATAAAGCCGGAACCAATCTTGCAATAGAATTTGATCCTTCGATGGAAAAGAAATGGAACTTTCCAGCATTTTAGCGGCATCCACAACCCGAATCAGGATGGACGTATCAATAATGCCGCTGCTCCGCCCGTTCGCTCTTCCGGGTACTCCTTGCCCAAAATTTAAATTGGGATTCATGCAAGTATCCGGATTGATAAACCATACTTTTAGGAACTCAACTGCTTTAGCTGCGTAAACCTCTTTGCCGGTTAAACGGTAAACAAGGGCTAAAGTATCTACCGCACTGACCATCCGGGATAATCGGGTACTGTCATAGTGATCACTGTTTTCCCGTTCCGGATTGACCAAGCCGTCTTGGTTTCGATAGGGCAAGCCCCCCGGTTTTTGGGGGTCCGGCCAATAATAAGTGGCTAAACTGAAATAATCATGTAAATCACCGCTTGGAGGCAGAACTTTTTTCTCCGTAACGGTAAAGGGTGACTGGATGAGCAACTTGTCGGCATCTTTGGTCAATTTTTTCATACCCTCGCTCCAGGGACTGACCCTCTCTCCTTGGATAGCCGACTTCACAACATCCAGTTGGGGTCCATCGAAAAGGATGTAAGGGTCAACACTCACCGGCTGGTTTGCAGCATTGACGAAATGGGATAAAAGAAGCGCCATCAAGATCATTACCAAAATCAGCGACTTGAATTTCATGTTCACACCTTCTCCAAATCTTAAGACGATTTCGTTGTAGACGTTAAGCCGGATTTGAGTGAAAGTGAATCAGGCAAGTAACACCGCACTTGCCTGATGGCTCCAATCAACCTGCTATATTCAATCATACTATCAATTCACTCATTTTGCATCAAGATTTTAAAATAATCGCTAGCTCCCATTTTGCCTTTTTTGAAGCACCCAATCCGAGGCGTCTGTTACTGAACAGCGCAAGATACGCCATTTAATGTAAAACTGGCCGGTTTGGTGTTCGAGCCGCTATAAGTTAAGTTAAACCCAAAACTTGCCGTCCCCCCTGCTACGATAGTGCTGTTGTACTTAAGATTGGTTACCGATACGGAGGTCCCGCTCTGGGTATAGCTACCGTCCCAGAGATTGGAGATCACCTGGTTGCCCGGAAATGTCCAGGCTAATGTCCAACCGTTAATCGCCGACACGCTGTTATTCTTGATCGTTACATTTACCGTAGCTCCGCTACTCCAATCATTCTTAACTGCATAGGTCACCGAACAGCTTATGCCAGGAGTAGGCGTAGGTGTAGCTGTTACAACCGGAGTCGGAGTTGCCGTAACTGTTGGTGTCGGCGTTACAGTGGGAGTTGATGTAGGTGTAGGTGTAATTCTTGATGATGGTTCTGTGCCAAATACTTTCACGCCATTTATATAAATTGGAATATTTTGCGTTGCCGCAAGTGTTTTGGTTAAGCCAGTCCTGGAAAAATCGTTGCTGCCATCCCAATAATTGGAGTTATAATTGGCCAGGCGAAATTGAAACTCGACTTTTCCATAAAGCGATTCCGTATTGGGCCAACTTCCTTCCAAATAATAAATATGGTTTGCCTCATCCCAGGGAATCAACGCTGATAACCTACCGCCAGCCTGGGCGTAATTGATGGCGGGGCCAATGTCACTTACAGTCATACCGTGGGCATAATACTCACTTAAGTTAACAAAGTATCTAAAAGACAGATCTTTTACATAATGCGGCGGCAATAACGGGTCGCAATAGATCATCGCATCAATGGTTATATGCTGAGTGTCTTCTTCGATTACCGCTCCTTTGACGTAATACTCGGTTTGGGATGATTCGATTCCGGGGGTAGGTTCCGGGATCTGGCCGGCTCCGAAGTATTTGCACATCCCGGCCATCGCCCCGACGAAACCGGCATTATAATCAATCGCTACTTCGGTAAAGACATACTGATCGACATCATCCGTATAATTATCCGACATATCGGGCCCTCCCACCAGGGCGCCGTAAAGCAAATGCTTTTCAGGATCCTTCTTGGTTTCATAAGCCGGGGCCGCTTCCATCCGGCCGCTCGCAGCCCGGTGGTGCGGGAATTTCGGATAATTATTGCCGAATCCCACCACATAAGAACTGTTGCGGGGGTTGGTGCCTAACATATAATCCAACTGCTGCTTGGCAAAGTTTAAATAATCCGCTTTTCCGGTGGTTTTATAATATACCAGCGCCATCATACACTCAGCCGCGGTGTACCGGAGCGCCCCCCAGGAATTGATGTATTTTTCGCCGGCCGTAGTTTGGGGAACCTGCGTCATCCACCAGCTTAAGTTTTCATCAGCAATGACAACATATTTGGAATCATGGGTCAATTGAGCCAATTTAATAAAAACCCCGCCGAAAACATCATCCCAACAATGAGTCCAGTGATTGGCATAAGTACTATTGCCGTCAATTCCTTTTTCAACCATATAGGAACCGACATCCGTCATATAACTGGAATCATTGGTGGCCAGATATAGCCAAATGGCTCCCCAGCATAAATCATCAAGATCCGAAGATGAAGTGTAAAAACCCCCGCTTAGGCTCAAACTGCCACTGGTTTTGTGAGTCGTTTTGCCCAAAGTATACAGGTCTTTCGCCGCGGTTAGACAGCGATTGGCATAAGTCAGGTCCTGATCTTGATAATTGATATACATCAATGCTAAAGCAGCTGCCGTATTACCACAAACATCGGAAGCCGGGGTACTTGAATTCGCTACATATTCGGTTGGCCGGGATGTAGTTTGCAATTCCGGCGGACCCCAGTAAGTATGATCACTGGCGCCATTGCCGCATTGATAATAAAAAGTGGTCTTGTTCGGGAAACACTTTAAAAAATAGTCCGTAAAATGTTTTAAAATATTGAGCATGTAACCGTCTTGCCCATATGCCGCAAAAGTATCTTTAAACTCATAATAGGCCCAGCCTAAAGTGGAGGCGGCATAGGCCTGAGGCAAACCGAATTTCACATGATCGCCGGCATCATGAAACCCGCCGCTAAGGTCTAAGCCAACATCGCTTCCGTCGGAAACATGACAGGGACCGCGCCAAGCCAAACGGTTATTACCCGCATCAGCTCCGCACCAGCTTGCTTCATAAAAAAGGATTGACTTGGCAAAAGCATCGACATAATTATAACCGGAAGCTGCTTGCAATCCTGATATAGGAATTATCTGAATCAGCAACAAAATTAGCATGAATATCCATAAATTCGATTTCCGCATTTTATAGCCACTCCTTTGATTGTTATTTTATTCTAACACCCATGTAAGCCCCATAAACCTTATGGTTCAACTCCCCATTGCAATGCACCGGAAAAATACCCGGTCGCCTTGGACCAGTCGGTATAATCCGCAGCGGTTGAATTAAAGGAATAATCGTTGGTTTGGGTATAATTGGACCAATCCGTTTTGGCGAATCTGGTTCGAATTTCAATGCTGGAGCCGGCCGCCAGATTTCCGGCGTCACTGGCAAAACCGATCTCCAAATAACTATCAGCATTGGTCTTGGCAGTTGCCATACTGACAAAGGTACCGGTAACATTGGCAGTTCCCGCTTGGGAATAATCGCACCAGAAACTTTGCGGTTTTTCACCGTCAACAGTGTAATAATATCTTATTTTGACATTGGACAAACTGATAGCAGCGGTCCCGGTGTTCGATAGTTTGAATTGGGGATAAATCGTATCTGAAGTAACCGGTTTATTGGAATTAAACATCCCTACCTTGATACTGACGATTATCGGCGTAGGGGTTGGGGTTGGTGTCGGTGTTACACTGGGAGTGGGAGTTACTAAAGGTGGTTCTGCTCCGGAGATTTTTATCCCATTAAGATAGACCGGAATATTCTGGGTTAGTGCCCGCGTACTGGTTAAGCCAATGCGGGAATAGTCATTACTGGAGTCAAAGCATTTTGAATCATAAGCCGTTATTCTAAATTGAAACTCGATTTTGCCGTAATTTTGGGTATTGGGCCAACTGCCTTCCACATAATAAATATGGGCGGCCTCGCTCCAGGGAATCAATCCGGATATTACGCCGCCATTGGGGGCATAATCGGCGGCGGCCGAGACAGCGTCGGCAGTTAAGCCCGCTGCATAATACTCGCTTAAATCAACAAAGTATCTGAAAGATAAACCTTTTACATAACGTGGCGGTAATAATGTATCGCAATGAAGCATCACATCAACGGTACACTCTTGAGGGGTCTCTTTAAGAATTGAAGCTTCATCGAAATACTCGGGTACACCCGTCTCGATTCCGGGAGTTTGTTCCGGAGTCTGTCCAGTCCCGTAATATTTGGCTATCCCAGCCATTGCCCCGACAAAACCGGCGTTGTAATCAACCGCCACTTCGGAATAAACATACTGTTCAATATCATCCGCGAAATTATCGGAGGCATCCGGTCCTCCCACTAACGCCCCATAAAGCAAATGCTTTTCAGTTTCCGATTTATGTTCATAGGCTGGAGCCAATTCCATCCGGCCACTGGCAGCCCGGTGATGGGGAAACTTAGGATAATTATTACCAAATCCCACCACATAAGAACTATTACGGGGGTTGGCGCCTAACATATAGTCGATCTGTTTTTTGGCATAGTTCAAGTAATCGGCATTACCGGTGGTTTTATAATATACCAAAGCTAACATGCATTCAGCTGCGGTATACCGCAGCGCTCCCCATGAATTGATAAATGTTTCCCCAGCTGCGGTTGTTGGAGCCTTCGTCATAAAATAGGTCAAATTTTCCTGGGCAATGTTGGCATATTGGGCATTAGTGGACAATTGGGCCAATTTGACAAAGACTCCGCCAAAAACATCATCCCAACAGTGCGTCCAGTGGTTTGCATAACCATTACCGCCATCCGGGGTAAGGACTCCTTTTTCCGTCATATAGGAATCAACATCCGTCAGATAACCGGCATCGTTAGTAGCTACATAAAGCCAAATAGCTCCCCAGCTCAGATCATCGAGATACGAGGTGGAGCCGTAAAAACCACCGCTTTGACTCAGACCCCGGTATGTTTTGGCAAAGGTATATAAACTCTTAGCCGCGGTTAAACAACGATTGGCATAGGCTGTATCGTGATCTTGATAGTTCAAATACATTAATGCCAATGCTGCAGCAGCACTGCCGCAAACATCCGACACTGGCGTGCTTGGTGTTGCCGCAAATAAAGTGGGCCGCGTTGTTACCGCCGTCGTTTGCAGCTCCGGCGGGCCCCAGTAAGGATGGTCCGTTGCGCCGTCGCCGCATTGATAATAAAAAGTCGTGTTATTGGGGTAACACTTTAAAAAATAGTCGGTAAAATGTTTTAAAATATTAAGCATATAACCATCTTGCCCGGTGGCAACGAAAGTGTCTTTAAATTCATAGTAAGCCCAGCCCAAGGTTGAAGCGGCATAGACTTGGGGTAATCCGAATTTGACATGGTCGCCGGCGTCATGAAAACCACCGCTAAGGTCTAATCCGACGTCACTTCCATCCGAAACATGACAAGGACCGCGCCAAGCTAACCGGTTGTTGCCTGCATCCGGTCCGCACCAACTGGCTTCATAATAAAGAATTGACTTTGCAAAAGCATCAACATAATTATAGCTAGTCGCCGCAACCAGTCCAGTTGAAGAGTCTGCCATCAACAGCAAGAAAACTAGAATAAATAATAACAAACCCGTTTTTCGCATCTTATCATACAGCTCCTTTCATGTAATTTTGTTTTAACCTGTAATTTCTGTTACTGGATCAGACAAGGCATCCCATTCAAAGTAAAAATTATAATCATTCCGTTCAATCGATATCCATGATGTTTAAGATCTACTTCCATGAGTTCAGTTACTACCGGCCAGATACGGCTTGATTATATTGTACTTCGCCGTATTGACACTAACCCAGTCATCCTTTAAAATTCCACCCGTATCTCCGGAATTGGGATTAAGGCTCCAAAATGTCCAGGAGACATCTTTTCCCAGATAGGCCATTAATGTGGTGAGCCATTTGTAATCAACCGACGCAGTGTTGGCTGCATCAGCCTCTTTAATGCCGAATTCTCCCAAATATAGCGGCGCTATATTTTGTTTTTTGATAAAGTAGAAATGGTCGTCCCAAATCGCAGCCATGTTATTGGGGTAATTGGCATCGGAAAACCAGGTTTGATTAAAAACAGTTGAACCATATTCATGGAATGAATAAACCAGACTCCCGGATGGTATGGAAGTAATCGGGTGGTTGGCTACATCTTTTAAATTCCCGCCCCACCAAGAGCCGGTTCCATCCTGGGATTGCTCGACGCCTTCAACCATAATCAATATATTCGGATTAATGGCCAATATTTGAGCCGCACAACGCTCCGCAGCCGCTTTCCAATCCGTATTGCTATACCCTGCGGCTGTGTATCCCCAGGTTGCAGGGGGCTTATATCCTGTACCCAAATTACCGTGGGGTTCATTTTTCAAATCTGCGCCGATTACATTGGACCGATCCCGATAGCGGGTAATTAAAGTTTTCCATGCGTTAATCCAGGTACTTTCGGAATAAGCGCTGGTATACCACAATGGTTCACTCTGATATTGATCGGCTGCCAACGAATGGCAATCCAAAATAATATATAACCCCAAGGTATTTGCATAATCAATGATTTTATCCATGACCTGTAATGATGTTAATCCCGCTAAATCTAAATTAAGTCCGGTTTTTCCAGTATAAGCATCAACACCGTAAGCGTTGATCTGGATACTGTTCGGACTTTTATCCAGCATCGCACAACACCAAGGGAGCCTGATGCAGTTAAATCCCAAATCTTTAATCTGTTGAAGCACTGACTGATAATCCCTGGTCCAAATACCATGGACGACATAATTTCCCGTTTCAAAACCAAACCAGTTGATTCCGGTCAGCCGCCCATACTTGGTGTTGGCATGCGTTACGGAAATATTGATATTACATAACAGGAAAATACCCACAAACCAAAGGGATAGTATTTTTTTATACCATGAATTTGCTATTAATTTCATTTTATATTCTCCTCTCATATTCATTTATGATTACTGGATCTGACAGGGTGCTCCGTTCAAAGTAAAGCTGGTAGGTTTGGTGTCACTGCCGCTATAGGTAATCTGGAATCCGAAACTAGCCGTGCCGCCATTTGCCGCAATCGTTCCATTATAGCCGAGATTGTTCACGCTCACCGTCGCGCCGCTCTGAGTATAATTACCGTTCCACAGGTTGGATATTTTTTGACTACCCGGGAAGGTCCAGGTTATTGTCCAACTATTTAACACCGTAGCGCTGTTATTGGTGATTGTAACGTTGATTATGGCTCCACTGCCCCAATCGTTTGAAATGGAATAACCTACCCGATACGATGAGGATGAAGAAATTGTATAGGTCGCCGAAGCCACTGTCGAATCGGCCATTCCACTGGCTGTGGCATAGGCTTTGATCGTGGTGGTCTTTGATACCGCGATCGGTCCCGAATACACCGTCGATAAACTCGTAGGTGTACTGCCGTCGGTGGTATAGCGAATCGTCGCTCCGTTCGCCGCGCAGCTAATGGTCACGCTTTGGGTCGCACTATAGGAACCGGGTGCCGGACTAAAGACCGGAGTGGCTGTGGTTGTACTCGATGGAATTTGATTAACCTCGGGATGCACGGATTCAAAATTGGTAAAGCTAGGAGTGACATACGGTTTGCAATCATTCGAACTGTCATTCCACGACCAAGGCAGATAACCCGAATACCCGTTGGCATAAAGCCCTTCCAAAACTTCCTGATGGGACATGGCAAGGGATGATGATCCCGGATTGGGCATCATTTCTCCGATAATACAGGGTTTATCCAAGCCCAAATCGGCTGGAGATGTTTTTAATGGATTAAAATGCGGTGTAGCCCAATCATACCAATGGAAGTCGTAAAAGTCCAATCCTAAGCCCTTCCAAAACCGATATTGCCCTCCGCACCATTTCATACTGGCGCTTCCCACACTGACCGGTTGCTTGGCGTAAGTATGCACATAAGCAACGACATCCTTTACAAATTGCTGCATGGCTGCTAATGAAAATGATTCGCAGGAACCGTTGGGGTCGCCCCCATCGGCGCTGGAGATTAGCCATTCCGGCTCGTTAATAACATCCCACCCCAGCACGCCTTCATGGGTTCCAAGCGCTTGAAGTATTGGTTTTACGGCATTATCCAGAAAGCTCCGGCGGACCGTGACATTGTCGAAAACATCGTCATGGTTCCAAGCTCTCCCATTATACCCCCAGTCAAAACTGGTGAAGCAGAAATAAATCCGGATGTCTTTTGACTTGGCATAATCGGCTGCTTCCACCATGTGATTGACCCAGTTGGTCGGGAGACCGGTACAAAGACTCCCTTCCCCGGTGCTGTCAAATATAGGCACATTGCACGCATCCGGAAAAACCCACCAGCGGAGTGCATGTACGCCCTCAGCCGCCATGACGTCCATTTGCGCTTTAATGGCCGCAAAACGCTGGGTCCATCCGCTGTCTAAAAAATCCTGGTCCCAATTATACCACGCCAGGTTGACTCCCACCGGCCATAAAGTTTTATTATCCATCCAGGGAAACCTGGTGGAAGAAACCGCAAAAACACTACTTTTACTACCATTGGTGCCAGGGGATAAACTTAAGGTCATCGCCAATAAAAATCCGATTACGATTATGGTTTTGAAAGGCTTTCTCATCTTTAACTCCTCCAATTCTTTAAAAGATGATTGAGCATACTTTTATTGGGCCTGGCACACTATACCATTCAAAGTGAAGCTGGCCGGTTTGGCATTCGTACCGCTATACGTCAAGTTAAACCCTAAACTTATACTTTTCCCCGCTGCGATTTCGTTATTGTAGTTGAGATTGGTCACTGATACTGATGTCCCGTTCTGAGTGTAAGTGCCGTTCCACAGGTTGGATATTTTCTGATTACCTGGGAAAGTCCAGGCTAATGTCCAGCCGTTAATTGCTGTAGCGCCATTATTGGTAATGGTCACGTTCACCGTGGCTCCGTTGCCCCAGTCGTTGATAATGGAATAACCAATCCCTATCGATGCCCCTGTGGAAATTGTATATTCCCCTGATGCTACTGTGGAATCGGCCATGCCGCCGGCTGTGGCATAGGCTTTGATCGTGGTGGTTTTTGATACCGTAACCGGTCCCGAATAGACCGTTGAGGAACCCGTCGGAGTACTGCCGTCGATGGTATACCGGATCGTCGCTCCGCTGGTCGCGCAACTGATGGTCACGCTCTGAGCCGCGCTATAAGTACCGGCCGCCGGACTAAAAATGGGTGTGGCCACTTGCTGCGTTGAGCCTATCGTATAAGTCGCCGAAGCCACTGTTGAATCGGTCATACCGACGGCTGTGGCATAGGCCTTAATCGTAGTTGTTTTTGATACCGTAATCGGCCCCGAATACACCGCCGATGAACTATTTGGCGTACTGCCGTCGGTGGTATAGCGGATCGTCGCCCCGCTGGTCGCGCAACTGATGGTCACGCTCTGGGCCGTGCTATAAGTGCCGGCCGTCGGACTAAAGGTCGGGGTGGCCACTGTCGTTGGCGTTGAACTATCGGGTTCATTGCCGTATATTTTTACTCCATTCATATAAAGCGGTATATAGGTTGTTTCAGCTAAAGTACTCCTCAATCCGGTATACGAAAAGTCGTTGCTGGAATCCCAATCCTTGGAGTTATAGCACGCCAAACGGAATTGGAATTCAATTTTGCCGTAATTTTTGGTAGTCGGCCAACTGCCTTCCACATAATAGATATGATTGGCCTCGTCCCAAGGAAGTAGCTTCGATACGGCGCCGTTATTCGGAGCATAATTAATGGCTGAAGACACATCATTCACCGTCATGCCCTTTTGGTAGTACTCGCTTAAGTCGACAAAATACTTGAAGGACAAGCCGTCAACGTAGCGGGGCGGCAGCATGGTGTCGCAATGGACCCATACATCGATAGTCACCTGTTGACTGTTTTCCTCAAGCACCTTTGCCGTACTGAAAAACTCCTTACCGGATTCAATGCCGGGAGTAGCCTCAGGAGTTTGCCCCGCCCCGAAGTATTGGGTCAGGCCGGCCATAGCTCCCACAAAACCAGCGTTGTAATCGATGGCCACTTCTGTATAGGCATATTGTTCCACATTATCGTCATAAGTATCGTCGCTGTTTGGACCGCCCACCAGGGCTCCATACAGTAAATGCTTTTCCGGATCCACCTTTGTTTCATAGGCCGGGGCAGCTTCCATCCGGCCGCTGGCGCCCCGGTGATGCGGGAATTTCGGGTAATTATTGCCGAATCCTACGACATAGGAACTATTCCGCGGATTGCTACCCAACATGTAATCGATCTGCTGTTTGGCAAAATTCAAATAATCCGTTGTTCCGGTGGTCTTGTAATATACCAGCGCCATCATGCATTCCGCTGCGGTATACCGCAATGCGCCCCAGGAGTTGATATAACATTCTCCGGCCGCGGTCCTTGGAGCACTGGTCATCCAATAATCCAAATTTTCCTTGGCAATACCAATATAAGTGCTATTGGTGGTCAACTGAGCCAATTTCAAAAAGACTCCGCCAAACACATCATCCCAGCAATGGGTCCAGTGATTGGCATAACCATTATTGCCGCTAATTCCTTTCTCAGCCATGAATGAATCGACATCCGTCAAGTAACTGGAATCATTCGTAGCCACGTATAACCAAATCGCTCCCCAGCTTAAATCATCAAGGTATGAACTTGAACCATAAAAGCCGCCGCTTTCACTCAAGCCCCGGTAAGTTTTACCAAAGGTATATAACTTTTTGGCCGCGCTTAAGCACTTATCGGCGTAAGTTAAATCCTGATCTTTATCGTTGAGATACATCAATGCCAACGAAGCGGCCGCACTACCGCAAACATCGGAAGCAGGCTTGCTTGGGGTTGCCGAATAAAGGGTGGGCCGGGTCGTCAGCGCGGTTGTTTGAAGTTCCGGGGGCCCCCAGTAAGCATGATCGGTAGTGCCATCACCGCACTGATAATGAAAGAGAGTGTCTTTTGGATAACACTTCAGGAAATAGTCGTTAAAATGCTTCAGAATCTTTAGCATATATCCATCTTGCCCTTTAGCGACAAAAGCGTCTTTAAATTCATAATAAGCCCAGCCCAAAGTTGATGCCGCATAGACCTGGGGCAGGCCAAATTTCACATGATCCCCGGCATCATGGAAACCGCCGGTAAGATCCAGCCCAACATCGGCCCCGTCTTCCGTATGGCAGGGTCCGCGCCAGGCCAACCTATTATTGCCGGCATCAGGCCCGCACCAACTGGCCTCATAATAAAGGATCGATTTGGCAAACGCATCGGCGTAATTATAATTGGTATCCGCCGCAATTTTTGGTGAAAAAGCCGACAAGCATATCGATAAAGCTACCATCATCCCTATAAAAGCAAAATATTTTCGCATAGGAAACCCTCCATTCTAAATAATCTTTTTTTATTCCACGACATTTTCCGGAGAAGTTGCTACTCCCCCCTCATTGATAACTCGGGAGGAGTAGTATAAATCATTCTGCTGTTAAACCTTATTGAATCTCACAGGGTGTCCCGTTCAAGGTAAAACTGGCGGGTTTGGCATTGCTACCGCTATATGTGAGATTAAATCCAAAACTGACCGTGCCTCCATTTGCCGCAATAGTGCCGTTATAACCAAGATTGGTTACCGATACGGAGGTTCCGCTTTGCGTATAACCGCCATTCCATAGGTTGGATATTTTCTGATTGCCGGAGAAGGCCCAGGCTAATGTCCAACCACTGATCGCTGTCCCGCTGTTATTGGTAATCGTAACATTAACCGTGGCTCCGCTGCCCCAGTCGTTAATAATGGAATAACTAACCGCTACCGAGGATTCAGAGGAAATTATATAGGTCGCTGATGCGACTGGTGAATCAGTCATTCCCCCAGCCGTGGCATAGGCTTTCATGGTAGTGGTTTTTGATACCGTAATGGGCCCCGAATAGACCGCCGATGAACTTGTCGGGGTAGTGCCGTCGGTGGTATACCGGATTGTCGCTCCGCTGGTCGTGCAACTGATCGTTACGCTCTGGGCCACGCTATAAGTTCCGGCCACCGGGCTAAAGGAAGGTGTGGCGACCTGCTGGGTGGATCCTATGGTATAAGTGGCCGAAGCTACCGCCGAATCGGTCATCCCCATGGCTGTAGCATAAGCTTTAATCGTAGTAGTGCTGGATACCGTGATCGCTCCTGAATATATCGCCGATGAACTTGTCGGGGTAGTACCGTCGGTGGTATACCGGATTGTCGCTCCACTGGTGGCGCAAGTGATGGCTACGCTTTGGGCCGTGCTATATACACCCCCTGCCGGACTAAAGGTCGGCGTGGCAACCTGTTGGGTTGTACTGATGGTGTAAGTAGCCGATGCGACTGCCGAATCGGTCATCCCGCTGGCTGTGGCATAGGCTTTAATTGTAGTAGTGGCTGACACCGTAATCGATCCGGAATACACTTTCGAGGCGCTGGTTGGAGTACTGCCATCCGTTGTATACCGAATCGTGGCCCCGCTGGTCGCGCAACTGATAACCACGCTCTGGGCCGTGCTATAGGTACCTCCCGCCGGGCTAAAGGTCGGGGTAGCAACTACCTTGGATGGACCCGGCTCATTGCCGTAGAGAAGCTTCGTCCCATCGTAAACAGGGATATAAGCGGTTTTAGCCGCAGTACCCGACACGAGTCCGGTATAGGAAAAATCATTGGCTGAATTCCAAAAGCTGGTTCCGCTGGGCGCCCCAATCCTGAATTGCACTTCAGCCGCATATTGGGATTGGCCGCCGGGATAGATATTGGTGCCGTCGTTAAAGGTAATTTTGATATAATAAATATTGCCGCTGTATTGGGTAATCGGAGAAATGGTCACCGGAAACTCAACATAATTGGTCGTTACAGTAAGGTCGCTTACTTTATAACCTGCGGCAAAAACCTCCGATAAATCCATGTAGTAATTGAACGATAAATTCTTAACGAATCTTGCCGGCCAACCAGAGCGGTTATTGCATAGGGCCTTAATTTCCGAATAGTTATTACCCGATGAATTGACAGATGCCTCGACAAAAAATTCATCATCCACAGTTTCCGCAGCCGGGAAATTACTTAGCGGAGTTCCGCCGTAAAGGCTATACATTTTGGCTAACACCCCGACAAAAGCCGCATTATAATCGCAAGCCACTTCATTGGTGGTATAATTGCTGATCTCATCGGTGTATCCATCGGAACTATTCGGCCCCCCAACTAATGCGCCATAAAGAGTATGACGGTGATTGGCGGGAGTGCCCTGGCTATCGCACCATGAACCGTGGGCAGTCCGGTGATGCGGATGTTTGGGAGGGTTATTGCCAAATCCCACCACATAACTGCTGTTTCTAGGATTGGAACCCAGAGCGTAATCGGCTTGCCGTGCGGCAAAATTTTGATACCTGGATTTTAAAGTGGTATCGGTAATCATATCGCTATAAACAAAAGCGAGAAACGCCGTATTCATGGCATAACGCAGCGATCCCCAGGTATCGAGCCAAGCCAGTCCGCCCGGAGTATAGGTTACCTTTTCACCATTATAACCCACAGTCCACCAATCCAAATACATCTTCGCAAAGGTATGATACCTTTCTTTCCCGGTGAGCCGGGCCAATAAAATTAAAGCGCCATAATGGGCATCATCCCAGCCGTGGGTCCACTTATACTCAATGTCGCTGGTTTGACCCTGTTTATTTAACTTGTCGACATAGGATTCCGCCTTCGTCAGATAAGTACTATCCCCTGTGGCTACATAGAGCCAGGCGGCAGCCCAAATCAGCTCATCCCAAAAACCGCTGTAGGATGTGTAATAGCTGTTGGCTGCCGTATAAGTGGAATCGCTTTGTACCGAATCCGCCAAGGCAAATAAACTTTTAGCATGGGAAAGATAGGTGCCGTTATCAAATAATTTCGCTCCAATGGCTAAAGCTGCAGCGGTTCCGGCGCAGACACAAGAAGCGTTGCAAGTATAATAGGGGCGGGTCATCTTTTTCTCAATCACTTCCACCGGTCCCCACCAGGAATGATCGGTTCCGCCATCCCCGACCTGGTAAACCAAACTGGTTCCCCGATCGCATTTTACAAAATAATCCAAGGCAAATTTGAGGTTATTTTCCAATGAGGTATACTGGCCGGCGTCTTTGATAGCTACTCCATATTCATACATTGACCAGCCCAACATCGCAGCAGAGTAGGCCATGGGTAAACCAAATTTCACATGATCACCTGCATCGTACCAGCCGCCGGTGATATAATCCGAGGTGCAGGAGTCGCCCCGCCATTGTTTGGCCCGGTTCCAGTCCGGTAAAACTCCCGATTGCTGGCATTCATAAAAATAAATCGATTTCTGCAAGGCCTCGCCATAATTAAAAGCCGCAAATACGGAGTTCGTGGAAAACAACGTTACCGCAATCAAACAAAAAAGCAACATCAAACAGGTTCTTTTCATTTAAGTACCTCCTCGTTATTCTTCTGATTTCATAACTTCATGGGTACAAAATATAAAAATTCCCGGATATCCTTTGAAAAAGCTGGAGCTGCCGGAAAAGAATTTGGATCACTAGTAAAACGTTCTCTAAATAACTACTCAATGATTGTGAACGTTCTACTTAAGTAGAGCGTATCTTCCCCATTTCTGATTGCCATTTATTTACGATACGCTCTACTAGAGATATACAATATATAAACTTTGCCGTTTCACGGGCCGGTATCATAAATATCTCCTGGATTTTAAAAACATTTTCCGACAGCCTCAGCAATAAACCAAGCGTTGAAAGGCTATTGAACCTGACAGGCCGTTCCGTTCAGGGTAAAGCTGGACGGTTTGGCGTTACTGCCGCTGTAAGTCAGATTAAATCCAAAGCTGACCGTACCTCCGTTTGCCCCAATCGTCCCATTATAATTAAGATTGGTCACGGATACCGAGGTACCGTTCTGCGTATAACTGCCATTCCATAGATTGGATATTTTTTGATTCCCCGGGAAGGTCCAGGCTAATGTCCAGCCGCTAAGGGCCGCCGTACTGTTATTGGTGATCGTAACGTTAACCGTGGCGCCATTACCCCAGTCGTTGGCAATGGTATAAGTCACCGCATACGACGATGAAGCGGAAATCGTATAAGTGGCCGTGGCAACTGCCGAATCCGTCATTCCGCCAGCTGTGGCATAGGCTTTAATCGTGGTGGTTTTTGATACCGTGATCGGTCCCGAATACACCGTCGATGAACTCGTCGGAGTACTGCCGTCCGTGGTATAACGGATGGTCGCCCCGCTGGTCGCACAGCTGATGGTCACGCTCTGGGCCGCGCTATAGGTACCGGCTACCGGACTAAAGGTCGGAGTGGCAACTTGCTGGGTAGCGCCGATCGTATAGGTCGACGTGGCAACTGCCGAATCGGCCATTCCGCTGGCTGTGGCATAGGCTTTCACCGTGGTGGTTTTTGATACCGCGATCGGTCCCGAATACACCGTCGATGAACTCGTCGGAGTACTGCCGTCCGTGGTATACCGGATCGTCGCCCCGCTGGTCGAGCAGCTGATGGTCACGCTCTGGGCCGTGCTATAGGTACCGGCAGCCGGACTAAAGGTCGGCGTGGCTGTTGCATTTTCCGTCTCTGCTAAATAAACGTAGTACAGGGCATTAGCCATGGCGATATCCGCCTGGGCCCAAAAGCGGTGATACTTAAATACCGGCGCCGTTCCGTTATTATGAGCATCGACCACCTTCTGATAGCTGGAATCGTTTTTGTAACGCGGGCGCATATCGATGAAGGTCATGCCGTTTTTAAGAGTAGCTCCCTGCGCATTTGTCCCGCTGTAACTGGTCGGTATGTATACCTCATCAAAGAAGCGGGAATAATCGGATCGGGTTTCATCACAGGCGACTCCGATAGTGTCGCGGTATAAATTCCACATCCGATCCAACAATTTCGCAGCGGTTTCTTTAGCGGCCGTATGAACGGACCCCGTATGCTTTTGATACGCCGCAGCATAATAGATGAGGGCTTTTGCCAAACCCGCAGCCACACCCACATCATTGGTATAACTGGAAACCGTACAATGCAAATTGGTGTTATTGGTCGCAGTTCCCGTCCAGGTATCGGGTTGGCCGGACCATGTCAGATCACTGGGAATCATATAGGTGTCATCGTTGTCATCAACGATAGTATTTGATATTGCCCAATTGGCCCACTTATCGACCAGATTTTTAACCTTGCTGTCACCGGTAAGGTAGTAATACTCCATCATCCGTTCCATACCCCAGGCCTGCATACCGAACCAGCGGTTGCTCGGCGGATCATGGTATACCGGCTGCCAATCGTAGACCATTTCGTAAAAGGTGCTTGAACCGGATGGATAGGCCATGTACCGGCCGTTATAGCTATTGGTGACTCCCCCGGCGATGGCTCCTTCATTGCTTTGCAAATATTGATAAAGTTCAATCTGACGTTGCAGACTGGTCGTCCAGTCTCTTTTGCCATAGGAGGACAACGGAGTGAATGCCGCATCAGTCGATAAAACGTAAGCGGCCACCGGATTCTGATAGCCCTGGTGGACATGGGAACAGCCAATACGCCAGCTCCATGAACCGTCAGTGGATCCTCCCCAGGATGTATACCAGGAAAGCATATAATGACAGCTATCATAGCCTGTCCCAGCGGTGGAAGCAGCTTGAACTCCAATGGGACGGAAATATTTATCAAACATCGTATATCTTAAATAGTCGCCCATCTTGGCGGCCTTTGCGGTATAAGTAGACAAAGTGGACTCTTTACCCTGTTCTTTTGCCCACAAATACGCCCAATAAGAAGCTTGAATCTGTCTGGCGTCCGCATCGGAAGCCGATGTATACCGCCATTGTTTGGAAGGGGTTCCGAAGGTGCCGAATAGGGGCAAAAACCCTCCGTTACTACCAGCGCCCCAGTTAAAGCTCTCCCAGGAAGGATGGGGTACGGTTTCCCAGACAGACTCCTGCGGGCCCCGCTGATAGGTATTGATATAGGAACAGCGGCTGGTGCCGTCACCGCGATTGCCATATCCGTACCAGTTATCCACATCCATCAGCCAATGCATCTGGTAAAATCGATTACTACCATAGGCAGCCTTTAACTGACTGTCCAACGGATCGGTGCCTGTTGGCGTCGACGAATTTCCGGTATTCGGATAATCACTGGGTAAATCCAATTCCGGCGCATAGCTCGCCGGTGAGCTCGGGTTGTAAGTGCTTAACCCCAGTTGATCACTGGTGGTTGGAATAATATAGGTTTCCGCCTTATCCCAAGCCGTTTTGTAATAACTCCAGTCCCCGGTTAGTTTCCCATAAGTGGCGCCCAGCCAGGTTAAATAACTGAAAGCTTCGCTGGTGGTCAGATGACCGTAATCAGGCGCCTCGACCATAAAAGTCTCTACACAGTGATATGGAACTCCTTCCTGACTAAGATAACCGCTGTTCTGAAGATTGGTAAACAGCTCCATAAATCGGTTGTAGTATTCGCTGGGGTCGGTAGCGGCAAAGGCCCGGCCGCTTAAGCCCCCAAATTGTCCCGGCAGCACATTGGCGGTTATGACCAAAAGCAGGATGGCCAAACCGAAAAACCATTTTTTACTGATTGATTTTCCGTTCATTTTCACGCCCCCTTATCATTTTTCATTTTTAACCCTTGGAAAAAACCCTCAGACAATTCCCATGCGTCATCCCTCCTTTCAAAAAACACAATAAGCGCATTCAAATCTAGTTATTCATTCCATATGTTGATATTTTTGTATTCGTTGTAAAATATTTACAATTATATTTTATAATATCTTTAACAATTACTCAATGAATAATTTTCAAATTTTTAATATTTATCGTGATATTGCGATCATGGTTTTGTTTCAAGAGGATCTATCATAATAGGAAACGGGACTGACTCAAAGGATAGAGACAGTCCCGTTTTAGGGAGAACAAATTCGCTCCGGAGAACTTCCCACCGGCAACAGGGATTTTATTTCGCAATTTGCATTTAGAAAAATCGTTCATTCTTTAAATCAACAAACCCTAAAGGCATCACCGGACAGCAGTCTTATGCCCCAAATATGCCTCCTTTACCTGGTCATTGGCTAGCAATTCTTTCCCGGTGCCCTTTAAAGTGATTCGCCCGGTCTCCATGACATAGCCGACATCGGCAATATGCAAGGCGGCGTTGGCATTTTGCTCGATTAAAAGGATGGTCACACCTTGTTTATGAATTTCCTGAATGATTGCAAAAATGTCCTTCACAATAAGCGGCGCCAAACCCAGGGAAGGTTCGTCCATCATCAACAGTTTCGGTCTGGACAGTAAGGCCCGCCCCACAGCCAGCATTTGTTGTTCCCCGCCGGAAAGGGTCCCCGCCGATTGCCAGGAACGTTCTTTTAAAATCGGAAAAAGGCTGTATACCCATTCAATGTCCGACTGAACCCCTTTTTCATCGGTCCGGGTAAAAGCCCCGATTTTTAGATTTTCAAGTACCGATAAATTGGAAAACACCCTGCGTCCTTCGGGAACCAATGTGATCCCGCTGGGAGCCAGGCGGTGGGTTTTGATTTTTAACAAATCTTGATCGTGGTAAGTGATGGAACCGCTCACCGGCTTAACCAGACCGACAACTGAACGTAAAGTGGTGCTCTTGCCGGCGCCGTTAGCCCCCACCAAAGTGACGATTTTACCTTCTTCCACTTCGAGGCTAATGCCCTTTAACGCCTCAATGCCGCCGTAAGAAACTACCAAATTTTCAATTTTAAGCACTTTCATCCACCCCCAAATAAGCCTCAATTACCTTTGGATCATTTTGCACCTCTGAAGGGGTGCCATTGGCAATCAGAACGCCATAATCCAGTACCGAAACTCTTTGGGAAATACCCATGACCACATCCATATGGTGCTCAATCAATAAAATGGCAAGATCATATTCTGCGCGGATTTCTTTAATGAAATCGGTTAAATCCACTGCCTCTTTCGGATTCATCCCGGCGGCCGGTTCATCCAGCAGTAACAGTTTGGGCTTGGTTGCCAAGGCCCTGGCAATCTCCAGTCTGCGCTGCAACCCATAAGGTAAAGAACTGGCTTTGTCGCTCTGATACTCCGACAATCCGACTCTTTCCAATAAAGCAAGAGACGCACGGCGCATTGCTTTTTCTTCCCTGCGGTACCCGGGAAGCTTCAAGACAGCTTCGAAATAGCCGGAATCCAGATGAACATGGCATCCGATTAAGACGTTGTCCAGCACGCTCAAATCTTTGAAAAGCCGGATATTTTGAAAGGTTCTGGCGATCCCGAGTTTCGTAATCATATCGGGTCTCATACCGGCCACTTCCTGATCCATAAAAACGATTTGGCCACGGGTCGGCTTATAAACACCGGTAATCATATTGAAGACAGTCGTCTTGCCGGCGCCGTTGGGTCCAATCAATCCGACAATTTCCCCGGCTGCCAACTGCAAGTTAAAATCCCTGACCGCCGTTAAACCCCCAAATTGCATGGTAACAGCTTTCATATCCAAAACATTCACGGGCGGTTACCTCCTTTGGCCAGAGGCTTTTTCCTGATGAAAGGCTTAAGCCAGAAATCTTTGTTCAGCACGGCATTCCAACTGAATTCGTTGGTTCCCATCAAACCGTGCCGGTAAAAGAGGACCACTATCATTAACAGGGCCGAAAAAACCACCGCCCTGAGGCCAACCTTGCCGTTAAGGACCACAAATCCCAGATCCATCGACTCATCCAAAAATCTCAGGACTTCGTTGCCAATGGTCACAATGAATGAAGCAATAATCGAACCGGTGAGACTGCCCATACCTCCGAGGACTACAATCAATAAAATATTAAAAGTGAAGATAAAATTGAACATCTTGGGATCAATCGTTCCAAGCAAATTTCCCAGTAATCCGCCGCCGATACCGGCAAAGAAAGCGCCGGTTGCAAAGGAAATGGTTTTATGTTTAAAGAGGTTAATCCCCATGCTCTCCGCGGCGATCTCATCTTCGCGGATCGCTTTTAAAACCCTGCCGTAACTGCTATTAATCAAGGAAACAAGGACCACCAATGTAAAGGCAGCCATTCCAAAACTCCACCACAAGTTGGTCACTGCCGGAATACCCTTTAAACCCAGCGCTCCATTGGTAATACTTTGGGTATTGGTAAAAACCACCCGGATGATCTCGCCAAACCCCAATGTGGCAATGGCAAGATAATCGCCCTTAAGCCGCAGGGTCGGAGCGCCGATCAAATAGGCGACAAACGCGGCCAAGATTCCGCCGATTATCAATGCGATGGGAAAAGGCATCTGTAATGTATCCAATGGTTTTATCAAAGGAGCCATATAAAAAATTTGTTCTTTGGTGGCCTGCGACATGGTCAAAAGCGCCGTAGCATAAGCGCCTACCGCCATAAACCCGGCATGTCCCAATGAAAAAAGCCCGGTAAATCCGTTAATCAAGTTCAAGCTCAATCCCAGAATGGCATAAATGGCGCAGACATTTAAAATCCGCACAACATACATATCAAGATTTTTTTGAGCGTAAAACAAAAAAACAATCAGCAACAATACCGCAATAAGGGTTAAAATTGCATTTCTCCGTTTCATTTCACACCTTCTCCGCGATTATTTCGCCCATGATTCCGGTAGGTTTATACAGTAAAATCACTATCAGCAAGATAAAAGCGAGAGCATCGCGATAACCGGTCAAATCCGGCAGAAAGGCAATCAACATGATTTCACCAATACCCAGAAGAAAACCGCCGATAACTGCTCCCTTGATATCGCCAATACCCCCGATAACCGCGGCGATGAAACACTTAAGTCCGGGAATAACTCCCATCAAAGGGGCGATCTGGGGATACTTCATGCCCCACATAATCCCGCCAACCGCAGCCAGGGCCGAACCAATACCAAAAGTAAGAGAGATCGTGCGATTCACATTCACTCCCATCAGACGCGCTGTTTCGTGATCTTTGGATACGGCCCGCATGGCCATACCTGTTTTGGTCTTATTGATCAAATACAACAGGATAATGAGACAGCCAATTGTGACAACCGGTATATAAAAGGTGACTTTTTGGATGGCGATGGTTCCAATTTGAATGACGCTTGTAAATGCATCGGGCGCCGGGAACGGTTTGGGGACGCCTCCGAAAAGTACAATCGCCAAATTTTCCAATAAAAATGAAGCTCCAATGGCTGAAATTAATATCGAAATCTTCGGAGCATCCCGAAGTGGCCGGTAAGCTGAAGCCTCAACCAATACGCCCAAAATGGCGGTCAAAATAATTACCAGCGGAAATGAGATATACCAGGGCATCCCAAAGGTAACGCCCCCAAAAAATGCAAAATAAGTGGCCATCATAAAAATATCGCCATGGGCGAAATTGATTAAACGCAGGATACCGTAAACCATGGTATATCCTATGGCAATCAAGGCATATAAACTCCCCATGGAAATTCCATTGGCTAAATGTTGCAAAAAAAGATCAAGAGTCATCATAACACCACCGTAAATAAAAATTCCGTTATCCGATCCAAAATAGTTCGTGCTGCTTTCGGGCATTTACATACGCTTCCTCCTTACGAAGGAAGCGTATGTTAGAGCAGTACCATTACTTGGGTTGAATGGTATCCATATAAACGAATTTGCCGTTCTTCACAGTTTTAATTACTGCGCTCTTCACTGCATTGCGATTTTCATCAAAGGTAATGGTACCGGCGGCGCCTGGGAAATTCTTGGTGGCGTTGATCGCATTACGGAGCTTGGGACCTTCAGTGGTTTTAGCGCGGGCAATAGCGGCGCGGATAACCAAATAGGCATCGTATCCAAGGGCGGTCACTGCAGCCGGATCTTTATCTTTGTTGGCCTTGCGGTATGCGTCAAGAAATACCTTGGATTCACTGGTAATGGGTTTTTCAGTTGCGAAAAAGGTAGAGAAAACTATGCCTTCGACATCTTTTTTACCGATATCAAGGAATTCCTGGGTTTCCCAGGTATCGCCACCGATAATCGGGCAGGTGATGCCCAGCTTTCTGGCTTGGCTGATGACCAAAGCCGATTCGGTAAAGTTACCGGGGGCAAAAATCACTTCCGGATTTTTGGCCTTAATATTGGTTAACTGGGCGGAGAAATCTTGATCTCCGGTATTGTAATTGGCAACCGCGACAATACAATTGTTATTTTTGGTCAGCTTTTTAAAGTTTTGAGTAAAAAAACTGGCTAAACCGACAGCATAGTCATTGGAAACCTCTTGAACAATCGCTGCTTTTTTAGCTTTTAACTTGCTAAAAGCATAATTGGCCATTACAGTGCCTTGAAATGGATCAATAAAACAGACCCGGAAATAATAAGGATTATCCTGGGTTACCAAAGGATTGGTACAGGATGCGCCGACTGCGGGAACTTTGGCGTTTTTAACGATATCCCCGGCGGCCATGGAAAGCGAACTGCCCCAACTTCCAATGATGGCGGCGACTTTGTCTTTTTCCACCAGTCTTGCGGCGGCAGTAGCGGCCTCTACCTTATCCGACTTGTTGTCGGCAATCACCAGTTCGATTTTTTTACCCAATACGGTAGGATAGAGTTGGTTGGCAAGCTTGATCCCCTCAACCTCCAATTCTCCTCCAGCCGCATTCGCGCCTGTCATTGGCTCAAAAACACCAATTTTAATGGTATTGCTTGCAGCTCCGGATACGCTTGCAAATACCGGAATCAATAAAACGAGCGCTAACAATAAACACAAACCGCGTTTCATTCAAAATCCTCCTTTTTTTATTTTTGGGCTTTATTAAGCCCAGGCAAACAAATGGGATTATTGGAAAGCGGACTTATTTAGCCCGTCCCTATTTCCTTTGATTCATACTATTGGTAAAATAGCCAAAGGATTCCCAAAACCCTAAAAAATTCTATAAAACATTCGACATCCTCAAAATGAGTCCTGCACAAATTGGAGAAAAAGGAATATACCAAAGCTTGGAAAAAAGCAGGAATACCGGGGCAAAAATAACCATCAAAATTTCCGGGGAATGAAATTACAATCCCGAAACCGTTTCGGACTGAGCGGCAGCCGCCTGCTCCCGGCCGGTATAATGCTCGATATAAGGCACAACCAGGTTGATTGCTCCGGGAATGACCTTAAAAACGGCTTTCCTTCCCTGAACGATCTCGCCATCAATATTCAGGGCCGTTTCCTGATCACAGACCACTTTTACTTCGCCGGATTTATAAAATGATACTCCCGGCAAGCCCCGGTGTTTGCCTTTAACATATTTATGGAGCGTGGTGAGGATCTCCAAAAAGTTTTTTTCACGAATCAAGCAAATATCCAAGAGCCCATCATCGATTCTGGCTTCAGGAGCGGGCAGGATTCCGCCGCCGTAATATTTCCCGTTGGCAATCGCCAACAAAAGGCACCGGGCGTCAATGGTTTGATCATCGACCGTCACAACCATATGAAGATTTTTATAATGGAACACCGTCAGCAGGATACTGACAAAATAGCTCAGAGCGGCGGGGATCCAGGAAAACTTCTTAATGGCCTGGGCGTGAAAAACCACTTCGGCGTCAAATCCGAAGGAGGCGATATTCGCAAAATAGCGTCCGTTCACAACCGCGATGTCAATGGGTTCCGTAGCGCCATTTACCGAATAGGAAAGCAGGTCGTGAAAAGATTCACCATGGGGGATGGATTTGAAAAAGTCATTTCCCGAACCGGATGGAATAACGGCCAAACTGCAATAGGCGCTGTTGCCGCTCTGAATGATGCCATTGACAATTTCATTGACGGTACCGTCCCCGCCCACTGAATAAATCCGCAACTCATGATGTTGCCGGGCTTTCCCGGCATATCGGCGGACGATATCCGTTGCATGGCCTGAATACTCGGACAATTCAATATCATACTCATGCCCGCATTCTGCAAAATAGCTCCGGATTTCCGGGATCAGTTTCAACGGTTGACCTTTCCCGGCCACGGGATTCAATACAAAGAGATGTTTCAAGTCGATACCCCTATTTACTCAGTATGGAAGCATCATTTGGGCAGAATGCTCGAAAAACCGTTTTATATCAAAATATCAGCCAGGATTTCATCTTCCCGTAAAAGCTTTTTGGCGGCTATCCGGTTTTCTTCCCGATGGATGCAGGTGAGACGGTCCGGTTTCACGGTCGGAGCAATGTCAATCGCTTTTTCAAAGTCGCCGGCTCGCAATTGCAAGCCTTTGACATGGGCAAAAAAGCCGGTTTCCGTTAAAAATTTGGCGACTCTGGCATCCCGGTGGTTTTGCACCCTGCTCATAATATAGGTGGCGACTCCGACCTGGATGCCGTGTAATGCCGGTTTTTCCAACAAAAAATCCAGCCCGTGGGATATCAAATGTTCACTGCCGCTGGCCGGAGCGCTGTTACCGGCAATTTCCATGGCAATTCCGCTCATAATAAGCGAATCCACCAGCTCTTTCAAAAAAAACTCATCGCGGATATTCATTTGAATATCCATCCGTACGATGCTGTTGACCGATTTTTTCCCGATCATCACCGCAAAATCGTTGACCGTGCCCCTGCCGTTTTTTTCTTCAAACTCCCAATCATAGATGGCGGTGATTTTAGAAACCAAATCTCCGATACCCGAATATATCAGGTTCTCCGGCGAGCTTTTAATGATGTCGATATCCACCACGATTCCGTAAGGCATTTTCGCCGGAACGGATTTGCGGCGGCCGGCGATGAATAGGGAACATCCCGAACTGGAAAAGCCGTCATTGGAGATGGAGGTGGGAATACTGACAAAGGGCATGTTATTCAAAAAAGCGACATATTTGGCCATATCAAGTACTTTTCCGCCGCCGACCCCAATAACCGCCTGAGTATGGGCAGGTATGGCAAAGGCAAAAGTCGCCAAATTCTCGATTTGATTATCATCCTGTTCATAAATTTGTAGAATTTGAATGCCGGATTTTTTCAGAGACCCGACTACGGCTTCTCCGAATAGAGAATAGATACCGGCCCCGAAACATACGATTACATTGTTGAGAGCATTTTTGGCAATCAGGGCGCCGATATTTTCGATATTTCCATTCCCCACATCCAGTATGGTAGGAATGGAGATTCGGCTGGTACTGGTTTTCATATGTTCTGACTCCGATTCTTGGTTATTTCAAAAAGAAAACTTCCCGCAGCGGTTGAATTGGCTCCGCTTCATTAAAATCGAATGAACCTTCAACCATCTTGGATGTAATAGCGTTCCAACGGTTACAGGCGTCGCTTTGGGCGATATATGCAAAGGCCGCCTGAACATCGTCACATTCAAAACAATAAAAAAATTGATTCCCTTGCTGGAATATGGAATAATTTCGAATCCCCGCCCGGCTGTGTTCTTCCAGGATCTCAGGCCAGGGATTCAAATGCATTTTCACATATTCATCCAGGGCTTCCGGTTTTACTTTCCAGGTCCAGGCATATTTATTACTATGAATCATCGCTCCCACCTCTGATTAATATATACCCGATTTGTTGAAAAACTGATAATCCCTCTTGAAATATATGTCCATTTTACCATATTATCGCCGGCTGTTGGGAAGAATTTTGCCCCGGGAACGAACTGGGAGGCTGTCTCCAAAGTGAATTGAAAGCCATCAGAAATACTCTACCGTTACATTCTACCGTTGATTTCAATATCCCGTATTTCTTAATCGTTTCATTTCCTTTAAAGACAGCCCGGAGGGGGGTTAAATACTCTGGTGATTGGGGGCGGGTTTCGCTGAATTAATCTTTTGGATAAGTTCCGGTGGTATTTTCAATTTTCGCTGCGCATCCATCAATCCGTTAATCTCCTGTTGGACATCAGTCAGTTGAGTATAGCAATAGCCGCAAATATAATGAGTATCTTGAATCGCTTTCGTTATCTTCGCGTAGCGTTCCATAAATTCATCCTGATTTTTGACCGCTCCGTAATAACCCCAGTTTTCTCGGCTTTCACTGGCAAAAGCAATGCCGCCGTATTCTGTGACCAGAATCGGCTGCCCTTGATAGGCATATCCTTCACAGTATAATATCCTTCTTTCAGCCGCCCCGGCCAACAGCTGTTCTCGATCGGAATATTTCTCCAAAAAATGCGAGTCCTTGGGCTCATAGTCGTGGATCCCGCAAATATCCGAATCAACTTGTTCCCAACCATCGTTGCTGCTGATCAAACGGGTCCCGTCCAATGCTTTGATTCCATAATAAAGCGCCCGGGCGTAATGTTGCTGTTGCCGGTCGGTTTTAATGTTTCGGACTCCCCAGGATTCATTCAAAGGAACCCATGTAATAATGGAAGGATGATTATAATCGCGGTTAATGAACTCCATCCATTCCCCGATTACGCCCTCGATGGCCACGGGATGAAAATGATAAGCGCTGGGCATCTCACCCCATACCAGTAATCCCAATTTATCAGCCCAGTAATAATACCGGGGATCTTCGATTTTTTGGTGTTTCCGGGCTCCGTTGAAGCCAAGGTCTTTGGTCATCTGAATGTCATAGACAATCGCTTCATCGCTGGGCGGTGTCATTAGCGTATCCGGCCAATATCCTTGATCCAAAATCAGTTTTTGATAATAGGGCTTATTATTGAGTAAAATTTGATCTCCCTTGACCGAAATTTTCCTCATCCCGAAATAGCTTTTAACCCCATCAACAACCTGTCCCTCTTTTACGATTTGAACCGTAATATCATACAAATTGGGATTCTCCGGCGTCCAATAATCCAGCTCATCAATGCTGTCAGGCTCTTGAAGGTGCACCAATAACCGGGAAATTCTATTTTCAATACTAGCCTGAACATATTTTACCGGTCTGTCCCGAAGGGTTATGGATACACTCAATGTCAATGCTTCCACCGGTTTATCCAGTACAATATCAACGGCAAGTTCCCGCCGGTCGATATCCGGGGTCATATGCAGCCGGTCAATATATACTTCACCCACCGTTTCCAGCCATACCGTCTGCCAAATCCCTGAACTCGGAGTGTACCAGCAACGATCAGGCTTCTGCAACCAATATTGCTTACCACGGGGCTGTTCACACTCATAACGATCCTCGACTCGAACGACAATGATATTGTTCCCGGTTTGTAAAAGGTGGGAGCAATCCATCTTAAAAGGCCCATAACCGCCCTGGTGGCTTCCGGCATACTCGCCGTTTAGCCACACCTTTGCCTGGTAGTCCACGGCCCCAAAGTTCAAAAGCACCCGTTTCCCCAGGAAAGAATCGGGAAGCGTAAATTCTTTTTTATACCAAAAAACCGGATGGACTCCCAGCTCATAAATGGTACTGCGCTCACTTTGGTAACTAAAGGGAACGATAATCCGGCGGGAAAAGTTGGGACTTTGGTACCAGCCTGCTTTTTCCCCTTGATCCGCATCATCAAATTCAAAATCCCATTCGCCATTTAAATTGAGCCATTCGCTTCTCTCAAAATCAGGCCGGGGATACTCCGGCCGTGGAATGTTCATAGTAGGCATAGCTTCTTTCTCCCCCATCAGTCGTTACTTTACTTGTCTAGCGGTATGATAAAGCGCCGGAGGGAGCATGGAGGAACAGTCAGTTCCTGCCCAAGGCCTTCCCAGGGGATCAGCGAATCCTTGATCCGTACCAACTCCTGTTCGGCAGTATTGATATCATACGAATTGGCCGAAGTGATTTCGGAAATCCGGATATCCCTTTTTACTGCGGCGGCTTTAATATTCAAATGCAAGCTCGCCTCTTGTTCAAGGTGACGGTTGACAACAAAAACAACCAATTCATTCGCGGCATTCAGGCCGGACACGATATCGACATAAGGGACTTCTTTTAACCCGACAACATGACCCACCGCTTCAATATCGTAAGTTTCACTTTGCGCCCGTGAGTCCACAATATCTTGGAGATCCGAATTGGCATATAATTTCAAAACATAGTAACTGGCGGTCCGGTATACTTTACCATGGTAACTGCGGATGCAGCCGCCCTGCCAACCGTTTACCAAATCGGAAAAGTTGCCGATATCAATCAGAGCGCTGTTTCTTAAAAACATATTCAACATCCCGGCGTTAAAGATGGCCGCCTCTAAAGTATGCTCCCGGTAAGAAGAATTGTTATACATGGTATTCCATTCGGTGACGGCGATTTTGATATTCTCCGGAGCGGCGGTTTCCCGGATGGATTGGGCCGTATCTTGAACTATCTGTTCATATTTTTTGACCGCTCCCACGGTTCCGTAATAAACCTGTTGATTATCCCAAGCAACCGCTCCAAGTTTGGGAGCATAAAAATGCAGCGCGATACGGTCCAAAGCTCCGCCGGTAACTTTTAAGAGGGTGCGGTTCCACTCCTGGGAAAAATCATTCCCTTCTCCTCCGCAGGCGATAATTTGAATTCCAGGATCTTTTTCTTTCATGGCCCTGTAAAAATGTAGATATTTTTGGGCAAACTCCGCCGAACTGCAATGGCCTATTTCCCAATCGCCGAATGTTTCATTTCCGATATCCCAGTATTGAACTTGATAGGGTTCAGGATGGCCGTTGTCCGCCCGAAGTTTACCGTACTTGGTTTCCAAAGAACCATTGCAATACTCTACCCAGTTAGCGGCTTCTTCCGGCGTTCCGGCGCCGAAATTTACACAAATCAAGGGTTCGCATCCGGTATTCCGGCAAAACTTGATAAATTCATCGGTTCCGAAATTATTCTCCTCATTGCCTTTCCAATGGATATTTTCCTTGGTTGGACGGTTATCCTTGAAACCGATACCATCTTCCCAATCATAACAATCGGCAAAGCATCCGCCCGGAAAACGCATCATTCCCGGTTTTAAATCCTTCGTGGCCTGAACGACTTCCTTCCATACTCCATCCACGGCGCTGTGGGGCATTAAAGAAACTTGATCCAGTAATAAGCTGCCGGTTCCATGTAAAGCAATTTCGAATATCCCGTCGCTTATATCGGTCCGGGATTCAAAGGTATACTCATATTGATTCCAGCCATTATCCTTGACCGTAATAACCTTGGTAAAAAGCAGTTGCATTTGAGATAAGGATTTGAGCCGGATTTGGATCTCGCCCTTTAACTGCGTGGCTTTTACCCATAGAGAGCCATGATAGGTTTCATTCTTCTCCAAGTGGATGCCGTTTTGGGCGATTCCCCGGTAGCCCCCGTAATGATTGATGACTTCAATCCGTTGGGAGTATTTTGAATTGAAGCAATCTTGCTCATCCATAATGTAACTGCCGATATCATTGAATCCCGTCGGGTACCACGGATCCGATACCCCGTCATTGTTTTGATCAACATTTTCAAATCCCCGGTTTACCAGGAGTTCCGCCCACATCCCGCCGTCGATGCAATCTTGAATGAATTCAATGAAATTGCCGAATATGAGGGGACTCACTTCTGCAATTTTTTTAGCGGCATCAATTTCCACTTTAACTTGTAGTTTATCCATTTTTATCATAAGCCTCCGAATTAACCTTTGATTCCCGTCATGGCAATCCCTTTGGTAAAGTATTTTTGAGAAAACATATAGGCAAAAAACAAGGGGGCAATCGCTAAACAAGAACCTGCCATTAAAATGGCGTATTCGATTACATGTTGCCCCATAAACAGCGCCAATCCCGCCGGAAGCGGTCTCATCTCCACCGTATTTGTAAACAACAACGGATAGAGCAAGTCATTCCAATTGAACATGAAATGAAAAATACCCAGGGAAGCAAGAGCCGGCATGCAAAGGGGCAACATGATTTTGCGGTAAATCCCAAATTCGCTGCAGCCATCCACCCGGGCGGCTTCTTCCAAATCCTTGGGCAGGGTTATGAAAAACTGCCTCATCATGAAGATACCGAAAGCGTTGGTAGCTCGGGGAAGGATTAATCCCCAGTATGTATTTAAAATATTAAACTTGAACAACTCGACAAACAACGGAATCATCGTAACCTGAAATGGAATCATCAAGGTGCTTAAGACCAGGATGAATAAAACATTCTTGCCTTTAAAACGGAGCCGCGCAAAGGCATAACCGGCCATGGAATCGAAAAGCAAAGAAAAGACGGTTACCCCTCCGGCAAAAATCAAGGAATTCTTATAAAAAAGCAAGAAAGGAATCCGCCGCCAAATGCCCTGATAAGCTTCAAAAGTAAAACGGTTGGCCCATAAGGCGGGAGGAAATTTTACGATATCCCCCTCAAACTTAAATGAAGTAACCACCATCCAGATAAACGGGTAAACCGTAATTGCAACCAGGATAATCAAGAAAATATTTCTCACCCATTGAAGGATGGGGATGTTGCTTTTAACCACTTTTGGTCCTCCCCCTTTAGTAAATTTGCTCATCCTGACGTAACCGTTTAAACATTGAGGTTGAAAAAAGCAAGATAATTACGAATAAAATTTCAGCCAAAGCCGACGCATACCCCATCTCGAATCCTTCAAAGCCCACATGATAAATATATTGGACCATGGTTTCTGTTTTGAAAAGCGGTCCACCCTTGGTCATCACAAACACCTGATCAAACACTTGAAAAGAACTGATAATCGAGGTGATCAGCACAAATCCCAAAGTCGGGATGAGCATGGGCAGCGTGATTTTGAAAAACTGGGTCACCCTTTTGGCTCCGTCAATACTGGCGGATTCATAATAGGAATCGGGGATGCCAAGTAAACCGGCTAAAATGATCACCATGTTAAATCCAAAACTTTTCCAAATACTGACCATCATGATAGCCGGCATCGCCCAAACCGGGTCTTGTAGCCAGGCAATGGTGGGAATCCCCAGAAGATTCAGATAATGGGCGATGATTCCAATATTGTTATCCAGTAAAAAAGTCCATATGATTGAGATGATGGTCATGGAACCGATTGCCGGTAAAAAGAAGACCGACCGGCAAAATGTTGTAAAAAAAGTGCGGCGGGATACCGCCAAGGCCACCATCAACGAAACAACAACCTGCAGAGGGACAGTTCCGGCTGCATAATACAAGGTATTGAGCAGCGAGTTCCAAAAACGTTCATCACCCAATAATTTCAGATAATTGTCAATCCCGATGAACCGGATGTTATTTCCCATCATATCGAAATCAAATACGCTGAACAAGGCGGAAACCAGCAACGGTACAAATACAAAAACCGCGAAAATCGCCATACTCGGGAGAATGAATAAATACCCTACTTTATTGGGATCACGAAACAAGCTGTTTCTTTTTGCTGTAAGCTCTTTCATATTACCACCCGTTTCCAATAACTTAATTGAGAAGGGCAACCGGGAAAGGCTTTACTAAGCGCGGCCGCTCCCGGTGCATCAAAAATGATTACTTCAGCATCTTGTTCATTTGGCTGGCGGCTTTATCAAGCGATTCTTTTACCGTCATTTTACCCAGTAAAATTCTTTCCATGGCCGGCGTAATCACATCCGTATCAATTTTGCCGAAATTGGTAAGTTGCTGCAGATAAAACTGGGCTTGGTCGGACACTGACGAGAAGGCGACTACATACGGATTGGCTTTTAAGGCCGACTCGTGGCTTAAGTCGGTCCTTGTCGGAGGAAAGCCGGTATTTAAAGCCCAATAAATTTGGGATTCTTTTGAATTCCAGTATTTGAAAAACTCATACACTTCTTTTTTATGTTTCGAACTCTTGGTCAGGCACATCGCGACACCGGTTCCCAAAGTAACCGACTTTGCCGGACCGGCCGGAACGGGGGCCACTCCGAAATTAATTTTGGCTTGCTTGAAGCCGTTGACGGCCCAAGGTCCGCACATATACATGGCGGCTTTTTGCGATTCGAATAGTTTATCGACTTCCGCTCCGGCAAGTACGGGAGGAGAAATATGTTTTTTGAGGATTAAATCCGTGAAATACTCGACGGCTTTGACCGTCTTTTCACTATTGATCACCGATGTTTTGGCGCGATAGTTGATGAAGTCTCCGCCATTTCCCCAAATCAGAATCGGCCACATCGGAATGGTTTCCCGGGTAGCGATGCCGAATCCATATTGTTCCACTTTTCCATTGGATTCTTTGGTGAGTTTGACGGCATATTCTTTCAACTCGTTCCAGTCTTTGGGCGGCTTTTCCGGATCGAGGCCCGCCCGCTGAAATAAATCTTTATTGTAATACAGAAGCAAGGTGGCGAAATTCAAGGGTGCGCCGTAGTACTTCCCGTTATATTTCATGTTATCATTCAAGGCTTTGGGAAGAATCTTCGGATCAATCCCCTTGGGTCCGTTGTACAAGTCATTTAACGGAACGATCGCTCCCGGTTTGGCATAGGTTCCGATTCGTTCGGTGGCAAAAGCCACAATGTCAGGCCCTTGTCCGGTGGCGAGGGCGGAGGCCAACTTTTGATATAAACTGTCCCAAGGCATAATATCCATTTTAATTTCAATCTTGGAATTGATTTTATTAAATTTATCAACCAAAGCTTCAAGGGCCGGTCGGTCCGGACCTGTAAAGCCATTCCAATACGTCAGCACTACCTTTTGATCCGCAGCATAGGATAAACAGGACGTCAAGATAAGGACAGCAACCCATAAGACGCTTAAAAAACTTTTTTTCTTCATTACTCTTCCTCTCCTTTTCATCAATTGGCAATCCGTAACGTTACGATTTTCTGATAAAATAAATTATGCCGATTCCCTGACGACCAAACTGCATTCAACTTCTTGCTTGACAGGGCCTTTCACTTTATTCCCGATAATGTCGGCCAATAACTGCATGGCGCTTTTCCCTTTTTCGGTAAAGGGTTGTTTGATCGTGGTCAAACGGGGAATATAGTTTAAATCCTGAATGATATCGTCAAAACCGGTTACCGCAATATCGTCCGGAATCTTCTTTCCCATATCCCGCAATACATTGATGACCTGTAAAGCAAGTACGTCGTTCCAGCAAACAATTGCTTCCGGAGGATTGACCGCACCCATTTGGATAATGGCATTATAAATAGCCTTACCATCATATCCGCAGGCAATCGTTTTTTCTTCGCCGGATAAGCCATAAGCAGCCAGGGCTTTCCGATACCCCCTTTCGCGGATCACTTCTTCGGTTGTCTCCAAGGCGAATGTCAGATACCCGATCCTGGAGTATCCTTTGTTGATCAGATACTCGGTAATGGTATAAATTCCCTTTTCACCATTGACATTGACCTCGCTGATAGCGGACTGGGAATGGGAAGACAACAAAACCATTTTATGAATCTCGGTTTTGAATTGATTAATCAAGTTCTCAAAACCGTTCCCCAGCAAAATAACACCATCGGCCTTTCTACCATTAATAATCTGTACCATTTCGTTGCTGTACAACTCCGAGTTTTGAGGCAGGGATTTGACAAGTACATCATAGTTCAATTCTCTGGCTTTTAAAATAATACCCATCAATTCCAATGAGAAAATACTGTAATCTTCCAAGTTCTCATGGGTAATCACCGCAATGGTGTTGGATCTCCCGTTTCGAAAACTTTGGGCCAAAGAATTGGGAATGTAGTTTAATTCCCGCGCCGCTTGCAAAACTTTTTCCACGGTTTCGGGCTTCACACCCGCCCGGTTGTTCAAGGCGCATGATGCGGTTGTCGGTGAAACCCCGGCTTTTTTGGCCACATTCTTAATATTAACCATTTTTCAACCATCCGTAACGTTACGATTTTATAATGACAAAATTCGCTGGAAAAAAGTAAATTCCTCCTTCCCTGGAAAATTTTTTTCAGCTTTCTTCGCGCATTTTCGCAATATTACTGCTCATTTCTTCTAAAAACTCTTGACTGGATGCAGGGCCGATTCCACTGAGGTCGACGAGGGACCCTAATTCAAAATCCGTTTGCTGATTGATATCCGCCCCATGAATCCCGATTCCCCGCTCCGTTTTATTCTTTTCCTGGTCCGACATGATAACCTCCCAAAAAAATTTGACTCCCATCCTATCTTTGCCGGACCTTTTTCCGATGATTCATGGCATCTCCAGGATTTCTTGCTATAATTAGCCATTTGGAATCGATTTCAACATGCATGAAAGGACTTTTGGATTCTATGAGGATATCAAAGATGCGCCCATGGCAAACGGCGCAACAGCCGGAACACCGACCACCGCTTAACGCAAAAGTGAAAACTCCTTGAATCATCTATTTCATAAAATCAATCCCCTGCACCGTAAAAGCAGGGGATTTTATTTTTCGAAAACGATTGTATAAGTGGGGGGAATATTGTATTGAATTTAAAGTACTTTCAGGGAAGCTTCGGATTAACTATGAAACAATCCGTAACAATATTTTCTAAAACGGGTGCCGATCTTTTTCCAACGGAATGACCTCCTCCGGAGACACAACTTTGGTTTTTTTCTCCATTTGATCGGTTAATCGTTCATTGTGTTGTTTCTGCCCGGCCTTATCCATCGCCAGCGGCTGAATATGATGGATAGGATGAATTGGATGCCCGGAGGCTTGCTCTCTCTCCGCCTTTAAGGCTTCCGCCGTGCCGCTGACCAGCTGCGAAAGCTCCAACACAATTTTCTTCACACTATCCGCTTGAGCGGTTAATTCTTCAGCGGCTGAAGCGCTTTCTTCGGCGCTGGCAGCATTTTGTTGAGTCACACTCTCTATTTGGGTCATCGCTTTATTGACTTGTTCTATTCCCTGAGCTTGTTCCCGGCTGGCAGCGGCGAGCTCGCTCATGAGTTCACTGACCTTTTTAGCCTGATCGGTTATATCCGCCAGAGCTTCCCCTACTCTTTGGGAAACAGACACGCCTTCAATTGATAAATCAATATTTGTTCCAATAATGGCAGTCGTGTCTTTGGCCGCTTGGGCGCTCCGCCCGGCGAGATTTCTTACTTCTTCGGCTACAACCGCAAACCCCATTCCGGCTTCTCCAGCACGAGCTGCTTCTATCGCAGCATTTAATGCCAGGATATTGGTTTGAAAAGCGATATCATCAATGACTTTAATAATCTTGGCAATCTCATCGCTGGATTTTTTAATTTTCTCCATTGCGTTCATCATGGCCTGCATCTCCGCACTACCCTTTTCTGCGGATTCCTTGGCCTGTTCGGAAAGTTGCGAGGCTTGTTGGGTATTGACCGTATTTTGATGAAACATTGAAGCCGCTTCCTGCAAAGTCGAGGATGTTTCTTCGATTGCCGATGCTTGCTCGGCGCTTCCCTGGGACAGTTGCTGGGCTGAGGCTGATAGTTGGTTAGAAGCCGCCGCAACCTGCTGCCCTCCCTCAGCGAGAGAGTTGGCAATCTTTTGGATTGGTTTGGTGATACTTCGAGTAATCAAGTAAGCCAGGAATAAGCTTAAGAGGAGACAAACAATCCCTAATATCAGCAATAATCTATAAAAATTATAGTAACTTTGTAAAGCGCTCTGATTGACTTCAGCATTTCTTTCTTCGGCTAAAGTCGCAATTTTTTGCATCGTGGCCGTTCCTTCCCTGCTCATGGGATCGGCTTTCTCGGCCAATAATGCAGCCGCTTCGGAATTTTTACGGACATTGATAAAATCGGTTATTTGATTATTAATAGGCCGTACGCGGGCAATATTATCCAATAAACTCTGTAAAATCGCCTTTTCTTCCTCATGTAAGGAAAGTTTTACCAAAGCTTTCAGGGATTCATCCAATATGGAACGGGCCGATATTCTCTCATTATTTTCCAATTCAAGAGTGGCGGAATCGGAAAATATTAAATCACCCCGTGTATTCAGCCGAATTATCAACATTGATTTTTGAATGTCGTTCACTAATTTAATCTTTTGGGAATTCATGGATACTTCCTGCAATTTTGAGCGGATGGCGTTCATCCCATACAGTGATGCAACAATTAAAACAATCGAAATAGCCAACATACAACCAAAACCTAAGCGAATCCGGGTACCTAGTTTCATCTTCTGCTGCAAAATAATTCCTCCCCTTTTTCATCTACCATCACCATCGGCAACATCTGAACATCGCTTGATAGATGAATTTTCGCCGTTTTCCTTACTCTCCGTTATCTCATGTTCCGGCAATTCAATGCCTATGATTTTTCGGACCTAATATTCATCTTCCAGCCACTCCTTTAACCCCAATCCGTCTTTCAATATCTGCCTGTAAATAATCTGCGGCAGCAACATTTCCAGTGTTCCGATCATACCCGGTAAGTTCGCGCACGCGCGTCAGTCACAATTTCCTGGTGGACCGGATTAGGCAATACCTGGAGAAGTTCTTGAAAACAGTAGATAATCGATATATTCTTCCAAATCAACCGGAGAATCGCTTTCGGTAATGGTAAATTCGAAGTCGGCCATGAGATGAACCTCCTTAAAATTTAGTTGATACTGGATAAGGGCATGAGAAAACAGCTTCGGGAAGCTAAATGCAAAACATTTTTCTGTTCCTGTTACAAATCTAAAGTTTATTTGGGTCGATGGGAGGCTGTTCCTACCTCCCACACCCACCAGGACCAAAGGGTTGGGGCGGCGCCCGCGCGAATGTATTCATTCGCGATGGAATCCACCGCTTGGAACCTACGGATTCCAAACCTCCCTTTATTCATCCAGGGTTTCTAGTACGTCGCGCGTATT
>JAEZCE010000071.1 GCA_023429995.1 Bacillota bacterium | reverse complement strand
GTTTGGAGAAATGCAATCACCCAAGGGAGAAACGGAAAAAATGTTTGGAAAAACGAAATCAGTCTTTAGGCCGCAGAACAAAAGATTGATTACGCCAATGGGGTGGGAACCGGCGTCATGGAAGAACATCACACGGATTTCCATTTCAAGGTGAAAAGGGCAGATTTTCATGAGGCCAAAGCTTCGAAAAGAATCAAGCCGATAAAACGGCCCAATTTTTAAACTGTTTTAAACCCCGATAGGGTCGGCAGGAGGCAGACCACGCGGCTTAACGATAGGACGGCGTTTAGCCGTCGGCATCGTGGAATGAATAGAGAAGGCCGGCTCTACGATAGAGCCGGCCAGTCCCTAGGGTTCCCGCGCCAAGGAAGGCGGCGGGATAAAAGGAAGACGCGGACTCTTTGAGTCCGAGAAATCATGGGTGTCGGCGGCCTTTGCCGCTCGCTTTACGAGCGGAGGATACATTTTGGGCCGCTCCAAAAGTATCACAGCCGGTGGAATCCGTGGACGGGAAAAATCGGCTTTCATTTATTACTGTTAACTCCGATAGGCTGAAATAACAACCTAAATAATTATCAGGTCACCGTAAACGGTACCAGCATCCTGCAACAGCAGTACACTTATGATAACAAAAACAACATCACGGCCATCAGCAACGGAAGAATGAGTGGAAAACAAGAACAATTGGGATTTTCCTTTTAATTACAGTAGTTAAAGATTTCGGTTGTTTCCTTACAGTAAAAATACTATAATATTATCAAGGAGAAACTAAATGACGGAAGTAAATTACCCGCATGATCGGGGATATAAGTCGCTACTCGCCAGTGAGGAAATCTTCTAGAATTACTTCAGAGTTTTGTGGATATGGGCTGGGTTTCTCAGATTGATCCTGAAGCAATCACCCGAATCGACAAGTCCTATATCTTGCAAGATTTTAGTGAAAAAGAAGCTGATCTAGTATACCATTTGAAAATTAAGGGCCAGGAAGTAATCTTCTATCTCTTGATGGAATTACAATCGACTGTCGATTTTCAGATGCCTTACCGCTTACTGCTTTACATGGTGGAGATTTGGCGGGATGTGTTAAAGAATATCCCATCGGAAGAAGCAGCCAGGAAAGATTTTAGATTACCGGCGATTATACCGATGGTTCTTTATAACGGCAAGGATAAATGGACAGCTTGCCGAAGTTTTAAGGAGACTTTAGCAGAAGCTGAACTATTTAAGGAATATGTGGTTGATTTCAAGTATATCCTGATTGATGTTAACCGTTATGATAAACATGCTTTAATGGACTTAGCCAACTTAATTGGAGCAGTCTTCTTACTGGATCAAGAGATAGACACTCAGGAATACCGGAACAGGTTATTAGGGATAGCTCCTATATTAAGAAAGTTTGATGCCAATAGTTTTCAGTTATTCAAAAGTTGGCTGAAACTGATCTCGAGTGCTAATTTACCAGAGTATACCAAGCAAGAGATTATCAGGATTATCGATGAAAGTACATCAGAGGAGGCTGAGAAAATGGTTACCAATATGGAGAAAACTTTAGGGAATATATATGAAGAAGGCAAAAATGACGGCTTTCTTGCTGGAAAGATAGAGGCTGCTCAAAAGATGCTGATAGAGAATATATCTGAAGATTTAATCGTCAAAATTACCGGTTTGCCTGTTGAACAGATTCGGAAGATTAAATCAGAGCTTCATTAAGCGAGTTGTATGGAGAAATATTGACCTGTAGGCTTCAAAAAGTCCATCCGAGTAAAAAATCGAAACTTAACTTTAAAAGTTAGGCTCTGATTTTTCAAGCGGATCTTTGAAAAACAGGCTGATTTGAAGTGAAAATTCTCTGATTGAGATCTAGGTTTGGGCAAAATGGCATGGAAAAACAAGCCTTCAAAATTGGGAGAAGATCGGGTTTTTTTAAAAAAATGGAATCAGGGGTTTTGAGATTTTTAAATTACTTCTTTGGATTTGAAATTCCTCAAAAATTCGATGTAAGATTCCTTAGTAAATTTCGGTGTATAATTTTTTTTGATTTTCAGTGCTTCAGCGGCGCCGTCCCACAGCAAGTCGATCGTTGTCATGGCCATGGCTTTGGCAGGCATTACATAGGCCATTTCCTCGTCGCAAATTGTGAAATTCCGGCTGTGAGCTGTACCGGAATACCCCCCGGTAGAAATATGCATAAAGGGCATAATGGAGCTAATATCTCCCGCATCGGTAGCGCCCATGAGTTCATAACCAGTAAGGATGCCATCCTTGCCCAACAGAGTCTCGGCATTTTCCCCAAATAGTTCATTCAGTTTTTCATTTTGAATTAATGGCAAATAGCCCGGATTATCCAAAATTTCCACTTCTGCGCCCACAGCGATGGCGCTGCCGCGTAGGGCCCGGTTCACTTTTTCAGAGGCCTCCAGAATCGCGCCGATGTTTTTACCCCGTACATAAGTTTCCATGCGGACATCGGCAGGGACAATGTTCACCAGATCGCCGCCTTTGGTAATAATGGGATGAACTCTGATCCGGTCCGCCTCCTTAAAGGTTTCCCTTTGGGTATTAATCGCCATCAGTGAAAGAGCAGCCGCATTTAAGGCATTGATGCCCTCGAAAGGCGCAGCGCCGGCATGAGCCTCTTTGCCGGAAAATCGGATAATCTTCCCTACAAAACCGGAACTATCACAGAAAAGTAGAAATTTCCTGGCTTCCACCCCGGCGTGGGAGTGGATCATCATCCCCATATCCACATCATCCAATGCCCCCAGGCGGATAAATTCTTGTTTTCCTCCAAAAAATTCAATTTTTCCATCTTCTTTTAAACGTTCTCTAAATTCTAGTTCAACGTATTCTTCAGCAGGAACAGCGGCGAATATTACATCGCCGTCCAAGTGCTCCATAAAAGGAGTTAGACCAAAGGCAGCACCCAGCATTGATGCAATTTGCGAATTATGGCCACAAGAATGAGCAGCCCCGGTTTTGAGGTCAGCACAGGTATGTAGCGGGCAAATGACAGCATCCAGTTCACCCATAATCATGACCCTCGCCTTCGCTTGCTTTCCATTGGCATGCGCTTTCACCCCTGTGATAGCTAGCCCCTTTTCACATGAAAGCCCCAGAGTCTTCAATTGACTTGCAACGAGTTTCGATGTGTCCCATTCTTTAAAACCAAGTTCAGGATGATTAAAGATCTTGTTGCCGATGGAGATAATTACTTCTCTGTTTTCGTCGATTTTTCTGCATACGAGCTGTTTTAATTCTTTTTTGTTCATGGGTGTATTTTCCTTATCTTTTATTTATTTATTATAACATGAATGGGAAAATCATTATCACAAGTAACAGGAAAGTAAAGATTGTCCAAGAACTTAACAAATACTTGACAAAGCCTGGGTTTATCGGTAAAATGATAAAAATTAGTCATTTTTTAAGAAATAAATAGAGAAAAAGCCAAGTATTTACTTAATCATTAAAATATTGAATTTTTAAATTCAGGTGAAGTTATGAGTGCCCGGACAATTCAGGCTTGTATGGGGAAAATCCCCTTTGATCTCGCTATATATGATGTGCAATTGTTTAACGTTTTTACCAACGAAATTGAGGATGTTGATATCGGGATTGCCGGAGACGAGTTTGCCTACGTCGGGAAATTCCAAAAAGAGCATCATGCCTTAACAAGAATTGATGGTAGTCATAGGTTTGCTGCTCCTGGTTTTATTGATAGCCATATGCACCTTGAAAGCAGTATGATGACTCCGGCCCAATTTGCAGCAGCGGTATTGCCGCTTGGAACGACAAGCGTTGCGGCAGATCCCCATGAAATCGGAAATGTGCTGGGTGTAGACGGAGTAAAAATCATTTGCGACCAGGTGAAGGTACTTCCTCTCCACGTCTACATGATGGCCCCTTCCACCATTCCGTCGGCGCCGGGATTTGAAAAGTCCGGCGCCGCAATTAGCGGAAAAGAAATCACCAAAATGCTTGCTTTTTCAGGAGTTCACGGTCTAGGTGAAGTAATGGATTTTTTGGGGGTTACGGATTGTGACCCCAAAATGATGGGTGTGATTGAAGCCGCCCGTAAAAAAGACGTACTGTTGGATGGACATACTCCTTTGTTGAAAGGAAAAGAGTTGCAGGCTTTTATAGCCTCCGGCATTGACTGTGACCACACCTATATGGACGTAGAAATTGTAAAGGAAAAACTCCGCCTAGGAATGTGCGTCCAAATTCAAGAACGTTCTTTGACCCAAGAATTGATGGCCTATTTAAATCATTATCCGGTACAAAACCGGATTATGTTGGTAACGGATGATGTAGCGGTAAACCGGTTGGCAACCAATGGTCATTTGAATGCCCTTATAAAAAAAGCAATTGTTTTGGGACTTGAGACGAAGAAAGCCTATCGATATGCAACTATCAATGCCGCAGAGCATCTTCGCCTTTATCATCGGGGCGCAATTGCTCCGGGCCGCAGAGCGGATTTGATTTTGTTGGATTCAATGGAAGAGGCCCTTCCTGCACTGGTCGTGAGTGATGGAAAGGTTGTCGCTGAAAACTGCCATTTGACCATATCTCTTCCCAAGTATAAATTTCCCCGAAAAGTTTTCCACACCATACATATCCGACCAGTCCAGGAAAAGGATTTCGAAATACCCTGCCAGAGTCCGAAGGCCCTTGTCAATGTCATTGTCCATGATGGTAAAACCTCCAGAACCCGGCTGGAGCAAAAAATCTGTGATGCCGAAAATGGAGTGCTCAAGCCGGAAAATCTCGTTAAGATGGTGGTGCTTAATCGTTATCACGGTAACAATAACCGCGGTTTGGCTCTTTTGGGCAATCTCTCCGGATTCAGGGGAGCTATTGCCACGACTTATGCCCATGACTGCCACAATCTGACGGTATATGCCAGCAACGATTTTGACTTGTGTTTGGCGGTGGATACAATCGTTTCAACCGGCGGAGGTTTGGTAGCTGTACAGGACGGGCAAGTCCTTTGTTCGATTCCACTGCCGATAGCAGGACTGATGTGTGAGGATGACTTCAAAACACTGGCGAAAAAATTCAATGATTTTAACCGGATTTCCAAAAAAATGGGGCTAAACCATGATGAACCGTTGATATTTCTTACTTTGATGCCTCTTGCCGTAATTCCTGATGTTCGACTTACAGATATGGGGATTGTCGATGTAAGAAACAAAACATTTTTGCCCCTGGTGGCCAAATATTTGTTATGACGGGATCGAATAAAAGATGACAAAACAGAAAAAACAGGTATTACTTCTTGCGCTGCCGATATTGCTGACGTTAATCGCATTTTTTGTGGTTCCCATGGTCTATATCCTGATGGTTACTATGAAAACCGACGGGCTGAAATACTTTGTGAAATTTTTTAGCGACCCCATGTATCTCGGCATTTTAAAAACGACCGTTGTCGTCTCGCTGAAGGTAACTGTAATTTCCTTGCTGCTGGGATATCCGACGGCTTATTTTTTAGCCAGAACAACCTCAAAAATGAAAAATGTATTGATGATTGTCATTATCTTTCCGTTCCTGGTGAGCGCGGTTGTCCGGGCTTATGGATGGATGGTTATCTTGGGCGGTAGAGGACTTTTAAACCAATTTTTACTGGCGCTCGGATTTATTCAAAAACCCCTGGTCATCATGAATACTTCTACGGCGGTCATTATCGGATTGGTCCATCTGTTGATTCCTTATATGATTCTTTCTATTACGGGAGTCATTCAAAATATTGACCCCAATATTGAAAAAGCCGCCTACAGCTTGAAAGCCAGTCCGTTGCGAACATTTTTCAAGATAATTTTGCCTTTGAGCGGGCCCGGTATCATTTCAGGATGCATTTTGGTATTTACTTTGAGTATGACATCCTATGTTACCCCGAAATTACTGGGAGGAACGACATTCCGGATGATGAGCGCCATGGTGTTTCAGGAAGTCAATATCAACTTTAATTGGGGCTTTGCCTCTGCGATCAGCTATATCTTACTGTTTACCATATTAATCATTTTGTTAATCGCCACTTATGCAACTGCAGGCGTCAATCAACGAGTTGGGGGTGGAAAACGTGTCTGACAATCGGGTAGGATGGTTTTCACGGATTATCGCCACGCTGGTATTCATTTTCCTATTGGCGCCCTTGGCGGTTATCATTTTGGCTTCTTTTAGTCCAACCCCGCTGGTGGTCTTTCCTCCCAAAGGGCTCTCTTTACAGTGGTATTTGAATATCTTTAGTTCTTCCACCAATTTTTTTAGCGGATTTATCAATAGTATCGAAGTGGCCGTGATTGCAACTGCAATTGATGTGATACTGGGCGTAACAGCCGCCTTGAGTGTGAGCCGGCACCCGTTCCGTGGAAAGGAATTACTCGTTGCCTTTTTTACCTCGCCGATGTATGTTCCTTCTATTGCTTTTGCATTCGTTTTACTTCAGATTTTTAGCCAGATCGGTTCTGTTCCGGGGATGTTAAAAATATTGCTGGGCCATTTGATCATCATCATGCCCTATATTATCCGGAATACGCTTTCCCTACTGTCGAGTTACAACTGGACTTTAGAAGATGCGGCAGCCAGTCTGGGGGCAAATCCTGTCATAACTTTCTTCATGATCACGATGCCCTTAATTAAGTCCGGTGTAATTGCAGGCGCTATGCTTTCTTTTTTATACTCTTTCGATGAAGCCGTGTTGAGCAATTTATTATGTACACCAACATTTGTGACATTGCCGGTCCGAATAATGAATTATATGGAGTTCTCCTTTGATCCTACCCTCGCGGCAATTTCTACTGTTTTGATTCTGATTTCACTATTATCTATCGTTTTGCTGGAAAAGTTCTTAGGGTTGGATATGTTTTTAAAGTAATGGAGAAAGTCGCTCCTACCGAATTTGAATTTAAATAAAGTTTTTCACGGCTTTCTAAGGAGGATCTGTTTTATGGCGTCGTTAGAATTGAAAAATCTTACAAAAAGATACGGTGATTTCATAGCTGTCAATCATATCAATCTCCGGGTTCACGATGGGGAAATGGTTGCTTTACTAGGGGGAAGCGGCTGCGGCAAAACAACAATATTGAACATGATTGCCGGATTCACCGGTCAGTACCAAGGAACTATTCTGGTTGACGGTAAAGAGATGAATCCTATCCCGGCCTATAAAAGAAACATGGGGGTATTTTTTCAGAACTATGCGCTATTTCCCCATATGAATACTTTTGATAATATCGCTTTTGGTTTAAAGATGCAGAAAATCGGCAAACCGGTGATGAGAGAAAAAGTGCAAAAGATTTTGGAACTTGTAAAGTTGGCCGGAATGGAAAAAAGGTTTCCGCGGGAGCTTTCCGGGGGACAGCAGCAGCGGGTTGCATTGGCGCGCGCTTTGGTGACGGAACCGACTGTTCTTCTACTGGACGAGCCTTTATCGAATCTGGATGCAAAGCTCCGGGTGGAGATGCAACTGGAAATTAAACGGATTCATCATGAATTGGGAATTACCACCATCATCGTTACTCATGATCAGGAAGAAGCTATTTCACTGGCTGATAGGGTTGTCGTAATGAAAGCCGGGAAAATTCTCCAGGTTGGCCAGCCAAGGGAAGTTTTTAATCATCCCGCCAATTTGTTCGTTGGGGATTTTATGGGGTTTTCCAATTTTATCGCCGGAAAGGTGAATGCTATCAATGAAGGAAGAGCGAGTGTCATTTGTTCGGAACGGGAGTTAATTGTCAGTGGGGGAGATAGTAGTGGATTCGCCTTGGGCGAGAGTGTTACTCTTTCCATCCGTCCTGAAAACGTCTCCGTGACAAAAAAAGATTCGGAAAATATCCTGACGGGAAATATTAAAAATGTTACTTATAAAGGAACGGTTACCCGCTTGGAGATAGAAAATATTTTTCAGGAAACGGTATATGTGAATGTGTACGATAATGAAAGCTATAAGAGCGGCGATGCAATCACGGTTGCATTTCCATCCCAAAAGCTTCTCATATATAAAAATTAAATGGATAGGAGCGAACGATGATGAAAAAGAAAAAATTAATGGCTACCGGTCTTGCCGCCATTTTGTTTGTAGTAAGTGTAGCCGTTTGCGGCAGCAGTTCCCTGGTTTCCGCGGCTAAAGCCTCTTCAAAAACGGCTAAAGATTTTAAAGGCGCCACACTGGTCGTAGCAACCTGGGGTTTTACGGCTGCTCATGTCAAAGAATTGTCCAAAAGCTTCGAAGAAACTTACAACTGCAAGGTTATTACCGATGAAACCAGTGGAAATTCGGACCGCTTAAATAAAATTATGGCCCAACAGAAAAATCCGGAAATGGATGTTGCCCTGATGACAGATATTTTTGCCGCACTTGGAAATCAGAAGGGCCTTTTTGAAAAAATCAATTCCAAACTTGTTCCCAATGTGAAATATCTCTATGATTTTGCCAAAAATAAAGATGGTTATGGTCCCTGTTATTCCGTAGTCCGGTACGGCATTATTTATGATGCCGACACCGTGAAAATTCCTCCGAAATCCTATAAGGATTTGTTTAATGGCAAATATAACGGACAAATTTCCCTGCCGGACATGGCGTCTACTGCAGGCCCTTATCTGCTGCTCACTTTGGCGGAAAAAACGGGCGGTAGCGCAACCAATGTAGAACCAGGGTTTAAACTGCTCAAAGCGAATAGAGGCAACGTGAAACAATGGTATCTCAGCGGTTCTGATGTTCAGACAGCTTTTTCCACCGGAGAAATCGGCGTAGCCGTATTTATGGATATGAATATGCCTTCATTGAAAAAGGCAGGACTGAATGTGAAATGGGTTGATCCCAAAGAAGGCGATTTTTCAGCCGCAGCTGCCATCAACGTGATTAAGAATTGCAAAAATCCCGAGCTGGCTCAGTTATATGTAAATTATATCCTCAGCGATGCTGTACAGAGCCAGATTGCCGATAAATTAAATGAGGCTCCTACTAACAAAAATGCCACGATGTCGGATGAAAAGAAAACATATTTAGCTTATGGCAAAGATACAATGCAATCCTTGAAGAAATTCGACTGGGCCTTCATTAATGTCAATAAAGCGGCCTGGATTGAAAAATTCCAGAAAGAAATCGCTGTTCAGAAATAATAAGTTAATTGAACTACCATAAAGAAGCGCCGTAATGATGATGAAAATCATGGCTATGGCGCTTCTTTAACATTATTTAATGAACATGGATCGAGGAATATCATGAGCGATATCGAAATCTCGGCATTTTCGGATGATACTACGAAAACAACCATTCAGGCCAATGGATTTTCATTGGTCGTTGATGAACCGCCTTTTTTTGGAGGCAACAATCTTGCTCCAAGCCCGGTTGAATACTTTTTGGCGGCAATTGCCGGTTGTATCAATGCGGCCGGAAAGTGGGTGGCCCGTGAACGGGGTATCGTCATTCATTCAATGGCGATTCATGTGAAGGGCACTATTGATTCCAGCCGTTTTTTTGGAAAATCGACCACGAAGAGAGCTGGTTTTGAGAAGATCAAAGTGACGATAGAAATCGATTCTCCTGCGGGAAAGGATGAGGCGCATCAATGGCTTGAAGAAACCGTATCCCGCTGTCCGGTCATTGATAATGCGACTTTTCCAACCCATTTTGATATGGAAATAAAAAAAGTAACGGCGGAAAAATAGCAAAAATTCATTTGTGATTGAAGAGGACAGACTAACAGACTATTGAGATTAAAGGAGTCAACGATGGAGAAAAGCGATATTTCACCAAAGGTACAGGCCATTTGGGAAGAAATGATCGGATGGCGCAGACATTTGCATCAATTTCCGGAACTATCTTTTCAAGAATATGAAACCAGTACCTTTGTGGAAGAAAAATTAAGGTCCTTTGGAAATATTGAAGTTTTCCGTCCGACAAAAACCAGCGTGATGGGTATCGTCAAAGGAAAAACGCCGGGACGAATCATTGCCTTGAGGGCGGATATTGATGGGCTTCCTATTGAGGAAAAGAATGATCTTCCTTATGCCTCTCAAAACCCAGGCGTTATGCACGCCTGTGGACACGATGGACACACGGGGATTTTGTTGGCGACCGCTAAAATCATCAGCAACATGGCTCCGGAATTTTCAGGGGAAGTGCGTTTCTTGTTTCAACATGCGGAAGAATTACCTCCCGGAGGAGCGGTCGAGATGGTCAAAGCCGGAGTCATGGATGGGGTAGAAGAAGTTTATGGCCTGCATTTAACTTCAAACTATCCAACCTGTACATTTGGGGTGCGCGAAGGCGCTTTAACATCGGCAACAGATCGTTTTGATATTACTGTCAAGGGAAAAGGCGGCCATTCTGCCTTTCCGGAAATTTGCACCGACCCAATCGTAATTGGGGCCCAGATCATTACGGCTCTTCAACATATTGTCGCCAGACAAACGGCCGCGGTTGAACCTGTTGTATTGTCTGTTTGTATGGTCTCAGCGGGGCAGGCCTATAATATTATTCCGGATTCAATGAAAATTACTGGATCTACCAGGACATTTGACCGGAAGATCCGGGAAGAGCTTCCGGAAAAGATGGAGCAAATTGTCAAAGGTGTTACTTCATCTTATGGAGCAGGCTATGAATTCCTGTTTTCAAAAGGTTATGCATCGGTGATGAATGATCATGATCTAACCCTAAAGGCCGAAAAACTTTTAACGGATCATTTTGGGAAAGATCGAGTCATCCATATCGGTCCGCTGATGCCGGGGGAAGATTTTTCAGCTTTTTCAGAACTTTGCCCGGGCTTTTTTGTGGAACTGGGGACCAGAAATGAGGAAAAAGATTGTGATAAACCTCACCATAATCGGAATTATAAGCTGGATGAAGATGCTTTGCTTTATGGAGTTGAATTTTTTACTTTTCTGATCCAAAACAGACTTTCACGGTAAATTTTTTATCGAAAGTGTTATATTTTTTTACCTAAAAAATACTGACCGGGAGTCTTTATGGATACTTTTTCATATAGGATGGGCAGGAATCCTCAACTGCAATCATGAATATAGTGTTATCACTGGAGAGGGACCAATTCAAATGCCTATCAAAACATTTTCCTTGCTTGTCAAACCGGCCTCGGCTGATTGCAATCTGCATTGCGCTTATTGCTTTTACCTTAGCCGTCAATCTTTATATCCGGAGACCCGGCGGCATCGGATGTCCGATGAAGTGCTGGAAAAAATGATCGCCGGTTTCATGGCAACCGAGCAGCCTCAATACGCCTTCGGATGGCAGGGTGGAGAGCCGTCCTTGATGGGGGTGGACTTTTTCCGCCGGGTCACTGCGTTGCAACAAAAGTATGGACACAAGGGCGCTGTGATAGCTAACGGATTACAAACCAACGCCACTTTGATTGATGATGAATTTGCCGAACATTTAGGCCAATATAATTTTCTGGTCGGAGTCAGCGTCGATGGTCCGGAGCCCGTACACGACCATTTTCGGAAAACTGTAAACGGGCTAGGGACTCACGCCGCTGTTTTGAAGGGTATCGACTGTTTGAAACGGCATAAGGTTGAGTTTAACGCTTTGACAGTGGTGAATGCCTTCAATGTTCTCCATCCGCTGGAGATTTATCATTACTTATGCGATCAGGGGATTTATTATCATCAATACATCCCGTGTGTGGAATTTGGGCCGGACGGACAACCATTGCCCTTTACCGTTAGCCCAAAACAATGGAGCCGTTTCTTATGTGAAATCTTTGATCAGTGGTACCTCAAGGACAACCGCAGAGTATCCATACGATTGTTTGACGGCATCTTAAATTTGATGGTCAATGGAAGTTATCATCTCTGCCACATGGGTGGCCATTGCAGCCAGTACTTTGTGGTGGAGCATAACGGAGATGTCTATCCCTGCGATTTTTTCGTGGATGCCGGGCATAAACTTGGAAATGTCGGTGATAGCTCATGGGAAGAATTGCTGGCTTCCCCCCAATATCAACAATTTGGGATGCAGAAGGCCGACTGGAATCCGCGCTGCTCGACTTGTGAATATTTACGTTTTTGTTCAGGGGATTGTTTGAAGCACCGTTTCTATGGGGGGGCGGACCCGCATCAAATGAGTTGGTTATGTGAGGGTTGGCGGGAATTTTATGAGTATGCCCTGCCCAGATTGGAACCATTGGCTTTAGCCATCCTCCGGGAAAGGTCCGGCTTGAATCAGCTTCCCCAGTGGAAGCCCGGCAGGAATGAACCTTGTTTTTGCGGGAGCGGGAGAAAATATAAAAAGTGTCACGGCTCAGGAAAATAACTTATCCTATGCTTTCAATGATAAGGACGATACACCGGAAGACAATTTTTCAAGTAAAATAACCAATATTTTATGAATCATTCATTTTGAAGAAATTTCAGGCGCTCAAAAAAACAATATGAAAAGAATTTTCGCCAAATTTTTCTGTTACGCGTAATTATCGGGTAGCTTAAAATGATTTCAAAACAATTAAATTGTTTTTAAGCTTCAAGTTTTACTTGTAATGGCCGGAACTTTCCTCCGCCATTGGTTAAATTAGGGCTCCCTTAGGGGGAGCTTTAATTTTGGTTTAAGATACAATAAGGGATCGTACATAAATTGAAAATAATAATCAGGGAGGAAAGATCAAAGTGACAGGTAAGCAGACAGCGGTTGGAACCAAAATCTATATTGGTTTTGGGATCATGTTAGTGTTGGTGGTAATCGTTATCGCGGTGGCATTAAGCAACATGGTGGATACCCGGACCCGGATGAGTAAAATCATCAATGAAAACAATGCCAAACTGGAATTGGCCAACAACATTTTGGACAAATTACAGCATCAATTGAGTCTGGTGAAAATGTCCAGTAATTATCAGGAAATGTTAAGTTTATTGGATGATCAGGACGATTCGGAAGCGGTGAAAGAATATATCCAGACTTGTATGGGAATGAATAACGCTCAAGAAACTGCTGCCAAAAATTCATTTAAAAACGCAGTGGTGATGTTGAGCATCTTTGGGCTCATTGCATTTGTGTTTGGAATCGGTTTGACTTTATTCATCACTCGTAGTATTACTTTACCCATAAGGAAAATATCCGGCGCTTTGAAAGAAGGCGCCCGGCAATTGGCTGGCGCTTCCCATCAATTATCGGCATCCGCCGATCAACTATCCCAAGGCAGTAGCGAACAGGCGGCAAGTATTGAAGAAACTTCATCCACCTTACAGGAAGCCGCTTCCATGATGGTTCAAACGACAACCAATACAAAACAGGCAGCCCAATTGTCCGTGCAGGCCAAAGAATCGGCAGACAAAGGTAATGCCGATATGCGGGAGATGATGGACTCTATCCAGGAAATCAAGAGTTTCAGCGATCAGATTGCCAAGATTATCAAAGTGATTGACGATATAGCGTTCCAGACCAATATTTTGGCCTTGAATGCCGCGATTGAGGCAGCCAGGGCCGGAGAAGCCGGAATGGGTTTTGCGGTGGTTGCTGAAGAAGTAAGAAATTTGGCCGGGAGGAGCGCCCAGGCGGCCAAGGATACCACAGCCATTATTGAAACCAATATTGAATTATCAACCAAGGGTGTATCCGTAGCCGAGAAAGTCCGCGAGTCACTGGATGCAATCACTCTTCAAGCCAAAAAGGTGAGTGAGCTGATGGAAGAAATCGCTGCCGCCAGCCAGGAACAATCGCAAGGCATTACTCAGGTCAATAAAGCCTTGGTCCAAGTGGAAACAGTGACTCAACATAATGCGGCCAGCGCTGAAGAAAGCGTATACGCAGCCCAGACATTAAATATTCAAGCGGGTAACATGCACAAAATCGTACTTCAGCTTTCGGCGCTGGTGAACGGGAAAGCGGCGTCTTTAAAGCCGGAAATGAAATCAATCGCTGTAGCCGGAAAAAAGGATTTGGAACTCCGGCAACCGGCGGAAAATGCGGTATTACCGGATAAATCAAAGACGAAGATTGTGACGCCGGAGGATGTGATTCCGCTAACGGACGATCACTCCAAATTTTAAGACTCATAGGGTATTTAATTCAAGGAAAGGAACTTAAAAGTTATGTCCCACGATAATCCGTATTCTCGTTTTAATCCGGAAGAGCTGATTCTACGCGATGTTTTGGCGGCGGATCGGACCATTTTGGCCAATGAAAGAACCTTTTTGGCTTATATTCGTACAGCACTGACGTTTTTTGTAACGGGCATTACCTTTATCAAATTTTTTGGCCATATCATACTGGAAATTATCGGCTATCTATTTATTCCCATTGCTTTGTTTATATTTGTAATCGGTTTGATCCGGTATGTAAAGATATATAGAGTTATATCCAAAATTCATCAAGGTGAAAAACCCGATAGTACATCATAAGATTGTCTAATCCAATGGGCAGCAAAAGGCTAGCAGTTAAATATTGAATTGTCCTTGCATAAATCATATTAAACGGTCGGGAGATTAATTTTTTTATTGTTTATCAACGACTTCCGATATTCGGAAGGAGTCATTCCGACCGTTTTTTTGAAAACCTGTCCAAAATAACTGTAATCGGTATAACCTACTTTAGTGGAGACAATACTGACGTTATATTCCGGGTTTTTCAACAATTCTTTCGCTCGATTCATGCGCAGCTTCATCAGATAGTCATTGAAGTTTTCAGCGGTATGCTTTTTGAAAAGCTTACAAAGATAGCTTTTGTCGATGTAAAAAAATTTGGAAACCGATTCCAAAGAGATGTTTTGGTCAAAATTTTGATGGAGATATTTTAGCACCCGGGTTACGATTAAATTATTTTTGGTTTGAATATGTTGATTAAAAAATTGTTCCAGATCGGCCAATATTTTATCGAAGGTAAACACCAGCTCCGCATAGTCCTTTGAGTTCTCGATATTTTTAAGGTATTCGAATTTCTTTTGGTTCATCTCTTCCAAATCAAAACCCATTTCGAGAAATTTATAAATGATTAAATAGCAAACCTCTGAAAAAATCTTTTTTAAAAAGTAGGGTTCGATATATTTTCCCTGGGAAATCTGACCTTCTACCCAATTTTCCACCACGACTTTAAGTTTGCTAAAATCGAATTGTTCGACTAAGGCATGTAAGGTCTGGAAATCAAATTCAATGGCATGGATAATTCTTTGAAAAGATGATACCTTCGCAAACTGATTCAGAGGAAGGTAAAAACAATGCGGTACTTTCTCAATCAATTCCTGAAAGGCCTCCCGGATTAAAGGATAGCCGTCAAAGCGTTCGCTGAGGAGAATTTGACAATTTATTGCGAATGCTGAATGGATTGCGGAAATTATTTTGGGGCATATTTCCTCCAGGGATGGCTCATCCTTAGAAACCGGCGGATTCAAAATGGTGATACTTACATTGGAGTCGTAGAAAAAACTGACTGGATGAAAAGAGAGGCCGATGGCTGCGTTGATAGTTGCGATCAAGGATGGGCAAGCCTCGCTTTTTTGAACCGGATCGGTAGCCCGGTAGACAATAGCCAACATGGTTAAGTTGGACTCTTGCAATGGAATATTGTATCGAGAAAAGTTTTCCTGGATATCAGCTAAAGTCAGCCGAGGCTCACCCAATAAATCGCTCAGAAAGTTATTGAGAAGTTCTGCATGATAGGTGTCAGCCTGGTTGGTGTTTTTCATTCCATCCTGGAGGGAACTTGCTTTTTGTAAAACTTTCAGTAAATCCGCGGAATTCATTTTCGGTTTCAAAACATAATCTAAAGCGCCAAGACATAGGGTTTCCCGGACATAGTCGAAATCATCATAACTGCTGAGTATGATGATTTGGATAAACGGGTAATCCTTCTTAATAAGTTTGGTCAATTCGATCCCATCCATCACGGGCATTTTGATATCCGTGACCACAATGTCCGGAGACTTTTTGGCGATAATCTCCAAAGCTTCTTTACCGTTGGCGCTTTCTCCCACAATCTGAAACCCGTGGGCCGGCCAATCCGTCATATGGATAAACCCTTGGCGCAATAAGCTTTCGTCATCAACGATTAACAGCTTGATCATTGTGAAACCTCCGTTTTACCGTTATCCCATATTTGAGGAAGAGTTAAGATTACGGATGTCCCCACGTTAGGCTCGCTGTGGATTCTTAATCCGTATTGAGGGCCAAAATAAAGTTGAATCCGTTCAAGCACATTCTTCACGCCAATACCGCTGAAACGCCTTGAAATGATCTGGGAATCATCGGTTAATAGATCCTGGACGGTACTCTGATCCATTCCGATGCCGTCATCCAACACTTCAATTTGAATATCATTCCCGATAGAGGTGCAATAGATGGAAACCGTTCCCCAGACGCTACCTGACTGGGATTGATCTTTGGGCTCAAATCCATGGAAGATGGAATTTTCGATAAAGGGCTGCAATAAAAGTTTGGGTATCCGGCAACCTTGCAGCGGTTTGGGTATCTGAATATTGAGCCGTATTGTCCGGCTGGAGCGGATCTCCTGGATATAAATATAGTCTTGGATACACCGCAATTCTGCCTCAAGGGTGATAAATTCCTCCTTCTTCGAGATGGTCTGCTCCAACAAATTGATTAAAGCATTGATGGTGGGTTCAATGAATTCCGTTCTTCCGGTCCATATCAAACATTTAATGGAGTTAAGGGTATTATAAAGAAAATGGGGTTTAATTTGCATTTGCAGGGCATGTAATTCGGTCTTCCGTTTTTCGTCGTGTTCTTTGATTAAATTATGAATGGTTTCTTCCAATTCAGTGATAATGTTATCATATTCCTTGCTTAAAACGGCAATCTCGTCCGTGATGGTGTTATCCTTATCTGATAAAGAAGCGCTTTTTTGAGAATAACGCTGGATGCGATGAGTTAGATCGATTAACGGTATGGAGATTCTACGGGAAATTATCACTGCCAGGATTATCGAAAAGGTAATCAGCACCAGAGAGATTATAAAAATTCTGAAGCTCAATATATTAATATCCCGGGATATAATCGTCAAGGGGACCATGTTTAAAATAGTCCAACCGGCCTTTTCGATATTTTGATAAATGCATAAATATTTGATAGGGCCGATTTTGATAATTTGGTGGCTGCTAATGGGCCCTTTTAAAAGTTTTTCAAAAGGTTGCAAATCGATCCGTTTTCCCACCCATTTCCGGTCCGAATCGGAGATAACAATTCCGGATGAGTCGAAAATGATAAAGGAACTTTCATTATCCATGGAGTCCTTGTAAATGTTATAAAGACAGGATTCATCGATGTTCAGAAGAAGCAGCCCGTAATAATGTTCCGAAAACGGGGCATGTAACGTCTTTACTGCGGTAAAGACGTTTTTGGTTTTAGCGATAAAACTTTCATGAGTACTCAGCCAGGATATTTTTTTTTCATTTTGCAAGGCGCTATGATACCAACTGTAACCATGGATGTTATCGGCGTTAAGGCGGCTCTCCCCATTCGGGCTGTAAATAGCGCCATTGACGCCGAGCAAGATAGTTTCATATTTTAACCAGTCATAGGCAAATGAATATTTGTTGATTTGAGAATCTACGATATCAATATTTTTCAAGCGTTCGAAAGAATCAAGGTTGTTTTTCTTTAGATAATCCGCCAGCATACTATTATGATCAAAAAGGCTGACAACGGTGATAACCTGATCCACCAAGATGTCAATATTCTTTTTTATCTGGTTTAAGGTGTTGCTATTGGCTTTTTCGATATAGGTGTTAATAATATTTTTGGAAGTGAAAAACGATAAAAGGCCGATTAAAGACATGGAAAAAATTAATAGCAAATTGGATATTAATAGTTTCCCAAAGGTACTTTTCGGCAAGTCACGTAATTTAAGCATCCAGCTCCACCCGGTTCAAAATTTTTACTTTGAATTAATTCTATAGTAACAAAAAAGACTATTTCTGTCTAATTGAAATCTTTAGGAAACCTAATCATGATATGTGGCATCAGCCTCAATAATTGACTATTTTTTTAGAATGCAGGCCAATATTTTAAGAAGTCTCGATTTTTTTTAGAAATTCCGGCATTTAACAAACAATATTAAAAGAAATTCATCCAATCTTATCTGTTACGGTTTGGTATCTTTTTGATTACAATTATTACAACACGAGTAAAGTAAACTTCAAAGGTATGTTTTATCAAGGAAGAGAAAGTTTACGGCCAAACAATGAGGTAAAAGGGATTATCACGGGTTTAAACATCCAAAATTTAAAAGGAGGAAATCGATTTTGAAAAAGAGTATGCGGTTAATTTTCTTTGTTTTGATTTTAGCAATGGTCAGCGGGACGGGGGTAATCGTTACTGCAAAAGCGCCGGTTACCATTTCCTTTTGGTTCCCGGGAGCCGACAATGTAAACAATTCCTATTTTTTAAATGTCGCCAGGGAATTTGAAAAAACGCATCCGCAGATCAAGGTGGAAGTCACTCAGTTGCCGGCGACCCAGGCGGATATCGATCTCAAACTGAATGCCGCTTTGTTGGGCGGGACCTATCCCGATGTTTTATCGACATATCTTAGCCAGATCGGGAGCCGGGGACCCAAAGGAGATTTTTACCCCCTTGACGGCTATGTCAACAAATGGAATGAAAAAGGGGACATTATTGACAGCGTTTGGGATACCGGCAAATATAAAGGTAAAATACTCGGAGTGGGTTTTTATCCCAATCCCGAAGTGTTGACCTACAGGAAAGACTTTTTTAGAGAAGCCGGGTTGGCTCAAAATCAGCCTCCGGCCAACTGGAATGAATTGGCGGCTTACGCACAAAAATTGACGGTCCGGGACGATAAGAACAATGTGGTTCGGGCCGGTTTTGACATCCCGGCGATTAACAGCGCCGTCTTCGTGAAAGGATTTGCCTGGGAAAACGGCGCCTTGGTTATTGATGAGAAGAAACAAAAACCAATGCTGGATGATCCGGCGCTGGTCGCGGTGGTGGAACGGATTATCAACTTAAAAAAAGAGAATGTCAGCATCCCTTTTGATTATCAAAAGAGGGAAACCGTCCCGTTCATGAACGGGAAAGGCGCCATGTCGTTCTTGCAACCCACTCAAATCTTGACCATGATTAAAAATGACCCCTCGTTGAAGGATAATCTGGGCTTTGCTCCGCCGCTGACCGGCAAGAAAAAGGCCGCTTATTGCGGTTACCGGCTTTTTACTATCGCCAGTACCTCCAAACATAAAAATGAATCCTGGGAATTCATCAAATTCATGATGTCCAAGGAACAAATGCGGGTTCGCGCAAAGGACTTAAAGATACCGGTCGTCCGAAAATCGTTGGAAGAGGAATTTATCGCTGCGGACCCTTCATTTAATAAAATATTGATGGAATATGTCCGGTACGGCAAGGGAGACAATGTATACCAGTGGAATACGTTGGCTGTAAAGTATCTCCATTTAGCCTATGAAGAGGCATACAGCGGAAAGAAAACCCCTGCCCAAGCTTTAAAAGATGCTCAGACCAGTTTGGCAAAAGAGCTTAAGAGTATTGGCAAATAATTGGTTTTAAACGGCATTATGCCATAGCTTGTTAACACTTTTCCGATTTTTTTTCAAAATCATTCTCCGTTGGGAAAAGGGGTGATCTGACATTCGGACGGTGGTTAACTGGTTATCCGAATATTCATTCAATTATTAAGGGGGATCTAAGTTGAAAAGAAGTTTCTTACTGATTCTAGTGATGGTGTTTATTTGTGGGATGAGTGTGATGGCTGCGCCCAAAACCACGACGATCTCATTTTGGTTTCAGAGTCAGAACAAATTAATGGACTCCTATTTTGCGGATGCGGTCAGAGCTTTTGAAAAAACCCATCCTCAAATCAAAGTGGAGATCACGACCCTACCTCAGGCTCAAGCCGACCAGGATTTGAAATTAAATGCCGCTTTGCTCAGCGGAACCTATCCGGATGTTCTTTCCGCCATGCTCAGCCAAATCGCTACCCGGGGCCCAAAAGGGGATTTTTACCCGCTCGACAAGTTAGTGAACAGCTGGAATGAAAAAAGCGACATTTTTGAAAGCGTCTATAATTTAGGGCAAGTCAAGGGCAAATTGCTTGGATTGGGTTATTACCCCAATCCCGATGTCTTGACATACCGGAAGGATTTCTTTAAAGAGGCCGGCCTTAATCCCGAAAAGCCGCCGGCGAACTGGGATGATCTCGCGGCTTATGCCAAAAAGCTTACGGTGCGCGATGATAAAAACAATGTGGTTCGCGCCGGACTTGATATCCCGGCCCTTAATAGCAGTACCTTTGTAAAGCATTTAGCCCGCCAAAACGGCGCGTTGGTCATTGATAATAAAAAGGGAAAACCCATGCTGGATGATGCGGCCTTGATTAGTACGTATGACTACATCATGAATTTGAAAAATGCCCACGTGAGTATTCCTTACGACTACGTGAAGAAAGACACCACTCCTTTTATTTATGGGAAAAGCGCCATGTCGTTCATTCAGCCCAGTCAAATCATGACCATGTTGACCAATGACCCGTCTTTAAAAGAAAAAATCGGAGTCGCCCCGGTGTTAACCCAAAAGAAGAAGATCGGTTGGTGCGGCTTCCGGCTTTTTGCCATCGGCAACGAATCCAAATATAAGAAAGAATCCTGGGAATTAATCAAGTTTTTAATGTCCAAGGAACAAATGCAAATCCGGATGAAAATGGTCAATATGCCTGTTGTCCGTAAATCGCTGGAAGACGACTATGCAGCGGCCGATCCCCGGATGAATAAGGCGATCCTGGATTATGTCAAATACGGTCAGGGCGATGATACCGTTCCCTGGAATACCATGGCCACTAAATTCATTCACCTGGCCTATGAAGAAGCATACAGCGGTAAAAAAACATCCGCCCAAGCCCTTAAGGATGCCCAGGTTGCTTTGGTAAAAGAGCTTAAGAATTCACGGTAGTAATCTGAGAAGGCTGTTGCAAAATAGAATGGATGGATAACGATATGCTATCGATGAAATTTCTCCTGTTTATCCTGGCGATAATCGTTTATTTTATTGATTCGGAACATTTTTGCAACAGCTTTTTTAAACCTCGATCCGGCAAGTAAGTGACAATTTTTCTGCGATGACGCAGGAAAATTGGCCGGATTGGGTTCATTGTTTGAATCCGGTAAGTTTAAATGCGACTGAGGTTTTTGGGGTTACTTGCCGGATTCAAGTTAAAAACAAGGTTGATGCAATTTAAGCGAGGAGCAATAATAATGATGTCAATTTTTAAAATGAAACTATCCCATTTATTCAAGGATAACACTTTATATAAAGACAAAACCGGCTATTGGATGATTGCCCCCTATTATATTTTCTTGATTTTCTTTATCGCTCTGCCGATTGTTATCAATATTTACTTTAGTTTTACGGATTATAACTTAAGAACGCTCAATTTTATCGGCTTCAGAAATTATCTGCGCCTTTTTAGCGATGATGTTTTCCTGGTTTCAATGAAAAATACCGTTGTCTATACGGTTTTCACATTGGTTTTAACCATGGCCTTGGGCTTAATGATAGCCATGGTATTAAATAAAAAACTGATGGGATTGAAATTTTACCGGGCCAGTTTTTATCTGCCCTATGTAACTTCCATGGTCGGAGTATCCATGGTTTGGCTTTGGATGTATGATCCTTCAAGCGGGATCTTCAATCGGATATTGGATTCTTTTGGCTTTAAGGGTCAGCAATGGTTGTATGATGCTAATCTGGCAATGGCCTGTATCGTTGTGATGAGCGTTTGGAAAGCCCTCGGCTATTTTATGGTTATCTATCTGGCAGGTCTGCAAAGTATCCCCCAGTATCTTTATGAAGCAGCTACGGTGGATGGCGCCAATGCTTTTCACAAATTCCGTTTCATTACCCTTCCGATGTTGCGGCCGGTAACCTTTTTCCTGTTTGTAACCGGCGTGGTCAATAATTTTAAAGTTTTCGAACAAGTCAATATCCTTACCAACGGTGGACCCATGAATTCCACCACCACCATTGTCCATCAAATCTATAACCGGGGATTCATTGATTTTCAAATGGGTTATGCCGCCGCTTTATCGATTGTCTTACTGATCATTGTGTCTTCAATCACCTTGTTAAACTTTAATTACGGCAATCAAGGCCAAGATCTTGATATTGGATGAGGTAGAGAAAATGGAAAATAAACAAATTAAATATTTGATTTCTTTTATTATGTTTGTGTTATCGGTGCTGATACTTTTCCCCTTCGTTTTAATGGTGGTAACATCATTGAAGACAATGGCTGAAATCCATGCTTCGAGTTTTGTGTTTATTCCGAAACAATTTTTGTTTTCCAATTATGTTGAGGCAATGTCCAGAGGGAGTTGGGGTCTTTACTTTTTTAATTCCTGTGTGGTTACGGCCATCACGGTTATTATCAGCTTAATCATCAATTCCATGGCCGGTTTTGCATTTGCGCGCTTACAGTTTAAGGGCCGCAACTTCCTGTTCATTCTGGCGCTGATCGGAATGATGGTCCCGCCTCAAGTGACGATGATTCCCTTATTTATTATTTTAAAGAAAATACCTTTGGTCGGGGGAAACGATATCTTTGGACAAGGTGGAATGGGATGGGTCAATTCCTATATGGGGATGATTCTGCCTTATGTTGCCGGGGCATTCGGAGTATTTTTATTCCGGCAGTTCTTTTTAAATTTCCCGGCCGCCTTGGATGATGCGGCGTCAATCGACGGCCTTAGTAAATTTAAAACGTTTTTAAAAATTTATGTTCCGTTGGGGAAACCGATTTTTGCGGTATTAGCCTGTTTTAAAGCCACCCAAACCTGGTGCGAATATACCTGGCCTTTAATCATTACCACCAGTGACAATATGAAAACGGTTCAACTGGCTTTAACGATGTTTAAAGATGATACGGTGATTATTTGGAATCAGATGATGGCTGCGACGACTCTGATCACTTTACCGTTGATTATCGTGTTTTTATTCGCCCAGCGTTATTTCATTGAAGGAATCGTCACCACCGGGATTAAAGGGTGATTGGAAATTATTTTTCAATATTTCTCATGAGTCCAATCAGTCTTATACTCATAGGGCTTGTCGTAAAGGGCGGGTGAATCAATTTGATAATGAGGGAACCGATAAGTCGGCCGAATATTTTATTGATAATGACCGATCAACATCGATTTGATTATTTGGGATGCATGGGCGCGGACTTTTTACAGACGCCGAACATCGATAAACTTGCCGGAAAAGGAATAAAGTTCAATTATTGTTGCACGACCGCGCCGATCTGCGCTCCGGCAAGAATTGGGTTGGCCACCGGATTGCTGCCAAACCGCTTGGGGGCCTTGGAGAATGAGGTCTATCTGCCGATCAACAACATCAGGACTTATTATCAAAGGCTCAGAGATCATGAATATCAAGTCGGATGCGTCGGAAAGCTGGATTTGGCAAAACCGGACACCTATAACGGAAGAAACGGCAACAGACCCTGCGCATATTCATTCGGCTTTACTTTGCCCTTTGAGTGCGAGGGAAAAGAACATGCATTTTCCCCAAAAGTTATAGGCCCTTATACAGCGTATCTTGAAGAAAAGGGTTTGTTGGACAAGTTGTGGGATGCCAAGAAAGAACACAAAAAAATAAAGAATCATAAGGTTATCAAGAATAAAGCCCAATATGATCTGGCGACGGCCGATTATGTTTTGGATGCTGAAGATTACGAAGATTCCTTTATTGGCAGGATGGCGGCGAAGTGGCTAGAAAACATTACCGATGAGTTTCCGTGGCATCTTTTTGTAAGTTTTGTAGGCCCCCATTATCCCTATGACCCGCCCAAATCCTATGCGGACAAGTATCGAAATCAAAACGTGCCTTTGCCGATCAAAGATGAAATGCCCGGAAAACCCGAATGGATTAAGGAACGGGCCCGGGCATCCTATCCTGGCGATGAGGAAATTGCGGTTACCAGAAGACAATACTGCGCTTCAATCAATCTCCTCGATGACCAGGTAGGGATGATCCTGGACACTTTGGAAAGACGGGGCATGTCGGATAATACCTATATCATTTTTGCAAGCGACCATGGGGACATGATGGGGGATCACGATTTATATTCCAAACAGGTCGCCTATGAACCGTCGTTAAGAGTCCCGTTGATTGTGGCGGGTCCCGGTATCGGGCAGGGAAAAGAATCCGATGCCTTAATTGAACTGAGCGATCTTAACCCGACCATTTGTGATTTGGCCGGGTTACCGCAGCAACAGGATATTGATGCGCAATCATTTTGCGATCTTTTATTTGGAAAAACGGAACAACATCGGGAGTGTGTAGTCTGCTCAAATATGAACTTCCGATCCGTTCGGACCCGTGATTACAAACTGATCATCAACTATAATGATCTTCCGGAGCTGTATGATCTGAATCATGATCCGGAAGAACTGTGTAATATTGCTGGCCAGCATCCCCAGACCGTACAAGAACTGACCAAAGTTCTTCGAAGCAGGTATCAGGCGGGAAAATGGCTGCGCTGATGAAGAATTATCAAACTGTAAGGGATGAATGCACATGACAAAACCGGATTTGCTAGTATTTATGAGCGATGAACATACCCCCGGCTTCTCCTCCTACGAAGGAGGGCCGGCTCGAACTCCTCATATGGAGGAACTATGTAAGGATGGCGCCTCTTTTGCGGCGGCTTATACCTCCTGCCCCTTATGTGTGCCGGCCCGAATCTCCATGTTGATGGGCAAGTTGCCTACCAAGACAGGGGTATTCTCAAATGACGGCGCTATTCCTGAAACCTCGGCTACATTTTTACATGCGCTGGTTGCAGCCGGATACGAGACGGTGCTGGTCGGCAGGATGATGTTTGTGGGGACTAACCAGCGTCACGGTTTTACGAAAAGGTTTGTGGGGGACATGTCCCCTGTTACCTGGAACCGGCCCATGCAAAAGCTGAAGGCGGAAAGAGGAATTACCCAATCGGGATTTGCTGATCCATGGTGTTTGAACGTGGCCGGGGGAGGAGAGTCGCCGGTTATTGAATATGATAAAGACGTGGTTCGTGCAGCGCTGGAATATCTAAGCCAGGATCATGAGAAGCCCCAATGTATTGTCGTCGGTGTCTATGGGCCGCATTTTCCGTATATTGCTCCCGTGGAAAATTACCTCTACCATAAAGAAAGAATGAAGGTTCCGGACTCCTTCAGGAACCTTCCGGACTATCTGAATCCGGTGCTCATGGAAAGGGTGCTGGATGTACCGGAGGAGGTTATGATCCGGACAAGAGCGGCCTATTTTGGTTTGATCGAGAATTGCGATACCAATTTAGGGTTGGTACGGGATGCCTTTAACAATTATCTTGAAAGAAAAAACCGGGAGGGTGTATTTTTTTATCTTTCCGACCATGGCGATCAAGCCGGAGACCGGAAAATATTCGGGAAGGAAACCCATTTTGAGACAGCCGCGAGAATTCCCTTTATCGTAGAGGGAAAAGGCGTCAAGAAAGGTTTCAAAATAAACACTCCGGTCAGCATCATGGATCTTGGGCCTACTTTATGTGAGCTTGCGGGCGCCAATCCTCCGCCTGTCCAGGATGGAAAGAGTCTTGTTCCGGAACTGGCGGGCCAGGAAAACGATGGGGACCGGGCTGTGCTGTGCGAGGCGATCAATACCGTCATTCCGGACTTTTCCGAGTCCATGCTGGAGAAGTACGCCGAAAAGATTAAGGAATTAAAATCATTGATGCCTCACAGCGTTGATAATACGGCAATCCCCGGATTTGAGAAAATTTTATCCAGACACATTCTCAGGACAGGGGGTAATCCGGAAGAGATAGGCATCCGGACCGTCGTCTCCAGAATGGTCCGGAAGGGACAATATAAATACATTACCTATATTGGGTATGAGCAATACGATTTATTATTCAACGTAAGCAACGATCCGGAGGAAAAGTACAACATCGCCGGGGACCATCCGGATATCGTGGGGGAAATGAAAGAGATAGCCCTAAAAGATTGGGATCCCCAAACCGTGGTCCAAAACCATCAAAACTACCTGGCCAATATCGCCTTAGTAAAAAGATGGGAAAAAGAGGTTGGCGGGGACGATTCCGAGCGATGGAATAAAAATCCGGAATATGCCCGGGAGATGCCGAAAGTAATCTGAGTTGATGATTAATCCCATGAAAGATCGCGATAGGGAGTGTTTGAATGGAGAGGCCCGATATTTTAGTGTTTATAAGTGATCAGCACGCCGGCAGGTACGGCGGTTTTGCCGGGGATGATCTTGTCCGGACTCCTAATTTGGACCGGATAGCCGCCAATGGAACCGTTTTTGAGGCAGCCTATACTTCCTGTCCGTTATGCGTGCCTGCCAGAATTTCCATGCTGACAGGGCAGTTGCCTTTCAAAACCGGTATATTTACCAATCATGGCGTAATTCCCGGCGATCAGGCGACTTTCATTCATTCGATAGCGGCGGAGGGCTATGAAACGGTTCTTTGCGGGCGGATGCATTTTGTAGGCGACGACCAGAGGCATGGATTCACCAAGCGGATTATGGGTGATTTTACGCCGCTGTACTGGGGAAGAGGTAGCGCGCGGCGTCTGGATTTGGGCCGTTTTAAAGGCACAACCGATGCCAAAGGATGCCTGAAAGAAGTCGGTGGAGGGGACTCGCCGGTTTTGGAATATGATCGGGCGGTCATACACGCTGCCGTGGAGTATTTGAAACAGGATCATGAAAAACCCCAATGTATTGTAGTGGGGACCTATGGGCCTCATTGCCCCTTTGTCGCCCCGCCGGAGCAATTTGATTATTACCGGGAACGTGTCGGATTGCCGGAGAGTGTCAAAAATAAGTTGAATTACCGGCATTCGGTCCTGGCACTAAAAGAGCAGGACGCGGCGGAAGAGACGATTTTGAATGCGCGCGCCGCTTATTTTGGAATGATTACCAATCTGGACCGGCAGATCGGAACGGTGCGGGAGGCCTGGCGGGAATTTTTGAGTCGTAACAACCGTCAAGGGGTCCTGGTCTATCTGTCGGATCATGGGGAACAGCTCGGCGAGAGAAACTTATACGGCAAACAGACATTTTTTGAGAGTTCCGCGCACATTCCGTTCATGTTTGAAGGGAACGGCGTCAAAGTAAACCAGCGGGTGCGGGGAGCGGTTAGCATCATGGATCTGGGGCCGACATTATGCAAAATAGCGGGAGCTGTCGCCCCTCCTGAACAGGATGGGAAAAACCTTACGGGACAATTGTTTGAAGGCGCCGATGAATTAGATAGGTACGTGTACTCCGAGTTTGTTGAGAAGGATGAATTGGGAAGGTTTATTCCAGGTAGAATGGTCAGAGGGGGAAAATGGAAGTTAATCTCTTACGCTTCTTATGAAGCAGAAGATTTACTGTTTGATATTGAAAAAGATCCCCATGAATTATCCAATGTCATCGGGGAATTTCCGGATCAAGCGGCGGAATTAAGGCTACTTCTCAAAGGGGAATGGGATATCCCGGCAATTATTAAGATGCATCAACGGAAATTAGCCCACGTTGAAATATTGGTGAAATGGGGGCAAAATAGCGGCGTTGCAGAAGAAGAACGATATCCTTTTGCATGGGCGGAGCTTTAAAAAAAGATGGACGGTTTTCCGACGATGATCATCAATGAAAGGACTCAAGCGCTTTGCAATATCTATTGGAAAATGACTTTCTAAAAACTGAAATAAGTTCGCATGGAGCCGAACTGCGGAGCGTGATTGGAAAATCCGACGGATACCAATATCTCTGGCAGGGCGATCCGCAATTTTGGGACAGCCGGGCGCCGGTGCTGTTTCCGATCGTCGGCAATTTAAATGAGGGCCAATATGGGTATGGAGAAAAAAGATATGCCATGGAACGTCATGGTTTTGCGGCGAAGAAGGAGTTTTTCCTCTCCAAAGAGGAAGAAAATTCGCTTACCTTTTGTTTGGAGGATGATCCTTCCACCCTTTGCCGATATCCATTCCAATTTAGGCTGCTGGTTACTTACACGCTTCAGGAAAAAACTTTGACTACGCGGTTTCAGGTAGAAAACAGGGACCATCAGCCGTTATGGTTTTCCATTGGGGGCCATCCCGCTCTAAATTGCAGCGTAAGTCCGGATGGCCGGAAAAACGGCCGGTTAGTTTTTGAGAAACCCGAAACCATCAAGCGGTTAGTCAATGAATCCGGTTATATGACCGGGAGGGAAGCGCCCTTTTTAGAAGGTGGGAATGCCGTGGATATCGCTTCGTTGGATTTTGACGGAAAGACCAAGGTGTATATTTTGAAAGGCCTTCGGTCGGAGAGTGTGACCCTGGAGGATCGTGGAAACCTCAAAGCGGTTACGGTTCGGTTTGCCGGTTTTCCTTATTTGGGTATCTGGTCGCCTGTCAACCAAGCGCCCTTTGTCTGTATCGAACCATGGTATGGAATTACTTCCACACAGGGAGTCTCGCCCGATCTGCGGATGAAAGAGGGGATACTCTCCCTGGCTCCAGGACAGCAATTCCGTTGCCAGTACAAAATAGTTATTGAATAAAAATAAAATCTGATTATAAAGCTAACTCAGGAAGAAGATATAAAAAAAGAAGAACGAAAGGATGAGAGTATTTGCCGGTTTGGTTGGGTGCGACGTGAAAAGCTGCGCATTACGTCGTTACTCAATCACTCCGATCCTCGGTGTACATCTCGCCTTCGAAGAAGGCGCGTACACCTCCGGTTCTCGTTCAATCGTTCC
>JAEZCE010000002.1 GCA_023429995.1 Bacillota bacterium | reverse complement strand
TGCAAAAGAGGCTCCCGGCGGAAGATTACAAGGCCCTGGAAGGGCTTTTGGATTTGGATTGCGACTCCAGTGTGATGGAAGCTTACGCTTCCTTTGCATATGGTTTTAAGCTCGGCGCGCTGGTCATTCTGGAGGTGCTCGGCAATAACGGAGAGCTCAAATAAGGCCCCTATCTCTAGGGCTTACCCGAAAAAGCCGCTCTTCCCCGCTACCGTATGCCGGAGCAAGGGAAGGAGCAGGACAAGGCAATAAATGGGCCAACATAATCCCTCGCCCGTCGAAACGGGAGAGGGCCACATCTCTGAATGGACAGGTTGGGTGAGGGCATAGACAGACTTATGAAATTACGGGAAAAGAATTCATGGAATTTTAAGGAGGTTCATCCCATGGCCGACTTCGAATTTACCATTACCGAAAGCGATTCGCCGTGGCAGATATTGAAAGACGGATTGGGGTTAAAGCAGTGGCTGGGAGGATGAATATTAGGTCCGGGAAGCCGGGAAAAGCATGGCATTGAATTGCCGGACCATGATAAGAACTATCCCCGTCGAGGCGCAGCAAGGCCAAGAAAACGAAACCAATCAGGGCAATCATTCAAACCGATTGCCCTGGTGTTTTGTACATGGCTGCTTTTGACAAGCAGATTCATGGACTGGTTTTCAGAATGAATTATTTGGCTGGAGGCTTGGGAGAACTCGAGTCTGGTATCGCTGATCCGGCTTCTTCTTTAGCGGCACCGGTTTCTTCTGCTGCCGCACAAGACTCACCTTTAATCTGTTCCCCCAGGTAACTCGGCAGTTGCAATCCGGCAGTCCGGAATAGTTCATCGAGAGGCGGGATTGATTTGAGCATACCTGCCAGAAAATTGGCGGTAGTTGGTGAACCGTTATTCCCCATTGAATCCCAAACCGTAATTTTATCGATTTTCAAATTCTTAATCGCTTCGACTTGGGTTTTAACGATCTCCGGGAGTTTGTCCGCGATCATCAACATAGCGGCTTTATTGGCATCGCCGCCGGCTGCCTCGACAATTTTCCGGAAACCATCCGCCTGTTTGCTGAGGATTTCATTAATGCCTTTGGCCCGGGCTTCCATTTCAAGCAGGATTCCATCGGCTTCACCTTTGGCTAAACGACGGGTTTTCTCGGCCTCGGCTTCGGCGGCGATTTGTACCTGTTGTTTATCGATTTCAGCGGGGATCACGATATCTGCTGTCCGAGTGGCCCGTTCCCGTTCCGAACGGGCGAGTTCCGCTTCTTGCTCGGCTTGATAGGCTTCCTCAAGAGATTTGGCAGTTTGAACCTTCTCCGCCGCAGTCGCTTTACGGTTGGCTTCAGCCTCTTTTTCACGCCGGTCGGCCTCGGAATTGGCAATCGTTATTTTGGCAAGGTTTTCACCTTCAACTGCTTTCGAGTTGGCCAGGGAGACCTGAATCCGTTGATCCCGCTGAGCGTTGGCCTGACCGATGGAGCCGTCCCGGTCTTTCTCCGCGACACTCTTTTTGGCGTCATTGATGGCCTTGGCGGCGGCTTCTTTTCCCAATGCTTCGATGTAACCGGATTCGTCTTTGATATCGGTAACATTGACATTGATGAGTTTTAAACCGATCTTTTTCAACTCGGCTTCAACGTTGTTGGAGACATTGGCGAGGAATTTATCCCGGTCGGAATTGATCTCTTCAATATCCATGGTGGCGATGACCAGACGGAGTTGACCAAAGATGATGTCTTTCGCCAAATCCTGGATGATTTCCAGTTTAAGCCCGAGCAATCTTTCGGCGGCGTTGGTCATCACGCCTTGCTCGGTGGAAATACCTACCGTAAAGCGGGAGGGGACATCGACCCGAATATTTTGTTTACTGAGCGCCTTGGTTAAATTGACCTCGATCGAGAAAGGAGTCAGATCCAAGAACTGATAATCCTGAATGACCGGCCAGACAAAAGCGGCGCCGCCATGAATGCAAGTTGCCGAGCGGACGCTGCCGTCCTTGGTCTTGCCGGTCCTGCCGTAGACAACGAGAACTTTGTCTGAGGGACATCGTTTGAAACGCTTGAGCATGGATGCGAAGGTAATAAAGATTACCACCACCACAACAATAACTAATATCAAAAAGTATTGATCGCCGAACATTGTTCAACCTCCTTATATAGTCAAGACCATTGGAATGATCAACTTTTTTTAACCACTAAAATCTGGTCGTTAACAACTTCGGTCACTGTAACCGGCGTGCCGGTGGGTAAGTCGCCTTCCTGGGTCATGGCTTCCATTTCCCGGACGGAGCCCTGAATCGTGAGTTGCACTTGTCCCATACCGGACATTTTCCCGGGAATCGGGAGATAGACACGGCCGGGGGCGTTAATGGCGTTGGTTAGACGGATATTGCCGCTTTGGGTAAGCTTGGTCATGAAGAAAAGAATTCCCGTTACCGCAAACATTAAGAACGAGCCGACCATAAAAGCAATGAGAACAGTAACAATGGGGTTAAAACCGGCGTGAACGGCGAAAATTCCGGCCCATCCGAACCCGGTGAAAAAGATGATGAAGTTACGCAAAGTAAAAAGGCGGAATCCGTCCATGGAATCGGCATCGTGATTGACATCAAAACCATCGTGAACATCCAAGTCACTATCATGCCAGTCAATGCCGATCATGGTTAAAATAAGTTGCAGCGAAAAAACAATGGTGAAGGGAATAGCAAAATACCAGAATATTTTTTCGAATGCTGGAATACTGTTCCACCACTGCCCCATTTTTAATTCCACCTTTCGTATGATCCGGTAATAATTTTAAATTCACCATTTTTTATATATTTCCTTCCTTTATGAGATATTTCGGAACCAATGGAAGGGAATGGTCTGGAAAAGGTGAATACTAAAACCAAGAAAAATTGGATCTAGGTGATTGTTATGTCGCGCATCATCGGGATTGATGTTGGCGGTACCAACACCAACGCCGCATTGTTGGAAGAGGGGCGTCTTGTTGACACCGCCCAATGCCCCACGAATCATCAGAACTTACTCGATAGTACACGAACCGTTTTAGAAGAAATACTTCAGGCGAATTCCCAATCCAAACCGAAAGATATCAGCCTTCATCTCAGTACAACCTTAACGACCAATGCCGTCGCGGAAGGACGGGGTGAACCTGCGGCGGCTATTGTCTCTCCAGGCCCCGGCGTGAGCCTTGCCGATATGGAGTTTCCATTCCCCGTATATCCTGTGAACGGTTCCATCGATCACCGAGGCCGCGAAACGGCGCCGCTGGAATTGGACCAAGTACGGCAAGCAATGGGGGAAATCGCGGAAAAAGGATTCCGGGCCCTGGCAATCATCGGTAAATTTGCGGTTCGTAATCCCGAACACGAATTGGCGATGGAAAAATTGGCCCGGGCGGAGTTTCCCAACTTTGCCCAGGTGAGCTTGGGACACCGGCTGTCCGGAAGACTTAACTTTCCCCGCCGGGTAACTACGGCGTTGCTGAATGCCGGCATCGCCCATATTCAGTCGGATTTTGCCGGTATGGTCAGGAAACTCGCCCATGATTACGGTATTGACGATCAAGTATCTCTTTTAAAAGCCGATGGCGGGACGATGAGGTTGGAAGAATCGCAGGTCCGTCCGATTGAGACCGTGCTTTCCGGGCCGGCCGCCAGTATTATGGGTGCGCTGGCTTTGGGAGATGTCGGGCATCAAACAACCGTGACCTTGGATATTGGAGGAACCACCACGGAGATTTCCGTTTTGGTGGCAGGAGAGCCCTTGGGGGAACGGGATGGAGCCATCATCGCCGGATACCGGACTTTAGTGCCTGCTTTGCTCACCCGCTCCCTCGGTTTAGGGGGGGACAGCCGGGTTTATTGGTCGGAACGGAAATTGCAAATCGGTCCGGAACGGGAAGGTCCGCCGTTTTGCCTGGGAGGGCCGGTTTTAACTCCAACCGACGCAGTGGTGGCTTTGGGTGAAGTTTCCTTTGGGGACAGGGAAAAAGCCCTTGAGGGACTGGAGGAATTGGGAAAAGAAGCGGGACTCAATCCGCCGGCCTTAGCCGAAAAGATTATCGAGGCATTTTGCGAAAAAGCGCTGCATGGAATCGGGGAAGTATTGGATTATCTGAACCGGATACCGGTCTATACCGTGTCCGAAGTGCTGGCGCCGCGAGACTTAAAGCCCGCTAAAATTATTGGAATGGGAGGCCCCGCCGGTTATTTCATTCCTAAAATCGCAGTCCAAATGGGCCTTGACTATCAGGTATTACCCTATGCCGAAGCGGCGAACGCCATCGGTGCGGCGGCCAGCCGTCCGACTGCGGCCATTCATTTGCGGGCGGATACCGCTCTGGGAAAGATCGTCATCCCGGAGCTGGATGAAATGACGGAAATTGGGCGGAGCATGCTTTTCGACGGGAAGCAGGCCCGGGCTCTGGCGCTGGAAAAAGCGGCCCTTTATGCCGAGAAGACCGGAGCCTGCGCCGGATGTCCGGATATGGAAATTACCGATGAGGAAGTGTTTAATGTCGTTCGCGGATTTCACACGGCGGGGCGGATTTATTCTCTTACAGCCCAGGTTAGACCGGGAGTTTCTCCGGTTCAAGAGGGAGTCGGAAGAAAGAAGGGATCATCCAAATGAGAAGCGCCGCTAAACGATTGGGACTGGTCTTTTTCCCCGCTTTCGACTGGGCCATCAGTGCGGATCATCCGGAACGGGAAGAACGGTTGCTTTATACCCGGGATCAAATCCTGGAAGAAGGTTTACTGGACATCCCCGGGCTGGTGGAATATAATCCGGGAGTTGCCGGGGAACGGGATATCCAGCGGGCCCACATCTGTATTCCCGATGTGAAAACGGTTGTCACCAAGTCCCATCGGGTGGCTGCCGGGGGCACGATTACGGCGGCTGTAAAAGTTATGGAACATGAAGTGGATCGCGCTTTCGCGTTGCTGCGGCCGCCCGGCCATCACTCCCACCGGTTGGTCCATGGTTCCCGGGGCTTTTGCGCCATTAATAACGAAGCCGTAATGATTGAACATATACGGCACGTTTACGGCAGCCATTTGAAAATCGCCATTGTCGACACGGACGCCCATCATGCCGACGGCAGCCAGGATATTTATTACAATGACCCGGATGTGTTACATATCTGCATGCATCAGGATGGGCGCACCCTCTATCCCGGAACCGGCGATGTGAACGAATTGGGAGGACCGGGCGCTTACGGATTGACGCTCAATGTCCCCCTGCCGCCGGAAAGCGGCGATAGTGAAATTTTGTACGTACTGGAACAATTGGTTTTGCCGGTGCTGGAGGATTTTAAACCGGATATCGTAATCAACGCCGCCGGACAGGATAATCATTATACGGACCCCTTAACCAATATGAACGTAACCGCCCAGGGCTATGCCAGACTGACGGAGCTGCTCCAGCCCGATATCGTGGTTTTGGAAGGCGGTTATTCCATTGAAGGAGCCTTGCCTTATGTCAATGCCGGATTAATCCTGGCCTTGGCGGGTCTCGACTATTCGGCGGTCCGGGAACCCCATGCCCAGCCGGGGGAGGCCCCAAAGGCAGTAAAGGAAGCGGTCCGGAGGACGGTGGGATTTTTGCAGGAAGTGTGGCGGAAACGCGGCGAGCTGGATTTGGACCAAATATTCGGCAGCGGGCCGTTTTTTAAACGTCAACGCCGTATCTACTACGACACCGACGAGATTATCGAGCAACAGCAGGAAGAAATCCGGCGTTGCCATGAATGCGGCGGATACCGGGTCATCATTTCGGCTGCCGATAAATATCACCGTAAGGGCAACCGGATCGGAGCCGTATTAATCCCGTGGCATGTCTGCCCTCAATGCCGCAAGGAAGCCGAAGAGGCTTTGGAACGGCTGAAATCTCAAAAGGAATTGGAATACGTGTATTTACAGGATATAGAGAGAGAACGTTATGGGGTAAATTGTATGAAATAATGCGAAGACCGACCTCACCCCGGCCCTCTCCTAACGAAGCCATTTCAAAAGAAGCGGTTTCAAGGAGAGGGATGACGGAGCAGGAGAATTTGGTTTTTGTTTGAGCGTTTCAGCGGGTATCGGGTCATCGAAGTTTTGTTATCCTATACAATCCCTTTGAGGAGGAATGAATGATGGAATATCAGCCGGTTGATATCAAAAATAAGCTGTCGCTGTTTAGCGATTTCTGGGCGCCCAAAATCATCGGAAGGCTTAACAATTATTACCTCAAGGTTGTAAAAGTGGCAGGCCATTTTACCTGGCACCGGCATGATGAAACCGATGAAGTGTTTATCGTCATCAAAGGCAACTTAAGAATTGACTTTAGGGATGGCTGTGTCAATATTAACGAAGGACAATTGTTTATTGTTGAAAAAGGAAAAGAGCATAAACCATTTGCCGAAGAAGAATGTCAAATTTTGCTCTTTGAACCGGATACCACTTTAAATACAGGAAATGTCAAAGATGCTTTTACCAAAGAGAATTTGGAGTGGATATAGTTCAGGCCTAAAGTTTGAAACTATAAGGATTCATATGTCTCCTTCAGCAACAACGCATCTTTTTCCAGGATCGGACTTTCGCAAATGATGCAGCCCTTCACATCAAAATCTTTCAGCGCTTTCAGACAGGCGGAATATTGGAAATCACTTTCCTTAAACTCCAGGTGGTTTCTCTCCCCTTTGGGAGTATACTGAATGCCGGAGAGATGAATGTGCATATCGTTTAAAGCCTCTTGACCCAAGCCTTCCTTGATTTTAGAAAGAATTTCGGCAAAGTCTTCATATTTCTTGAGGGCGCCATTGCCTCTGGCGTGAAGATGGGCAAAATCCACACAAAGACGGCAAGTGGGCACTTCCTTGCATAAAGAGATCAGCTCCTCCAGACTTCCGAATTGAGTGGGTTTTCCAGTGGTCTCCAGCCTATAGTTCACTCCCAGGTCGGGTAGTTTCAGCAAGTTATCTTTAATCGTGGCATAAGTATCCGCCGGAGAATCACTTAAATAAAAACCGGCGTGAAATATCAAGCTCCTGCCGCCGACCGATTGTAAAGCCTTGGCTCCTTTGATGATTCTCTCCATGGACTGTTCCTGTTTTTCGGTCTCATCGGCATTGAGGTTGACGAAGTATGAGCCATGGGCGGAAAGATAGAAATCCCTGGCCTTTTTTTCTTCGAATATTTCATCCTTGTTTTTGGCGGTCACATTGACGTTGCGGACAAAGGGAAGCTCCATGGCGTCCAGGCCGATGGACTTTAAATAGGTGATCGCGCTTTTATAGTTATATTTGGTTGCCCCGTCTCCTACGGGAAGGCCGGATATACCAAACAATAAACGCTCCATCGTTTGCTCCTTCAATTCCATTTTCTCCGATTTTATCATGATTGATTTCAAAGATCAAATGCTCTTGAAAAGAAATTGACTGGAGGAAAGGCCGGTACCGGTAAAAATTTTTTGCGCCTCCGGCAAAGTTTGATCGTAGGCGGGATAATTCTTAAAGGTATCCGTTTCTTCCTTAAGAATTGAATAAGCCGTTTGTACGGTGATTTTGGTCTTTGATGTGTTTGCCGTCGCATGAATATTGGATAAGGAATGTTTCCCAACGGTAATATTTATGTTCCCAGGTCGAGATAAAGCAAGCCGGAGTATATTGCATACCAGAAGTTATCAGAATATTTGCGTATCGATGCGAGTAAATCCTATTTTATTTTGATGAAAACTTTAAAATTCAAATAGTTGATTTTGATTTCTTCAGTCGCCGGATTACCCTGTCCAGTCAGGCTTTCAATGACATAAAAGACCCTGACACTGGCATTTTCGTCCAGAACGGTCAATAATTTTTCTTTCGGGGGATTTCCTTTTTTAAAAAACCGGCTTGCGATGTCTGATACTTTTCGACGATAAAGTTCCCGATTTTGAACGGTGAGGGTTAATTCCTGGGTCTCTAAACTATAGGCGAACAGGATTTTTTTTCCCGGATCCATCTTGGTAATATTGGTTTGAGGAATATCGATGTAATAATCAAAACCGCGAATATTGGTTAATGGGCTATTTTGGGGAGGTTGATATTGATAATGGAAGAAGGATTTCCCATCGCGGTCGGGGACGGCATCCGGATCCCATTGAACCCCAAAAACCTTTGCCATTTCACTCAGTTTGAAATTCTCCGGCAAGTATTTTAGATCATGAAGGCTATGGGAATATTTGAAGTAGGACAGGAGGGAAATGATTTGGGCTTTCTCTTCCGGAGTGATGGGACGGTTCGGCCTCACCAGTTTGCCACCATCGATCATGTTATATTTTATTAAAATAGCCGTGAAACGCCTGTTTTGATCCCATTTCGACAGGGAATAAGCGCTCCATGGGCCGATGACTGAAAAAACCGCTAAAAAGGCAAGGGAAACCGGTAAGAAAATGTTGCGGACTTTTTTCGCCACCCAATAATAAAGCATCCATCCGGTGAGCCACAAGCAGGCGATGACAACGAAATAGCGGCTTTCAGTAGCGCCGTAAGCGCGAATGCGAATGCCGATCGCCACAAACATCATGACCAGCAAGGGCAGGAGAAATCCGGGAAAAGTCGCCAGCAGTTTTTGGAGCCACTTTATCTTGGAACGGAGGACATGAATGCAGAAGAATACCCCGCTGCAAATGAGTCCATACCAAAGCACCAGATTGGAAACAATTCCTGCCGGCCAGCTCCGGGTGATGATAATTTTCATGAAGTAAACATACAAAATCACGGAATAGAGGATCATCATCGGAACGACGATATAAAGGAACAGTACTTTCAGGACCTTGGGGTAACGCTCGATGTCAAATTCGCTTTCCGATAGGGGAATTTCAGCCAAGAAATAGGCTGGAGCGAAAATACCGGCTACAATAAGCCATACATCAAAATAAATGACTCCTTTCAGGGAGACGGCAAATAACATGTTTACCGTAAAAACGATTGAGCAGATGCCAAGGTAAAGAACAGCAGCATAAAAGTAAGTGATCAAAAAACGAATCAGGATTTCCACACAATAGAGCTCAAAGTGATCTCTGCGAAGGAAATAGGGAATAAAAAGGAAGATGAGATAAGATGCAAGGGTCAAAGCAAGATATCGGGACAGGGGAACCATCGAGAAATTCGGAAGTCCATAGCAAAAATATAGAATGAGTCCGGTAATGGCGAGAAGATAGAAGACTGTTTTAATCCCGGGATGTAGCTTGGGCAATCTTTCCATCAGGATCCGGATCCCTAAAGAAAGCGGAACCCCTAAAGCCAGCACCGCAGCCAGCCTATGGAAATTATTGCGTATCGTTGCTGTATTGTCCAAGGGCCCCAGATGATTGAGGAATATTAGCACCATTACCGTCAGGGTGGCAAGGAGAATGGCTTCCGGAAAACGATGCAGACTTCTCAACAGTTTTTCCAGAGACATCTCTATTGCCGGGGCAATTTTTTTAAACATGATCCGCGCGCGGCCTCCCCCATATCCAATTAAAATGATGAATGGATAGATATTTCCCAGAAGATTTATTCGCCAATTCCATCATAAATTCCTTTTTTATCCAGTCGTAACGAACCCTAACCCTTTAGTAAACGTTGAGGTATTACAAATGAAGATAGGCCAAAGGCCCACACCCTCCATCCTATTCCCTAATAAGATGAATGAAAAAAAGAAAATGGAATCGAGGTGAAGAGGTTGTGAAGAGGAAATCCTATCCTCGTTTGGTAACGATAGCTTTGATAGCCTTCATGATGGTGATTGGATTACCAATGGCTGTGATGGCGGCGCCGAGTGGGCCGAGTTTAGTGTGGCAAACAGAACGAGTCTATTATGATTACGCAGGCCAACTGGTCATAGAGGGTTATTTCTTCAATAATGGCGCCGCTATGATAAACGGAATCAACTGGATGTATTTTCAGGTTTACTTTAAGGGCCAATATACAAACTGGTGGTTGCAGGCGGAGGCGACTTTCAAGGACATCGACGTTTGTTTGTTTCCGGGCAAAGGAACCCGGTGGCAGTTTACTATCATGAATGTGGATTATCAACCCTTTGACTATTGGAATATCCGGTATGACTTGAATTATAATTATCAGTATTAATAACCCGAGATTTAGCTGATTATTTCGTAGTAGTTGGAAATTCATTCTATTTTTACGAAAGCCCGTCTATAGGGCTTTCGTTCAAGGTAATATGAAAATTGGCTAATGTATTTCTTATTGATGTTAAGGTATGTTTTAGACAGCCCCAACTTAAGAAAGAGCAAACATGCTACCGTTTTGTAAGTAATGGTTAAGTAACATTGCCAGTCTGGATACATTTTTTATATGTTCTTCATCCGTATAATTCTCAACCAATTCGTTTCCTTTTTCTGTAATTGCCGTATCTTCATATTCAAAACGGGCGCTTGTAGATCCATCATCATCTTTAAATAGGAATATACGCTTTCTACTAACTGTCAGATCTTTTAAATGGACTAAGAATTCTACCTCTAGATTTTTTTGATCAAACTTGGTACAAATCCATAATGCTTCAATTCCATGAATAAAATCTGTCCTAAAAATACAGCCTTCCTCATTAACCCCTGATTTTGAATAGACCAGTTCGTAATGCCAATTTGGAATCCATTCCTCTTCCCGGACGGGACACAATAACGGAATAACGACCTCGGGGGAAGCTACCAACTTAATAGTGTGGGCTCTTTTTACTTTTTTGGCATCAAAACATTTCATTTTCTTTTCTCCTTTTATCAGGTTTTATTTTATTGCTTTATTAAGATTCTTTTTGAGTTTTACAAGAACTATTGTTGCTTTGATAATGTGTTAATCAAATAGCTAAAAACGCATAGGAGCGCATAAGCTATTAACAGTATCGTAAATGCTCCATACAATTTAGCTGAATAAAACCCTTGATGTATACGAAGTGCGATGATTCCTGACACAGTAGGGAAAAACGTAAGAAGCAATACCCCTTTTCGTTCTAGTGGCTTACGATCGGCCCACAAAAGTAAACAGGTCCAAGCGAATATCATATTGGCAGAAAGCGATCTAAAGAGAATATCGGGAGATGAAACGTTTAGTGCTGATTTTCCGGCAATTGCCAGATACAACTGGGGGATTAAATTTGGGAACATAAAAATAAGCGCTGCTTTGGCATCTAGTATCGCACCGATCCAGTAACAAATTCGAAGCCATTTAATTGGGTTTTTCATTGTCTTGCTCCTTATGATTTTTTTTAGTGAAGTGAGAAACAAAGATTTAATTATCTTTGGGTTTATATACTAAACACAGAAGCAAAAAAATAATCAGATAGACTTAACGATATCCCCGATATCCGATAAAAACCTTTTTATCACTTCTTGTTCATCATCAGTGTATTGAGAAAAAGTGGTATAAAAATGTTTATAAATTGTATCACATATTATTTGATACTGATCATAGGCTCTTTTTCCCAACGGCGTAAGAGAAATTGATAATTCATTTTTATAACTGGGATCTTTTACTTTTTCGATAATACCCTTTTTTTCGAGTCTCGAAAGAGTTTGAGATACAGCGCCTTTTGTTATTCCAAGCTTATCAGCAATTTTAGTTGCATTAACCGCTTGGACTCCTTTTGTCTCCAACATTAGATGAATTTCGGAAGGATAGAGACTCATTCCTTCAAATGTAAAGTTTCGCTTTCTTTCAAGGAATAAAAGTTGATTAACAAGGGCTTGTATTTGTGATACGAATGAATCCGGCGCCATTTTTTGCTGTACCTCCTTTCCGGGAATTTATTTTAGTATATAGTATCTAAACACTAATTGCAAGAAAATTATTACTTTAAAACCAGAAAACCAGTTTTAAGTCAGAAGATATTGACTAATCTTAGTATCTATATAGAAGGATCTGACTCAAAAGAGAAAAGCTCTTTTTAATCGTAGTCCACTTAAGAATGTTAGTTCGGGAAATATTCATTTCCAATTTAAAAGTGCCCCGCAATTAAGTAGGGTTTCCCGGATTTTTTGTGGAATAGTAACATGGAATTGATTTTATTAGAGAACGTTTTACTAGTATTCAATAATTCTAAAAGGAAAATGATGATGGATGAGCAAGATTTAAGGCCTTTGGTGGAAGTGAGCTATTTAAACCGGGAAAACACCTGGCGTTACCGGGCTATTTTACAATATTGCTTTCTACAGCATGAGCGGTTGCATCATTATGTTTATCCGGAGGAAATTTATCAGTATCTGCGGAACAGCCCATACTTTATCGATTATAATGAAGAACAATTGCAACAGGATTTGAAGCAACTGGTCGAATGGAAGAATCTGATACCACGTCAGGAAACCGGGCGGGTGCAGACCATCGATGATTTTAAACGGAAGAAATTCCGTTATCAATGCACCCCATACACGATAGAAATTGAGCGGATGATTACCCGGATTCGTCAATTAGGCGATAGTTTCGGTGGTTCTTTGGAAGCGACCTTGTTTGAGCGGCTGCTGAGGGCTTTAACCCGGGTTTTGGAACAGGGAAGCAGCATGGAAGGGGCCGAACTGAATCAAAGTTGGGAGGATCTTTACGGGTATTTTCGTAAGCTGGTTCAAAACGCCTCCGATTATTTGGCCCATTTGAAAAGCGATAAGGTGGAAGAACAGATGATGACTACCGCCTTTGTCGTGTATAAAAACGCTTTTACCCAATATCTGCAAAATTTCATTCTCAGTATGCAGCGGAGTTCTTTTAAAATCGAAGCGGCTCTTAAAAAAGCGCCACCGGAGTTGACGCAAGAAATCACCGAACTGCTGGCCGATTACCAGCTGACCATTCCGCGGCTTGATGCCCATCCCAGCCGGGAAGAGTTGAAAAGTAATTTCCTGGACAAGTATCAGAGTTTGGCGGAATGGTTTTTAGGCAGACCCAATCATCCCAGTGAATTATTGTCGTTGCAAAATGAGACCACCGAGACTATCCGCCGTATCGCCCGTTTTGCCCAAAGATTAGGCGAGCGTAGCCAGGCCTTTCGGAGCCGCCGTCATGATTATTTGCATTTGGCCGGATGGTTCGGGAATTTGGAGGATTTGGGAGAGGCCCATAAACTGGCATCCCTTTTATTTGGACTGGGTCAGACGCGTCATTTATATGGGGCGCCAAGATTCGGCGATGATTTGGAACATCGACTTCAGGAAGAACCGCCGACAGTGGTGACATTAACACCAAGGGTCAGCGGGTACCGGGAAAAAAGCCGGCCTGGCGCGGTGATTAACCGCAGCCGCGAAAAACAGCAAGCTCTCCGGGAATATCTGGCGCAGCAACGCCGGAATGAGTCCTTGATTGAGCGGCTCATTGTGGATGAAAAAATTGTTTTGGCCGATCTGGGCGAGATTGATCCCTATGTCCGTAAAACTTTACTGAGCTGGATAGCCCGCTGTTTGCAAAGCCGGGAAAGGACCATCCAAACCGAAACCGGCCGTAAAATTAGTTTGCAAATGGATCCCGACGGCCGCAGAATCCTTTTGCATTCAACCGACGGCGACCTGGAAATGGCCAATTATATTTTGGAATTGAAGCCGGAGTTCCAAGGAAGAGAGCAGGTTGAAACCGGTGGCTGAAGAAAAAAATCTTACATTTGACGAGACGGCCCGGGAGGCGTTGACGCTACTGCTGGAAAACTATTGGATTTTACGGGAAAAAGAGCCCGAGCAATATCAAATGGTTCGCCAATATGAGCCGTTAATCCGCAGTTATTTTTTTGAAAAATGCGGCTGGCGGTTGATCCAGCATCCGCAATTCTATAAACTGGAAAAGATCCCGGCCGTTCCCGAGGAATGGATGGGTATCGCCGATTTCCAACATCCCCGGGATTATGCCCTGCTTTGCGCGATGATGGCGTTTATGGAGGAAAAAGGCGTCGATGAACAATTTCTTTTAAGTGATCTTTGTGAGAGCCTGTTGGCGTTATATCCCCATGAGACCGACATCAATGAAAGCCTGAATTGGGAAAATTATGAGCACCGCCGTTCTTTGGTGCGGGCGTTGAAATTTACGGTTCAGCTCGGAATGGTTAGGCTGGTGGACGGCGACGGCGAACAGTTTGCCATGCGTCGCGACAGTGAAGCCCTTTATGAAGTTACTTTAATGGCCCGCTATTTTTTGCGTTCCTATCCCAAGGACTTGCATCAATATGCGAGTATGCAAGAATTACAGGCGGCCGAGGATTTTGATGAAGAAGCGGTCACCGGGACTGGACGCCGGGTCCGGGTATACCGGCAGTTGTTGTTGACTCCGGCCTATAATGCAGTGGACGCCCGTGCGGAAGATTTTTTGTATCTGCGGAACATGAATAAGCGGCTGGCTGAAGGATTGGAGAGTCATACCGGACTGCAGTTTGAGCTCTATAAGGACTGCGCTATGCTGACTAGTTCCGAACGGAGCAGCTGGTGTCAACAGCTGTTCCCAATCCAGCAAAGTGGGATCCATGCGGTTGTTTTGCATTTTGGACGTTTTTGCCGAGATCAAAGGCAGGTTAATCCGGAATGGCGGGATACCCTGACACCGGTACAAATGGAAAAAATGCTCGAACGTTGCCGGCAGCTCTATGGTTCCGGCTGGACCAAAGAATACCGGGAATTGGGACTCGGGAGGCTGACTGCAGCCTTGCTCCGGGAATTGATTGCCTGGAAAATGGCTTATCATGATCCGGAAACCGGCCTGGTTGAATTCAGGCCCCCTTTTTGGAGATTAATCGGCTGTTATCCGGAAAATTATCAGCCGCAAGACACAGGAAAGGAATCGGAGTGAATGGAAAAACCTTTCAATAAATGGTGCTTAAACCGAGCCGGAGTTTTGAATTTTTGGTATTATGACGATGAGGAATTTCAATTTGCGGATGGCCGTTTGTTGCTCAGGGGAAGCAATGGATCGGGAAAATCCGTGACCATGCAGAGCTTGATCACGGTATTGCTTGACGGAGTAAAAAGTCCCGACCGTTTGGATAGTTTCGGTTCACGGTCCCGGCGGATGGAGGATTATTTATTAGGGGAGAAAGAAATTGTCAACCGGGATGAGCGCACCGGGTATTTATATTTGGAGTATAAACGGCAGGCCGTCGAACAATACTTGACAACCGGTATTGGCCTGCAAGCCAGGAGGAACGGTGGCCTGGATTTTTGGGGCTTTGTGATTACCGATAACCGGCGCATCCGTTTTGATTTGGCTCTGTATAAGCCGGAAATCAATCCGGAGGATGGTACTAAGCAGCATATCCCGCTGACCCGGGGCGAATTGGAACATCTCCTGGGGGGCGGCGGACAAGTGGTGCGTTCCCAGAAAGAATATATGGATCTGGTGAATCGTCATATTTTTGGTTTCCCCACTCTCGAGCAATATCAGGAATTAATGAAATTACTGATTCAGTTGCGCAGCCCGAAACTGTCCAAAGATTTTAAACCCAGCGTGATCTATGAAATTTTAAATGAGTCCTTGCCTTCGCTCTCCGATGAAGAATTGCGCCCTTTATCGGACACTATCGAAAGCATGGAACGGACCAAGCTTCAGATCGAACAATTGGAACGGGACGGTCAGGCTTTGGCCCGGCTTTGTCGTCATTATGATCTTTATAATGCTTATGTCCTGGCTGAAAAGGCGGAGTTGACCCAAAAAGCCGGCCAGCGCCGGATGCGGCTTGCCCGCGAATCTCAAGAGTTAGTTCGAAAAATGGAAAACCAGCGCTTGGAGTTGGCGGCTGAACAACGGCACCAAATGGATTTGGAACAGGAATCGGCAGTGCTGGAGCGGGAACAATCTGAGCTGGAAGAGCATGATGTCTTCAGGGCGGAACGGCAAAAGCAGGAACAGCAGCGGCAATTATCGGAGATAACTGCCGTTCATCAGGATAAAAGCAATCAACTGGAAGCCAAACAGCGTCGGGAACGAGAGGAACGGCAAATGGCGGCTCAATACCAAGAGCAGGCTTTAGCGGAACAAAAGCGTATGGATGAACTGTTGCAAGATATGAGTCAGGCGGCTTTGGAATCGAGTTTTGAAGAACATCAGGTGTTGGCCCGCGCTTTTACTGACCAGAACCCGGCCTTTTCTTTCGCGGTATGGCGGCATAATGCCCGGCAGCACTCGGAAAAGTTGATTAGGATGATGGAATTATTGCATCGCCAGGTGGAAACCAGAAAATTGCGGGACCGGATGGAACAAGAATTGGCGGAAGAACGCCGCCTGTTAGATGAGTACCGGGCCGAACACCGCCGGTTGGAGCAAAAAATGGTGGAATGCCGGGATCAGCTTTTAGCCGATTTTTATCAATGGCGGCAGCAGTATCAGGATATTTTACCTATGGAACAGGATGAGCTGCGCCAGGTCGCTCAAGGTTTACAGGGAATCTATGAAGGACATTCCTGGAATGAGGTCAAGGACCCGGTGGAAGGGGCTTATGGCCGGCGATTGACTGGGATTAACCGCGAATTGGGATTGGCCAGCGCCAAAATCACTCAATTGGAAGGGCGTGAAAAAGAATTAACGAAGGAACTTGATGAGTGGCGTAATCAATTGGATCCGGAGCCGAAGCGTCTGCCCGATAACCAGGGAACACGGGAACGGCTGACGGAAATGGAAATTCCTTTTATGCCCTTTTATGCGGCAGTTGAATTTTTACCCCAAGTTTCCCAGGAGCTGCGGGAACGGATTGAGGCTACCTTAACGGAATTAGGGCTATTAGATGCTTTGATTGTGCCGGAAAACCGGCAGAAAGAGATTCCGGCGGCGGACAGTTACGGCGCGGTGATTCATCCGCAGCCCCAAATTATGACGGCCACTCTGGCCGATTATTTGAAGCCGACTCCGGATGGCCGGGGTGTGACTGCGGCAGATATCGAAATGGTACTGCGCAGTATGGTTGTTGATGAGCAGGCGACTTGGCCTGAAGCTGAATCCGGAGAAACAAATATCACCAAGATATTTCCGGAGGCCGGCGTTTATCGGATGGGATTGGTAAGCGGCCGGGCTTCGCGTCGCGATGCAGTGGTATATATTGGCAAACAGGCTCGCGAAGAATACCGGAGACAGCAGATAGCCCATCTGGAGCGACAATTGGCCGAGTTAGGGCAGGAGCAGGAGGATCTCTATGCGCTTTGCAATGATCTGCGGCAACAATTGACCCAATTAGGCCAGGCTAGGGCTGATTTTATGGATGAGAGCGCTATACGGGAACTTTATCATAGCAAACAGGCGGTCTTGGCCGATATAGGCCGTCAAGAACAGCGGGTGGAACAGTTTGATGTCCGGCTGCGGGAAATTACCGGGCAGTTGCAAGCCTTGCGGGAACAATTGGCGGCAAGTTCTTCTGGATTGAAGTTGCCGGCTACCGAAGGAGCCTATCGTAGCGCTTTAGAGACCTTGACGGAGTATCAGCGGAATATTCATGAATTGGAACTCCGCCGGCAGACTTTTGGCCACAATCAGGACAATGCCCGGCGCTGCCGGGAACAATTGACCGAAATCGCCGGAGATGTGGATGGCTTAAAAGGGGAATTACTGGTTTTGGAAGGCCGGATTCACGGCTTAAACCTGGAAATCGCCCAAATTGAAAGCCGTTTGCAGGAAATGGGGGCGCTGGAATTACGGGAGCGGATCCGGCAAGTTTCACAGCGGCTGGCTGAGATTCCGGCGGAAAGCAAAGCTGCTACCGCTAAAACGGTAACTTTGGAAAAAGAGCTGGAAATCGACGCTGCAAAGCTGGAACAGTTCCAATGGAAAGCTACATTTTATGAGCGGCTCACAGAATGTTGGGAGCAAAGCCTGAACGAAGAATTACGGCTGGGTCTGGTCTATCCCGGCGATCTGCCGTTCCCGGAGATATCCGTCATTTTAAGGCAGTATGAAAAATTATTGCATCAGGAGAAGCTGGATCGGCTTTCCGTCACCGATAAGCTGGTAAATAGTTTTCACTTGGAAAATAATGTGCTGATGGAATACAGGATGCAATTGGAACCATGGACAGTCCAGTGGAATCAGTTACCTCAAATTTCGCCTACCTTCACTGAGGATGAAGGCTTAGCGGCTGAATTGGAAAAGCTGCTGGAAAAATCGGGACGCCAAATCATCACCCTTGATCATGAAGGACGGCGTCAAAATCCTTATCAGACGGCTAAGCGGTTGGAAGTGCAAATTAGCGACCAAAAAGCAATATTATCCGACCAAGATAAAGAGCTCTATGAGGAAGTGATTATGAACAGTATCGGACGGCTCATCAGCCGGCGCATCCAGGCGGCTCAACAATGGGTTGAGGATATGAACCGGTTGATGGGCCAGAGGGATAGTTCCAGCGGCTTGAAATTTAAATTGGAATGGAAAGCGAATCTGGCGGAGCAGGAAACAGAGTTGGACACCCAGGATTTGGTGGGGCTCCTGCGCGCCGATCCGGCTTTATTAAAGGAAGAAGATCTTCAAAAGATGGTCCGCCATTTTCAGTTGCGGATTGAGCGGGCCAAACGAGCCAGCGAAGCAGGGGTATCCGGCAGCACCGAGGCTGTCACCTTTCAGCGGGCGGTTCGGGAAGTGCTGGACTATCGGTTGTGGTTCCAGTTTAAACTTTATTTTGAACAATCCGGTATGAGTTGGCGGGAATTGACCGACAAAATGTTTTTTAAATTCAGCGGTGGCGAGAAAGCCATGGCTATGTATATTCCCTTGTTTTCGGCGGTAAATTCCCGCTATCAGGAAGCGCGGGAGGATGCTCCTTATATTATCACCCTTGACGAGGCTTTCGCCGGTGTGGATGAGAATAATATCCGGGATACTTTTGCCCTGGTGGAACAGCTCGGTTTTAATTATATTATGAATTCCCAGGCCCTCTGGGGTGATTACGATGTGGTTCCGGCCCTGGCTATCTGCGAATTGATTCGTCCCAAAAATGCTCCCTATGTTACAGTGGTGCGCTATCATTGGAATGGGCGAGTCCGTTCGCTGATACACGACGATGACGTTTTCGTCCCGGATGAAGACTTGGTGGCGGCAACCGATGAGGTATGCTAAGCGAGGTATTATAAAGTGAGGTATTATAAAGAGGGGTCTCATAATATGAATGATGGTCCGGAAAATATTCATGCGAATGAGAGCGAACTTTTGGAGGAGGCCAGGACCTATTTTCAGGCCCGCTTCGGATTTAAACGGCTGTGGGATGCCTTGGTGGAGAAGTATCTGCATTTAGGCAGATTGAGCGGGATGGTTGTTTTGGAAAATGTTGGACCCGAAGAAAGAGAAACACTGGAAGGATTTTTCAGGCGGAGACTTCCCGGGAAAACGCTGCGATTGGCGGTGAGCCGGATTGAGCAAGCATTTGCCCAAACCCGGTTTGGCGGTCTTGATCTGCTGAAGTTTTTGGCCCAGTGGCATGGGAGCGCTTTGGTTACTTCTGCGGAACATCAAATCAAAGCCGAGCAAAAGCGTAGAGCGGTGATAGAGAAGTTTATGGCGGCTTACAGGGAACCGGTTTGTCAACAATGGCTTACGGCGATCCTGGATAAAAATCCGCAGACACGTCAGGTTCAACGGGCTTTGGCCCATAATGTTGATTTGTATGAAAATATGATCACCGCTTTACAGGCTTTGGCCAATTTACCCCGTGACTATCAGCGCCTTCCGGTATTTGCCCGCATGATTTGCGGGGATCCTCATGGGTTGGATTTGGGGAGAAATTCCGGAAGGTTGTTTTTGGAAGGCTTGCGTTTCCTCCGGAATAGTGAGGATGGAGGTAATCTTGACAGCGCGGCAGAGTCCACGGCGACGGAAGAATTGAATGAACTTTTTTTCCATTTCAAACTGTTGCGGGATGATTTGTTGAATTTAGCAACTTGTTACGGATTTGTGGCTTATAAGGCCGGATACGAGATTGCTTATTGGAAAACCGCATCTTGTTGCGGAGCTCCTCTCAATGTGCCCTTACGCGAAATTGTGCGGGTAACCTCATTTCATCCCTGGCCCGGTCCTGAATCTGCCTTGACCGGACAGGCCCGGGAGTTTGATGTGTATGTTGTGGAAAATTCAGGTGTGTTTTCGACTTTACTGGATGAAACCCTCTCCGTTCATCCCCAACTGCTCTGTTTACACGGTCAATTTAAATTGGCTTCCTGGGCCTTACTGGAACGGCTGATCCAAAGCGGGGCTATGCTTCACTATTCCGGCGATTTTGATCCGGAAGGTTTGCAAATTGCCGAAAAGCTTCTCCGGCGGTACCCGGGGCGGGTTAGGCTCTGGCGGATGACGGAAGCGGATTATTATCAGGCAGAGCCGTCCATGGTTTTAAAAGAAATGCGCCTGAGGAAGCTGAATCTCATTACCAGTCCGGAACTCAAACCATTGGCGGATAGAATGGCCATTACAAGGATGGCCGCCTATCAGGAAGGCATTTTAGAACAACTGATCCGGGATATCCGGGAATCGTAAAGATTTAAAACAATTCTCTGAAGTCAAGAACATAGCCGTCCGCTATGGTCTGGATGGCTTCTTTTTGATGGGCGGAATAACTGTCATAGACCCCATAGGCTTTCATACCCGCTGCTTTAATGGCAGTAATGGCTTCCAGTATATCGTCAAAGGCAATACAGTCACCGGGAGCCACTCCTAATTTTTTTGCAGCCAGCCTGTAAATATCCGGGTGCTCCTTACCGCGGCTCACCTCGGCCGTAGAGGTGAGGGCGTCGAATAAATCATAGATTCCATTGTTTTTTAGAACCGGTTCATAAAGAAGCTTTGGCAAGCTGGTGGCCGTTCCGATTTTAATAGATTGTTGTTTCAGATATTCAAGATACTCCCGGGCATGGGGCTTTAAGGTTATGTTATGGCCGTATTCATAGAGGACCATGTCATTCCACTCCCCGAGGATATCGGGTATTTTTTCGTTTAAATGAAATAAATCGACGGTGTATTGCGCCGCTTCTGTAAAACTCATTGCGGTGACGGCTTTTACATATTGTTCCGGCGCCGTCAAATTACGTTTGGCCAGAAAGTCATAGTCGACTTTTTCCCATACCCCCATGGAATCCAGCAGAGTACCGTCTAAATCAAAGATAGCCGCCTTGAAACCAACCATAATCAGTTCCCCTTTGTCTGTAAAAATAGCTTTTTCAAGTTTTTGGCTGCCGAAACGATATCCTTTTTGGCAATCAGGGCTGATACTACGGCAATTCCATCAATTCCCGTCTGATCAAACAAGGAAATGCTTGTTTCATTGATGCCGCCGATCACTACGCAGGGTAGATCGACGGTTGCTTTGATCCGTTTTAATTCTTCCATGGTTACCAGTTTGGCCTCGGTTTTGGTTCCAGTGGCGAACATTGCGCCGACGCCGAGATAATCTGCGCCCTCCAACCGGGCCTTCACCGCTTCCTCGAGGGAGGAAACCGAGACGCCCATGACTTTACCGGGGCCGATAATTTTCCGGACAGTGGAGGCGGGTAAATCTTCCTGGCCGATATGAACGCCTGCGGCTTCAACGGCTAAGGCGATATCGACCCGGTCATTAATGATCAGGGGAGCGCCGTGATTGTCGGTGATTTGTTTGATTGCCACGGCGGTATTGTAAAAGTCCAAAGATGAGGTTTTCTTCTCTCGTAACTGGACCAAGGTACATCCTCCTGCAATCGCTTCTTCTACGGCCTGTTCCAGGGTGGGGGTGCTCATTAAATCCCGATCTGTGACCAGATAAAGACTATAATCGATTCGAGGCTTTGAATTTTTTTGATTCATTCTTTATTCCTTCTTAAAACGAGTTTATTTGTGAATCTGATTATTTCGTTAACTCAGGTCTTCAATTGCTGAGCCAAATAGGCCACCCTCAGTCTATCTGAGGCTGTCTAAAAAGCAATTCGAAATCAATAAAAAATACAATATATAGCTTCATCGAATAGGTCGGTTTCAATATATTGTATTTCTTGATCGTAAAATTTCCTTTTGGGACAGCCCCACGAACTGTAATTCTGTAAGCCTTTTTGATTTCTAAGACTTCGAAGACAAACCCTCGTCCCCCCTTCAGGTCGAATGCTTGCATTCGCGGAAGCAAGATGGAGGGTTGACTCTATTCATCCCAAGATAGATTGCCGAATAAAACAAAAGTGTGACGGATTTTTTATCCTGTATGAATTATTTATTAGTCATGAACTTTGGCCATCTGCATGATTGTTTGGTTATCCAGCCCGCTTGTGCTATCGATAATGGCTGTATGAAAGCTTCCGGTTCCTTTTGCGCCGGCTTCCGCAAAAGCGATCTCACCGGCAATTCCCATACATAGGATACCGGCTGACGCTGCCAGGAAATAATCGTTTGTGGCTCCGGCAAAAGCGCCGACCAGTGAAGTGCTCATGCAGCCGGTACCGGTAACCCGTGATAACATGGGATGGCCATTTTGAATATAAAGGCTTCGAGTACCGTCGGAAATCAAATCAGTGGCTCCGGTGATGGCTACCACACAGTTTAGCTTCTGTGCCAGATTTATTGCAGTTTCCATGCCACTTCTATCAGCGCGTGCAATATCGTTTTCGGAAGCGTCGACTCCTTTTGTTGAAGCTTCCAGACCACCGATAAAACGTATTTCCGACATGTTTCCGCGCAAAATATCAATTTTAACTTCATCCAGCAATCGGGTCACCGTCCGATTTCGTAGTTCTGATGCCCCGGCGCCAACAGGATCAAGTATTACCGGAATGCCATTTTGATTGGCCTTTTTCCCTGCGGCAACCATGGAAACAATGGTTCTTTGATTTAATGTACCGATATTTAAGACCAATGCCGACGCCAAAGCAACGATAGTTTCAATTTCTTCGATATCGTCGGCCATAATCGGCGATGCGCCGATAGCCAGCACAATATTGGCACAGTCATTGACGGTCACATAATTGGTAATATGATGGATGATGGGCTTTTTTCCCCGGAGTTCCTCCAGGGTTTGCCCGATTTGGACGGGGGTGGCGAGTTCTTCTCTCATATTGATTCCTTTCCTTCTTTGGATAGATTGGATTTCAATTCAACGTCTTGGCCGTTTAAAATGCGGTTCATGGTTCTGGCTGCGCACATTTTGCCGCACATCGAGCAACTCTGTTTATCTTCCGGCGGAATGCTTTCGAAATAGGCTTTGGCTTTTTCACCGTCGAGTGCCAGTTTAAACATTTCATCCCAGTCCAGGACGCGGCGGGCCTCACTCATACGACGATCAATGTTACGGGCATTTCTGACTCCTTTGGCAATATCCGCCGCATGAGCGGCTATTTTGGAAGCGATGATGCCGTCCTTTACATCTTGTAGATCAGGTAGTCGCAAATGTTCGGCAGGAGTCACATAGCAGAGAAAATCGGCGCCGTTTGCCGCGGCGATGGCTCCGCCAATAGCGGAAGTGATGTGGTCATATCCGGGCGCGATATCGGTAACCAAAGGCCCTAATACATAGAATGGCGCGCCATGACAGAGGCGTTTTTCAAGCTTCATATTGGCGGCGATTTCGTCGATTGCCATATGGCCCGGCCCCTCCACCATCACTTGCACATCTTGTTGCCAGGCCCGTTTCGTTAAGTATCCAAGCTCCATTAGCTCGGTGATTTGCGAAGCGTCTGTCGAATCCTGAATGCTGCCGGGGCGAAGCGCATCACCAAGGCTGATGGTTACGTCATATTGACGCAGGATGTTTAAAAGATCATCGTAGTATTCGTAGAAAGGGTTTTCATTGCCGGTCATTTTCATCCAAGCGAACAGCAGCGACCCGCCCCGCGAAACGATATTCATTTGCCGTTTTTCACGCATAAAAATTTCCACGGCCCGGCGGTTGAGACCCGCGTGAATGGTCATGAAATCGACGCCCTCGCGGGCATGAAGACGTACAACTTCCAAAAAGTCTTGCGCCGTAATGTTTTTTAAATCTTTATCCAGATAGCCGACTGCATCATAAATGGGGACCGTGCCGATCATGGCGGGAGAGTATTCAATCAGTTTTTTTCTAAATTCATGGGTCTTGCCGTAATTACTTAGGTCCATGATGGCTTCCGCGCCATATTTGATAGCTAACTTGACTTTTTCCATCTCCGCGTTGTAATCAACGCAGTCACCGGAAATACCGAGATTGACATTGATTTTTGTCCTGAGTCCATGGCCGACGCCGCTTGGATGCAAAGATTGGTGGTGAATGTTTGCGGGAATAGCGATCTGCCCGGTGGCTACCAGGGAAAGCAATTCTTGCTCCGGAAATCCTTCATCTTTGGCGACCTGGGCCAGCTCTTTTGAAACGATGCCTTTTTTGGCGGCTTCCATTTGGGTTTTATAATTCATCGGAACAAACTCCTTTCAATCCGTGCTGATAAAGTTCATAAAAATGATGGGTTGGGCCGCATCCTTTGCCAATGGATAAGGCGTGTTCGATAGCGGTCGTAACATACTGTTTTGCCTGTTTCACCGCTTCCGGCAGGTTTATTCCCAAGGCTAAATTGGCGGCAATTGCCGAGGAATAGGTGCAGCCGGTGCCGTGGGTGTTTTTGGTGGATATGCGTTTAGCGCTGTAACGGTAGAATTGGTTACCATCGTATAAAATATCCAAAGCATCTCCCTGAGCATGACCTCCTTTGATTAAAACATTCCTGCTTCCCATTTGAAAAATGGCAACCGCGGCTTTTTCCATATCCGCAGTGGAGGATATGGAGTGACCGGTTATTTCTTCAGTCTCCGGCAGATTGGGGGTCAAAACATCGGCTAACGGGATAATAACTTTGATTAGTGTGTTAATGGCATCCGGATTCATGAGGGGACAGCCGTTTTTGGCCATTATCACCGGGTCAATGACGATGTTGCCGGGCTTGTATTGCCGGAGTTTTGCGGCGACCGCTTCCATGCTTGCGGGCCCCGAGAGCATACCGATTTTTACGGCGTCGCTGCCGATATCTTCATAGATAGCCTCGATTTGCTGCTGAATCATTTCCGGGGTAACATCTTGAATTGCTAAGACCCGGCTGGTATTTTCAGCGACAACCGAGGTAATGACACTCATACCGAATACGCCGTGAGCCGAAAATGTTTTTAAATCGGCCTGGATACCGGCCCCGCCGCTGCAGTCCGAGCCGGCGATGGTTAAGACTTTTTTCATGACGAACGACTCCTTTTTCATTGAATAAAAAGAGCGCTTCCCCCATGGGAAAGCGCCCTCAAAATTTGCTTCCCTACGACAGTATTAACCGACAGGTTCAAAGGGTCAGGTTTTAACCTTCTCAACTCAAACGCGTTCGCGCACTTTGCGAACGGGAGTTCCCCCGCATGTGAATGTTATTAAATTGTATTTCCTACAGTGATTAATAAAAAAACACTTACCCCGAAATAGGCAAGTGTTTCATCAAATACAAGAAAGTAAATGATTTGCTTCCCTACGACAGTGTTAACCGACAGGTTCAAGGGGTCAGGTTTAACCTTCTCAACTCGAACGCGCATACGCAAGTGTGCGCGAGTTCCCCCGCAAATTTAAATTAATCATATTATACTCCAAAAGAAAGGAATGTCAAGAAGCATGGTCCGCCGGAAAAACCAGACCGATTTTCTTACGGGCTTCGTCCATAATTTCCATGACCGCCAGGGAAAGCAAGTGGGAATTTACTTGGGATTCGATTTGGTGATTTTCGATCAAATGGATGAACTCTTGAACTTCGTAAAACATCAATTGGTCTTTCTGATTCCGCGATATGTCCTCCCGCAAGCCGTTCCTGTAAATAATCTCGATTTTTTGCGGCGTCGAAATTTGATCAATGATGATGTTGCCACCTTCTCCTTGAATCTCGCTAGGAAGCTCTGAATCGGCAATCTTTGAATGGCTAATGACCGCTTCCTTATCGGGATAGTGTAAAACCAGGCTTCCTTCACCGTCGATTCCGGAGTCGAGGAAGACGGCGCTTGCCTCTATACTATCCGGTTTGCCAAACAGCGCCACTACGGGATAGATGCAATATACCCCGATATCCATCAATGATCCGTTCGAAAGTTGCGGGTTAAAGGCATTGGGAGCCTCGCCCGCCTTGTAGGCGTCATAGCGGGAAGAATATTGGCATTTACTGCTTAAAAAGCGGCGTATTCTTCCAATTTGGGGTAGATTTTCCCTGATGGCTTGAAAATTGGGCAAAACGGTAGTTTTGAGAGCCTCCATTAAGGCAACCTGATTGGTTTTGGAACTTTCGATCATCGCCAGAAGTTCCTTGCCGTTGGAAGCGATCGGTTTTTCACAGAGCACATGCTTTTGGTGATTCATGAATAAAATGGCTTGCCGGGCATGACAACAATTGGGACTGGCTATATATACCGCATCAACGGTTTTGCTCTCGGCCATATCTTCTAAATCAGTAAAGATATGTTCTACGGAATATTTTTCGGCAAAATCCAATGCTCGCGCCTGAGTTCTTGAATAAACGGCCGCTAATTGAAACCTCTCGTCTAAGCTTGCGGCTTTAATAAAAGCCTCCGTAATCCATCCGGTACCTACCACACCAAATCTGATCATTTTAACCCCCGTTAGTGTAATTTTGATTTCTTCAAAGGTGCGTGCAACGATTCATTTTAGTATTTTGAGGAAGAAAATTCAATGATTTATTTTGCCCTCCCACTGGAAAGACAGTATAAGCAACAGGAGGAATGAAGTAAGCGTAAGGAGAAAACACTGATTCCATTACCCAATATAAAGGGAGATTTTGTGGGGCTATCGGTTTAAAATTATAACTTTTTCCTCAAAATAAGATGATCCTCTGTCAAAATTTTTGGAAAGGACTCGTTTGTAAATATGAAAAGAAGCAATATTTTCCTGATGGGACTGGTTCTTTTAGCCTTTTTAGCGGTTGGCGCAAGCTTGGGCGAACGGATTTTCAGCCATCTCGCTTTGCATCAGCACCCCAATATCCGGAATACAACGACTTACTATTGCCGCGAAGGAATTGTCAAAGTCACTTACCTGGACAGGAAAGTCCGAATCTTGCTGCCGGACGGGCGTAAGTTCATGTTGCCGCAAGCGGTTGCGGCTTCCGGTACAAGGTATAGCGATGGGAAGATTGAGTTTTGGAGTAAAGGCGCCAATGCTTTTGTATTGGAAAATGGTAAAATCATTTGTAGCGACGGGGTTGCGGGGACTGTTCGCCCGATTGACCGAAAAACGGCGCTTTTCACGGATGATGGGAAAAACTTTTCCTTTCAGTATCCCAACCAATTTCGAATATCCGGAAAAGGGATCGGCTTTTCGAGAGATTGGCGGGTTGGAGCAACGGATTTGGGAATGGTTTTAGCCATGGTAACCATCCCTAAATCATATCTGCCGCAGACTAATTTTAGCGGAGCCACCTTTACCATCGGCCAAAGCAGTATTCCTGAGGCAGTGAAGAGATGCTTCGAAAAACCTCAAGGATATGGCGCCCGGATGGAGCAGGTTGCGATTCAGGGTGTTCCTTTTACCAAGTTCACCTTTTCAGAGGCCGGAGCGGGGAATGTTTACGAAACAGTCAGCTATCGTACCAAACGCGGCGAAGCATGTTATGGGGTCGAATATACGATACATTCGACCAATATGGGAATGTACCCGCCGGAACAGAAACTCCAAGAGTTCGATAAGGCCCGAATCTCAAGTATATTGGAAAAAATGGCCGGAAGTTTCCGCTTTTTACGGTAGGCGCTGGAAAAACAAAACCCGACACAATTTAACCATATCGAATCGAAATTTTAATGGGGCTGTCGAGTCGGAATATTGGAGAACAGGATGGGCATTGATTGTTATTTCCTTGAAAAGGTTTCATCATCGATAATGGAAGAATTATTTCATGTCATTTTTTTAAATGTTTTGCAATCATAAATACCGAACAACACATTGATTCATCGTCATACCAAGCGCATTTAAAGGTCGAACATAACTTTTGTTTATTTATTGGGCATTCGCACATTGATTTAAGCTGTTTTGTTGTAACGTCCGATTCTATTGCTGCATTGAAGTTTGAAGTCATCTTGATTCTCCTCCCTTTTTCGGCAATTTCAATCGTACGATATTTTGATACGCTTATTAGCAGTGCTTTGAAACATATTCCCCTGAGATTTTCTCATTTTTTATAACGTAAAAATACCATTTTTGATTTTGACAAAAATATTAAAATTCCTTTAAATTTTTTTAAATTTTAAGAGAAAATGAATCCGTACAGGCTGGCCTACATATTGGAAAGTGGGGTTATTAAGTTTGCTATGATGACAGAACACAGGTTTTTCGTTGCCAAAAAATAAGACCAAAGATCCTAACCTTTGTAAACGACAGGTTACCAAGGCTGTTGACTTATAGCCGACTCGAGGGTGTATAGTATGAAAAGTTAAATTTCATAAAAGGGGTGATTTTGGTGAAAAAAATCAATATTGGGAATGGCGCCATTAATGCTTCGGAGATTGCGCTAGGTTGCATGCGTATTGCGGATATTTCACAAAAGGAAGCTGAAACTCTTATCCATACGGCCTTGGAAGAGGGGGTCAATTTTTTTGATCATGCCGATATCTATGCCGGCGGAAAAGCCGAGGAAACCTTTGCCCAAGCCCTCGGAATGAACCCGAGCCTTCGCGAAAAATTAATCATTCAAACCAAGTGCGGAATCCGGAAGGGCTACTTTGATTTTTCCAAAGAACATATTTTGGAGGCTGTCGACGGAAGTCTTAAACGGTTACAAACCGAGTATATTGATGTTTTGTTGCTGCATCGCCCGGATACTCTGGTGGAGCCGGAAGAGGTCGCCGAAGCCTTTACTATCCTGGAGAATAATGGTAAAGTGCGCCATTTCGGAGTAAGTAATCAAAATCCCATGCAGATTGAGTTGCTTCGAAAATATGTGAAACAAAAATTGCTTATTAATCAATTACAACTTAGTGTCACCAATACGGGAATGATCGATGCCGGACTTAATGTGAATATGGAGATCGACCGTTCCGTCGACAGGGATGGCAGTATCTTGGATTATTGCCGCTTGAAGGATATTACGATTCAGGCATGGTCGCCATTCCAATTCGGCTTTTTTGAGGGCGTTTTCCTGGATAATCCCAAATTTCCGGAATTGAATCAAAAAATCAACGAGTTGGCAAAGGCGAAAGGGGTAGCCAATACTGCAATCGCTATTGCCTGGATTTTAAGGCATCCTGCCAAGATCCAGCCGATTGTGGGTACAACCAATGTCAAACGTCTCAAGGATATATGCAAGGCGTCAACCATCAGCCTAAGCAGGGAAGAATGGTATCAGATATATTTGGCTGCCGGCAATAAACTTCCGTGAACTCCGGTACGTTTACTATTTTGGAGTATATCCATTATTCTTCACAAATTAGCGGCTGTGATAACTTTTTCCTTGGTAACCACGGGCGCCATTGTTACTACAGGCCCTTTACAGTTCTCGTAATGGGCGATTTTATAATCGATTTTTTCCAGATTCTTTCTCAGTTCATTGATTTGATTCAATACATCCTGGCGGTGTTCAACCAACATTTTCTTGCGGGATGCCAGGGTTTGGTCGCCATCCAGGCACCAACCGATATATTGCTTGATTTGTTTAATAGGCATCCCGGTATTTTTTAAACAGCAAATCAATGATAACCATTCCAGGTCACTTTCCGTAAAAGAACGGTTTCCGGTATGATCCCGTTCAACAAAGGGCAATAAACCTTCTTTCTCATAATACCGGAGCGTATACACTGTTAGATTCATCTTTTCCGCCGTTTGTTTAATCGTTAATCCCATGATCGCAAAGCCCTCATTTCTTTCATTTTTAAATTGGCAAGGTCTATAGTTTTATTTATACCCTAGAGTATACTCCAGGTCAATAGGAAAACAAACAACAAAAATTGATTCATAATTCTTTTTTTTATGAACTCATGGCAAACTCGATGAGTTTCGAATTGATTTGACTTCGAGTTAACTCAAAGGTATAGAATAAAATGGATCATCAAATGATTCCCTCAGGAAACCAGGAATGAAAAATAAAGGAGGAAATCCATATGAATTTTAATTATTATATGCCGACAAAAATTTTATTTGGTAAAGGACAGTTGAAGAGTTTGCACCTGCAGCCGTTGCCGGGTAGAAAGGCTTTGATTGTTACCAGCGCAGGAACTTCCGTAAAAAAATACGGTTATTTGGACAGTTTGGAAGAACAGCTTAGAAAATCAAATGTCGAATATATTTTATTTGATAAAGTTATGGCCAATCCGATTAAAACCCATGTCATGGAGGGCGCAAAGCTCGTCAAGGAGACGGGATGCGACTTTGTCATCGGTCTGGGCGGGGGTAGCAGCATTGATTCAGCGAAAAGTATTGCCGTAATGGCAACCAACCCGGGAGACTACTGGGATTATATCAACGGAGGCACCGGTAAAGCTCAATCCGTTAAAAACCGTCCCCTACCCATTGTCGCCATTACCACCACGGCGGGAACAGGTACGGAGGCGGACCCTTGGACCGTTATTACCCATGAAGTAACCCATGAAAAAATCGGTTTTGGATATGAAGGGACCTTTCCGGTACTCTCCATTGTCGATCCGGAATTAATGATGACAGTGCCCCCTCATTTAACGGCCTTCCAGGGATTTGACGCTCTATTTCACAGTACGGAAGGATATATCAATAAATATGCCAATTCCATGAGTGACTTATATGCTCTGAAAAGTATCGAATTGATCGGAAAAAATCTGGCGACCGCCGTAAGGGATGGTTCGAATGAGGAAGCCAGAGCCAATGTGGCCCTGGCCAATACTTTTTCAGGCATTGTGGAGTCAACTTCGGGTTGCACATCGGAGCATTCGATAGAACACGCGCTCAGCGCCTTTCATCCCGAACTCCCGCACGGGGCGGGCTTAATCATGATTAGCAAGGCTTATTATACACACTTCGCCGGTAGGGACGCCTGCAAGGGGCGAATGGTTGATATGGCAAAAGCGCTCGGTTTTCCGGAAGCTAAAGAACCAATGGATTTTGTGGATGCATTGGTGAAATTACAGCAGGGATGCGGAGTTGCTTCCCTTAAGATGTCGGATTACGGCATTAAGGCCGAAGAAATCGACAAATATGTCAAGAATGCCAGAGAGACCATGGGCGGACTGTTTGAAGTCGATCCGGCGCCTCTTTCCGATCAGGATGTGAGGAACATTTTAATCCGGTCTTTTCAATAAATGGATTTACGAACGGTCGCAAGACCGTTTTTTTATTTTAAATTCAGGCTGAACAAAGATTGACTGTGAAAAATGGTATGAGATAATTGAAGAAAAGCATATTGGTTTTTCGGGGAGGAATACAGTGCGAATTTTACACACATCCGATTGGCATCTCGGCCGTACTTTGGAAGGACGAACGAGGCTCCCGGAGCAGGAACAGTTTATTGATGAATTGGTCGATATCGTGCGGCATGCGGAGGTCCAATTAATATTAATAGCCGGTGATGTCTATGATACATATAATCCGCCGGCTGATGCCGAAAAGCTTTTTTTCGACGCCGTGGAACGGCTTTCGGATGGTGGAAAAAGGGCTATTGTGGCGATAGCCGGAAACCATGACAGCCCGGAAAGATTGCTCGCCGCCAGTCCTTTGGCGGTGAAACATGGAATTTCCCTGCTGGGGTATCCCGGGGAACAACTGATTGTTCATTCGGCACCTGGGGGGGTTCAGAGGATCTCTTCCGGATCCGGATGGTTGGAGCTTAAAATGCCCGGCTGTGAGGAAAAAGCCGTCATTTATGCCTTGCCTTATCCTTCGGAAGCCAGGCTGAATGAAGTGCTGGTGGAAACATTGGAAGAACGTTCACAGCAAATAGCCTATTCGGAGCGGGTAAGCCGACTTTTCCGCGAAGCGGATCAAATTTTCCGGCCCGATACGGTAAACCTGGCTGTGGCCCATTTGTTCGCTTTTGGCGGGGTGGAAAGCGAATCTGAGCGGCAACTTGGTGGAGCTTTGGCGGTTTCACCGCAAGCTATGCCCAAATCCGCACAGTATATTGGGTTAGGACATTTACATCGCCCTCAACAGTTACACACTGCGCCGGTAGCTACCCGTTACTCCGGTTCGCCGCTTTCGTTCAGTTTTTCGGAAGCCGATCAACAGAAGGAAGTGGTTTTGGTTGATGTAATTCCGGGTGGGATGGCCAGGGTACAACCGGTAAATTTAAATTGCGGCAAAGTATTGAAACGCTGGCGGGCCGGCAGCTTTGAAGAAGCGCTTTCCTGGTGCGGAGAATCCAGAAATCAACTGGGCTGGGTTGATCTCGAAATCATGGTGGACAAGCCGATTGAGATGAATCAATTGGCGGAACTGCGAAAAGCTCATCCGGGACTCATTTTTATTCAGCCTGTTTTCCTTGAAACGGACGGAGAAAAGGCCGACGCCCAAAATAAACATAAATTGGCGGATATGCCTTTGGTTGATCGGTTCAAACTTTTTTATGAGCGGGAATATGGTATCGCGCCGCAGGAAGATTTGGTCGGATTCTTTCTCGAGATGGTTAATCAACCGGAAGCCGATAGCTCGAAAGTCTCTGGTTCCGGAAATTCTCCTAAACGGAACGGAGGTGAGGTGGCATGAAACCGATTAAACTTCAATTTTTCGGTCTTAATAGTTACCGGACCCTTCAGGTTATTAACTTTGATCAGCTGGGGGCCGATGGTTTATTTGGAATATTTGGTCCTACCGGTAGCGGCAAGTCATCGATATTGGATGCCATTACTCTGGCTTTATATGGAGTGGTTGAACGGGCCAGCAACAATACCCGAGGGATTATCCATCAGCTTGATAATGCTTTGGAGGTTTCTTTTGAGTTTGAATTGGGAGAAGGGCGTTATCTGGTTGAACGCCGCTATGAAAGAAATCCCAAAGATCCGGAGTCTGTTGTAGCTAAACAAGCCCGTTTTCGAAGATTGGATGGGAGTGGGGCAGAAGTCATAGCCTCGAAACCTCAAGAAGTTAACGGCAAAGTCGAAGAGATTTTGGGCATTGGCAGGGCGGAATTTTCCCGGGCGGTGGTGCTCCCGCAGGGTAAATTTGATCAATTTTTGCACCTAACCGGCGCCGACCGGGCTGCTATGTTGGAACACCTCTTCAATTTGGAACAGTTCGGCGAAGAGCTGGTTCTAAAGGTCAAAAATGAAGCGGCTAATTGGAGTATGCAGCTGGAGAAATTTGAAGGTATGGAGCAAGTTTTGGGGGACTGTTCCGAAGAAGCGGTCGAACAGGCTGTTTCAGTTTTTAAGGAGAAGGATCGCCGGCATACAGGAATTCAGAAGGATTTTGAAGCAGCCGACCAAACCTATAAAGAAACCGAGACGGTCCGTGGATTGGATTTGAAACGGAAAATTGCAGTTGAAAAGCTCAATCAACTGGAGCAAGCGGGCGAAACAATCCATGGAAGGCAAACCCGTTTAAGTGATGGTGAACGGGCCGAATCATTGCGGGAACTTATTTTGCGTCAAAAAGACTTGAATAAAAAGCTCAAGGAAGAAACCGATATCTATCATCGTAAAAGCCATTCATATTCCGCTGCCGTTATCCAACACCGGGATGCCCATGAAGAAATGGAAGCCGCTGAAAAACAATATAACCAACAACTGCCGGAGTTACAATCTAGGAAGGCCAATTATCAAGGAGCCCAGGAAAAACAGAAAAAAATGAAAGAAATCCAAAAAAGTTTGGAGGAAAGGAACCGGGAACTGGCTGCAGTTGGGGAATTGATTGCCCTAACATCCAAAGAAATCGCTGCCGGGAAAAATGATTTGGAGGGTAAACGTAGCGCTTTGGAAGCATTGCGGCAGGAACGGGCCAAATATCTTGTCAATCCTGAGGAGAAGGAATGGCTTGAAAAGGCTCTCGATTCTTTGGTCCGTCTTGAAGAAAGCGAGAAACGCCATCAAGAGAGTAAGGATAATTACATCAGGCGGAAAACACAAAATGACAGCCAATGGGAAGCTATCGTTGATAAAGTACACCAAATGCTGCCGGAACAAGGGGTCCTGGTAGGAGCCAATGTTGAAAATTACTCGAAACCGCTCTTGGATAAGGGGGAAAAAGATTTAAACGATGCCCGGAAGATGCAGCAACAGGCGTTGATTATGAATTCCGCAGCAGAATTGGTTAAAGAATTGCATGAGGGGGCGCCTTGTCCGGTTTGCGGCTCCCGGGAACACCCTATTCCAGCCCAAGCTACCGCGAGAATGGATGAAATCGAGATTACGATCAATCAAGCGGAGAGTAGGCTTAAAGAGCTGCGGAATTGGGAGGGGCAACTTCTCAAGGAGTGGCATGATTGGGTTCTTCAGGATTCGCTGGTCAAGGAATCCCAAGAATCAATGGAGAAAACCCGGAAAGAATGGGAGAATGTTTTGGCGGAATTCGAAAATATCCGTGGTTCCTTTGACCGCCACCAACTCCGAAAGCGTAAGCAGGAACTGGGAGATTTCGAAAAACAATTGCGCGCCGTCGACCAAAAATGGGAAACCATGCAGAAAAATCAGGAAGAAATCAACCGGGAATTGCAAAAGTTGAATGATTCGTTTCAGAACAATAAAATACTGGAAGCCTCCGCCGTGGAAGCCTTGAAAAATTACCAGTCCCAAATGGCGGAACTTCGGGATGAGGTTCTTCAAATTACCGGTGGGAAAGATCTCGATGATTTAATCCGGGATATGGTGGAGACTTATCAGAAATTGCAAAAGGCGGCAGAGGATACCAAACGCCGTGAAGGGGAAACCCGGTCGTTCACGGAACAAATTGCCCGGGAAGTTGCTGCGCTCGAAGGGACATTAACGGCAAACCGTAAAGAACAGAACGAAGTGAATGAGCGTTTAATCAAAGGACTGGAAACTGCAGGATTCGCCGATGCGGTCCAGGCGGAATCGGCCTTATTAACTTCTGAGGAACGCTTAGCCATGGGCCGGGAAATTGAGGAATACCGGAACGCTTTGGTGATTGGCCGGGATGAACTGGAGAAGCTGGATCAAGAGATTGACGGAAGGGTCTTTGACGAAGCTCATTATGAACAGGTAAAGGCAGAGCGGCAGGCTTTATTGGAAGAATTGGAACGCTCCAAGGAAGAGGTTACTTTAACCAAAAATAAAGTGGAGGAACTTCAAAAGAAACAGGAACAATGGAGGACGATTCAACAGCAAAAAAAGGCGGCGCAAAAGCGGAAAAACCTCTGTGAGGAATTGGGAAACCTGCTACGGGGGCGTAAGTTCATATCGTTTCTCGCGCAGGAGCACTTGCGGGATATGACCTTGGAGGCTTCCTTTCAACTGGGCCGGTTAACCGGGCAAAGATACGCTTTGGAGCTTGCAAAGGAAAAAGATTGCGAGTTTGTGATCCGGGATGATTTTAACGGCGGGAACCGCCGGGCCATCAGTTCCCTGTCGGGGGGTGAAATCTTTATGACTTCCCTGGCATTGGCCTTGGCGCTCTCTTCTAAGATTCAATTACGGGGCCGGTATCCTTTGGGGTTTTTCTTTTTGGATGAAGGTTTCGGAACCCTGGATGAGGAAAAACTGGATAAAGTGATGAATGCCCTGGAAAAGTTGCATGATAAAAACCGGATCGTCGGAGTGATTAGCCATGTTCGGGAACTGAAAGAAAGACTTCCCCGGTATTTGGAAGTTGCGCCTTCCGGAGAGGACGGCAGCGGGAGCCAAATTCGGGGAGAAAATGGCTACTCTTGATTATAAACTATTTTCTAAAGGGTGGATATGGATTTGAGGATTACACTCCGGAAGAGGAAACCTTCTCTAAAAGAGTTAATACACTGCCCCGGAGCTTTTGTCAAGAAAGGCTTTTACCCGCTCAGGCCTGTTGGTAATGATACCGTCCACTTGGGCCTTCCAAGCCTTTTCGATCTCGGGAAGTTCATCGACTGTCCATGTATTGACGGTTAGTCCTTTTAACTTGGCCTGGACCACTGTTTCAGGCGTCAAGCTATAGCATGGGGAATGTAAGGCGGCTGCCCCAAATGAGAGAGCATAATCCCATGGTTTGTATAACCCGGCTTCGTATAAAACACCTGTTTTCATTTCCGGAGCGATAGTGGCAATATTAATCAGGCTATAGTGGTAAAATGAGGAAATAATACACTGCTTCATGAGCCCGTAATCTTTCACCATCCGGATCACCTTTTTCTCAATCCCGGGATAGCGGAAAATATCGGTTTTTAATTCAATATTGAGCAATATATTGATTCCCTCAACAAGTTCAAGCACCTCTTGTAACTTGGGTATTCTTTCCTTGGAAAACTTTAAATCAAACCAACTGCCGGCGTCAAGTTTCTGCAATTCGGGCCAGGTTAAATCTTTAATAAATCCGTGGCCATTCGTGGTTCGGTCGACCCTTTCATCATGGCAAACCACCACTTCGCCATCTCTGCTGAGATGAACATCAAGTTCAAGACCGTCGACTCCAAATTCTAAAGCTGTTTTGAAGGCCGCCATGGTATTTTCAGGAGCCCGGCTGGAAAAGCCGCGATGGGCGATAATCTTGGTCATCCTTTTCATCCATTTCTTTTATAAAAGTTGTTTCCGGGGATAAATGTGCGCGACATTATCCCTCCATGATTTGACAGGCTTCACCCGGGAAATAGACCTGAATATTCTGACCGGTCTGAGGAATTACATCATCCGGATTATTGAAAATATCCATTTGAATTTCTTGCTGTTCGATTTTGACGGACAAACGGACAATGGCGCCCAAAAAATTTACATTGGAAAGAATCCCGGATAAGCGGTTTAGGTTTTCCCGTTCCCGTTTCAACGATATTCTTTCTGGACGCAATACGACAGACACTTTTTCCCCTTTTTTACGGGTTAAAACCCCTGCATGGACAATCTGCTGTCCTTCGATGAGCAATTTCCCGCTGGCCGGTTCCGCCACTTCGGCTTGGAGTCTGTTTAAAATCCCGATAAAAGAGGCCACGAATGTTGATGACGGATGATGATAAATTTCGGAGGGAGATCCGATTTGTTCAATCCGCCCCTCTTTCATCACCACGATCCGGTCTGATAATGAAAGAGCCTCTTCCTGATCATGGGTGACATAAATGGTGGTAATTCCGAGTTCTTTTTGAAGAATCCGGATTTCTTGCCGTAGTTTTAAACGGATTTTGGCGTCCAGGGCTGATAACGGTTCATCCAGTAATAAAATTTGGGGTTCGATCGCTAATGCGCGGGCCAGTGCTACGCGTTGCTGTTGGCCGCCGGATAGTTGATGGGGATAACGGTTTTGAAGCCCATCCAGATTGACCATTTTCAAGAGCTTTTCAGCCCGCTCCAAGCGGATTTTTGGCTGAACTCCGGCTATTTTTAATCCATAGGCAATATTTTGATTCACATTCATGTTGGGGAAGAGGGCGTAGTGTTGAAAAACCATTCCCACATGTCTCCGGCTGGGTGAAACATCGGTGATATCCAGGTTATTAATGAGGAGCCGCCCGGAAGTCGGGGTTTCAAAACCGGCAATCATCCGGAGTGTGGTTGTTTTCCCACAACCGCTGCCTCCTAAAAAGGAAATGAACTCGCCTTTTTGAACCTGCAGATTAAAGTCCCGGACGGCTAAATTTTTACCGAATTGCTTTTGGATATTTCTTAATTCTAAAAAAGCCATTTTTTCCTCCCGGATTTTCAATGAAATGTTTTCTTATCCGTCAAACCAAAGGTCATCCAGCGGATTAAAGCTATAAAGACCCAAGTCAAAAAGAAACTGAAGATGGAAAGCGCTGCGGGCTCATAAGCCAGGTCACGCCCTACCAAGGCCATATAAGGACCGAAAGCAGGCCAGGCCAGTATGACTGCGAAGGTTAATTCGCCCATCACAATGGAAAAACTTAGAAAAGCGGCAGATAGCATGCTGGTCCGGAGGTTGGGCAGAATGACCTGAAAAAAAGTCAGGACGTGGTTTGCTCCCAAATTCATGGAGGCTTCCATCAATGTTTTCAGGTCAATCGCCCGGAGGCCGCTATCCATTGCCCGGTAGATGTAAGGAAAAGTCAGCGCCATATAAGCGGCCACCAGAAGGGCGGGAGTGGTCACCAGGGCCAGCGGCGGCCCACTATATAAGCGAATTAATCCCAAAACGAGTACAATTGGCGGTATCACAAAAGGAAGCATGGTACAGGCCTCTATCACCGGCCTGATTTTAGGGAATTTCCAGTGAATCAGGAAGGTTGTCGGGATCATCAGTGCAAAACCGGCTATGATGGTGAATATGGCCATTTCTGCTGAAAAGATGAAGGACTTGATAAAATTGGGATCTTTGAAAACGTTCTCATAAGCCAGAAAGCCAAGCACGTCTTTTTGCCGCCGTAATGAAAATGAAAAGGTGGCCACAAGAGGGAGAAAGAAATAAAGGCATCCGATACCAAGCCAGAGCCAAGACCAAAGCCGCGCGCGTACTTTATGAATTGCAATCATTGCATCCACCTTGAGGATAATTTTTGGAGCCAAGTGTAAATGAATATTAAAACCGCCATCAAGACGATCATTCCAAGGGCCAGGGCATAACCTAAATTGGGATTATGAAGTACATCGCCTCTTATTTGGGCGCCAATCAAAATGGGGATGATGTTGAGCAACCCCCCGGTCAGCGCATAGGCAGTAGCATATGCGCCAAATGAATTTCCAAAAAGCAGAATAAAAGAAGCCAGTAAAGTCGGCATCAAGACCGGCAAGGCCACTGTTGTCCAATATTGAAAGGGTTTGGCGCCAAGATTTTCAGCTGCTTCCCGCCACTGTTTTTTCATCCCTTCCAAGGCGGGGGAGATAATCAACACCATCAAGGGAATCTGAAAATAGACATAGGTAAGGGTAAGGCCCCAAAAACTATAAAGATTGAATCCCTTATCGTAGATGCTGATGCCGAACAAAGTTTGCAATAAAACGGTAATCATACCGACCCGTCCTAAGGTCGATATAAATGCGAAAGCCAATGGTACACCTGCGAAATTGGATGCCACTCCGCAAAAAGTGATGATAAATCCCTGTATAAAGCGGGGTAAACCCCCCAAGGAGATTCCATAGGCCAATAGAAAGCCCAGCGCCCCTCCGCCTAAAGCAGTAACCAGACTGATTTGGATAGTCAATAAATACGAATGAAGGATGTCCGGCCTTGTCAGGTTTCGGAAATTACTCAAGGTGAAATTGCCTGCGCTGTCTTGAAAACCGCCTATCAAGAGGGATCCGGCCGGGAGAATCATAAATGCCAATGCAAATATCATAAAGGGCAGCAGTCCCAGGCTGGAAAGATCTTGGAATAGAGGCGCTGCTGCGCCTTTATTTGAATTTTGGGTACTCATTGTTTTGTAACATTGACCTGCACGATTTTATCCCAATTGGAAGCGATGATCTTCTTGGCTGCTTCCTGCTGTTCCAGACTGGGGAATACCGCTTTTTGATAGCTTTTCGCCGGAGGCATTTTGGCGGCGATTTCGGCCGGAATGACTTTTCTCTTTACCAGGTCCTGATAGCGGACAGGGTGGCCATAACCTTTTAACCAGATTAACTGGCCTTCATCGGAATAAAGGAATTCCATCCAAAGTTTGGCGGCGTTTGGATGGGGAGCATAGGCACTAATGGCCTGAACGTAAACTCCGGCGACCACACCGGTTTTGGGAATGACCACGCCGATTTCCGGATTACCGGCGGATTTGTCGCGGTTGGCCAGGGCGTTATAATCCCAGCGGACTGTGATCGGTGTTTCACCGGAGGCGACAGTGCCGGGGACGGCGATCACCGGAACAAAATTACCCGCTTTGTTCAGTTTATTAAAGAAATCCAGTCCTGCTGAGGCATTTTCGTATTTTTTACCGAAACTGACGGAGGCGGCGCCGACAGCCATAATCGCTTGATTAGCGCTGCGGGGATCACCGGCCAGGGCAAATTTACCTTTATATTCGGGTTTAAGAAGGTCGGGCCAGTCAGTGGGGATATTTTTTACGATACTTTTGTTGATTTCAAATGCCAAAACGCCGTAATAGTCTCCGTACCAGTATCCGTCCCCATCTTTTACATTGGCGGGAATGGTATCCCAGGTTGAAACTTTATAGGGTTGAATCAATTTATCCTGTTTTGCTTGCGGCCCGAAGGAAAGGCCGACATCGATTACATCCGGAGCTTGAGGCCCTTTATTGTTTTTATTGGCCTTGATCGCCTCGATTTCTTCGCCGGAGCTTCCGTCGGGATTGAGTTCATTCACTTTTATGCCATATTTCTTGGAAAAGGTTTCGATCATCTCGCCATAATTCACCCAATCATGAGGCAGGGCGATCACGGTTAGCTGACCTTCTTTTTTGGCGGCTTGTATCAACGCATCCAGAGACCTAGAATTCTGAGCCCATGCCCCCTCAAAAACAGCACCGAAAAATAACACACCGGCTAGTCCCAACAGGCAAGTCCTCATCCGGGAATTCTTCATGTTTAAATCCTCCTTTTTTATGTGCCTTTTATCAGAATAAAATAAGATTGTTAAGAGCTGATTAGCCTCTGGAGATGCCTGTTTTAAATATGTTAAACAATGAAAGCTTGATATGGTATAATTGTTGCGCAACAGCAATTTCTGGGCCCGGTATGGATATTTTTATCAATGATACTTCATGGGAGATTGAATATGGGAAGCCTAAGGGAATTATTTGGAAACACGTTTGACGATAAAGACTTTTATCGCAAGATGTTGCATATTGCCATACCGATTGCCATTCAAAACTTTATATCCTCCTTTTTAAATATGATTGACACCGTTATGGTGGGGAAGCTGGGAGAGACGGAGATTGCGGCAGTCGGAATAGGGAATCAGTATTTCTTTTTTTTCAATATGTTTTTACTTGGGATGTGCGCGGGATGCGGGGTATTTATATCCCAGTATTGGGGTAAGGGCGAGATTGGGAATATTAAGCGGATCATGGGAATCGGATTGATTTCGGCCGCTGTTTTTTCATTGGCGTTTATGGTAGTGGGTTTTCTTTTTCCCAGTGAGATTATTGCAGCATTCAATACAGACCCCCGGGTCATCGATTTGGGCGCCGGATATTTGAAGATGGTTCTCGCCAGTTACTTATTTACCGGTATTACATTTTTGTTCAATTTTTCCTTGCGTTCCATTGGAAAAACGGTTCAGCCGATGCTCATCAGTGCTTTGGCGCTTATTTGCAATGCCTTTTGTAACTATCTGTTTATATTCGGCAAATTCGGCGCCCCTGCCATGGGAGTTGAAGGGGCGGCCCTCGCTACGGTGATAGCAAGAATTGTTGAAACCATAACCCTGTTGGCGTATATTTACGGCAGGAAGTTGGTATTAGCCGCTTCAGCCAAAGAACTAACCGATGTATCCTTTGAATTTGTGAAAAAATCATACCGGATAATATTTCCGGTTATATTGAACGATATCTGCTGGGGGCTTGCCAGTTTGGTCTATGCGGCGGTTTACGGAAGGATGGGTACGCAGGCTGTAGCCGTGGTACAGATTTGTAACACTGTCAATAATCTGTTCCTGGTGGTTATTTTTGGGTTGTCAAGCGCGGCTGCGGTCATGGTGGGGAACAGTATCGGAGCAGGAAAAGAGAGTGTAGGAAAGATTTATGCCGGGAGATTTTCTCTTCTTGCAGTGGCGCTCGGTATCGTACTGGGAGTGCTTCTGGCGTTGACCTCACCGGCGGTGCTCGGTATTTTCAATGTTTCCGATACAGTTCGAAATGATTCTCAAATTGTTTTATATATCATATCGCTAATCTTCTTTATCAGGGTCTTTGATGTAATCCTAATTGTCGGAATTTTGCGCGGCGGCGGCGATGCCAAACAGGCTTTCCTGATTGAAGGTTTTACCATGTGGTTTATCGGAGTGCCCTTGACCATTTTGGGGGCCTTTGTCTTCAAACTCCCCGTATATTCCGTATATGCCCTGGCCATTCTGGAGGAAGTATCCAAATGCATTTTGGGTCTGATACGCTTAAAATCCGGGCGGTGGCTCCGGAATGTAACTTAATCGTTCAGTACCTCTTCCCTCTCCGAAAATATCCGACCGTTCCGGCTTTCTGTGCGCCTGTGTGGGATAAATTGCCCTTTGGTGGTTCCTCAATCACCAAGGGCTTACTATATTTCATGGAATAAGGATGCTCTTCAACGACAGGGATCGGTTTGGCGATAAGTTTATGGATGCTTTTCAGATAGTCCTTTTCCTCGGTATCACAAAAAGAAATCGCAACCCCGCTTTGGCCCGCCCGGCCCGTCCGGCCGATCCGGTGTACATAAGTCTCAGGAATATTGGGCAATTCGAAATTAATCACGTGGGATAATTCTTCCACATCAATACCCCGGGCTGCGATGTCGGTTGCCACCAGCACTCTGATTTGCCGTGACTTAAAATCATTTAAAGCTCTTTGCCTGGCGTTCTGCGATTTATCGCCATGAATGGATTCCGCTTTAATCCCGGCTTTGTTCAACACTCGGGCGACTTTATCCGCTCCGTATTTTGTCCTGGTGAAAACCAAAGCTGTAGCGATCGCGGGATCTTTTAACAAATGAATCAGCAGCGCCCGTTTATCCTCGCGCGCCACATAATATACAAACTGCTCCGTATTATCAACTGTGGAGGCTACGGGAGTTACAGCGACTTTTTCAGGACTGATTAAAATGGTATCAGCCAGTTTGGCAATTTCCGGGGGCATGGTTGCGGAAAAAAATAAGGTTTGGCGCTTTGTCGGCAGCAGGGCGATGATTTTCTTGACATCGTGAATAAAACCCATATCCAACATGCGATCGGCCTCATCAAGAACAAAAATTTCTATATGATGCAGGTTGATGAATTTCTGGCTGACTAAATCCAAGAGTCGGCCGGGCGTGGCCACTAAGATATCGACTCCTTTTTTTAAGGCGTCCGTTTGAGCCTTTTGAGGTACTCCGCCGAATATCACTGTATGGCGGATTCCGGTACCCCTACCATAAGCCCCGATGCTTTCATCGATTTGAAGCGCCAATTCTCGGGTGGGTGTTAGAATCAGAGCCCTAATAAAGGACTGTTCCTTCGGACCGTATACACGATCGTGCAAAATTTGCAGAATGGGAATGGCAAATGCTGCTGTCTTTCCGGTACCTGTTTGGGCGCATCCCAATAAATCTTTTTTCGCGAGGATGATGGGAATCGCTTTTTCCTGGATGGGGGTTGGTTTTTGGTAACCTTCTGTTTGTAAAGCCTTTAAAATTGGGGAAATTAATTGTAAATTTTCGAAAGTCATATTTTCATTTACACCTTTACTAAGAAATGGTTTGAACTTTTCGTTCACGTTCACATAAATCTTCATAATTATAACACACACAATTATCGAAGTGATCATTAAGATTATGAATCTAATTCTATAGTGGCTTAATAAATGAAATTATAGTCTATAATTTTGGGCTTTAATAAAGTCGCCTTAGAGCGTAGTATCGTAAATAAACGGTAATCAGAAATGGGGAAGATACGCTCTACTTAAGTAAAACGTTCACAATCATTGAGTACTTATTTAGAGAACGTTTAAATTTATCGCAAAATATGTATAATTTAACGGATAATTTAACAAATGAAAAACGTTTTCAACAAATCTTGCTTGACATTTGATTATAATCGCCGTAAACTGTAAGCGAGGTGGAATAATGCAAGATATCACCTATGGTTTTGACCACATCAAGCAACCTTTATTCATTTGGAAAGAACGCTTTCAAGTTCCCCGGAACATGATGAGCAATCATTATCATGACGCTTATGAAATCTATTATTTGCTTGAGGGTGAAAGGGATTACTTCATCAAAGGCCGTACTTATCATATCCAAAAAGGCGATTTGATACTCATCGATGTCAATGAATTGCATAAAACCATGGATGTATCAGCTCATGAACGTATTTTGCTGAATTTCAGGCGGGACTTTTTACCTGCTGCGTTTCAAAATACTTTGCAAAACGATCTTTTTAGCTGCTTTCATCAAGATAATAACCTTCTACGGCTCAATACTCCAGAACAAGATTTCGTAAGGGATCTACTAATGAAAATGTTGGCCGAAAATGAAGCGGTCCGGTCCGATTCCATGCTTTATCTGCAAGCGCTCCTGACTGAATTGTTGATTTTTTTGAATCGCCTCATGGCTCAGAAATCAACCGGAGATTTTCTTTTCCCTAATTCGATTCATCAAAAAATATCGGAAATTGTTGAATATATGACTGCCAATTATCAGGAGAATATTACTTTGGGAGGAATCTCGGAACGTTTCGAGATCAGCAAATATTATTTATCGCGAATGTTTAAAGAAGTCACCGGATTCACGCTCATTGAATATCTCAACGGCATCCGGACCAAACAGGCTCAAAAAATGCTGCGGACAACCGCGTTAAATGTCACGACAATATCTGAAAACGTTGGTTTTGATAGTATCACTCATTTTGGGAGAGTGTTTAAGACAATCACCGGATCTTCACCGCTCCAATATAGAAAAGCCCTTCGTAAAGACTAGGGTTTCAGTCGCTCTACCTGTCTATGACAAAATTTGGAAATCCGGTTGTAATCGAAACAGTGTTAAACCTCGATCCGGCCAGTATATGACGGATTAGGTTTTCGAACCAACTTTGTTGGTTACAGAATCCGGCAAGTTCTTAAGGGATGGAATTCTGGAAGTTACTTGCCCGATTCATATAAAAAAAAGGAGGAATGTTGGATTGAAATCGTTTATGGATCAAGATTTCCTGCTCCAAAACAAGACTGCCACCGAGCTTTATCATCAGTATGCAAAGTCAATGCCGATCTTCGATTTCCATTGTCATTTAAGCCCCAAAGAGATTGCGGAGAATAAACAATACCGTAATATCACCGAACTTTGGCTGGGCGGCGACCATTACAAATGGCGCGCCATGCGCAGTAATGGTGTGGCTGAACGTTTTATCACCGGAGAGGCAAGCGATGAAGAGAAATTTCAAAAATGGGCCGAAACGATGGTTTACTGTATCGGCAACCCTCTTTACCATTGGACTCATTTGGAATTACGAAGATATTTTGGAATTAATGAGCTTTTATCGCCCAAAACGGCGCAGGGAATTTGGGAGAAATGCAATCAATTATTGAAAGAAGACGATTTCACCGCTCAAGGATTGATCGCCCGTTCCAATGTGAAAGCGCTTTGCACCACCGACGACCCGGTTGATTCGTTGGAATACCACCAAGTCTTAGCCAATAACAAGAATTTTCCGGTGAAGGTGGCGCCGGCGCTCAGACCCGATAAGGGCATACATATTGAAAGAGCTGATTTTCTTCCTTGGATCACCAAACTCGGGGAAACAGTCCAGGCCACGATTACCAATTTGGATGACCTAAAAAACGCCCTTTGTGGGCGGCTGGAATTTTTCCATCAAGCCGGGTGCCGGCTTTCCGATCATGCTTTGGACCCCATGCGCTATCAAGAGGCAACCGACGGAGAAATCGATTCGATCCTCAAAAAAGCTCTTCATCATGAAAATTTATCTCAAACGGAAATAGAAAAATATCAAACCGGAATGTTACTCTTTTTAGGAAGGGAATATTCGCGGCTTGGGTGGACCATGCAACTGCATATGGGGGTTATTCGTAACAACAACCGAAGGATGATGAGCCTGCTGGGTCCCGATACCGGGTTTGACTCCATCGGCGATGAATCCTATGCCAAAGATTTGGCGCAATTTCTAAATGCCTTGGATCAAACGGATGAATTACCCAAAACGGTCCTTTATTGCATTAATCCCCGTGATAATGAAGTGATTGGGACGATGCTCGGTTGTTTTCAAGGCAGCGAAGCTCCGGGTAAGGTACAATTCGGTTCCGGATGGTGGTTTAATGATCAGAAAGACGGCATGAACCGCCAAATGATCGCTTTAGCCAATCTAGGACTGTTATCCCGGTTTGTGGGGATGGTCACTGATTCCCGCAGCTTCCTCTCTTATACCAGACATGAGTATTTCCGGAGAATTCTTTGCAATCTCCTGGGAGAGTGGGTGGAAAACGGTGAAGCCCCAAATGATCTTCCGTTGCTTGGAAAAATGGCGCAAGATATTTGTTTTAACAATGCCAAAAACTATTTTTCAGGGATTATTGACTAGCATTTGAACATATTTTTAGGCCAAAAATAGGAGCTAACTTCATGAAAAATATTAAGGATGTCAGAAAGAAAACTTACGGAGGATTACCGGAAAAAGTTTTACAAATTGGCGAAGGCAACTTTTTACGCGGGTTTGTGGATTGGATGATTGAACGTACAAATAGCGCCGGTCACTTTAACGGCAGCGTGGTGCTTTGTCAGCCTATTCAGGCGGGGATGGCGGAGCAGATCAATGCTCAGAACGGTATTTATACGGTGATGATGCGTGGGGTGGAAAATAATGAAATCGTGGAGCGAATCCAGGTGATTACCTCCATTTCGCGCTGCATTAATCCTTATTCCGACTATGAGGCATTGGTTGAAATCGCTAAAAGTCCGGAGTTAAAAGTGATCATCAGTAATACGACCGAAGCCGGGATTGCCTATCGGGTCGGTGACAAGCTTACCGATAAACCTCCGGTAAGCTATCCCGCCAAGTTGACCCTATTGCTTTATGAGAGATTTAAAAAAATGATGGGACAGAAAGATAAAGGATTATTGATTTTACCTGTTGAATTAATCGAAAGGAACGGTGACAACCTTAAACGGTATGTGCTACAATATGCAGAAGAGTGGGGGCTTGGAGGAGCATTTACCGAGTGGCTGGAAAATGCCAATTGTTTCGCCAATACTCTGGTGGACAGGATCGTCACCGGTTATCCGCGGGATGAGATCAAAGAAATTCGGGAATCTTTGGGATATGAAGACAATATCCTGGTTACCTGTGAACCTTTTAATCTCTGGGTGATTGAGGCTCCGGAAAAGTGGGCCAAAGTAATTCCTTTCCAAGGTGACGACGTTCACGTGATTTGGACTTCGGATATGACCCCTTATCGTACCCGTAAAGTGCGTATTTTAAATGGAGCCCATACCGTGAGCGTGCTGGCGGCATATTTAGCTGGCCATGATATTGTGCTTTCAATGATGAAGGACAAGGTGTTTGAACAGTATTTGAGAAAATGTATCTGGAATGAAATCATTCCGAACATTCCTCTCCCCCAAAAAGAGATGAATGAATTTGCCAATGCCGTGTTTGAACGGTTTGCCAATCCCTTTATCAAACACCGGCTTCTTGATATCAGCTTGAATTCGGTATCAAAGTATAAGGCGCGCTGTCTGCCGTCTTTATTGGATTATGTCCATAAATATCACAAATTACCTCGGATATTGCCGTTCGGACTTGCCGCATTGATAGCCTTTTATAGAGGCAAAATGCAGGATGGTAAGTATATCGGAGACCGTGGCGAAGGGACTTATGAGATCCGTGATAATCCTGAAGTCTTGGAGTTTTTCGCTAAAGCGTGGCAAAGTCCGGATAATATTGTCCAAAAGGTTCTCGCAAATACGAATTTCTGGGGAGAGGACTTGACGGAAATCAAAGGCCTCCAGGAGCTTGTCGAAGAATATCTTGGCTCGATGATTCATGACGGAGCGGCGCTTGCCGTTAAAAATTTCGTGGAGAGTCTTTGAAATGGATAAATTCATTAAAATTTCTCCCGGGGATAATGTAGCCGTTGCCGTCCAGGCTACGGAAGCCATACCGTTCGGGCATAAAAAAGCCCTTTGTGATATCAAACAAGGCGAAAACATCATTAAATACGGTTATCCGATTGGCCATGCCACCAGCGACATCCAGGCCGGCAGCCATGTCCATACTCATAACCTGAAAACCAATCTCTCAGGGGTCATCGAATACTCCCACAAAGGAGACTTTCCGGCGGATTTCCAAAAACCGGCTGCAACTTTTCAGGGTTATCTGCGCAAAAAGGGTAAAATAGGGATCCGCAATGAAGTATGGATTATTCCAACCGTAGGTTGTGTTAATCATACGGCTGAATTGATTCAAAAGAAAGCTCAGGAAAAATACGGACATTTATGTGATGGAATTTTTTGTTTTACCCATCCCTATGGCTGTTCGCAAATGGGCGATGATCAAGTCAATACTCAAAAAATCCTCGCTGGGCTGGTCAATCATCCCAATGCCGCCGGAGTGCTGGTACTGGGTCTTGGTTGCGAAAACAACAATGTTGACGTATTCCGGCCTTTTCTGGGAGATTACGATCAGGACCGAGTCAAGTTTTTGGTCACTCAGAATGTTGGAGATGAAATTGCAGAAGGATTGAGTTTGATTGGTGATCTGGCTGAGCGGGCCTCCATGGAAAAAAGGCAACCGGTGAGCGCCGAACATTTGATTATCGGGCTTAAATGCGGTGGTTCGGATGCTTTTTCCGGTATCACGGCCAACCCTCTTTGCGGTAAAATCACCGATGAAATATCCGCCCAAGGTGGAAGAATTATTTTAACTGAAGTGCCCGAAATGTTTGGCGCTGAAACTATCTTGATGGAACGGGCAGCCGATGCTGAAGTTTTTGATGAAACTGTAGCGATGATTAACGGCTTCAAGGACTATTATACTGCTCACCATCAGGTGATTTATGAAAATCCTTCACCCGGCAATAAAGCTGGAGGAATCACCACTCTTGAGGAAAAATCCCTGGGCTGCATTCAAAAGGGCGGTCAGGCTAGGGTAACTGCGGTTTTGAAATATGGTGAGCCATGTCTGAAAAAGGGCTTGAATCTGCTTACCGGACCGGGGAACGATATCGTTTCCTGCACCAATATGACGGCAGCCGGAGCGCATTTGATCCTATTTACCACCGGGAGGGGGACTCCGCTGGGCGCGCCGGTTCCGACAATAAAAATTGCATCCAATTCCGGCTTAGCCACACGTAAACCTGGCTGGGTCGATTACAATGCAGGGAAAATGCTTGAAAATCATAGGTTGGAAGATAGCGCCGGTGAATTACGGCAATTGATTTTAAATGTAGCTTCGGGGAAGAAGACCCAAAATGAGGAGCATGGATATAGGGAAATTGCGATTTTTAAAGACGGCGTTACTTTATAAAATGAAAACAGGAGGGTGTTCACTTGAGTTTGGATCTGAAATTACGCGAGAAAAGTTTGTATGATGCAATTTCGTTAGGAGAAATTATGCTGCGTCTCGATCCCGGTGATGGCCGGATCCGCACAGCCCGCCAGTTCAAAGCCTGGGAAGGCGGAGGGGAGTATAATGTAGTCCGGGGTTTACGTAAGTGCTTTGGACTTAAAACTGCGGCTGTTACCGCGCTTGCGGATAACGAAATCGGGCGTTTGGTTGAAGATTTCATGATGCAAGGCGGGGTCGATACATCACTGATTAAATGGTTCCCCTATGATGGAATCGGTAGAACCGTTCGCAACGGCTTGAATTTTACCGAGCGTGGATTCGGTATTCGTGGCGCCGTCGGTGTCTCGGACCGGGGAAATACGGCTGTATCCCAATTAAAACCGGGAGATATCGATTGGGAATATATTTTTGGAACCTTGGGAGTCCGCTGGCTCCACACCGGGGGTATCTTTGCCGCATTATCAGAGACGACGGCACAGGTTGTTGTTGAGGCCGTGATGGCTGCTAAAAAGCATGGCACGGTTGTATCCTATGATTTAAACTATCGTCCATCCATGTGGAAGACTATTGGCGGTAAGGAAAAAGCCCAGGAAGTCAATAAAACGATTGCCAAGTATATAGATGTCATGATTGGAAATGAAGAAGATTTTACCGCCTGCCTTGGTTTCGAAGTGGAAGGAAATGATGAGAACCTCAAGGAACTAAACATTGAGGGATATAAAAAAATGCTGGGTAATGCAACCAAAGCTTACCCTAATTTTAAAGTGATCGCAACCACTTTGCGGACAGTTAAAACAGCCACGGTAAACGACTGGAAAGCCATGGTTTATGCAGACGGAAATATTTATTTTTCCAATGAGTATCCAAACCTGGAAATCTACGATCGGGTCGGTGGCGGTGACAGTTTTGCCTCCGGTCTGATTTACGGGTTAATGACAACTGGAGACGCCCAAAAGGCGGTTAATTACGGAGCTGCCCACGGCGCGCTGGCGATGACCACGCCGGGTGATACTTCCATGGCAAGCAAAAATGAAGTTGAGGCGCTTATCAAAGGGGCCGGTGCAAGGGTGCAAAGATAATGGAATTTTAGAAGTAAGGTTTATCAATATGAATGAGGTGTGAAAAGAAATGAAAAAAGAACAGGTATTATCCAAAATCAAAGAAGCCGGTATCGTGGCTGTGGTACGGGCTGAGTCCAGCGATCAAGCCAAACGCATTGCCGATGCTTGTATAGAAGGCGGTGTTGCGGCAATTGAATTGACATTTACGGTTCCCAGGGCTCATCGGGTCATCGAGGAATTGGCCGCTACCTATACGAAGGGTGAAATCATTTTAGGCGCCGGAACGGTGCTCGATCCGGAAACGGCCAGAATTGCAATACTTTCCGGCGCGGAATATATTGTGAGCCCCTGTTTGAATCCGGATATGGTCCGTTTATGCAACCGTTATCGAATCGCCTGTATGCCGGGAATTATGACCATTCGGGATGCGGTGGAAGCTTTGGAACTGGGTGTCGATATTCTTAAACTTTTCCCAGGTGAAGCTTTCGGACCCAAAATGATTAAAGCTATCGCCGGTCCGTTGCCACAGGCGAGCATTATGCCAACGGGCGGAGTTGATGTGAATAACGTCGGAGAATGGATTAAAGCAGGAGCCGTGGCTGTGGGCGCAGGCGGCGCTTTGACCGCGGGAGCCAAAAAAGGCGACTATGAATCCATAACCAAACTGGGCCGTGAATTTGTAACCAATATCAAGGCGGCGCGCCAAAAATAAAATGGCTTTCGTTAGATAAAGGTAACTAAGGTAAATATTGAAAAAAGCTGTTGCGAAATGAATTTATCGATAGGGATATACAATATAAACTTCTGCTCATGGATCAGTGGATATATTGTATGTCTCATTGATTTTACAATTCATTTGCGACAGCTTTTTTGATTGAGCCGAATCAAAGAGACTCATTGTTAATGAACAGTAAACTTGTAAAAGCAGGGTGAATGGGAAAATTTTTTTTATCGGGCACGGGGGAATTATAAGTTATCAAGAAGAATTAAAGGAGATATCGGAAGTTTTAAAAATGGGTTAAGAGGTTAATTATGATGAAACGAATCATTCATCTGTCAAGTTTGATACTTTTATCAGTACTTCTATTTTTCTCTGGCACGGGATACACAATTATCCGGGCAATTCCAGTAGAGTATCTTGCCGGCCCAACCAAAATCGGCTGGATTGAGAAATTAGCTGATAAGAGTTTTTCGGGTTTGAGTACCCCTCACCCGACGATTGCAGTCAATTTGTTCAGGGATGAGCGTGCAAATACTGATAGTACAGGCGCTATCTACAGCCGGTCCGGGAAAAAGCTTGAGACCCTTGTGACTGACAAAAAACCGGCGGAAATTATTGAAAAAAATCTGGCCGAACAGCTCCAAAAAGCCGGATATAAAGTTCTTCTCACTTCGGGTTGGAATTTGAATGCTGAAAAAGTACCTAGTTATTTGGGAGCTGATTTGATCTTAGGCGGACAAGTGAAAGAGTTCTGGGTGGAGTCCAAGGCGGGAGTGATCACTTCGACCATACGTTCTAAAGTTGTTTACAGCCTGGTGATTGCCAACATTCATCAAAAAAAGCTAATCTATGAAGGACAAGCGGAAGGTAACGATACCCGAAAATCCCTGGCCCATATCAGCGATTATTTTTGGACGGATATGGAGACTTCCTTTAGCCAATCTTTAACCAAAGCAATGAATGAACCGGTGAACCAGAAATAATAATGATAAAAAATCAACGATCATTACGTTTATTGGTAATATTAAACCGTTAGGTTAAACCGCCTGAGGTCTTTTGGCAGGCGGTTAATAATTCAAACGAAATGTCAAATCAATGAAGTTCTTCGCAAAATCCCAACCGATACCGAATTTAATACAATCAACTTCCCGCGCAATGCCGACAACCTGGCTTACCCATTCGTCATTTCTCAGATTAAAGGTGCCGGTATTATAAACAAAATAATGTGGATTAAAGGGAAGCTTCATCCCGTAGATGAGATTGCCGCCTAGCCGGTAACCGTCGACCACTAAAAACTTTTTCTCCAGATGTCCCCAATCCTGGTCTGATCCACTAAGGTTTTGGATATAAAGATAACTCAAATTGAAATCAGGCGTCAGTTGGTAATCTAAACGGTAGCCCCCATCGATCCCCTGATAAGTTGTATCGGGCCTGTCGTCATAGAGAAGTCTTCCAAATACTGCTACTTGCCAGTTCCCGTAATCAGTCCTCCAGGCCTTTTTGGTGAAAGTCGCTCCAAGTTCGCGCTTGGGGTCGGAATTCAGATCCGTTTTTCCATCAATGGTGAGATTATACAGATTCCAGTCGATCTGGTAAATATCATTGACGCTAAAAATTCCTTCCGAGTCGAAGTTCACGTCGACCTCGTTGGACAAATCGTTCCATTCATAAATTCGACCGATGGTAACCCGGGATGGTTTATCGTTGGTATTGATTTCCCCACTAAACCGCGGACTGACCCGGGCTTTTTTCCTTTTTGGCCCCGGGGGAGCTGGTGAACTTTCCTGGACGTTGTTACCGGATGGCTGATTGGTAACGCTGGTTATTTCCGTAGGATTACTTTGCGGGTCCGAAATTTCCGCCTTTCCGTCAGCAGCTTGGGCTTTATTGATTACATCATTCAAATCCGGTTGTGTGCCTTGGTTAGCGCTCAAATTGATATGGGGCAATGATTCTCCCCGAAGGGCCATGTGCGGCAAATAAAGCAAAGGAATCCCCATAATTTTGAAGACTACTTTCTCCATATAAACATGTTTACCTTTGCTGATCATCCTTTTACCGGCAAATACATAGTCGGCAAAATCTTTACGGGGGCAACGGGTTATCGTCGCCGGGGAAATGATTACCGTGTCTCCATTGAATTCGGCGTTTTTTCCAGTCACATAAAAATCTTTGTCTTTGCCTTTAATGACACCCTGGATGGACGGACCGCCTTCGCCGGTGTTTTGACTCAGGTTAAAACGAATCTTTTCCATTGAAAAACTTTGCTCGGGATTTTCCAGTTGAACGGAACCGGATGCCTCCAGCCAACCGGTTTTAAGATTGAGGGTAAGATGATTGGCCCGGATGGATATGGAATCTTTCATAAGCATTACGTTGCCATCAAGGACTACCAAGTTTTGATTTCCATAAAAAATCAAAGAATCCGTCTCGATCGTGATATTATCAAGAGTCACCCGGGCGTGGCTCATATTGGTAAAGGTGTTTTGTTTCGGGTCATATTGCTGCTTTCCCATGGTATCGATGGTGATATTCTTAAAATGAATCGTTTTGACTGGGCTGTCGGCCAAAGCGGGCATGGCAAACAAGACGATTGACACGATAGTTATCAGCCATATTAAGCACGCGTCCGTGCGAAGTTTTTTTAAATACAAACGCATTCAAGCTCCTGGTAAGATCATTTATTTAATTATATTCCATTTCACTTTCAATAACGCAATTCATCGTAAATAGTTGTATTAAATTCTCGTAAAAGAATGAGAATCCCTGCTTTTTTTCACCAGGCCATTTACTATTCTTTCCAACCGTCATTGAAAGATTAATCCCTATTAAATACATTATTTTAATTTGACTTATAGGTCTAGATACCCTATGATGAATTTAAGGAAAAAAGTGAAATATTAGGATGCTGGAGGCTGGAAGATTTGGATAAAATTCAAGCATTGAAAGAATTATTGCAGAAAATCCCAGGAGCGGTAATTGCTTATTCCGGCGGAGTCGACAGTACTTTTTTGGCTGTGATGGCGCATGAGGTATTAGGAAATAAGGCTTTAGCCGTTACTGCAGTTTCTCCCACGTACCCCGAACAACAATTATCGGAGGCCGAAGCTTTGGCTGAAAAGTTCGGTCTGGCCCATAAGGTAATTCAAACCAATGAATTTGAAGATACCCATTATGTTGCCAACCCGGCCAACCGCTGTTATTATTGTAAGTTATCCTTGTTCAAAGACTTATGCCGTATTGCGGATGAAAAAGGTTGGGTTGTCTTGGACGGCGCCAACGTTGACGACTTATCGGATCATAGACCCGGCCATCAGGCCGCCAAAGAAATGGGTGTTCGTAGCCCTTTACAGGAAGCGGGTTTATCAAAACAGGATATCAGGGATTTCTCAAGGGAAAAGTCTCTGCCCACTTGGAATAAGCCTGCCTATGCTTGCCTGGCTTCACGGATTCCTTATGGAAGCAAAATCACTCCCGAAAATTTGAAACGGATTGATAGGGCGGAGAATTTTTTAAACGATTTGGGTTTCACGCAGTTTCGAGTGAGAGATCATTTCCCCATTGCCAGAATTGAAGTTTCCGTCGAGCAGTTGGACATGGCGTGGCAAAACCGGGAGAAAATCAGCGCTAAACTGCATGAGTTGGGATTCACTTACGTTACCCTTGATTTGGACGGTTTCCGTTCCGGGAGCATGAATGAAACCCTTAAGATATTGGAAAATCACTTTTAGTTCCGGAACGATGCATTCGGTAGCCAGAGATGTTTAAGAAAGTTACATCGTTTCTCTGTGTCTCCGTGACTCTGAGGTCAGACCAACTGGCCATCGAGACACGGAGATTTTAAATTTTACTGACTGCTTCCGGCAAAAGCAAGATGTGGCAACTTGAGCAGGTTTTCTGCAATAGAGACATGGAGAACTATCCTTTCATCCCCTCGCCTAGGATTCTTTTGGTTTGATTTTATTGTTTAGGTGAATAGATTGAGAGGGAAACGTTCAACCTAAGGATAATAATTCATTTCAAGTCAAAGCTGGTCACTGATGCGAATCGGAATCCCCAATACATTATCCACAGCCTATCACTTAACTTATTGGCAGGAATTTTTCAGTCAACTGGGTTTTGAGATCGTTATTTCCAAGGGTAGCGGCAAAGAATCTATCGACATAGGTTCTAAACTCATTCCTCATGAGTTTTGCATTCCCGTCAAAGCCTTTCTAGGTCATATCGCGGATTTGGTAGCCCAAAAGGTTGACCGGATTTTGGTCCCCAGATTACTCGATTGGAAAAATCATGAATTTTTTTGCCCGAAACTTACGGGGCTTCCCGAAATCGTGAAATATGCGCTGGAACTCGACGATGAGTTGTTTTTTACTCCCGCGGTTACCTGTAATGGATTGGACCCCGAAATCATTCAGTACCCGCAGCCTAAGATTCATTCGTCTATTCAACTAAAGCGGGCCCAAAATAGCGCTTTGCATCTTTGGCGAAAGACTCTGGCCGAGTGCCGTAAAAGACACGTGACTTTATCACAGATGGGGATCCATGAAAAAAATCCAGGCGCCGCAGGTGAAGTTCGCCTGGGATTACTGGGTTATGCCTATATTCTTTATGATCCTTTTATCAGTAAAGGACTGATTCAAAAATTGGCCACCATGGGCTGTCAGATAACCACCTGGGAAATGCTTGAGAGCGAGAAAATAACCGGAAGTTTAAAAGAATTGAAAAGGCCTATGTTTTGGAACTTCGGAAGGATTTTGCTGGGCGCGGGCCTTAATTTTTTGGCCGATAGCGAAATTGATGGAGTTATTTATGTTACCCCTTTCGGATGCGGCCCGGATTCAATCACCGTCAAGTTACTTAGTTTGCAAGCCTCAATGGTCCAAAAACCCTTTTTACAAATAATACTGGATGAACACAGTGAAGACGGGCATTTAAAAACCCGTTTGGAAGCGTTTGTCGATATGTTCGTTTATGGAAAGAAGGGACAGTTCGTTGAAAATAACCTTCCCATACTTGGGTCCGGTACTTGCTTATGAGAAAATGTTTGAACTCTTTGGACACGAGGTCATAGCGCCTTCTCCGCCAACCCCCCGAACCATTGAGCTTGGTGTTAAATATAGCCCGGAGTTTATCTGTTTTCCATTTAAAATTATTCTGGGAAGTTATTTGGACGCGATCCATCGCGGCGCCGAACTCATTGTGACCAGCGGAGGCGTTGGAGCTTGCAGAGCCGGCTATTTCGGGGCCCTGAGCGAAAGAATTCTGAACCAGTTGGGGTATAAGGTGAAAGTTTTGGTTTTCGATAGTATCGTGAATGAGTTTGTTGCCTTTTACCGGCAAGGTCAGGAAATCCGTAATCATAAATCAATCGTTCAAACCATAGGGATACTTTATTTAACCATTCAGCTTATTTTTGTCTTGGATAAATATGAGAAAAAAATCAATCAGCTTCGCCCCTATGAAAAAGTCCATGGAACATGCAGGAGGAAATGGCGGGAGATTCGGACTTTGCTGGGAGGAAGCGACAGTTTAAGGGATTTACGGACCCATATCCTTCGGGCGGATCAATGGATACGGGAGATTGAAATTGAGCCTAGGGAGGATATCGTAAAAATCGGTCTGCTGGGCGAGATATATATGGTGATGGACGGACCCATGAATGAGGAATTTGAAGAAAAATTAGCTTCCTTAGGGGTTCAGGTGGTACGGTACCGTTATATCTCCCAATGGTTGAAAAATGCGGTTCGGCCCGATCATGGCCTGTTAAAAAAGGCGGACCGCTATTTACGGTATGACCTTGGCGGTCATGAACGGGAGAATATCGGCCATATGATTCGCTTTAAAGAATTGGGTTACGATGGGATCATTCATTTACTGCCTTTTGGGTGTATGCCGGAACTTGTAACCCAGACGGTTATTCCGAAATTGATGAAGGATTTGGATTTGCCGATTTTGTCGCTATCTCTGGATGAACAAACCGGATGGCTCAATAATCAGGTGCGACTGGAAGCTTTTGTCGATTTGCTGAAAAACCGGAAAGAATTGTTGAAGGAAGGATAAGGGGATGGCAACGGCTGGTTAAGGGCAGGCGGTAATGGCTAATTCAAGGAAAAGGAAACGATAAAAAGTGGAAAAAGTATACTTGGGAGTCGATATCGGGTCGGTGAGCACCAACATTGTCGGTATTGATGAACGGGAAACGGTGATTTTCTCAAAATATTTAAGGAATGACGGGCAGCCGCTTGAAGTCATTCGAGATGGTTTGGGCAAGATTGAAACTGAATTCGCGGGTTTAAAGGTTCAGGGGGTCGGCGCCACCGGGAGCGGTAGATTGCTGGCAGGGGCGATGCTTGGGGCCGATGTCATTAAGAATGAAATCACCGCCCATGCTTATGCGGCAGTACATTTCCATCCTGAGGCGCGAGCCATTATCGAAATCGGCGGCCAGGACTCCAAATTAATTATCCTAGCCCATGGTGTAGTCAGCGATTTTTCTATGAATACCGTTTGTGCGGCCGGTACGGGTTCGTTTCTTGATCATCAAGCGGAAAGACTCAAGGTCCCGATTGAGGATTTTGGCGATCTCGCTTTAACAGCCCAGAAACGGGTGCGCATCGCCGGAAGGTGCACGGTATTCGCCGAATCTGACATGATTGCCAAGCAGCAATTCGGTTTTTCCAAGGCGGAGATTATCAATGGCTTGTGTGATGCCTTGGTCCGCAATTATCTTAACAATTTAGGCCGGGATAAATCAATTCTTGCTCCGGTTTTGTTTCAGGGTGGTGTTGCCGCCAACAAGGGGATCAAGGCTGCTTTTGAGAGGGAATTGCACATTCCGGTGATTGTGCCAAGGTATTTCAACGTAATGGGCGCCATCGGAGCGGCGCTGCTGGCCAGGAAACAATTGCGAAAAACCGGCTGCGATACCGGATTTCGGGGATTTGAACAGTTGTTGCTCGACTTCTCCCCGACTTCATTTGAATGTGAGGGTTGCAGCAATTGTTGTGAAGTCATTCAGGTTGAACAGGAGCAGCGGATCATCGCCATCTGGGGCGATAAATGCGGAAAATACAGCAACCGGATTTCAGCTTAACCGATACATACCCAGTACTTTTGATGCGCGCCAAGGACGGACTATTTAAATTGATGTTTATCTGACTCCTACTGTCTTTAAACCCCGGAACCCTCTCTCTCAACCACTTCTTTTGATAACGGTTAATCAGCCTGTCCAGTTGGATACAGGCAGCTAATACTTTCCCGTCAGCGCAGCCGCAGGCTTTATAGGCTTCCTGAAGTTTGCGCCGCCCTTCGGCGATTTTTTGTTCCAAGGATGAGCGGGAGCTTGATTTTTTTCGTTTCATGATCCCTCCTTTTTTAAATTTAGAAGCCTATAAAATTTCCCGAAAGCCAAGTGCCGGTGCGGGTTCTTTTTATCCTTTTCTCTTTCGAGGGGATTATAGTATAATGGAAGTAATTGAAAATTCAGGCAATCCATGATCAAGAACCTCTTCAAAGAAAATTTCGGCGATGATTTAAAGAGTTTTTGCAGTAAGCCTCTCAAGTATGGCGGCAGGAGAACGAAAAAACCCGGAAGGCCTTGACGAATTTTGTGAAGGTGTATTGGCTGATGTCATCGAACCGCTGGTTTTAAGACGTTTATTGATATAGCTCTTATTAAGTCCTGATTAATTCATGAATCAATGGAGGCAAAAAGGTGAGCGAAGAAGAAGAGATGATTTGCTGTATATGTGGCAAAATAATCGGTGATGAAAAATGGAATGCTTGCGATCTCGGTTTTACTTGTGAAGCTTGTAGTTCCAAGTGTCCTCCCAAATGTCATCCGCCTTGTCCCCAAAAACAATAACCCAACCTTCGGATTAAATCCATATCGGTTGAAACCGATATCCCGATAATGCAACATTCTTTGAATTGCATAAGGTATTGCTTGCAATATTGGGTTGCCTTTCGTAAAGAGGTTGCCACATACCGGTTTCAAAGGTGAATTTTATACATTTACGGGTAATATTTTTGGAACATAGATTATACTGCCGTTTTGTACTTTTCACGCGATTTTGATTTAGCCCTTTCGTAAAATCTTTTATAAATTTTATGATCTTTCGAAAGGAAAATTAAATAATTTAGAGAATAAACCCAAAAAGAAGTTTTGGGAAGTGTTTGATTGAAATATTTTTGGCAAAAGAGTTATTTATTGACAATGAACCCAGCCGGAGAACGGCTGGGTTTTAAATTTGCATTCGACAAAAAACAGTGAATTTCGACAATGATAAATGATTGTAAAGAAGGGAAATTTTATGACAAAGATATCGGTAATTAGAAAACTCCTTTTGATAACTTGCTTTATGGGGATAGCCGCAAGTATTCTGCTTATCAAAATGCCGGTTGTTATGGCAACCGGCCCCATATCGTATCAGTATAGTTATGGTGGCAAAGATAATACTTATACCAATTACTTTCCTTTAAATTCAATAAACCAATTCATCACTTATCCATATCCAATTTATATTTTTTGGCAAATTACCATCGGTACCGACTTAATGGATACTTGTACAGAACCTCAGTTTCAAATTCAATATTATTCCAATGGAGCAGTGGGATCGTCTGCTATCGCTCCACAAGCTTTTCACAATGACACTCGAAACGGTCATTTTTTACTTCCAGCCAATACTGGTATTTGTGTTACAGTATTTACAGGGCACTGGAAACATAAATACTGGCATCATGGGAGTCATCATACAAGAAGAGGAGGCTTTGATTGCTCCTATACAATTATATATCAACCAGATGAAGTCGCTCCAGACGCACCATCAAAACCAGAAGTTATTGATGATGGAACGATATATAAAATAGGCGATAAAATATATACACGGTACAATCCTACTTTGAAATTTGCCGCTATCGATCACGGATCAGTGTATGGTGGTTATGAGACGATTAGCGGCATCAAAGATTATCTGTTATTCATCAACGGGCTTCAACAAGAAACGTCCTTTACTTCCCCTTGCCCCTTATCACTTCCGGAGGGAGAAAATGATATTACTGTCAAAGCTCGTGATATAGCAGGCAATATCAGTCCCATAAGTGAGGAATTAGCGCTTTTTGTAGACCAAACCATTCCAACAACGCCGGGGCAACCCTATATCAAAGACTATAAAAACGACAACTATGTTTCATCCACCAATCTTACCTGGACATGGGATCAATCAAATGATGTTACTCCGGGGAGCGGACTCAAGGGATATCAGGTATATATATCTAAAGCGGATGGCACGGTTGTTGCTAATTGGGTTAATGTAACGACAAACAGCTATAGCTATACGGTCGAAGATGGAACAACTTATACCTGTAAAGTCAGAGCCATTGATAATGTAGGGAATCAAAGTTATGAATCCCAAGCCAATAGCATATCCGTTGACCTTTCAGCGCCGGAAGTAAATTTAAAGCAATATCCAATCCATCAAAACGGCAAAAGCCTAATCTTGGGATGGAATGCCGTCACAGATAACGGGGCAGGACTGGATAAATACCAAGTGGTTTTGACAGGGAGCGCTGTTGACCCGGATACTGCTCAAGCTGATGCTATCGAGAAAAATACAACTTCAAATACAAAGTATACTTTTGTTACGCCCATCAATTCTCAAAAGAAATACTATGCTTGGGTTCGGGCAATCGACAGAATCGGCAACAAAGGTACCTGGCAACACGTTGGCCCCTTTCCCAAGTATACGATTGAAGGTCCGGCTGATGGTTCCTATACAGGATCTACAGTAAAATTCGGGATTACTTCCGATGAGGGCACGCCACTTAAATTCAGAGTGGGATATACGGCGTCCGCTACTCAATACAGCCCGTTTGATACAAATTCCGTTACCCTTAGCAGCTTAAGTGAAGGCAAATATCAATGGTGGCTTGAAATTTATGAGGGCGACGATACGGAACCTCAGCTCACCGATGATTGCTCGTTTACAGTTGATAATACGGCTCCGCCCCAAGGCAGCAATTCATTTCGGATTCAAGCGTTATCCGGTAGTACGGTTTATGACAACGGCAATAATCCAACCAATACCCTTCAAGTCAAATTATCCGACATTACTTTATACGATGCCGGATCGGGAATTAAAGAGCTCTACTTTTGGAATGGGGATAGTACCAATCCACCGGCTGATGCTGTCCATAAAATCATTCATGAAAGCGGACCCGATAAAAATGCCTGGAAACTTCCGGAAAATATTAACTGGAACTTGGTAGCCGTCGATGGCCAAAAGACCGTCACCATGGAAGTGGTCGACAATGCCGGCAATACCACGTTAGTCACTTATCAAGTCCTGCTGGACACCACACTCCCGCCGGCTCCGGACCAGAGCCAGCTCAGCCATACCACCACGGCCGGCCAGATCAACTTTAGCTGGCAAGCCGATAACACCAATGGGGATGTAGCCAAGTTCCAGGGCCAATATACCTTGCCCGACGGAACCATTCAAAGTTACTCCGTCACTCCGGTGAATAATGGTACCATTGCCACAGGCACCCTGGCTGTTGCTGTCGGCAGCTTTGGTCCGAACTTGCCGGTGGCTCTGACCATTTCCTCCGTCGATAAAGCCGGCAACCAATCAGCTCCCGTCACCTATAGCGCATACACCAAAGCCGCCCTGGGCAGTTTGCAAAACCTGGACGGAGGGTATGCTAGCTCATCCCAACAATTTTATCTCAGCTGGCAGGTATCGGACACAGTCAATACCGGAGCTGTTCAATATATCCTGGAATACGGCGCCCAGGATACCCATACCAACACATTCACCGTCTTAGCCACTCTGACGCCCCTATCCGGTATATTTACCCATAGTGGACTGGTTGCTCACGGCAGCTACTCTTACCGTTTGGTCGCCTTAAACAATTCCGGCGACCGCACCGAGGGACCCATCTTCACCCGGCAGGTTCCGAATACTCCGGCAACAGTGGCGGAATTAAAATCACCGCTCAGCTTTGCCCAGGGTAAAGTAGCCTTTACATATACTCCCTCCAGCGATGTGGATGGCGATAACATAATCTATAATCTATACCTGAAGGCGACCGGCGATCAAGAATATCAAGAATATCTCAACGTCACCAGCGGGTATGTAATCGACGGACTCATCCATGGCCAGACCTATAACTGGTACATCGAAGCCTATGATGGATACAATACCACCAAAAATGCAATTCCCGGGACTTTTACCGTCGATACCGTAGCCCCGGCCTTGAATGTGGAAGCGGCCCGTTATCCCTATACCAATCAAAACCAGTTAACCATCACCACCCGTGATGCTTTAAGCGGGATGGATAAAGTCAGCTATACCAAAATCTCAGTCGCGGATAATACAACCATCGACAGTGGTCTGATTCAGATGACTGATAACGGCGGCAGTCTGAGTGGAGTGATGGCGCTGACCGAAGGAAACTATCACCTGCACTTCATTGCCTTCGATAAAGCCGGTAACAGTACACCCCTGGAAGTTAACAACTTAAAAGTTGATCAGAGCCTGCCTATGCTATCCAACACCCAATTAGCACTGGACCGGGACGGTAGCAGCTATTTATCCAGCGGCCAATTACCCGTCAGCTTTAATGGAAGTGATCCAGACGGTGCTGTCCAATCCGGTCTTAGTATGATGCGTTACTGGATTCTTAAGGATCAAAACGCAGAGCTGGGGACGGGACAAATCATTGCTTTAAGTCCCAATATGCAACATTTCACTCAAACCATCAACCTTACCGGAAATAACGGTAGTGAATACTATTTGGCTCTGGCCATCGAAGATGCAGCCGGTAACCGATCCGCAGTTCAATATTTCGGACCGATCAAACTGGATACCTCTGCCCCTGAGGCAACGCTCGCTCTCACCGGACTGAGTCGTTACGGCAGCAGCCTATATTTAGCCGACAGCAAGAGTTTGACAGCAACTTGCAATGCCAAAGACGACCAAAGCGGCATCGCCAGTATTTTGTTTGCAATAATTAACTCGGTAAGCGGTGAAACCGTTTCCAACTGGGGAAGCTGGGATAATGTCAAAGCGGCTGCTTTCACACCCGGGACCAGCTATCAAGTGGCAGCCAAAGTCACCAATAAAGCGGGCCTGGTTACGGAAGTTAAAAGTGAAAAATTCATTTATGATAACACTGCGCCGCAGAACTTGACCCTCAGCGGCCCCACAAACACGGTGGCTTCCGGTGAACAAATGGCCTTTACCGCGAATGCAACCGAGAGCGAGTCATCCATCGTCCAATATCGCCTGTCCATCGCTTCAGCCGACGGGGTCATAATCACTACAGCCACTGACGGCAATCAAGACGGCTGGTTGGTCCAATCGGGCAACCAATTCCGGTTCGAATTACCCTCCGCGACCGATGGCGCCTACAGTGTAGCGGTTGAAGCTATGAATGCAGCCGGACTCAAGAGTTCCGCCACCCTCCCCCTGAATGTCGGCAACAGTCAGGAAAAAATATTCGTCAGCGATCAGGGACCCTATAGCGGATTTGGAGATAAACTCACCGGCTGGTGGAAATATAACGGCAGTAAAACCGTAAGTAATTATCAATACCGTATTCATGATATCAATGGACAAGCCCTAACCGACTGGGTCATCACCAACGATACCCAGGTTACAGTCAGCAACGTAAAGCTAGAATCGGGCAAAACATATTGCTTCCAGGTCCAGGCTAATTTTAATGACGGCGTTTCCCTTACCGGAACCAGTTCAGGAGTCACAGTTGATACTACCAGCCCGGTCATTAACAGTCTGGTCACCCCGACTTACAGCACCAGTGAGAACTTAGCCTTCAGCTTGTCGGCGGCAGACAATGAATCCGGCATCGCCAAGACCTGGGTGGCTTTGGGCAGCAGTTACTACCAGAGCGATATGACCGGCGGTTGGGTCGAAGTAGACGGAACTTCATCTTCCTTGACCCGGGACGTCAACGGCAAACGGCTCAATCTAACCAGCGGTAAGAGCTACTATCTCACCATCCGGGTCCTCAACGGCGCCGGACTGGAAAGCGAAAAAGCCGCCCCCGGGGTGATCATCAATAACGCCGCTCCGCCGACCCCGGTGGTCGCCGATCAAGGAGACTATATCAATCCGGGTAAACAACCCTTAAAAGCCAATTGGGTGTGGACACCCTTTGATGCCAATGGCGGAACAATTAATTATCAATGGGCCTTAATCCCTTATGGGACTGACATTACCAGCGCCACTTGGACCGATGTGGGAACGGCCAACGAAATTTCCACCCATCAACCGGACTTAACCGATGGGGTCAATTACCGTTTCGCGGTGAAAGCCACCAATCAGGCCGGTGTAAGCAGTATCGGCTATAGCGACGGGATCATCATCGACAAAAACGCGCCGATTATTCCCGAAGTGACCTTAAATCAAGCCATCAATCTGGGAGAAAGTCATGAAGCGACTTACGTCACAAACACCAACAACCTGACCTTGTCCATTAATTCCTATGACTTAAACGGTATCACCGTTTATGAATACACCTATGCCAGCCAAGGGGATATCAGTCAAAGTACCGATTACAGTACTTCGGATAAGGGGACCATTGCAGTAAACCCTACAGTTACAAGTGATCAAGTTACCGTGTATAAAGCTGTTTGCTCCGATGGAGCTACCAATCTATCCCAAGCCGGTTACAGTACCGGAGTTATTCTGGATAACGGTGCACCGAAGATCACCAATGTCAACGGCGCTGTCTCTGGCAATACTTTAATTTTCAATTGGGATGTGGTAGCTTCCACTTCGCCGGTGATATCCTATGAATACGCTCTGGCGCCGGAAGCCCAGGTGAACAATACTCCAAGCAGTTGGACCAAGGTCGCTTTGAACCGCAGTATTGCCGTAGACGCCACCAACTTGCCGGACGGTAAGTACCGGTTGCTGGTCCGGGGTCTCAACGCGGCGGGGACTTATTCCCGACGCCAAAACGGCGAATGGGGCATCAGCGCCGGCATCATCCTGGACCGTCAGGCTCCAGTCATGGATGCCAGCGGATTGAAATATCCAATCTATGGTGACAGCCAGATCACGGTTACATCCACCGCCTCGGATAATCTCACGGGCATCGCTGGCTATCAGTACGCTCTCGGTACCTTGGCCAACTCCACCCTTTACAGCAATGGCTGGATGGATGTGGCCGGAAGCGACGGCGCTGTCGAATTCAATGTTCCAACGACGAGTGTACCTCATAACAGCCTGGTGTACCTGATGGTCCGGGCTAAAGATAACGTCGGTCTATGGTCAACGGCTTTAGTCAGCCAAAAGATCCTGATCGACCATACCGCCCCGGAAACTCCAGTGATTAGCTACGGTTCGGGGAGCTACAGCACTTCCAAGACCCAGGTGAGCGGGATCACGTTCACCTCCAGCGACCCGGAAAGCGCCGTCACCCATTACCGGATGGGTATCGTGGCTGCGCCGGGCGGAGAGTGGCAGAGCATCCAGGAAGCGCCGCTCGAGCAGTTCGACAATACTTTACCTTACTTGAACCTCACCGAAGGGCAAGTCTTCCGGATCGCCATCCAAACTTGCAACGGCGCGGGCGTTTGGTCGGCTGCCGGATGCAGCGGGGCGATTACGGTCGATACCATTGCACCGGTAGTGGAATTCACCAAAGCTGATAGCACGATAGTTCTGAATACTCCGCCGGTAAATATCGAATATACCTTAAGCGAAGCGGCGACAGTTAACCTCACGCTCAGCGCAGCGGACGGGACGGCCCAGACTTCGACAACAAACGGTATGGCTGGTGTCAATAACTTCATATTCAATCAGAGTGTGCCGCAAACCTATACCCTGAAAGCGGAACCGGTAGACTTGGCCGGTAATATAGGGGTAGCCAAGACCCAAACCATCCGGGTCAATGCGCCGCCGCAGATCACCCTGACTCCCCTCAATACCACATCCGGAGCGGTGGTGATCTTCAATGCGGCCGTCAGCGATCCGGACGGACACCCTGTCAGTTACCTCTGGGATCCCGGGGATGGCGGAGAAGCTTTGAGCGGAGTGGTAGCGACTCATTCGTACGCTAAAACCGGAACTTACACCCTAACGTTGAGGGTTACCGACAATGACGGGGGAGTGAGGGTAGCCACCACCACGGTCACGGTGGGCAATACCGCCAGCGGGACTTTGTATGCCGATGAGACCTGGAGCGGCACCCAATATATTTACGGGGATGTCACGGTGCCGGCGGGGATTACCTTGACGGTTCTTCCGGGAACCCAAGTGATTGTGAACGGTACAGCGGATAGCGGATTTACCATAGATATTAAAGGAAGCTTGAATATCACGGACAGCGGCCGGACGGTTTCCTTCGCTTCTTCCAGCGGCCAGGCCGGCAGTTGGAAGGGTATTTATCTGGAAGGCCGGGCCACTCTGGACGGGGTTACCGTGAAGGACGCCGAGAGGGGTCTGACAGTCGTCAGCGGATCTACAGCTAGTTTGAGTAATTGTATCTTCCAAAATAATCAGGCCGGGTTGCATGTTTACGGGACCGCCCCGGCGGTCGGCGGTTGTTCGTTCCTGGATAATACCCTGTACGGTATCAAAGAAGACGAGGGAGGCAGGCCGGTCGTGAAGGACTGCACCTTCTCAGGTAACGGGATGGATTACTACAGCGAAAAAGATACCGATCTGACCATCGATGAGGTGAATCAGATACCGGGGAATAGCGGGAATAAGTGAAAAGTTAAAAATCTGAGTTCCCGCATAAGGGGTTGAATTAACAGCCGTGGGGTTTTACCCCGCGGCCGGGGATGATGTAAATGCGACGTTCACATTATGAAATTTATATTCATTTGATATGGCGAACCAAGAATAGTGAACCCATGATTAGCGATAAAGTAATGGTCAATATAAATAATATTGTTCAAGGGAAATGTCAAAAGTTTGATGTGCAATTAATTGCTATCGGTAATACAGAAGACCATATCCATATGTTGCTTTCAATCAATCCCAATATCAAATTATCAGAATTTATAGCAGAGGTTAAGGGAGCAACATCATATTTTATAAATCATCAAATCGAAGCGGGACTATATTGGCAGGATGGATATGGGGCTTTTAGTGTAGGCAAATCAGCTTTAAAAATCATTAAACGATACATTGAGAACCAAAAGGAACATCATAGAATCGGAAAAGATTTAATACTGACATTAGAACTACCAAGTGATGATTAAGTTAAATGTTCAAAAACGGTAGAGCAACGAAAATGCACATTGGAATGATATTGATGATCGTCAATCCGCGGGATGAATCCCACGGCTGGGACAAACCAAGCCGGTTGAAACCGACTTCAATGAAAATTACGAACGAGAAAAGGTTTAAAAGCCCCAGTGATGGGGGTTGAACTGAAATAGCCGTGGGGTTTTACCCCGCGGTCGGGGATGGAAGATGGACAATGAAATGATTTTGAATGGCGTTAATCCGGTCAATCCGCGGGATGAATCCCACGGCTGGGACAAACCAAGCCGGTTGAAACCGACTTCAATTTATATATAGAATTTTAGTCTTTATTCCCAAGCAGGAGGTTTTTTCAATGAAAAAGTTAGTTTCCTTATTGATTACCATTTTGATGGTAGGCTTGATGGCAGCGACCAGTTGGGCGGCCACGGGAGAAATAGCCGTCACTCAGGTGTTGGGGAGCTCCAATACAGCCCCCACCGGACCGGTTAGTTTCCTGGCGGACGGCGATCCGGGAACCGCCTGGGTTACCAGTCAAGAGACCCCTGGCCCGGCCTGGGCGGTTTTGCAGCTCAAAGAAACGGCGCGGGTGGACGGGCTCCAATTGTATGGCCCCTGCTATGGGAAACTAACGGTGGAATATTGGCAGGATAACGGTTGGCATTCATTTTTGGCCGCCGATGATTTGGCGGGGGAAAATTTCAGTCCGGGATGGAATTTGGTGGACTTAAGTTATGACCGGATTACGACCGACCGGATCCGGATTTGGCTTACCAACCCCGGCGCTTTGAGCCGGCTGGGCGGCATCGGCGAAATCAAAGTGCTGGGCTATAACAGCAGTCAAAGTCTGGAACGGCTGGAACCGACGGCGGTGACTTTCGGCGGCGCTTCGGAAATAGAGCATCCGGTGAGTTATTTGTTTGACCATAACACCTATAGTTATTGGCGTCCTTTACCCAGCCTGTTTTTTAACAACCCGGCCGTCATCGACCTCGGGGAAAGTTGCTCCATTGAACGGATTAAGATTTTCGGCAGCGGCGAGGCAGGGAAAGGAAAAGGGAAAGATAATAACAGTTTTAAATTGCAATATTTAAGCAATGCCAATTGGCTCGATATTCCGGGGATGACCAATCTGAGTGTAACGGAAATCGGACCGGGCTGGAAAAGTTATAACCTGGCGGCCCCCATTGCCGCTTCCAAAATCCGGATCGTTACCGGCAGTAATCCGAAGGAGGGTGGCATCCGGGAGATTGAGATCTGGGGTAGAAAAAGTTTACCCTCCGGCAGCCGGTATTTGGAGAGCAATCGAGGCCCGGTTTTTTTGAAGGCGGACACTGCGGCCAATTATTCATTTACCATCGATAGTACGGTTTCCGGGCCGGTTTTCCTCCAGGTGGTCACGGAAGGCGCTGCGGCGGCTCCCTTAACCTGGGAATTGAACGGCCAAAGCATGGGGAATTTGACGAATGCTTCGGCGGTCCGGGGCTTTACCGTATACCGGCAGGGGGTTAACCCCAACGCTTTATGGCAGGGCGCCAATTTCATCCGGATTAACGGCGCTGATATTACAGTCAGGGATTGTAAACTGGAGATGGCTGCCGGCAGCGGCCTGGATTTTAGCGGAAGCTCCTTGACGGACCGCTGGAAACTTACGGCATCCGGCGGCGGTGAACACCTGATCGATCTGGGAGGGGGTTACCACCTGGATGAGTTGGTTCTTAGCTACCTCGGCAATGATCCCCAGGTCCAAGTCTCGGTCTATCAAAACGGCGAATGGCTCACGCTTTCCCCATCCTCCTCAACCGGTAACTTCGTGGGGGGAGAACTGGTTTACAGCGGCATCGGAGTGGCCGGGCGGATCAAAATCAGCTCCGGGGCAACATCCGAAGGCCCCGCTGAATTGAGCATCCACGGCAGTTATATCAATGACGGGGCGCCCCAAATTACCTTCAGCTCACCGCAGGACGGGGCCTGCCTCGGATTGGGCGAATGGTTGGGCGCTACCCTGCAAGGGTCTATCGACAACCCTGATGCTGCGCTGACCATTAACGGCATCAAGGTCCCCACCAACGGAACCGGATTTAAGGTCCTTTTGAGTTTGCTGGGCCTTAAGTCCAACGAGGATAATGTGATTCAAGCGACGGCCGTTGACAGTTCAGGCCGGACCGGGACGGCCCGGATCACGGTGAGGATCGGGACCCTGCCCGAGTTTACGGTCAACCTCGGCAGCGGGATTACCTATACGACGGCTTCCAGTATCACGGTGAGCGGGAAAACCTCCATTTTGACCGGGAAGGTTTTCATTAACGGCTCCGAGGTAAAGCTCAGCAACTTCAGTTTTTCCCAAGGGGTGGCTTTGCAGGAAGGGTTGAACCTGATTACCGTGAAGGTAAGCCTGCTGGGCAGCAATATTTATAACCTTAAACAATTTAAAGTGGTGCGCAATAGCAGCGTACCTACTTTGAAAGTGCTTTCTCCGGCGGATGGACAAGTGGTGAACGTTTCTCCGATCACGGTGAGCGGCGTGGCGTCCAGCCTGACGCCGGTCGCGGTGAGTGTGAACGGCAAAGCGGCCACGGTTGACTCGGGAAGCTTTACTTCCAGTCCCGTTTCCCTGGCCGAAGGCTCCAATAAGCTGACGGTAATCGCCAAGGACCAGAACGGATTGACCAGCCAGGCTGTTTTGACCATCCGGCGGGATAGCGCCAAAC
>JAEZCE010000075.1 GCA_023429995.1 Bacillota bacterium | reverse complement strand
TACTCTACCATGACGAGTTTGCATTTAACGAATTTAATTGCTTAAATTCTTTAAATGACTTTGAAAAAAAGACTTACCAGTCATTTTTCTTTCCTACTGTTCAGTTTTCAAGGTTCAATTGGCTTTTTTTCCGTCGCTCGGAGCGACTTACATATCTTATCACAAACCATTTTACTTTGTCAAGCTGGAATTTTTTGTTTTTTTGTTTCACATCAGCGGTTCGTGACAGCTTTAATATATTATCATAGGTATAAAATAAGATCAAGAGCTTTTTTAAAAAAATTGAATAATATCGATTTATAACTACAACTTCTAGAAATGAGCCAAAAAGCCTTTTCGATGCGGCTCATCCTCCATTAATCGATTCAATTTTTCAATAAAATTACGTAATGTCCAATCAACGCGATTATAGTAATATCGAGAAGCCAACCGGTAAAAACTCCACGGAAACGCAATATAGGAATGAATAATCTGATAATCAAGTTTGGTTAAGGAAAAATAAGTTTCATATTCTTTCAATATCATTTGAAACCAACTCGGATCCCATCCGGACGACCGTCCCGTTTTAATAAGGAAAACAGCCAAATCGATGATAGGTAAATCCCAGCGGTAATCGTCCAGTCGCAAACATACCGCCTTTCCTTCTTGGTCAAGACCCAAATTATGACGGGTTAATTTATTAATGATAATATCCGGTGACGACAATCGATTGATCGCCTCCAGATAACTGGAATTTTCGATGATTTCTATCGCCAGTTTTATTTGCCCTCGAACCTCCGGCAAATAACTGAGAAATTGATAATCAAAGGCAGTCGGCCTCAAGCGGTGAAGCGCCAACATTTCAAAGGAATCCAGTTGTTTGTATATTTCCCGGTATTTATCCGGCAAGTTGAAGCCCGATTTTTTTTCAGCCAAATAAAAGAGGAAACCATTGTCATGAATATTGATTCGAAAAAAGGCCAATAAATGAATAATAGCTTTTAAATCAAAGCTGTTACTGAAACGAACTTTCCGAAATTCCGGCCAGGGAGTTATATAAAACCAACAGTTCTCGTTAAACTCGGCGTAGTTTCGCCCATCCGTCAGTGGCACCGGATATAAAAAACCGCTAAATTCCTGTTGGGCACACAACTGTAAAATTTGGAGCTGGCAAGCTAAATAAACTTCGGGACTTCTGTGAGTCCATAAAGCGAAAAACCCCTCATCGGTCTCTAATAAATAATCATCATCATAGGGAATTAGCCGGTTCGGTTTGACCGGTAATAAATCTAAAACCCCGGGCTTGATACCGAAGCGAAATATTGTCTCATAAAGATTGAGCTCACCGGTTTCCAAGTTTTTTATTCGCTCCTATTGGTTTGGGAAATTTGCCCCATGAAACCATCCCTGGTGTGGCTGGAGTATTTTTCTTTGGTTCGATTTTCTCCTGACGATTTACTCCAATTTTCAAATCATCGCTGATCACATTATTTAATTCCTTCCGCTCCTCGTTTTTGATTTCTACTTTGGCTTCCGCATGCGCTAACTCAGCTTCAGCTTGAACCGCAGTTTCATTTCCCTCTACTTTAAAATCCGGCAAAGATTCTGATCTTATTTCAGTTTTCCCCGTCTTTTCTTCTTCCGCAATGTAGGACTGGTTTTCATTGGGAATCTTTGGTTGGGGTTCTACGATTTCAATAAAATTATTTTCATTATATGCAGGGGACTCTTTTGCTGCCGACTCTAAAACATTACCGTCGCGCCCGGCCATAACCTGATCCGGTTCATTGTAATTCAGCCGTTCCATAACATCAGTGGGTAGTTTTTGATCATGCTGAATCTGGATTAACGAATCCGCCTGCCCGGCAAAATCCCCCCATGATTCAACCGGCGAGAGAACCATCGAAATTTTTCCCGGATCAACAGAAGGCATCCCGCTTTGACGTCCCCAAGCCCACCGTTTCTGGGTCCCCAGTTCCTTCCAAGCTTTTGTGAGACAGCGTTCTTTTCTGGCCAATTCTTTGATCTCTCCTTTCAAATCCTTGGGATTTAATAAATCTTCATTTCCTCCCCCATTCAATATATCGATTACTTTTTTAGGGTATCTTAATAAAGCGAATAATCCTGCATGTTCTTCCGGCCAAAAAGGTTGTATTTTGGCATACTCATTCAGCAAAAACAAAATCCAATCCGGTTCCCACCAAGCTACATCATTAATCAAGGAAGCCACGTCAACAATCCGGGGTTGAAATGCCAAACCCTCCCAGTTCAATAAGTAATAATCATTACTGAGCCATACAATGTTTTTGGTCGATAAATTCCCATGCCCCAATACGCCTGAATGTTGGTGGTGCTCCAATAAAGTGGACAATCCGGATTTTTTCCAACTTTCAAGACAATCATTTAAAACCGTTATGGCGCTCTTTCTTAACTCATCAAATTCTTTGCGGGTTTTATCATGTTCAAAATCATTTTTAAATTGATCTAATTTATGGAGGGTATTCTCCCACTCAAAATCGATACTCTGCCAACGATCCCGGATAATTTCGATACCCCGGTTTTCAAAATAATCTTTGCCGCTGTTATAGAGTTCGGTTGTAATTTCAGCAATTCTGGACAATGAAGCCGGGTCCCCCGGTTGGAAATGATCCTTTGCCAGAAGCCACGGCTGAATCAAATAACAAAAAGAATGCTCTTCCCAAATAATCGTTTTCTGCCATGGTACCGCCCAGTTATGAAAGGAACGTTCGTGCAAATATTCCAAAATCCGGCGCAGCCATTTTAATTCTTGTTTACTGTACTTTTTAAACCCTAAACGGAACCATCCCTCAATCGTGCCGACATAAGCCGCATCACGATCATAGAAATAGCGCCTGGGTCTCAATCCGAGCCGCTGAAAGATGGGTAAATACCTTTGATATTCTTCGCTCAAAAGCCTCATGGCGCCGTCATTTATTTCTTCATAACGCAGATGTTTCAAAATGAATCCTCCCATACTCCCAAATTGCAAGTATTTTAATTTCAATCGCGAAATATTTTTTAAGAGCACCTCTCTTATTTTCATTTCATAAAATATCCTATGCCTAAGTCTGTGGATAAATGATAAACAGACCGTAAGCCATAGGAATCCGACAAGGGAGGCACAAGCTTGGAGATCCGTAGCAGGGCCCCTCTACGTATTAGTTTTGCAGGTGGCGGTACCGATATTGAACCTTATCTTTCCGAAAAAGGGGGCGTCGTCCTTAGCACTACAATTAATCGCTACAGTTACGGCACTTTGATCCCAAGGACCGATCAGGAGATTCAAGTCGAATCATTAGATGTTGAGATGTTTGCTAAATATCTGGCTTCACAAAAGTTGGATTTTAATGGGCAAATGGATTTGGTAAAGGCGGTGCTACGAAAGTTTGAAGGATGGAAACAAGGTTTCTCTTTATTTTTACATAGCGATGCTCCGCCGGGGAGCGGCCTGGGATCGTCCTCAACCATGGTAGTCGCTCTGCTCGGGTTATTCCGGCAATGGTTGAACCTTACCTGGAGTAATTATGACTTGGCGGCTTTGGCCTATGAAATTGAACGGGTGGACTTGGCAATCCGCGGCGGAAAGCAAGACCAGTATGCAGCAGTATTCGGAGGTTTCAATTTCATTGAGTTTTACCATGACGGCACTATCGTTAATCCTTTACGGATATCACCCGTAATCATCAACGAACTGGAGTATCATTTATTATTGGTCTATACCGGGCGCACCAGGCTCTCAGCCAATATCATCGCCACCCAAGTCGATGGTTACTTAAAGAAAAAAGAAAGTTCTTTACACGCCCTGGATGAGTTAAAGGCGATTACCATCGCCATGAAAAATGCGTTATTACAAGGACGCCTGAATCAGTTCGGCGAGTATCTGCACCAAGCCTGGATGGAGAAAAAACAACTTGCCGGCGCGATATCCAATGAAAAAATCGACACTCTCTATCATCTGGCCATGAAGCGGGGCGCTCTGGGAGGCAAAATCCTCGGGGCGGGCGGCGGCGGCTATCTGCTGCTTTATTGCCCTTACAATAAAAAACACTTAATAGCCGCCGATTTGGAAAAAGTGGGCGCCCAAATAACTCCCTTTAACTTTGAAAATCAGGGCCTCACCACCTGGCGGGTACAGTAAGGCCTGTCAAAAACAGTCAGGAGTCTTCAATGCTCACTTATTTCACAGATTGCCGGCATAAAGTTTCACATATTCCGAATATGGAACAACAAAACCGGAACCGCGGCGCAATTTTTCTTGACCGTGACGGCACCATCATTGTTGAAAAGCATTATTTACGGGATGTTTCCGGCTTGGAGTTCCTTCCCGGAGCCCTCAGCGGCCTCGGAATTCTTGCCGCCACCGGGCTTCCACTATATATATTTACCAATCAAGCGGGAATCGCTCACGGCTATTTTACAGAAGAAACTTTGCGCCAAATTCATCTTCAGATGGTCGCCCGGTTATGGGAAGCGGGGATCGAAATTCGCGGCGTTTACTATTGTCCGCACCACCCCAACGCCGAAATTGAAAGCTACCGCTATGATTGTAGCTGCCGGAAACCCAAGCCGGGTTTATTAAAAATAGCAGCCGGCAGTGACCATCTAAATCTTGGGGAAAGTTATGTGATTGGAGATAAACAAAGCGATCTGGATGCTGGAAGAGCTGTGGAGGCTAAAACGGCTCTGGTTTTAACCGGCTATGGCGTGGAAGAATCCCTAAATCCAACTCCGGATAAGACTCCTGATTTTACCGGGCGGGATTTGGAAGAAGTGGCCCGGTGGGTGTGCCATGATTTAAATCAGAAAGGAGTAACCGTTGAAAATAGCCATTGAAGCCCGGCCCATCAAATGGTCCTATGGTACCGGTATCGGTAATTACACTTTTAGCATGATTGAAAAACTCCATGAGCTGGATAAGGAGAATCAATATACCTTTTTATGGCCCGATGAAAACCCGGTTCCTTACATACCGTTTAAGAGTTCTTACAGTTTTTACGCTTTACCGAAAGATGATGAAAGAGAAGAGGTGGAGATTCCACTTTGGCTCTCCATGGAAAAGGCCGATATCTTTCACTTGCCGCAAAACGGGTTCCGCATCCCCAAAAGTAAAACCTGTAAAATCCTGGTCACCATTCATGATTTGATTCCTTATTTTCTTCCGGAAATGGTCCGACCGAGTTTTTTAAAACGGTTTACCCGGGAAATGCCTGAAATTGTGGAACGGGCCGATCATATCCTGACGGTTTCCCATTTTTCCAAAGGAGATATCATTAAACTATTCGGTATTCCACCCCAGAAAATTTCGGTCGTCTACTCGGCGCCAACTGCTGCTTATCAGCCATTACCCAAAAGGCCGATTCTAAAATACCTTGGGGAAAAATACCGAATCAAAAAATCTTTCATTCTTTATGCCGGAGGTCTAAACCCCCGCAAAAATGTATCGGAATTGATTTATGCCTATTCAAAGGTCTATCGGGAATTACACGGATTCCAGCAATTAGTGATCCTGGGGGGCCACAGCAGGCATGCCGAGCAATTGAAATTACTGGCCCGATCCCTGGATTTAGAAGAAGATGTTGTTTTCCCCGGTTTTGTCGCCTCCCTCGACTTACCGTTATTTTATAATGGCGCCGATTTGTTCGTCTATCCTTCTTTATACGAAGGTTTCGGCTTGCCGCCGATTGAGGCCATGGCCTGTGGGACGCCGGTCATTACTTCCAACGCTTCATCGATTCCCGAGATCGTAGGTGATGCGGCAATTCAGATAAATCCCGCCGACACACTCAAATTAGCGGAAGCCATCTTGATGGTGTTAAACAACCCGGAACTTCACCGGACTTTAGCCGCCAAAGGACTGGAGCACTCCAAAAAATATCACTGGCGCCAAAATTCAACCCAGATCCTTCAAGCATACCAAAGGGTCGCCAATGAAGAACCTGCCGCCATCGCCGCCAGCCGTTAAAAGGATAATAAAGATTCGAAGGATGCAAAAAGTCAGCCTTTACTTATTCACTGCCATTCTTCATCTTTTACAGTTCATCCTTCCGCAACAACCATCGGGTCCGACGGATTTTGCTCACGCTTGGGAGGCCTGGGGCCGTAAAATTGATAATACTGGCACTCAATCCGGCCGTTATACAGTTTTCTTCTTCTATCGGCCCGTCTCCCAAAAATCTGCTCAAATCCGGGATAGGAGGTAATCACATAAAATGACCAGGAGTCCAAAGCTTTAAAGGCGCTAGCCATTTCCCGATATAGTTTTTCGACATCCTTCGGATTGGAGAGCCTTTCCCCATAAGGCGGATTACAGATGATACAGCCATACTTGTGGCTATTCCGCAAATCGGCGACAGGCAATTGCTGAAAGTGGATTTGGCCTTCGAGTCCCGCCATTTTTTGATGATATCTGGCTAAGCTTAATACTTCGGCATCGATATCCGTAGCGATGACTTTTAATTTCAAATCGCGCCGGATGGAGTCCTTGGCCTCGGCGCGCGCCTGCTCCCAAGTGGCCCCGGAAATCTGCGGCCATTTTTCGGCTGCAAATTCCCGGTTAAGTCCGGGCGCCATATTCAGCCCTATCAGCGCCGCCTCGATGGGAATGGTTCCGGAGCCGCATAAAGGATCAATTAAAATCCGCTCCGGATTCCAAAAACTTAGGTTGACCATCGCCGCTGCCAGTGTTTCCTTCAATGGAGCCTCGCTGGACAATTTGCGGTATCCCCGTTTATGTAAGCCGACACCACTGGTATCCATGGTCAAAGTCGCCATATCGTCAAGCAAGGCAACTTCAATCGTATATTTGGGTCCTGTTTCGGCGAACCATTCCTTGTGGTAGCGTTGTTTCATCTTTTCGACGACGGCCTTTTTAGCGATGGACTGGCAATCCGGAACGCTAAAAAGTTTCGATTTGATGGATTTTCCTTCCACGGGAAAGACCGCATTTTCCGGCAACCAATCCGCCCACGGCAATGCCTTGGTTCCCTCAAACAGCTGATCATAGGTTAAGGCTTCGAACTCCCCCATTTTGATCAAAACCCGGTCCGCGCTTCGAAGCCAAAGATTACAGCGGCAAATGGCGTTCTCGTCCCCTTTAAAAGTAACCCGGGCATTTTCAACCTTCACATCCGTATAACCCAGAGCCTCGACCTCTCTGGCTACAACAGCTTCCAACCCAAACGTAGCGGTGGCGATTAATTCAATTTGCGACATCCATAGCCTTCTTTACAAAGATTTTATTAAGCACAAGATCATGACTGGTTTATGAAAAAACCATTTTGAAGCATTGGTATAGTAAAAATCATAGTAATATAATAACCCCATTATGTCAAGGAATACAACTGAAATCCCCCGGCTTAAAAGGAAGAAAAATCACCGCCGGTCCTATCCCATAATGAAATCAAACAACTGCCGGCAGTCACTTCGTTCTGGCTGCCCATAATTCCCCTCGTATAATTTGCTTTGCTACAAATAATGAGCCAAACCAGAACATATTAATAGCTTGGATAAAAACGTCCTCGTTGATTGTCGAAAATGATCTTGATTTTTTAGAACATAGCCTTTATTAAGACCCACATTTTTATTCTCTCAAATCCATTTTCAAAACCCGGATACATGGGAGGGATAAAAATTTTATAGTAAAATCAAAAATCGTCCATGGACGAATGGTTTTTAAATTGGATATAATTTTTCTGTTAATGTTAACATACGTTAACACAAACGAAATAATTTTTCAGGAGGGGAAAGTATGAAACTTAAGTTTTTTGTATTAGGCATTGCCATGTTTTTGTTGGTTGGGCTTGCAGGTTTTGCAAAAGGCCCGATTAAGGTTGGCATTGTAAATTTACCACCGGAAGAATCCGGCTACCGTCAGGCCAATGTGGAAGCCATGAACAATGTCTTCTCAAAGGCAAACGGCTATGACGCAAAACAGACCAACACCGGCGACAACAGCGAGCAGATCGCTGCGGCCAAAGGGTACATTCGAGATGGAGTGGACTATCTCCTGATCTCGGCCGCAAACGCGTCTGGATGGGACGATGTCCTAGTGTCTGCAAAAAAAGCCGGCGTTAAGGTTATTCTCTTTGACCGCGCGATTAATACGGACTCCAAAAACTATGAGGCGGCGCTTCTCTCGGATATGGCTTATGAGGGTAATACGGCAGTAGACTGGGTATTGAAAAGCGTTCCGAAACCGATCAATTTAATCCTTATTCGTGGTCAGTTGGGTAGCGCAGCTGAAATAGGCCGTAGCGCCGCAGTGCTTAAAGCCGCAAAAGAAGGTAAACTCACCGTTGTGGCTGATGGAACGGGCGGAGACACCTGGAGCCTTGAGGAAGCCCGCAAAGTGGTTGACGCCGCGATTGCAGCGAAAAAGAAATTCAACGTCATCTACGCTGAGAACGACGGTATGGCGCAAGGCGCTGTTCAGGCCCTCGAAGCAGCTGGTATCACCCATGGCAGTAAAGGCGATGTCAAGATCATTGGTTTTGACTTTAACCGTTTTGCGCTGAGGAACGTACAGGCCGGTTACTGGGACGCCGACATGCAGTGCAATCCACGTCAGGCAGCCGAGATTTCCAAGTGGATCAAAAGTGGCAAGCTCCCCAAAGGAATCGTCTATCAGAAAGAATTGCTCTTTACAACTGCCAAGATAACCGACAAAGATATCGAAAATTGGGGTATCAATGCCGATCCTGGCAAGGGCAAGATAACAAGGTAGTTTTTTAGTAATATTTCAGGCAGTGCGGTGTTCGGACCTTATCCGGTTAACCGCACTGCTATTAATTTATGTGATACCAGTAAGGAGGTCTTTGGTTGCTGTCAGAAAACATACTCAAAATGGAGGGAATCAGCAAATCCTTTCCAGGCGTCAGAGCTCTGCATAACGTAGACTTCGCGCTCCGAAAGGGTGATATTCATGCCTTGATGGGCGAAAATGGAGCGGGCAAGTCCACACTGATAAAGATTATAACCGGTGTTTACCAAAAGGATGCCGGCCAGATTGTTTTAGATGGAAAGCCGGTTCTTTTAAAGTCGCCGCAGGATGCGCAGAACATGGGAATTGGCACGGTCTTTCAGGAAATAGCGCTTTGCCCCAATTTGACCGTAGCTGAAAATATGCTTGCCGGTCGCGGCCGGAACGCTTTCGTTCGATGGAAGCAGGTGAACGCAAAGGCCGCACAAATGCTCAGCTCCCTCGGTATTCCAGCGAGCCCGACCCAAGAACTCTCAAGCTGCTCAATTGCTGTCCAGCAGATGATCGCGATTGCCCGTGCGGTCGATATGGACTGCAAGATTCTCATTCTGGACGAGCCAACGTCCTCACTTGACGAAGATGAGGTGAAAAAACTTTTCGAGCTCATGCGCAAACTGAAAGCTCGGGGGGTGGGGATCATCTTCATTACCCACTTTATCGATCAGGTATACGAGATCAGCGATAGGATTACGGTGCTTCGCAATGGAGAGTTGATCGGCCAATACCAAACATCTGCCCTTCCTCAAATCGAGCTTATCTCAAAGATGATGGGAAAGGCGCTGAGTGATGTCTCTCAGATAAAAAAACAAGAGCCGCTTAAAACCGACAGCAGTGTGCCGGTGTTCGAGGCTACGGCGCTTTCGAGCGCCGCCGGGGTAAGGCCTTTCAATTTCACGATCCAAAAAGGCGAGGTAAACGGGTTTGCCGGGCTGCTCGGCTCCGGGCGCAGCGAAAGTGTTCGCGCAATCTTCGCCGCCGACAAGGTGACAGGCGGTGAAGTCAAAATAAAAGGTCTGAAAGTAAAGATCAAGACGCCCCTGAACGCCATGAAACAGGGAATCGGCTATCTACCCGAGGACCGCAAGGGCGACGGAATCATCGCCGAGCTTTCGGTGCGCGACAATATTATTCTAGCCTTGCAGGTCATGAAGGGCTTTTTTAGGCCTCTTTCGAGGAAACAGGCTGAGGAATTTTCTAACCAGTATATAGAGAAACTGAGCATTAAAACACCGTCCATCAATACGCCGATCAAATCTCTTTCCGGCGGCAACCAGCAGAAGGTCATTCTGGCCCGCTGGCTGCTGACACACCCCATGTACCTGATCCTCGATGAACCCACACGGGGAATCGATGTCGGAACCAAGGTGGAGATTCAAAAACTTGTGCTGGGGCTCGCTGAAGACGGAATGAGTTTGACATTCATATCTTCAGAAATTGACGAAATGCTTCGAACCTGCTCCCGAATGATCGTTATGAAGGACCGTGAAATTGTCGGAGAACTCAGTGGAATGAATTTAACGGAACAAAATGTTATGCGCGTGATAGCCAAGGGAGGCGAATAAATATGCCAAGGTTAAAAGTATACTTAAATCACTTATCTCATCTATTCCTTCCCCTCTCTGTTCTGGTGTTACTCATTATCATTAATCTGATCAAGGGCGCTGATTACTTCAGCATTACCATGGTAAACGGCGCATTTTACGGGAACATACCGAATATCCTCTTCGGAGCCTCGGAGTTGGTTATTCTGACAATAGGTATGACCTTGGTTTCTGCGGCCTCACAAGGGCAGGACATCAGCATAGGTGAGATTGCCACCATTACTTCCGCCGTCTTTGTCCTGTTCGTCTTAAATGCCGGTGAGGTCACCTTGTTGACTATACTGGCGGGATTCCTCATAAGCTGCGTGGCCGGGTTAGTCGTCGGCGCATTCAACGGCATCCTGGTTTCGGGATTCAAGGTTCAGCCCATGGTTGCGACCCTCATACTGTTTTTGGGGGGCAGGTCCATCGCCTTTATGATTGACGGCAAATTATCTCCCATACTGGCGAACGATATTTCGAATCAAATCGGCACCGTAATACCGGGAGTGCCAATCCAGACTCCAATCATCCTGACCGCCGTCTTCATCGCCATCGTTGCAGTGGTGCTCAAGACCACCAATCTCCGGCTCTATGTGGAGTCTGTGGGAATCAACCCAAGCGCGGCGCGTCTGAACGGTATCAACCCGAAAAAGATTATATTCCTGACCTTTTTGATTATGGGAGTCTGTGCCGCGGTCGCGGGTTTCATCGCAGTTAACAAGGCGGGGCGCCACGACAGTGTCAATCTGCTCAAGTTAATCATGATGGACGCGATTCTCGCCGTAGCTATAGGTGGGAACTCGCTCTCCGGCGGAAAGTTCAGTATGACCGGTTCTATTATCGGCGCGTACACGATAGAGATGCTGAACAGGACTCTGCTCAGGCTGGAGGTAGAACCGGAGGCCATTAAGGCCTTCAAGGCAGTGTTCATTATCATTCTCATGGTCATTGCATCGCCTGTGGTTAGGGTTTTTGCCAGGAAAGTCTTAGACAAGGCTAAAACTATAGTTGCTAGCAACTCCCTACCCAAGACAGGTGGACTCACATCTGGGAAGAAGGAGAAGTAGGATGGGATCTCTGAACACAACCAAACCCAAAACAAGACTATCGAATTCGAATCTTCTTTTTATTATAGCCGGGATTATATTTGTACTGATGTACGGGTTTGCCCTTATAAGTTTTCCCGACAGTTTCATGCAGTTTCAGACCTTCTTTGACCTGTTCAACCTGAACGCTGCGCTCATCATCATGACACTGGGTCTATGCGTCGTTATGATCGTAGGCGGCATCGACATTTCCATCGGCGCAGTATGCGGCCTGGTAACCATGGCCTGTGCCATGTTGCTGCAATCGACAATAGGGAACGTTTGGGGCGCCTTACTTCTTTCGCTGGGCATAGGTATCGCGTTTGGTCTCTTGCATGGATATCTCATTGCCTATCTTGAAATCCAGCCATTTATCATAACGCTGTCGGGATTGTTCTTAGCCCAGGGACTGCTGACGACACTCCACAAAGATCCGATCAACGTGACCATGCCTGCTTTCGTCAGCCTGAGGGATTTTACAATCGTGATTCCTTGGCTTGGCACCCAAAACAGGCTGGGCGTTTTCATCCCGTGTGAAATTAAACCAGGCGTCATCGTTGTGGTGGCCCTTGTTGTCCTCTTCGCCGCCCTTATGAAGTGGTCGCGTTTCGGACGCAATGTCTACGCTGTTGGCGGCAATAGTCAGAGCGCTCGGATGCTCGGTATCAACGTAAAGAGAACGATATTTTTCTCATACGTGATATGCGGATTGACGGCCGGTATCGCAGGCTTTGTGTTCATCATGACAACAGGAGCCGGCAATATCGGAAACGGGGCGTTGTTCGAAATGAAAGCAATAGCCTCGAATGTAATAGGCGGCATTCTGCTCAACGGCGGCGTAGGGAACCTGCTTGGCGCGCCAATCGGTACGCTAACCCTTCTTACAATCAACGAACTGATCCGCGCGGCGGGTGTCCAGTCAAACTCTCAAGCGATAGTAAGCGGGCTCTTGCTGTATCTCTTCATTGTGCTGCAAAGCATCGTGATGTCGTTACGTAGCAGGAGGAATTTCAGACTTGCTCTACCTCCCTGGCTGAAACCCCGCCGGCTGCAGGACAAGAAAAAGGCCGAGAACCAAGGGTAACTAAAAAGGGCATTGGGGTGCGGAGCATCACGGTCGAACCTTATACTCAAACTGTTTCATGATTACTATCTCTGTTACAATGCCCATAAAAATACCTCCTGTTTTTTCTGATAGTATAATAAAAAAAGCAGGAGGTATTAAACAAAAAGGACACTCACCGATAGTTATATTTTGTGTTTTCGACCTTCCTTCCAAATCAACCCGCATGGCCTTTCATTTTTAAAAGTCCTCCTCCCCCTCCTGGCCCTCCTAAGTTTTCTTTACACGTTTTTTTTGCATTAAGACTCAACCTCCCACCCCGACATTTGAGGCCGGGACAGGCCGAAAAGCGCGGCTTTAAAACAGGACGTTTTTTCGACTTGTATTACAAGCCGCGCCGTTGCCACCGGAAGCCGGCAACCCTTATTCTATTAAACTGCGAGTATTCATTAAGTCAACATCCAGCCTTAAATTTGCGTGAAAAAATGGGATTAGCAATTGTCCCGGTATATTCCCCGAAAGAAGCTTTAAATGTACATCCTTAAGCCGCCTTCGTTCCCTTCGGGTTAAATCCTCCGGATTCGCGGAAGCCAAGTTGGAGGATTAACCCAATTTTAAAAAACCGTCGCCGCCCCAATCCGTGTCTTTCAAAAATCATCCCTCATTTTTGCAACTGAACCTGTACCCGGATAACCCAAACACAAAAAAAACATATATATTTTTCTACAACACCCCCTCTCCCCCACATCACCCATAAACCCAATCCCTGCCTGTCTTTGATCCGTTGGGCCACCCTTGGGTAAGGTCTTATGAAAAAAACGATCACAAATTTCGATCGTTAGAAAAGACCTTCCCCCCGGCAAGTCAACGCTTGAAACGAAGACGGCATAAGGGGTTGTTGGGCAGTGGGGCAAATGGGGGTTGCACAGAACATATATTTCTTTCCTATAAAAACTCTTATGAAGACCGTCACTTTATGTTATATACGATCAAAATCGGTTATCATTTTGACATAACATGACATAGTGCTGTCAATTTATATGTTCTATACTTTTTTTGAGGTGATGATGCAGATCAGCCGGTTGTTTCAAATTGGATCTATCATCCTTGAAAAGGGCGCCGTAACGGCTCAGGAATTAGCCAAGCGTTTTGAAGTATCGATCCGATCGTTCCGGATAATCTATAGAGATATTGAGACACTGGCCAAGGAGAATTCCCATCTACGCAAGTCAAGACAAAGGCGACGGAATCTCTCTTTCTGAAAATTTTATTTGGAGGTATCAGTTTTGGAAAATCAAATTCAATTCGATTTGAGCAAAGAACTCGAAGGTAAACGGGTCCTGGTCACCGGTGGCACCCAAGGAATTGGCCAGGCTATAGTCAATCGTCTTTTAAAAGCGGGAGCCACCATCATGACCACCGCCCGGACATTTTCCGAGGATCTGCCGGATACCGTAGGCTTTATTCAAGCCGACGTTGGAACAACTGAAGGTACTGAAAAGATTATTCGGGAAACCTTGGCAAAACTCGGGGGATTGAATATTTTAATCAATAATGTAGGCGGATCATCAACCTCAACGGCCGGGGCATTGGCGTTAAAGGACGAAGACTGGCTGACCACTTTCAACCGGAACCTTTTCTCCTCTGTCCGCCTGGATCGGGGATTTTTACCATCCATGCTGCAACAGCACCAGGGGGTTATTATCCATATAACATCCATTCAGCGCAGACTTCCGGGAAAAATGACCATGGCCTACTCGGCGGCCAAAGCGGCCTTGACCAATTACAGTAAAAATCTGGCCACCCAGTATGGCCCGGAAGGCATCCGGATTAATACAGTCGCTCCCGGATTTACAGAAACCAAGGCGGCAGAACGTTTGATTGCAAGGATGGCTGAAAACGCCAACAGCGATTATTCCGCCGCCCGCCAAGAATTAATGGACGCACTGGGCGGCATCCCCTTGGGACGTCCGGCCAAACCCGCAGAAGTTGCAGAACTTGTTGCTTTTCTCGTTTCAGACCGGGCCTCCTATATCACCGGCAGTGAGCATATTATTGACGGCGGAATCCTCCGCACCATCTAGATTTGGAAAGGAGTCATCCCATGGCTGATGCTTTAAAGGATATTTATACTTTACATTTTTTGCAGGACTTTGGATATAAGGTAAGTACTGCATATAAGGACTTCCCCTGCGAGCAGTTTGTCTCATCCGTGCTGATGCCTCCATGGGGTGAATTACCGGTACGATCCCGCATGAACCGGATTGCAAAGGTATTAGGGGGGTGTTTGCCAAATACCTATGAAGATGCTTTAGCCATATTGTATGCCATTGCTGGGGACTGCAACGGGTTCCCGTATTTATTCTTTCCCGACTTTGTCTCAGCTTACGGACAAAACGAAGAACATTGGAAACTTTCGATGGAGGCGTTGGAGCGTTTCACCCAGCATTCATCCTCAGAATTCGCCATCCGGCCATTTATACTTAGAGACCCTGAACGCACCATGAAATATATGCTTCAATGGTCGCTACATCCCAATGAACACGTAAGGCGTTTGTCCAGCGAGGGTTGCCGCCCCCGCCTTCCCTGGAGCATGGACCTTCCCATTTTTAAAAAAGATCCAACGCCGGTTTTAAAAATATTGGAAAATCTGAAAGCCGATCCTGCCCTTTATGTCCGGAAAAGTGTGGCCAATAATCTGAATGATATTGCCAAAGACCATCCGGAGCTGGTTTTAAAAACAGCCCGGCAATGGATGGGTACCAGTCCCCAGACAGAGTGGATTTTACGTCAGGGATGCCGTACCCTGATCCGGAAAGCGAATCCTGAAGCTTTGGTGTTGTTCGGCTATTCAAATGATTCTAAAGAAAAACCTTTATGGAAGAACGCCGTTCTGACAGTCCAACCGGTTCAACTTACGATTGGAGAAAAATGCGAGCTCCATTATGCGCTGGACATTGACAGGAACACAAAAGTCAAAATCCGCTTGGAATACGGCATCGACTTTATGAAAGCCAACGGGAAACCATCCCGCAAATTGTTTTTGCTTTTGGATAAAACCCTGTCAGAAAATGCACACTTATCTGGAACCCACATTCATAGCTTTGCCAATCTAACCACCAGACGGCACTACCCAGGTAAGCACCGGATTGTTTTGCTTATTAACGGGCAGGAAGCTGCCCAAACAACATTATCATTACTGGAGGTAAAACCATGATCGTCAAACCCCAAAAGAAACATATATATTTTTCTACAACACCCTCTCTGCCCCACATCAACCCATAAAACCAATTCCTGCCTGTCTTTGATCCGTTGGGCCACCCTTGGGTAAGGTCTTATGAAAAAAACGATCACAAATTTCGATCGGTAAAAAAGACCTTCCCCCCGACAAGTCAACCCTTGAAACCAAGACGGCATAAGGGGTTGTGGGACAGTGGGGCAGTGGGGCAAATGGGGGGGTGTATAAAACATATATAGGTTTCTTTCATATAAAACGCTTGATCCGGAAAAAGCTCCCTCCGAGCTACTAAAAGGTACCTCTGAGCGATATAAGATGAAATAAATTTTTGAATGCTAGACGATGAACGCAAACCCAAGAGAAAAGAACTCAAACAGGATTAACAGAATTTTATGGATTTACAGGATTTTTTTAAAACCCTATGAATTATCTGTTTTTGCAGCCCATTTTTACCAGGTCTTAATCCTGTACCTGTGAATCAGGTAAATCCTGTCTCCGTACTTTTTTTAGGCCCGACTTTTTCTAAAAAAATTTAATGCAATATATATAGAAAATGCTCCCTCTGAGCTTGAAAAAGCTCCCTCCGATCCAGAAAAAGCTCCTTCCGAGCTACACCTCTTCAGTCCCCCCTATCCCCGCCAAACAACCCACCGAGCAGACCGCCTCCGATCCCTCCGATGCCAATCGATTCATCCTGTCTTCTGTAAGTCGCGGCGGCAAGAATCCGGTCGGCCAGACGGGAAAAGGGCAAACTCTGCAAATATACCAGGCCCGGTCCGGTCAAAGTCGCCAGGAAGATGCCTTCGCCGCCGAAGAGGGCGTTTTTAAACCCGCCGACATACTGGATATCATAATTTACCGAAGGTTCGAAGCCTACAATACAACCGGTATCAACCCGCAGACGCTCTCCCGGCGCCAGCTGCCGTGGAATAATCGTCCCTCCGGCATGAATGAAAGCCAGCCCGTCGCCGGTTAAGCGTTGGAGAATAAACCCTTCGCCGCCGAAAAGACCGACGCCGATTTTTTTGGTAAAGGCCACCTCAATTTCAATGCCCTGGGCCGCGCATAAAAAAGCGTCCTTTTGACAGATAAAGTTACCGCCCAATTTATCAAGCCCCAGCGGAATAATCTTTCCCGGATACGGCGCCCCAAAACTGACATGACGCTTGCAGCGGCCGTTATTTAAAAAAGTCGTGATAAAAAAACTATCTCCGGTAACCATCCTTTTAAACCCCTGGAACAAGCCGCCCCCGGTGGAGGTTTGCATCATGATGTCGTCTTCCATCATCATCATCGCCCCGGCTTCCGCCCGGACCCCTTCGCCGGGATCCAGCTCCACCTCGACAAGCTGCATGTCGTCCCCGTATATTTTATAATCAATGATATCAGCCATTCCGATCTCTCCTTCGGTATGATTTGAATTGATTAGTAATAACGCCGAACCCTTACGAGAGTTCCTGAATCATTATCAATATTTCCACTAAATAATATTAACCGCCCTTGCTTTTTAGAAAGGGTTGAAAATACCATGACAATTATATGAATTTTACTAAATATTCCCTACCAAAGGGAGCTCCTCGGCGCCTCATTTGAAATAATCGAATAATTTTATTGATTTACTGGGATCCCCTTTCTATTTCAACTCTGCAAATGATTTACCGCGATGGCAACCCTCGCCAGACCGCTTTGCTGAAGAGCATCGAGCAGTTCGACCACTTGCCCATGCCGGACGCTGCGATCAGCATTAATAATCACCGCCAACGAGGCGGCGGATTTTTGTTGATCAAGCAGCTTTTCCACTACTTCGCCTAGCGAGGCGACCGCTTCTTTGTTGTAATATAGCTTGCCTTCTTTGGTGATAGTCACCGTCACCACTTGGGGGATTTTTTCCAATGCGCCAGCCGCCTTGGGCAAATTGACCGGTACGGTATACTGCTGAGTCATGGATAAACTCGCCAGCATAAAAAACACCAATAAAAAGAACATGGTGTCAATCATCGGAATAATCTCGATCCGGGCTTTTCGTGAGGTAATTCTTGGCAATTTCATCCCGCTCTCTCCTGTAATGACTCGTTGAACGCCAGTTCAAACCGGGTCGCGTATTGTTCAATCGTTTCGGTTTCCTGTTCAACGCGGCGCAAAAAATAATTGTAGGGTATCAGCGTAATAACAGCCACAGTAATACCGGTTGCCGTAGCGATCAAAGCCTCCGCTACCCCTCCGGTCACAGCGTGCGGTTGGCTGGTTCCGGAAATCGTCATAATTTGAAATGAACCGATCATTCCGATGATCGTACCCAGCAATCCTAAAAGCGGCGAGAGGGTAATGATGGTTTCAAGTACCGTCAAGCCCCGCTTCATCGTGGATATTTCGGACAACCCCGCCACTTCCATCGCCTTGACCGGATCGCGGCGATAACCCAACCCGGCTTTTAATACCTTGACAACCGGCAGATTGAACCGTTCCGTCTTAATCAATGCTTCTTCATACCGTCCTTGCTCAACTAAGGTTAAAACATCATCGGCCGGTTGATGAAGGCCGATCATGCGAAAAAAGATCAATCTTTCCACGATGATGGTCACTGCCAGCAGTGAACAGGCCGCCAGCGGCACCATGATCCACCCCCCTTTCATCAGCATTTCAAACATTATGATCATCCTTTCTTATCAATTTTGACAGCACTTTTTATTCCGGACATTATGGTTCAGTAAGGCGAAAACGGACCCGGACATCATGAAAACCGGCAACCGGCTTTCCGTTTTTAGTTGCCGGAGCAAACCGCCATTTCTTCACTGTCTGAAGTACTACGTCATCCAATAATTGGTGACCACTGCTCTCACGAAGTGATACAAGCCCGGCAGCCCCCCGGCTGTCAACCAGTACCCGTACCATAACCACTCCTTCCCAACCCGCCTGGCGGGCAGCTATCGGATAGCCGGGTGCGGTGCCGCGGAGGATCTTGACTGCTTTTTCTCCGCTTCCCGCTCCCGCAACGCCAATCCCTCCCATTACACCGGATACGGTTTTACTGGATTGTTCATCCGGATTCTCCCCATTTTCCAGCCCCGATTCCCCGGATGATTCCATAGGTTTCACCGTTTCGGTCACTGCTGAATTCCCTGACGCCGGTGCGACTAGTAACGGTTCGGCGACGCTCTCGTGGAATACCGGGGATAACTGTGAATCTGTCATAACGGGTTCCGGTGACTCGGTTCGGCTATCGCCATTTTCCTCTGCTTGATGCAGGATCCGTTGGGGCGGTGCTTTGGGGGCTCCGGTGGTTCCTGCTTCCAAATCACTTAAATCTCCTCCACTCAACAATTTAGCAGGTACAATCTCCACCGAAGCGGGAGATTGGGTGGAACGGAGTGATTGATCCATAGCCGATTGGCTAAAGGAAGGCGTCAGACCCAGCAATCCATGGAGGAAAATGGAGATTCCGGCTGCGATAACATATATCCGGTGACTCATTTTTAAACTTAGCTTTTCTTTCAATATCTTGCCTGTAATTTCAGTTTCCTCCTCTTCGATTTCTTTTTTTCAATGAAAGGTATCCGGAACCCTCGCCGCTAAAACCACCGTGTTGATTGTCCGGCGCTCTTCCATGCCAAGGGGTATATTCGCCGGGAACGATCTTGAATGATCCGTAATCATTCAACCCTTCATATCGCTTCCTCCGAACAATAGTTCATCGGAGCATTATCATAACCAAAGCAAACCGGTGTTCCGCTAAGCGGATCTTTTATCAACCGGGCTTCGATTTGAAAAACCTTTCGTAAAACTTCCTTGGTAATCGTAGCCTGTGGCGGGCCGGTTGCGATAATTTTCCCTTGTTTCATCGCCACGATCTCATGGGAAAAACGGGCGGCATGATTAATATCATGCAGCACCATGACAATCGTGCAATGCCGTTCTTGATTCAACTGCTTCACAATCTTCAACATTTCCAACTGTTGGGCGATATCCAAATACGTGGTAGGCTCATCCAGCAGGAGAATTTCAGTCTCCTGAGCCAGCGCCATGGCTAGCCAGAACCTTTGCCGTTCACCGCCTGACAGGCTCCCGATGGGGCGCTCCCGCAGGGAAATCACCCTGGTAAGATCCATTGCCCAGGCAATCACTTCCTTGTCTTTTGCCGACAGCTGACTTAGTCTTTTACGGTGGGGAAATCGCCCAAAAGCCACCAGTTCTTCCCCTTTTAATTCGGGGGGCGCCAGCGGATGTTGCGGCAATATCGTCAGATGCCGTGCAACCTGCTGAGTGGGAAACCGACTGAGGTCTTTACCGTATAAATAGACCGTGCCTCGCTGCTGGGGAATGATCCGGCCCATGGTTTTGAGCAATGTTGATTTGCCACAACCATTGGGTCCGATAATGGAAGTGATCTTCTCCGCAGTGACGGTTAAATGAATGTCATTCAAGATCACTTTTCTCCCGTAACCGACTTGTAATTTTTCCACCCGCAAAATACTCATATTCACACGACCTTTCTATGCTTTAACAGTCGATAACAGATAGATAAAGTAAGGTGCTCCAATTAAGGAAATTACGATTCCTACCGCAATTTCAGCCGGAGCAAAAAGGGTTTTCGCTATTAAGTCGGCGCTGATCACTAAAACCATACCCACGATTGCAGAAATCCCAATAATCTGCCGGTGAGCAGTGCCAACCAGCCGCTTGGCAATATGAGGCACGATCAAACCGACGAAGCTTATTCCTCCTGCGATTGCCACACACGCGCTGACCAGTCCGACCGAACCCAACAGAAAGAAGGCTTTCTCTTTTTCAATGGCCACTCCCAAACTCTTCACGGTACATTCTTCCAATTGAAACAAGTCAAGCAGTGGCGACTTCCGAAATAACAGTGGTATCAAGACGCCGAGCCAAGGCAATACCGCCGCGATCTGTTTCCAATTGGCTTTATCGATGCTTCCGGCAAGCCAGAACGTCATCACCTGAAAATCTCCACTGCCCATCCTCAAAGTTAAATACAATATCACACCACCAAGACCGGAACCAATCGCAATCCCCGTTAGTAATAGCCGTTGCGGATCCAGCTGCCCGTTATGCCGTGCCAGATAATAGATGAACAATGCAGTCCCCAGTCCTCCAATCAATCCGCAAAACGGCATGGCCATCACGGCAAACCAGTCGCTACTGTTGATTTTCTCCTGAAAAAAGAGGATGTAAATGACAATCCCGACACCAGCCCCGGAATTGATGCCCAAAATTCCGGGATCAGCCAGTCCATTCCGGGTAATTCCCTGGATGACCGTTCCAGCAATTCCCAATGCTGCGCCAACCAATCCGGCAGTGATGATCCTGGGCAGGCGAAACTCCAGGATCAGCAAGTCATACTGGCGGAGGGGATCAATCCGGGCCAGTGTTTTCAGCACATCTTGCACTGCAATTTCCATTACACCACAAGTTAAGCTGAAATAGGCCATTATCAAAACCAGTCCCAATCCCGTCCATAATACTATCGGATAACGGTGGCGCGTTTCCCTAAACATCCTGGCCACCTCGTTTTCGGGCCAGATATAAAAAGAAGGGCACTCCAATCAATGTAGTGATCACTCCGACCGGCGTTTCAAACGGATAATTCAGGAAACGGCTGAGCAAATCCGAAAAAGCCAGAAAAATGCCGCCCAAAATTCCGGCACAAGGAATAACCCATTTATAATCAATACCAACCAGATAGCGGGTGATATGGGGAATGATCAAACCCACAAATCCGATTTTACCGGCCAATGCCACCGCAACACCTGTTAAAAGCATTACGGAGACCGCAGCCATTCCTTTGATCAAACTGACTCTCTGGCCCAGACTCGTGGCGATCTCTTCTCCCAAAGAAAGCGAGGTCATCGTCTGTGACACCCATAAGGCGATCACGAACCCGACAGTCATAATCAAGACGGCTATTTTTAAGTGTTCCGGATTCATCTGGTGCAACCGGGTGTGATACCAGAAACTGATATCTTGAGCAGTTTGATAATAAATTGCTAAAGCAACCGAAATCCCGCTTAAAAAAGTCCCGATGACAGTCCCCAAAATCGCTAACCTCACTGGAGACAAGCCATCGGGTATCAATGATCCCAAACCGAATACCAGTCCCGCGCCAAGTGCTGAACCGAAAAAAGAAAAGGCCATCAGCTGGAAAATGCCGGCATTAGGTATCCATATCATACCCATAGTAATCGCTAAAGCGGAACCGTCCATCACCCCCATCAAACTGGGAGAGGCTAAATAATTTCTGGTGATCCCCTGCATAAGCGTTCCGGAGACCGCCAGAGCGGATCCAATGAGCAGCGCCCCGAGTACTCTTGGTAACCGGGAACTGATCACGATCTGATGATTGACGTTATCCGGATTAAAATGAAAAAATGCAGTTTGCATAGTCTCCCAATCCATCGTTTTTGTTCCGTAGCGGATTGACAATAACACCATCAATAAAACCAGTACCGGTGCAATGACCAAAATCATCAAAGGAATGCCAATTTTTAAATGCATCGTCACTAACTCGCTTATCCAAAATTTAAAAAACACTTGGCCAAGAAAATGCCTTTTTATCAAGTCCCACCCTACCGGCTGAACTCATCCTCGTGAATATAGAATTTAACCATACTGCAACACTTTCGGGATTGATTTCGGATCAAAGTTAGTTTAAACTAACTTTAAAAGCACCCGTCCGAACTTCCGGTGTCAAAAAGTAGTCCTCTTCATCAGCCGGAGCCGACAGGGCCATTGATTCGAAGACATTCCATAGCAATATTCATCATACCATTTTCTTCACGAATTGCTTATAACGATATTGCGATTTTTTTAACCAGATTTCATCATTTAAAGGAGGGCTGACCATGTTGGTCACAGAACATATTCGGGAGATGGACGAGAAATTTTACTTATGTACCCATATCCCCATCCGCTCGGTGGATTTTAATGGAATTCCCATTCATTCCGTGGGATATTCGGAGACCTGGAATGAATTCTATGAAAGTCAGAATATCTTCGAAAAAGCAAAAAAGCAATTGACTACGCTTCTTAATCCTCATATCGTAACCATCTCTTGTTTGGAACATATTCATTTCACCGCCCGTCCGATCTGCGGTAAAAATATCAACCGGGGTTTCCATATCATCGGACCCTACAGCTCCCGGCGCGAGGCCCCTTTCGGCCCAGTCGTATACAAGCCTGCTTGCTGCATCCCCTATTTATTGGAATTACTGCGGATCATCGCTGCGGATAGCTTGTACTTTAAACAAAAAACAAAAACCTACTATGAGCAGCCCTATTGCTTATATGTCAAAAAAGCCATCGATTTTATGGATGCCCGCTATCATGATCCCATAACTTTAGAAGAGGTATCGCAGTACCTTAAAATCAGTAAATCCTATTTGTGCAATCTGTTTAAAAAAGAAACCGGAAAGACTTTTTCCCAATTTCTGAATGAATTACGGATTGAGAAAAGCAAAAAAATGCTGATCGAAAAAGACTGGCCGGTATTGGACATTGCCCTTTCCGTCGGCTTCAACAATCAAAATTATTACAATTTGATTTTCAAAAAACTAACCCATCGCACGCCGCTGGAATTCAGAAAAAATAGGATGTTCCAAGTTACCGATACTTCAATCACCGTTCCTGCTTCTGTTTTCGCCGATAGTCCGGTGATCAGTCTCACTCCAGTCAGCGGTCAATAAGATGAGCCCGTCGGCTAATGTGCCGCGCCAATTTAGGAAATCATGACCGCCGATAAACTCCCGGTAATGTACCGGATAGCCCTTGGCCAGCAAAACATCTCGCAGGTAGCGAGTGTTGAAAAGGATCGAACGTCCTTTGCCCGTGAGATCGATTTCCCCTGATCCGGCATCCAGATAAAAACGCAATGGCAGCCGGGGAGTGCGCGCAAATGACGAAGCGATATAGTTCGTTTCCCCAGATGGATTAGGGAGTATCTGCCCCGGTTTTTCCGGCAGCCGCCACCAAAAGGAACCGGACTGAGAAAGTACATTACCGAACAATTCGGGATATTGCAGGGCAACATAAGCGGAAGCCAGTCCGCCATAGCTGGATCCGGCCAAAATAATGCGTCCGGGATCACCCGTAACGCAATAATTTTGCTGTACCCAGGGGAGCAGTTCGGTAGCCATAAACTCCGCAAATTGGGGATTGCACGGTAACTGCCTGCTGCGGGCCTCACCCGGCCCATTGCCAATGAGCACCACCAGTAACGGCGGAATTTTCCCCTCCGCCAGCAGGTTATCCAGAATGGTGGGCGTAGGCACCCGCTTCAGATACCATTGTTCATCAAATACCAACAGCAGTCCGTACGGTTTTGCCTTCTCTGAATAGCCGGACGGAGTATAGACGGAAACAAAGCGGTCATCATTCAATACTTTGCTTTTAAACGGATACCGTTTAAGGGTTCCTCGGCTGACCTCCCGGCGTTCAGCGATCCATGGCTGGGGTGATGCCCCCGGCAGTTCCAGCAACGACATCCCTTCATACTTGCTGATTGCATCGTAGCAGCGTCGCGGGTTGAGTGGATCGGCTTGGGCCGAGACCAAATAGCGCAATTTATGCTCAGCAGGGCTATCGAACTCCGGCTGCGACAGTAGTGGTGCATTCGGCAACAGCATGTAGGAAAACCGGCCGCAGGACGGCAACTGAAGGGTAGTGTACCAAACGTCGGTATCTTCCAGCTGGGTCATAGCATATTCGTTGGGCAGTGTAGTCCGGAACAACAAACGTACCTGGACATTACGGGTTTGCTCCGTTCCCCGCCATACAAAGGTACAGCGGGTCAAATGGGGCGACAGCGGGTCTGTTTCCAAAAGCGGACTGCTCCCGTGGTTCATTTCCTGCCAGAACTCTGCTAGAGCCGCTGCGGGATCAAGTGCCAAATCGGCCCGTAACTTTTGGATCCGGGTTCCCTCCAAACGGGGCGCCGGCGCGGCTTTAACCCGTTCCTCCAGTGTTGCGATTTCTTTCAGGGTTATAGTATAATTGCCCCTTTCCAAACAACAGCACTGGGCTCTGAGCTGCACCCGGTATGCGCCTGATTTCTCGGCTACAAAGGCCAAAGAGTACTGACCGTCACTGTCAATCTCGCTACTCCGCAAGGGCTCGCCCTCGGGATTAAAAATAGTCAAAGAGCCGCGCAGACCGTTTACTTCCAGGAACAGCCAGGCAACCGCCTCACTCTCTAAAGTCAAAGTGTAACACTGCACTTCATCGTCACCAAGCGTAACGCTGACCGATGCTCCCGTTTCCAACGGCCATGTCCTGATCATCCGGCCCGTTTGCATATTTTGATAATTCATGGTATCACTCCTTTTCTTTGGATAATTTGATTACCGCAGCGTTTAAAAACTGGATTTTTCCGCCCAACGCCACTCCCTGGATCAAGGGATCAACCGCATTGATGAATATTCGGTGGTTTTTGACCGCCTCCATACTTCGCCAAATCGGATTTTGCTCCATTTCATCCAGCACTTTGGGATGGGCCGGGCTTTCACTGGCGGCATATTGCAGAAAAATATAATCGGGGTTCATGGCGCTGAATTTTTCCAGCGATATGACTTCCGGCCCTTTGAGCCCTTTAATTTCCTCAGGTGCGGGTAAACCTAGTTCTCCGTACAGAATGTCATTAAAAAAAAGTTGTGCCGGATATACTAAAATATTGCCGACCCGGATGCGTACCGCGACAACCTTCTTGTTCTTGATGCTTTCCGGCAGGCGGGCCCGGGCCACTGCCGCCTCCCGGCCGTACTTTTCCAGGATTTCCGCCACCCGTCCCTGTTTGCCGGTTAACTCCCCGAGAAAGCGCAAATTGGCTTCAGCATCCGCCGGAAAGTGGGAAATCGGAATGGTCGGAGCTATTTTTCGCAATTGCTCGGTGATGGCCGGCGGAAATTTGTCACTGCTGATGATCACATCCGGCTGTATTCTTAAAATAGCTTCCAAATTGGGCTGCATTTTTTCGCCAATCGGTTGGGCGTCTTGGGCAATTTCAGCGAACAACGCCGGAAAGGATCCACCGATACTCATCATTCCAACGGGTTTCACCTTCAGCACCAGCAGATCCTCGAGCGCCTCCAGAGCTCCAGTAACGACAATTTTCTCAGCTTTGACAGGGAGCACGTATTTTTTCCCAAGATAGTGAAGGACTCTTTGTTCTGCTCCTTGACGCTCTGTTGCCGCCGGTATCCTACTTGAAGCAGTTTGGCGCGGCTTCAAGGTCAAATAGATTCCGATCACCAGGCCTAAGCCGGCCAATATCGCAAGGTATTTAGCCCAGATTTTTTGCATACAAATTACTCCTTTTTTAATCCAATGATGGAACCATCAATACAGGCCAACCCATTAAGGATTAGCCTGTATTTTATTGATAATGATACCCCTGTAGTTAGAACTGCATGGTTGCCGACAGCTTAATTGTACGGGACGCACCCAAAGTGACATAATTTTCATTGAAACAACCTGCCCAGTAGTTCTCGTCAAACAGGTTTTCAACGCCGGCACGGAAGATAACCGGAGTCTTATAAATAACCGATTTGTACTGCGCACCGATGTCCCACCGTATCCAGCTTGGGATCTCTATAGTGTTGGTGCTATTAATATATTGGGAACCGGTGTATATGCCCCGGAGAGAAAGGGTTAAATCCCGATTCCACAACGTATCCCACTCGATCCCGGCATTCACGGTCCATTCAGGTACGCCAAACGGGGTATTGCCATCATTGGCACCCGCGGCGGTATGAACCAGTTCGCCATGGGTATAGGCAATTCCGCCCAACAGACGGAGATTCTTCGCTACACTGCCGAAGGTATTCCATTCAATCCCGCTGTTTCTCTGTTCGCCGTCATAGGATTGGATATTGTTGGCTGTCATAGTATTTGGCATTTCGATTTGGAACAAGGCCAGCGTATTAACGAAATTTCCCTTGTCCCACTTGACACCGACTTCACGTTGTTTGGTTTTATAGGGATCCAGCATTTCACCATAATTACTTAAAGTTGTTGTGAGAACTGTAGCCCCAGGGGAAAGCGCTTCAATATAATTGGCGTAGAGCGAGATCGATTCACCCCACGGTTTAACTATCAGCCCGATCAGAGGTGAAGTGGCGTCAGCATCCTTGGTACTGATTAATGTCGGAGTTCCGGTGGCGAGGTTATTGGAATATTTGTAATAGATCTGGTCCACATTTTGCTGTCTTACCCCTAACGTTAACTCCACTTTATCTTCAACAAAGGAAAGCGTGTCGGAGAGGACAATACTAGAAACTTCAAGATCTTGTGTTTGATTGCCCTTGCCTGGCTGCTGCACAAGATTAAACTCGTCGACAAGTGAGATCGGATTATAAATGTTCGTAGGATAGTTACCTGTACCCTGGGCAAACGCATTGGAATAATCCGTATCCATAAAGTTTGCGCCTAAAACCAACTGATGTTTTATGTCACCGGTCAGATATTCCCCACGCAGTCCCAGCTCGGAAGAGGTGGTCTCGGTCCAGAAGTATTGCTTAAAGACATTCCGGGCAGTTGCCGTCCCGTCAGACCCAAGGTTCAAAACGTGATTGCCGTTAATGAGACCGGTGGCGTCGGATGATAATCTACCGATACCGGCATAAGCAATTAAATTGTCCTGCAAGTCATATTCGCCTTTAAACAGGACAGCATCATTTCGACTAGTGCCATAGGTACCTTGATAGATATTGGTTGATCCGTCCGGGGCTTCCACATAACCGGCGCTTGAAAAGGTATACATGGAGGTAGAGCCATTATCGTAACTTTCTTCCGAACTATAAGCATCTAGTGATAAACGCAATTTATCCTTGCGGTAATCCACACCCAGAGTACCCAGCAGCCTCTCTTTGGACTGGCCGTCGGCTCCGGTCTCACCGTCTGCGTAAAGGCCGTTGAACCGAACGCCCCATTCTTTGTTTTCGCCGAAACGTCGCCCAATATCAAGATGACCGCCAAAATGGGAATCAGAGGTATAGTTGGTGGTAAAATTAGTGATATCCTCTTCGCCGGCGCGTTTGGGCACCAGGTTGATGACGCCGCCTACCGAAGTGCTTACTCCACCATATAGAAAGGAACTGGGCCCTTTGAGCACTTCCACCTGTTCCAAAAATTCAACCGGGACATGATAGTGGGGGGCCAAACCCGGCATACCGTTAAAATAGAGATGTTGAAAATTCACATCTAGACCGCGGATTTTGTAGTTTTCATTGTTATGCCCGTTTGAGGTGGTAAACCGGACCGACGGATCGACGATCAGCACGTCATACAGCGTATCGGCCTGCTGGTCTTCGATGGTCTGCTCGGTATAACTAGTGACGTTAAAGGGAGTGTCCATGACATCCTTGTCGCCCAATACGCCGATATTGGCGTCGCGAGCCACCTGTTCACCTTTTGATTCCGTCACTTCCACTTCAGTGACTCCGACATCGGTAGCAGAATCACTTTTTGAGGTATCATCACCGCCGGTATTTCCCTGTGTCGTTGAAAACGGTTCGCTGTCACTGGTCTCTGCCGCCGCGCTAACGTTGCCCAGCAAACCAAAAGTCAAAGCGACGCTCAAAGTTATACTCAGAAAAAGCCTAAACTTCTCCTTTTTCATGAACATTTTTATCTCCTCTCATTCTCATCTGTCCAATCGTATTATATTACCTAAATCGTTTATTAGTTAGTCTCGCCTAACTTCTTGAATAACCTAACCCTTTTTGATATCTTACTCCTCCATCACAACTCTAAGTCCAGCGCCGAACTTATTTCATTAGAATATCCTATCATTAAGATATCATTTTTTAAGGCGAACCCTTATAACGATATTGCGATTTTTTAAATCATATTTTGAAATATCTTGATAACAACCAATCCGGCAGAATTCCCCTTAATTTCAGAAAAGCTTTCTTATCCGCTCACTTTTATCATCGGATTCCCACAGACTCAACGGAAAATTAGCTTGATATTGTAGTTACACATCCGCCTTTTGAATCCGGAGTCCAAAAAACAGTGCCGCCAACAGAAAAGCCGCCAGCGCATCAGTCCCGAATGCTCCCAGCAAACCGGCCAGCAACACTACGCCAAGCGCTTGACCGATTCGGTTTTGAACGTTGAACAAGGTGGTCGCCCTCCCCATGGAAACAGCGGTGATATGATGAAAGGCAAGGAACTGAGCGGCAACTACAGCATGTCAAGCCGGACCATTACCATCTTTACGAATACGCTCCCCGGCTTAAAACCCTTCATTTGTCCGAAGTGGTGACCCAGAGCCGTCCGGGAGCGGGGATCGGCTGTACATTTGAATGTTAAACAAATGGCATTCGGTTCATGAACAATACTTGATCTTTCATACGAATCCCAATTTAAGCGCCCTGAATAGGGATTCTCACCGGCTGCTGTTATCCCTGCTACTTTGGCCGGTATGGAAGGAATAGGCTATTTCTTTTAAAAACACCGAGCAATTTTGAATTACGAAAATTTAGATTAGACAAATACCTTCTGCAATTTCGAAAGGGTATTTTTTACGGGCAACGAATATTTATTTGGATAAAAAAGTGGATTGTTTACCATTTCATACAAAAGAGAGGAATAATCAATGAAAAAAACACTCGTGGGGATTATTTTTTTATTTTTTATGATTTTAAGTGTTCAAGCCAAAGGACCGAACCCCAAAGATTTTCAATTTTACAACAAAAATATCGGCATTGCCCTCCAGTTTCCGGGCGAGTGGCAAATTTACACCGCTGAAAAAGGAGCCCCGGATTTTTTTAAAGAATTATTTCAAAATCGGGCGAGCAAAAATGACCCTTCATTCTTAGGGATGAAAAAAAACCAAAATGCCTTTGTCAAATTAACGGCGGAAAAATATGACGCCTCCCTGGATGAATATGTTCAATTATTTGAAATGATGCTGAAAAACTCCAACATCAAAGTGATTTCCGAAACTTATTCCGAAGACAAAAGCAATGCAACGGTACTCTATTATTCCAAAGTCAATAATTTTCCCGTCCAATTTGTCGATTATATTGTGATCCATAACGGGTATGCAATGCGGTTGAGTTTTTGGTCTTTGGATTCCATGTTCAATAAACAAATCGACGAATTCAGCGCCATAGCGCAAGAAGCTTTATTTTATGTCAAAGCGGATCAAAACAATTGGCGCCCCTTGTGGGCCAATGTCAAAATTGCCCATCCCCAAGAAGCAACGGTTGTCCTAAACAACTATAAATATATGTTTTTTACAGTGAAAGGCAAAACAAATACCGTTTATTTAATGGGTTCGATCCATGTCGGAAAAAGCAGTTTTTATCCTTTTCCCGAAAGGATTGAAAAGGCATTTTCGGACACCAACAATATCGTTTTGGAATTTAACCCCAATTCCAAGGAAAATGCCGAAAAAATTCGCGATGTTAGCTCCTATGCTTATCTTAAGGATAATCAAACATTAAAAGATGTGTTGTCCAAAGACCTTTATAGCGCTTTAGAAACCAATCTGTCCAATTACAACCTCCCCATGGATAAAATAGCCCGTTTAAAGCCGTGGATGGCAGCATCTTCCCTGGAAATGCTGAAAATGATGTCCCTGGGCTATGTAGCGGACAGTGGAACCGAAAAATATTTTTTAGAGAAAGCGAAAGATAAAAAGATTCTTGAATTAGAGTCCTTTGAGGAACAAATGAAAATTTTCGACAGCATCGACGGTAACTTATACTTAACCATGACCTTGCTCTCCCTTTCCTCGATGGAAAAAAGATTGGACAATTTAATTAAAAGTTGGAAAAAACAAGACCTCAAAACATTGGAGGAAATAACCATGGAAGGTAGCGATGATCCTCATCAAAAAGACTATTTTGATCAATTATACTTCAATCGAAATCTTACAATGACTGAAAAAATCAAGAGTTATCTTGGTCAGGATGAAAACTATTTTGTAATCGTGGGTTCAGGCCATCTGGTAGGGGAAAAAGGGATTCTGGCTCTGCTAAAAAAAGCCGGTTACAACGCGGAGTAAAATTGGTTATGTTGATTACAAAAGCCGTCGTCCTGACGGCTTTTGTAATTGCGCTTCTTCGGCAATCGCTTTTCATTTTAACACCCTCATCCCCCTCATCACCCTCATGACTCATAAAAATATCTCAAGCGGTGATAGACGAACTCTATATCATTCCGGGTTTTGAGTTTGCCCATGGAAACAAACCTTCTATTTTTAACCATTTTGAAATAATCGACACTGTAATCGATGAAAAACACATTTGAAAGCCAAACCGGGCTATGCGGTATGAGGAGGATGAGGGCTAAAAAATAAAAAGCTTCTTTTTGCGACCACTGTTAAGAAGTCCCTGGCAAAAGGATAAAATATCCTAAAATATTTATTACATCCTTAAAGTTTTTCTCTGCGAAAAATGGTCGATTATTTTCGAAAAGGATCGATTATTTACGGAAATGATCCTTTCTTTTCGAAAAAAATCCTTTTTCCCGTTCAACCAATCGTTTGTGTCGCGGAAAGGATCGATTTCCTCCTCCGGAGGACCGATCGGGTCCCCAAAAGGATCATTTTCGCAACCGGATCGATCAATTTTTGCAATAAAAAGTCCTTTCGGTCCTTCAAAAGGTCGGTCCAACTTTAAAAAAAATCCTTTTCTTCTTCCGATCGGTCCTTTTCCTTTAAAAAATGATCCTTTCTGTGACAAAAAGGATCATTTCTCCCGTTGAAAGGATCCTTTCCGTTATAAAAATGATCATTTTCGTAACGGAAAGCATCCCGTGACTCATCCAGAGAATGCTTTCCGCCCCTCAGAGGATTCTTTCCGCGGTAAAAAGGATCCTTTTGGTGATGCAAAGGACCGGTCCGGCCACCCAAATAATTCTTTCTGTGACCCCAAAATATGCAAATACCGGTATCGGTATGACACTTATTTATTCCTGTTCATCGAACAGCCCCGCGGCCAGGAATTCGACCTTCATTCCCAAAATGCTTTCTACTCCAAGCGAAAGAGGGATATTCCTTGAAACAGAGGCTAAAGCGTTTCCTCCCGTCCGCTTCGGTTTTTCCCCCTCATCAAAGCATTGACTCTTTCCGATCCAACCAGCATCAAGACGATAAAGAAAGCCAGAAAAAGCGGTACGACCCCCATGGTGGACCCTGAGGCGATCAATCCAACCAGCGGCGGTAAAAAAGTGCTTCCGGTATAGGCTACTGCCATCTGGTAGCCGATAATGGTCTGTGAATGTTCCGCTCCAAAACGGCCGGGCGTTTCATGCAGCATACAGGGATAAATGGGGGCGCAACCCAGTCCGACCAAAATAAAACCGATGAGCGAACAAAAGGCGGGCAAAGGCAGCAAAAGGACCACCGCGCCGGCGAAGGCAATGATTTGTCCCGCCCGGATCAGGATGATGTTGGCGAGCTTCATGGTAACAAATCCGGAAATCAGCCTGCCGACGGTAATTCCCGCGTAATACAAGGATACCCACCGCGCCGCCGTGGCTGGAGGCAATCCTTTGATATTTACCAGGAAACTGCCGCCCCACAAACCCAAGCTGGCTTCAGCGCCGCAATAGAACAAAAAAGCTACCAATGCGGGTCTGACACCGTTCAGTTTTAAAAGCTTCGGGGCCGGCTTCTTTTCTGCGGGCCAATCACTTCCCTGACCCGAAACCTCGCCCGAGGCGGCCTGACGATTGGCCCCGGCATTTTCGGCGCGGTTCCATAAGGGTAAAGTGAAAAAAAGCAATACCGTCAGGGAGAACTGGATGATGGAAATCGTCAGGTAGCCGCTGCGCCAGGCGTTTTGACCGGCAATAAAGTGCGCCATAATAACCGGTCCAATCGTGGCCCCCACTCCCCAGAAGCAATGCAGCCAGCTCATATGATGGGCCTGGTAATGGGTGGCGACATAGTTGTTTAAGGCGGCGTCGACCGAACCCGCTCCCAACCCAAGCGGCACCGCCAACAATATCAGCCAGAGCAATGAGGGCGCCAGCGAAAAACCCAGCAAGGCGCCGGCGGTCATCAGACAACTGATAAAGGTAACCTTGCCGGTGCCTAGCCGTTTAATCACAGTACCGCTGGCCAAACTGGACAGGATGGTCCCGCCGGCGATGGTCATGGAGACAATCCCCGCCGCCGCCAAAGGCGCTTTGATATCAAGCCGCATAACCGGCCAGGCCGCTCCCAGTAATGAATCGGGTAATCCCAGACTGATAAAGGCCAAATAAATGATGATTAAAAAAAAGGTTGCCATGAATGCCGAACTCCTTTTCCGATGAATGATTTCTTTAAATCCTTTTCTCAACTAACTGCAGGTGGTAGGTTAAGCTTTCCAGGGTGATGGCTATCAGCCCGTTCAGATAATCGGCGCGGACATCTTTCTGTAAAAATATCTCCGGCATATGTTCTTGGGGAATTATTTCAAGGCAGCGGTTATAAATTTCAACAATTTGATCATTCTTAAACAACTCTCCCGTCAACGCAATGGTTTCCGGATTAATGATAGCGATTATGGAGACAATGGTTTTTACCACCAACGGAATAAAGGTTTGCTCGTTATGAAGCTGTATTAATTGGGCTTCCTGTGATAAATCCAAAGGTAAAAAAGATACTTCACCTGCAAATTTTGTATTGCCTTTTAAAATATGTCCGTCCACCATAATGCCCCCTCCGGGCAGGTTATTCTTGGGGAAGTATAAAAAGGCAATGGTTTTATCTCCATCATAATTTTGTTTTTTGTAAAAACCGTAAACGATGGCATTCATATCATTTTCAATGGTAAATTCCAGCTGATATTGTTCTTTAAGTTTAATCCCTAAGGGAACATGCATTAACTCTTTAATATCACAAATATCTATCACGCCCCGGTTAACAACACCGGGAAGCCCAATCCCGATAGCTTTAATATTGGGGTATCGATTAATCAATTCGCCCACCAAACGTTCAATGACTTCATAATTGATTCGAGCGAAGTTGGCCGAATTTTCCTCAATAATTTCTCCCATCATGTTGGCAACAGTATAGGTAATGGTATGGACACTGCCTTCTGCTCCGGCATATAAACATGCAATCAAGGAATAGTAGGCGTTATATATAAAACGTCTTGCCGGACGACCGCCGTTGGGCTGGGCCAAATCGATCTCCATAATTTCTCCGGTTTGTAAAAGTTCATTGAGGATATTGCTGCAGGTGGCGACACTTAGCCCGGTGGCGTTTGCCAGAGTCAATTTCGTTCCATAATTTAGAGCTTTTAATGTCGTTTTTACAAGCTCAGTATTGATTTGCTTGACTTTAAACCCGTTGTTGGTAATTTGAGGCATGGTTTTTTCCTCTAGCAACTTTCGATAATGGTTATTAAAAGTGGTATTTTAAAATAAATTATACCTACATATTTTAGAAGTGTCAATCGGGAAATAAATAGCCCCGATGGGTTTATGAGTGCTTTTTTGGCGGGAGCGATTTCAGGAGTTAATCGGGAACATAAAAAAGGGCAGATGCAAAAATAGTTAAAATCAATGAGAAAGGCAAAGTAAAAAATTAGTTCATGTAAAATCTTCGGGTAATATAAAAGAGAAATCATGTCGAGGAAAATAAGCCCCACGTTTTTCTGCAATATCAACATATTGTAGATTCTCCATGAATCCGGTGAAGGTATCGGCTAACTTGTAAACATTATGGTCCTCGGTGGATTCCGCGAAGACAAACTCATCATAGAAAAGGTCGCAAGCATAGATACCCGCGGTCTCTTCCGCGGTGGAAAGCATGATAAACAAGCCACCCTCACCATAACAACTCCCAATCATAATGTATTCCGGCGGAATATCAAAATTAAAATTATAATTATAGTTTAAATTCAAGCAATCACTCTGAACAGCCAGGTCCATTCCATACAGTACTTTCAAGACGGCTCCCTGTTTTATCTCCGGAATAAAAAAGCAATGGTAATCTTGGGGGTACATCCCGTTGCAATCAAGCAAAAACCGCCGGTAATCTTCGGGGAGTTTTAAAGCCGTTTTATTCAGAAATTGGCTTATTCTTGTTTCAGAGGTTCGTTTGTTTTCTTTTTGCAATTTAATATTGGCAAACATTTTCTTTTCCGTCTCCCTTTTGTGAGCGATTTTGGCTTACCTGAATTGTTCAGGGTCATGGGATTTAAGGATCGGCGTTTTATTCTGGAGATACCACCCGACAATACGATCCGTCAGGCGATCATAAAGGTCATCTTCCAGATAAGGGTCTTGATAGTCCAGAATTCTGGCGACATCGTTTTTAATTTCCGCTTGAGTCGGTTCGTCAAAGATCCCCGATCCGCAAAGCGTGGTTACAATAAACCTGCCAAAGATCTCATGGCCTTTGTCCCAATTGATATTGCCGTTTCTTTGCGCTTCATCTCTTAGTCTCTCCACCGCGCGAATCAGTTCACCCTGAACAGTATCAGCCTGCCCGCTTTGGGGGACAAAATTTTGCCAGAGGAATTTCGCTTCTTCAAAATACTTCATGGTCGGCCTCCCGAATTTCTGCACAAAGAAATTATCTTTGGTTATTTGGCAAACTCTCCTTTTGGTCATTCATAAATATCGTCTCCACTACCATACTTACTTAAAAAATCACTGACTCTGGGCCATCTATATATGTATTTATTTTATCTCTGATAAATTCTTCAAACGTCATTTCGGGTTCATTTGCGTCACTTCAACACCAACCTTAATCAGGTTCTAATTTTTATTTATCGCAAAACTTCCGCAATAGCCTTTAAAATCATCACCAATAATATGAAAATGTGGTCTGATGCCATATATGTCCATTATCTTAACTTACTCATCTTCGTCATCAAGCGCGCTAAAGATTCCTTCAAACGTTCTAGGAGCAGTCATTTACTTTCAATTTCTCCAATTACCATCCGGATAATGTCCCATAACGTTTTGCCATTATCTGCATTTTCCAATTTGCTTTCTTTTATGTAGTGCATAAGTTATTTTTTTAGCGTAAGTTAATCTTTATTTGCTCCAAATGCCTCAGGTGTTTGGAGCTTTTTCTCGCTCAATCTCGGAAACACTCCTAATCGTTATATGAAAGTTTTATTTCCCTTCCAATTACTAAATTTGTTTTATATGCTTTGCTGATTCATACATTTTCAAGGAAGATATTGCCATTTGACTATCAGGGAATTTTAAGAGGGTTTTTTCATATAATTCTTTCGATTTCTCTCCATCACCTAATTGCCCGTAACAAAACGCCATATTAACCATAGCCATTTCAAGATATGATATACGGCTTGAAGATAAAAGAACTATTGATCTATATTTATCAATCCATTCCTGCTTTGTAAAGAAATTAAAACTTTTCTCGAATTCTTGAATTGCTTTTTCAAATTGGCCAGACTTATAAAACTTAATTCCTTTTCTATGGTATCTGGCAATTAGATTTCGTAATAATAAAGACAAAAATAAATAAGTTCCTGCACCAAATAATACTGGATCACCAGCTTTTATTTGAAAATAAAGAAATATACATATAAACAAAACAATAAACTGAGGTATTATTGCAAACCAGTTAATTTGTCTTACAATAGGTCGAGATGAAGCCATAATTTCTCCTCCTTAAAATGTTTAAATATTTCACTTACGTTAGCTCAACTCTAGTATATAAATAAATACGAACTAAACTATTGAGCAATTTCACTCATTTTCTACAAAAAACATCATATATCTTTAAATTTATCCAGATTAAATTTGATTTGGATTTCTTTGCAATAGCATCCATCATTAGTATTCTTTTTGTTTCACTATTTCCTATGTGATAATCGTTGAAATTAATATGCCTCAATTTCAAGCAAACCGCATTAATATTTGATAGTTGTCCATAAAAAACTTTTCAGATTTATTCCTTTTCTTGAACGGTTATTTTTGCACCGCTACCCATTTTTTGATCCTGCCGGAAAAAACAACCTCATCCATTACAGATATCTCACAAATGAAAGCCCGCTCATCCTCTTGATAAAATAATTGCTCGCCTCGATTGAGAATTTCAAGATAGCAAGTTTTGTTGTTATTATTGACCGCAAATAGTTTTTCTTTATTGTCCTTTATTGCCGGATCAATTCATACTCAAGCTGTTCCGCCAGGTTCTTAAATTCTTTTCCGGCATACGATCCTCCAGATGATAAAGAATGAATAGAAATAATCACTAGCTTCCGCCTCGGTTGCAAAAGTTTTGCGCACGGAAGTATCCAATGGTAAAACCAACGTCAATATTGAACAAATTGCCCGAACTGATTTCTGTCGATTTTTTGTTCCCGGAGACATTTGTCAAACTAGTAGTCAATCTTATCCCACTTACTTAAGTTATTATTTGATATTTCAAGCATTTCCGTGAAGGCATCAGCAACATAATATGCAAAGTCAGGATCATGTATATATGCAATAATCTGCCTTTTTTTCCCTTTGTCTATCGGATCATAATCTAAAAGCAAATTTAAGCTTCCTCCTGCTAAAGCTGCGAATGGTATCCATTTCTTATTTCTAAGAAAAGGCTTTATACGATTATCTAATTTGGAAATCTCATCTTCATCATAGTAGTCGGACATTAATTCATCTTCATTGTAGCAACAGTCTTTTTCCTTTATTATTTTATCGATCGAAAATAAATAAAAAGGTTCTACATGCTCTCCACCACAGTTAGGATATAAGATATGAAAATGATATCCACTTCCGTTTTTATATTTGTAAAACTCTTTAAAATCCTCTGGTAGCTCGATATCATATTTCTTCTCAAGACTACTTAATTCACTGCCCGCTGTACCTTCAATCTTTTTGAAATTCTCGTATTCCTCTATCCTATCTTCTGCCACTTTAATACTTAATAACTTTTCTAAAACACTAATTTGATTTTTGAGCATTTGAACCACCCTCTTTAATAAAAAATACACTCGCTACCACCTGTTGTCTTCATTGATAGCGCCGCCTCTTTCGCTTGGTCCACCAATTCTGCATCAAGAATGCTATCAGGAGCTACGCCTTGAATCGTAACGGGTTTTTGTTTGGCGAAGAATTCAAGGATATTTTGCGGGGGCTGGTCATGAAAAAGCTGTCTATAGCTTAGGCCTTCTCCGGTACATAATTCTTGTGACGGAAAAAAGCTTTGCGCAGCTTCATGGTCGACTAAGCAAGCAACCGGTTGCTTGGAAAAAAAACGGCGCGGAGCTAATTCGTTTTTATAAAGAATGATTTTGTCGACTTTGGGTAATACCAGTGGTATGGCATCAGGCCATATCACGAATGACTTTACCTCATTTTGTTCCCGGCAAAACATGATTCGTGGTACAAATACGTCCACTGCCATTTGCTCTTGCAGTTTATCGCGATTAAAATTCCATTTCCAATATCGTTCTATTTCCGCGTAAGGTAAGGTCAATAAATCGTGATTTGAGACATTGATATCATCGTGACTCATCATTGCTGTTATCCCAAATGAATTGCCTTCATTCCACCCTTGCAGGAAACCGGCCCTGGAATATGGCCCCTCGCCCATCCCATTCATCTGGGGATCAGAAATGTCTAGCTTGAAATGGTCAATGATACTCTTCACTTCCGGTTCGGCTTCCAGTCCAAAAATATGCGGCCGGTTATAATTAATATTGAACGCAGCAACATAATCGAATTCCTCCGCATCGGAGCTACGCTCATCCTGGTATTCAAAACTAAAATAGACTCCGGTATCTTCATTGCTATACCAGGTCTGATTTTCTGCGGCTTGATAGCGGGGACGATTGGCAAAGTACTCTATAAAGTCCGCTTTAGTCAATTTGCATTCATCATTTTTCGTAATAAAATACAAATCGTAACTCATGAAACCAGCTCCGTTCTGTTATTTTAAAGGAGGTCTAATTACTCGGCTCCAGCCGCAGTATTTCCTCAAGCAGCCTTTTTTTTGAGGCCGGCTATTTTTGATATATCCATAGCAATCCCCGCCTTTCCGTAAATCAAACTATTTAAAACTCTTGTTTAATGGTTTTATCAAATAACTGATGATAAATATCAGGATACAGATTTTCTACCCACTGCATAAACTGATCAGCATCAAACGGATAACCATCTTCCGTTTCAATTCTTTCACCTTTTTCAATTCTGGATTTTAGAATTGATAGTTTTCTGGTCAACCATTGTATCGTGGTTGCACTATCGTATGAATATGCATCGTTAAATCTGTGAAGTAATTCTAAAGGTAAAATTGGCGTTTCAGATAAAAATGCCTCAAGCTCCTTATTATACTTTTCAGCTGGCCCGATTCTACAAATATCATCAAAATTCATATTTTCTCACTTCTTAACTCAATTTCATATCCGATGAACTACCAATTTCCCTCTTCAGGAATGGCGCCCGGACTTATCCAATTGATCTGATCGGTTTTTTCCCCGGTTTTACAAAATTCCTCAATGGCCAGCCACGCTTGTTCTTTCGGCAGGAACAATCCAATTGAGGCATATAGTTCCTCGCCGCATTCCGCAGTTCGATTCAATTCCCGGGCATTAAATAATGAAAGCCAGGTTTCCTTAGGATCATCTTTTTTGATATATTGCAGATAAATGCCGTGTTCAGCGTTGGGCAAAATCAGCAATCGCCGCCTTTTGTTGTCATCATCAAAATCAAGTATTCCATGGCCATTCCCTTGCTGCCAATAGCGCGGAAACTCGTGGATCATGTGCTTTAATAATTGATTCAGTTCCGGATTCTCAATTTCCAGGCACTGGGGTGTTTGAAACACGATTCGGCGCGCCATTTGTTCCTCCTCCAAAAATCTGTTTAAGCTTAAGGATTGAAATCCATAAAAGTGTCATTAGTGTCATAAAATATAATGGCTTCAAGAATTTCTTGATCCGTGGCGGACGGTTTTTGATGCAATACGTTATGGATCACATCTTGAACCAGTTCCTCTCTGAAAAGCAAGGATAATCCATGTTTCACGACAAATTCCGGATAGATTTCCCTGTCATCGCCGGTGATCTCGGGATGCACATGGTATGCAATGTTAAATAGCGGAGTCATCGAAAGCGGCATAGATGCAATACGATACATTCTTATCCGATTGTGCTTTGACGATTTGTATGAGGTCGCGAAATTCAACAGGTTCCCGCAATTTCACACTGAAATCATTGCAATATCATCTCTGAAGCTGATATAAATTGATGTCTTCTCAAAGATTGCAGAACTCATGATATCTTTTCCTTGATTGAGAATTAAGACTTGCCTGATTCCTGCTTCTTCTTGCTGATCCAATTCATAAATACTTCGCCGGAGCTTACACCGGTCTTGGAAGAGCAAACCTCGGTATATTGATAATCAGCATTATACTTGCCGGTTTTAACATCATAATGTAATTTTAATTCTGTTGGAACCGGCATAGCATATTCCTTGCCCAACGCTTTTATCTTATCTAGATCTTCAGTACCCAATTTCAGGAATTGCACCATTCGATTATGGTCAATGCCTAATTGATTTAACGTTTTTATCTCCCCAGCCACTTCAAAAAAAGCATTAAACATTTGATTCTTTTCTTCAATTGAGGCATACGCATATATTTTATCAACTTTCTTATCAGTGACTTCTAAACATAACGAAATAAGTTCCGATTGCAAATCCATAAATTGATCTTCAAATTTTTTACTCACCTTCTCTCCCTCTGGCAAGCTAAATTTCAACAAGACAAAAGTCCCTGCACTTCACCGATAAGGATGAGATGAACTTGATACTTCACTTTTTTCAGGTTGGCGACTCTCTCTGCCCCACCCAGGCTTAACAATGGTTCATAAAAAGTTCTAAACGCATTTGGATAGATTTCTTACTTTAATCTATCTCTTATATAATCCATTCTACCCATAAAAATAAATCCCTGGCGGAAAATCTCCCGCTTCTCTTAAAAAACAACCATACCTTCCATCGTCTCCCCACGATTGTTTTTCAAACCAGTTTAATTTTTTCAATAATTCCAATTCTTTTTCGTCTGGTTGATGTTCATTGATAGAATTGGATACATCCCAAAAATCTATGCCTAACTGCGACTCACCCCCTGAGATCTATTTTGCTTTATTGTCACTCTTGAGCCCCCCTCTCTTCGAAAAGAGAGGGGGACTAAGGGGGTGAGTTGCTTTTAGACATCCTGAATCTATGGAAGCAAAATTATTTCACCCTATATAGATAAGCATTTGATCCAGTTTTTCTTTATTGATTAATTCATCCTGCGCCAAATTAAGCATACATAGGATAAACATCTCCGACATATTTTCCCCCTGAAAGCGATCAAGGAATTCCGGCAATGAACAACCCGGGCCAACCTTCTTATAAAAAGCGAGTGTAAGTATGTAGCAGGCAATACTGATAATATGACCCAAAAATAAAAGGACCTCAGGATTCTTTATCTCCAAGGTAATCTCAACAATATCTGAACCATCTGCACTGTCCAAAAGAGGGTACAGTTCATCAATTGTAATACCTGCTCCCTGTACAAAACCTTTGCAGGTTTGAAGAGTTCTTTCCGTAACCTCCACCCAAGAACTGCCGTCCGCTAATTCTTCAGCTTCGGGTGAACCATCCTGTGCATGATATTGCTTCGTATCCTCCAATAGCATTTCACCTATTGCAACCAGCAGGCTTCCAAGCTCCATATCGGATAACGATTCAAGACTTCCCAGCCATTCCAGAGGCTTTTGATATTCCGACAGCAGCTTGGGAATTTTCAGCAGGACCTCCTGTTCCGGCTGAAAATTATCCGACTGATAATTCTTTGCATGTTTAAAAAATAAATCCTCACTCGTCTTGTAACGCTCGATTACTTTCGCTTTTTCATCGAATACCATTTCATAACCAAAACCGTCCATCAGACAATGGGCCTTGGTTTTACTGCTGAAATATATTAATAAATCACCAAAATCGGGATTATTTTTCAAAGCATCGGCTACATTCGGAGCAATCAGCTTCCCAACAATGAATTTCTCCAATATTTCGTTCCTGGACATAACCCCACCCCTTTAGCAGCACAGTCCTGAACTCATGATGGTTATTCAAGCCAAGACCGTGTTTTACCAGAATATTTCCGAACCATTGCCAACATTTTTTGAACACCCACACCATATTGATTGACAGCATCTTTACTTGCCCCGTATTCAAAAAGTAATTTTACCATGGCGTCATCTTCGAAATCATTCCGGTCATACTCGGCAAGGGCTTTCATTACCGGAGTATTTCCGTATGAATCTCTTATATCAACATCCGTTCCCCGATCCAATAAACTTTTGGCAATATCGACTTCCATCGTCTCGGCTATCAAACACAGTAATGGCATCCCCCTTTTTATACAGTCGGGAGCAATTTCATTATTCTTTAGTTGTTCCCTTATCTGATCATAATTCTCATAACGTGTATCAAACCAAATACTCTCTGCTGTCTTCATACAAGCGGCCTCCTTGAAGCTATCCAAACATTTCAGTAATATCTCCAACCCACAATATCAGGCAATTTATTCCCGTCAATAATTTCGCTACACTTTTCACGGAGTCCTATAACATCTTGGGGTGATTTATTTCACCCCTATTTCCCCATTCCACCCTCACCAAATCGGCCAAGACTTGAAATGAAAATATGCCATATTCCCAGATGAGGTGACATATCCGTTACGATATTATACTTTTTCAAGATTATTACTTTTGTTTCAGGATGAACAAAATATTCCGGAAGGGTGATAAAGTTCACCCTTTGCACAAGAAGAGACGAGATATTTTTGTCGAAATAATTATTAAATAAGCAATTTAGCGAATAGAAGAAATGATTAAACAGAGGTGGGTATTCATGGTTAAAAAAATATTGATGATGGTTTTAGTGACCATTGCGGCATTACTTGGTGTTGATTTTGTTGTTTATGCAATGGATGCGGCAGAAACGGTTTACCCGGAAAATTGTCTCACATTTGGTGTTAAGCCTTTTATTTCTGTGGAATATGAACGATGTCTTGTCAATCAACTGGATTTGGTGGTCAATTATAGTTTTCTCCCAAATATATTCAGTTCCGGGGACAATGACAAGTTTACCATTTATTCGCTGGGCTTAAGCTATTATCCGCTGAGCAATTCGCTACAAGGCGTTTATATCGGAGCGGAGGCAAACCGGTTCAAAATGACAGGCAGCTTTTTGGGGCTTGAATTCGAGAATAATTCTTATGTGGATGGTTATGCCGTTTCCTTAGGCTATAAAAAAGTCTTTGGTTCCGGGTTTGCTCTTGATTTGGGCGCTAAAAAATACTTTTTTGATGATGACAATGGGACCATGGCCTTTTTTGATCTGGGCTTTGGTTGGTAATACCGATTTTACTGTAGAAGAAGAAAAGGGGTGTTGCGCAATGAACTTAAAAAGTTAACCCCTTTTCTCGCATAAATGGTCTTCAAGCTATTGTAGCAACCCCAGACTTATTCCTCGGCTAATACGATCACCTTATCCTTTTCAGTAAAGGTCACCATCTCCGATTTGTTCACGTTCACCCGAACTCCATAGGCGAGGGTCGCATCTTTCCCTTGATAATCCAGGCGGTAACCGATGGCAATCTCATTCTGACGGCGGGCTGCTTCGCTCACTGTATAAAAGTTTACCGGTACGCCATGTTTCACATAGTTTAATGCCGGTTTCAGATAGAGTTCGGCGCCATCGGGATCGAAAAGATCGGCAAAGACAGGCATTAGTTCCTTATTCTCGGCCACCTGCGACATCATTAGGCTGATCAACCGGTCGCTGACAATGAAATCATCCGCATGAGCGATCTCCGCCAATTCCCGGTTTTTGACATCCAACATTTCGCTGGTGATTGAAAAGACGGAGTTGGTTTTCTCGGCAATATCCCTTAAATGAAGTAATGTTACCAAGGTTTGAGCATCCGCCGATTCTTCATCCAACATCCCGGAATAACTAAGGACGATGATATGCTGGTAGGTAGGAATATCTAAATCATCAAGGATTTGACGGTCGACCGTATCTCCCGGATAGAACTTGACCTTTTGATTCCTCCACTCCCTGTTGCGATTATTGATTGCTTTGGCAACTTCCTCCCAAGTCTCAGGCAGATTAGCGACTACAGTTACCTCCGAGTCCGCCGGCATATAATTATCAAGCTCGTTGACGATGGTCATACCCCAGGCATTCCATCCCAAAACCAAAGTCCGTTCCGGAGGACGCTGTTCCCTTTGAGCGCTTTGGATAGCCGCTTCATTAATCTTATAATCGGTCAGTCCCGAAAGACGAATGGTATCATCATCCTCTGAAATGGCAATAAGCTTGTCCCCAGCTTGAATCGCAGTTTCAAATGGAGGTTTTAATTGAACCCGGCCATCCTTGAACCGTATCCCGATCAGCGTCGAATCTTCATATGCCATCATTGCTTGACCGAAAGTCTTGCCGATCAGTTTCTTTTCCTGGTTAAAGTAAATCTCATCACCGCCAAAATCCAACAACTCGGTATAAACAATGGAAAGGCCCGATTGGCAACAGGTTTGAACCGCGATTCGGGCAATCAGATCTCCCGCCAACAAAAGTTCAACCTCATCCCGGCCCACCATTTTAGCAACTTGTAGATTCTTGGGCTCCCGAACCTCGGCCACAATGTGATAAGGAGCTTTCCGGCGGCCCGAATTGTTTGTAATCGCCAGAATTGTTTTGATCACCTGAATATCCGGATCCCCCTCTTCCGGGGCCAACACCAGAATCACTTTAGCGTCGTTGGGATTAACCATTTCCAAATCGTTCAACCGCATTGGATTGCCACTCCGGCAAACAATTCTGGTCCTTCCGGTAGAACCTAGCTTGGAGCGGATCTCTTCCTCCATCTCCACCTTATCCCGATCCGCCAGAATAACGACACAAGAATGACGTTTATTGCTATTGGCCACGACCAACTCCGAGATAATGGCGGTCACATGGGATGACCAACCGAGAATGACGGTATGCCCGCGCTCAACCACGAAGGATTTTCCCTTCCGGAGATTTTCCAATTTCTGCTCAATACCGGTATTTAAAATACCAATCAAGGTGCTAACGATGAAAATACCGCCTAGAGTCACCACCAGCATCAAGGCCATAAAAAGAAGTCCGCCCGTATCCCCGGCAATGGTCCCGGAGTCCATCGCCCGCATCAGGCTCATCCACATGACTTGCAAAAAGTTCAATGGCTTCCCTTCCTGATCCAGCGCAGACCGGGTAAGATTTAGCGCCAGGGAAACGCCTGAAATCAGAATTAAAGACAATACTGCCAACCAACCGATCAAAGCCACCGAACCTTTGGATAAAATATTATCAAACCAGTAATTCAAACGATTTTTAAGTGTTTTTTTCCGTAACATGCCGACAGATCCTTTCCATTTATAGCAATATAAATGATTATTCGCTATCTTTTTCTTGGAGTCCTACGACATTTGTTTTAACGAAGGGGTGATTTATTTCACCCCTATTTTCACATCCCGTTGGAATTATCGTCGAATTGGCCGATAAAAGCTTTATAATCTTCTCTGCGCCTCAAAAGTATTTCATAATTTGATTCCCCACTTGTCACTCCACAAAGAAATTATGGCATTGACCATTGATACCACGCCTAAAGTTTTCCATGAAGATTACATTATTTCAGCAATATAAATACCAAATATAATAAGTGCTAGTACATTTTCGCTTATTTTATAACAATCAAATCTCCATCGCAAAACCCTGTAGTAATATGCTCGACATTTAAAATTTCTAAATCTTTTAATTCCATAATTAGTTCCTGTAGTATTTCAATAATGGCATTTAAGAAATCTTCCCATTTTATATCTTCTACCACTTCAAAATTTGGGCAATCCCTCTGAGTAGGAACAAAATCTTCTTCACACGCCCAATCGCTATCATCAGGGTCATATACTTTTGCCCCAATGAGTTCAATCCCATATGGCTCATACAAACCAAAATTAAGAGCCTTAATGTCTTTCGATAATTTATCTACTTGATTTAAACAAATAATCCATTCTTTTATGCATTGTTTTAATTTTGCATACTCATGCTTACTTACATTCAGTTCCATTTGGCGAGCTCCTTTAATATGTGTTTTTAAGCAACGAACCTTCACGCGGGCACAGGACGCACCCGCTCTTGCCCGAATTGCATGTAACTCGTGATAACTGTCCAAATAACATAGGGACGCCATCTCTACCCTCTATGACAGTCTCTCGAACCTGAGGCATAAAACATTTCAGTCATATCATGCCAACGTACAATATCAGGCAATTTATCCCCGTCAATAAAAGCCTCAAACAAACGTTTTACAGTATTGATATCGATGACTTGAGGGGATGTGACACGAACCACCGAACCTGAAATAATAATCCTTTTCTCCCCGTCGTTCTTTGCGTTCAATAAGCCCGCTTTCCAATGGGTAAATGTTCCATCTTGAACTGTCTTCCTGACTTCTACGGTAAATTCCAGCGGGCCGCCGCCAACTTGAATATAATCGCCTTGATCATCCTCTAATCAACCATCCCCGGATAGCTCCAACTGCAGTTCATGAATAAAATCTGCCAGTGATGGATAGCTTTGATACTGCTCAATAATCTTTTTCAGGGCAGCGGGATCCCGCCTGCCAACAGCACATACCAAATCAAAGAGGGTATTGTTCCACACTTCCTGAAACCGGCCGTAATAATTATTCATAAAAGAAGCCTCCGGAGGCTCAAGTGCGATATCAAACAGTAACTTTAAGGTATTTTCCGCCTCAACCTTGGCTGACCATTCCTCAATGATCTCAAACTCCGCAAACAAGTCAGCCGCCCGCCGGTTTTCAATTTGCGATCCATATCCGGCAAATATTTCCGGCCCGATAGGCGAGGTTAACTCTACTAAAAAAGCCAGTAATTCATCATGGTTCATAGTTGGCTCCAAATACCTTTGGCTAGGTATTGTTATAGTTATGCAATTTGAATAATGGTTTTAGTCTCTCCGGTATCTCGATCCCAAAACACATAAAACGTAGACTCGTCATGAAGCTTCGTTTTTTGCAGGGGTAAATTGATTTGTCCCACAAAGATCATAGGTTTTCCATTGGAAAATTGCCACTCGGGACCTTGAATCTATTCGGGTTTATTCTCAATAAACAAGAAACTCTTCCGAACTGTATTTCTTAGCCATTCTTTTAAATCAATGCCATCATATTCGTTTGACAGTTTTATAAAATATTTTTCGCTTTCCACCGAGGAAAGCGGGTCGAATGAAAATTCCCGTCCCAAACTATATAAGATCTCAAGTATTTCATCAGGTATTTCTGTAGCAAAGTTATCCATATGTTCGCTCATATTGAGCCTCCATTATACGATTTGCTTTTTGTCGCCTTAAGGTAATTGATAAATAAACTCTCATTGAATTTATTAAAACCAATTTCTTTTCTTTATTTAAAATATCTTCATAACTTAATAAGCCATTATATTCATAAGGCTTGATCGTTTTGGTACAAACATTTCTTTACGATTTTAACGATTGCATAAAACAATCACTTTAACAGGGCTATTTTGAGTAACTTCTTATTTCCAGGTTTATATGTTCGCTACATTTTTCACGGAGTCCTATAACATCATGGGGTGATTTATTTCACCCGGGTATTACTCCTACATAATCCTCAATCTCACATGCCCGATCGTAATGAAGCGGACAATTTGGCCCCTGCCATTTTTCGGCAAGCCGTCTTTCCAGGACCAGATGGGGTCCGCCATCGCATTCGATCCACGTAAGAATTTTATTGGAATTCATTAATCTGTTCTTCTTCCTCATCTTCGTATTCATATAGATTGTCAAGAAGTTCCGTAAAGGTATCAAAAACCTTTTTGATTGCCGCGTTTTTATTGATTGATGCTGTTTCATGTTCCCAGAAAACTATTACCGGGTTATCTCCGTTGCGATAATCAAAACACAAATAATTCCCAAATGGATCTCTCGCAAACGGAAAAACCTTATCAATTAATCGGTCCTTAATACCGTCATAAATGTTTAAAATGCTATATTTGCTGCTTAAATCAAAAGTAATCAGGTTATTAAAAACTTCTTCATTGCCATCAATAACCTCAAAACAATTAGGTTTTGGGAAACCCCCATTGTTCGCGCTCACAGTTTCAATAAAATCATTAGGAAAGCTGATTTGAAAAATTTCTGCCACTTGCTTAATTTTCTCATCAATTCGCTCAATCTCTTCGGTAAATTTCCAAATTACCCCACCCATTTGTGATACTCTCCCTCTTGCAAGCTAAATTTCAATATTCTTTAACCATTGAAGCAGAGACTGATAGAAATAGTCACAGGCCTCACTCTCAGCATCGAAAATTTTTACTCCGGTCTTTTGGCCGCGCTCGCTATAATAGACTTCCCATCCGCCGGCTCCCTGGTCAAGGCAATACGCTTCATTGGGCAATCCGCCATCCAACGAGTAAAAGTCCGCCGGGATATTCTTCTTGACCAGTTCCTGCCGTAAATCATTCTTAGTCATACCGATACAGCCTCCCAATTACCCACACTTTCAGGTGATTAATTTGAATTCGGTTACCTCTTCCTATATTTCACGTACACTTATCCAATTGCAATGATTGAATCAACCAGCAGCAACCCGGCCAAACTAACAAATCTCCACTGCCGGTTCCTTCAAGTCCCTTAATTGTCTGCCGCCCGGATCATCCGCGCCGTTTCTCCCTGAAATCACTTGAATGTAGCCTTCTTGTTTTACGTATTCCATGTAATACAAATTTTCACGGCTTTGGGTACCGCCATAGTGGTACCATTCCCATCTCACTTTGGAAGCTTCCCTGATCGTAAATTCCCGTTCGCCGATGGAGTAATTGGCCGGGCTCCAGACGAAAAGTTTTTCACCCGCATCAAAATGAATTTCTAAAACCTTCCCGACCTCATCAAAGCGGAAGTCCGTAATCCGGTGGCAGTTATCCATGGGCCTGCCGAACCATTGACCAAAAAACTTGAGAGTGCCTGATTTCAGCGGAATTTCGCGCCGGGTAAACTTTTCGGCAATTAATTTTAATGAATCCAAACTCAACCCCTTCTCCCAAACAAAATAGTTAGACCTTATTCATCAACAATTGACAACGATTATCAACCATGGAATAAAACCGTCTAAAATTCTCTGAATGCAAAAGGTCCATCGAGCCCCAATTCGTCAAGCCACTCACTGCGTTCATTGAGAAAACCGAAAACTCCCTCATCAATCCGTGATGCCCGGAACAATTGAGAAAATGAGTCCATTGTTTCCTTAAAAGGGGTTGGATAACCCCCGTTGGTAGGGAAATCCGGAGACTGCATCAATTTCTCAAAACTCTTTAATATCCGCTCCCGGAGATCCTTGGGAAAGCTCCAATCCGGCTCCTGCTTTTTTTTCAAAATATATAACAGCGCAAGGCATCCGGCCAAGGTAAATAGGACCGAGTAGAAATTAAAAGGTCGAGCATTCTCTTTCTTTTCAAATTCCGTCCCATCGGGTTCAAAGGCCAGGTGAGCTTTTACCGGCCCTATTGCCGCCGCAGCCCATTTCTCGAACAGACAAACCATCCTATGGACAGCATCGTCCAAGGGCAATTTACCAAAAATTGCAGCGTAACGGTAGCTATGATCCGGAATATGGAGACCATCGACTGCTTCAAAAGCCTTATAATAGGGTTGGTAATCCGAACCGATTCTGAAAAAAGTCCTGGCTGATTCCTCCCCTTCGCTATCGAGCATTCTGCTGATAAATGAATCCGGATTGGCGATGGCTGTTTCATAGACATCTTTTTTGCCGGATATTTTTTTAGTTTCCCCATAGCTCACCCAATATTTACCGGCTAGATCGAAGTCCACCAAAACAAACTCGTTTCCGTAATGCCGATGGGCGCCTTCGGTTTTAACATGCCGAATCACACTACCCCGTTCTTTATTTTTAAATATTTTTACTCTCGTTCCGGGTTCAAGAATTTGAACCTCTTTTTCGGGTGTTTCAAGCAATTTCTTAATCTGTTGAATTTCATCCGCTTTCTCACCGGTAAAGTATTGATCGGCCCAACCGGTGGCTAAATAAGCCTCCATCGCTTTTTCGACGAATTCGTCCATGGTCGCGGCAACCGGAATATACTCGGACTCTTCCGCAGGACGGGCCACTACGATTTGGGCATTTGAGATATTACCATCCTCGGCCAGCAAGTAATAAAAAGCATACTCCGGTTCAATCCACTCGAGCGGCATAAACTTAAATCCTGTTGGGAAATTATATTCATCTTGCGGAGGAATCCTGAATTCTCCGATTCTTTCGATTGGAGGTATCCGAAGTCCCAGCGAAAGGTTTTGGTTATTGATAAATGTGGCAAGAATATCACAACCGTTCATGACTGAATAAAAGTCCAGCAGGGACTGGGGTAAGGAGTCTTTCACCCGGTTGAGACTTTTTGGGCTGACCGCGGGTCCAATTTCGCTATAGGTAAAATGTAAATCCTTCCGCTTCCGAATCGTTTCCAGAAAACCCTTTAACTTCTGTGCCATTTCGATGGAATGTTGCATTTTTACCGTCCTTTCACTCAATGAATTGAAGGAGGGGCTTAATAAGGCCCGTCCCAATTATGCTTCTCATAGGTTTTTATTACCTGATGATCTTTCAAAATATCCAGGACGTAAACTTTTGCGGCATACTTAGAGGTGTGGGTGAAATCTTGGCTTTGATAAATCAATCCACCCATCCTGAGAATTATTTGAAAACTCAATTTTGATATCTCCACCATTCATTGATAGGACGCAAACATTATCCCGTCTGAAATACAACACATCCTGCAATTCTTTGAAAGCCGGTTTTTTCGTGGTGTCCAAACACCACCGGAACCGGTCGTTTTCAGTCATTGATTTATAAATGGCATATTTGCCTTTTTCCTTGGCCGCCACTACCAATGTGCTTGGGGAAGCATTTTGCCCTTGGTCCTCCCATTCGGTAAAGGAGAGGAGATCGCCTTGAATGAAGGTCTCTGACAGTTTGATACTCCTTACGATTTTTAATGTGTTTAGATCGACTTTCTGTAGTTCTTTATTTTTTTTGTGGTATTGCCACAAATAGTTTGCGGGAGATGATAATGATGAACTAAGCAATTTGTAAGTAGTACCGTCATTAAGCCCAATCAACTCAATGGGTTTCCGGCTTTTGTCCGCCGGGACAGCCTCACCTTCTTGATGATCATAATATACACCGCCATCATCAGCATCAATCAAGGCCCAGCCTAATGTGGCCGAATGGTCATAATGGGATTCAAGGCTATGGACGGAATAATAATACTTGTTATTATATTCAACGATACTGTCGATGAAATTAACTATGGTAACCTCATAATGATCTTTTTCAATTAATCCGGTTTTGTGAGCTTCCGGCCCAAATTGTTTGATCATGATTCTCTTTGCTTGTTCATAATTAATTTTTAGATTGTCCGCTTTCGCGAATTGCTTGAAATACTTGTCGATATTTTGATAAGAAATCTCGATGTACTGCTTATCTTTGGGATTTCCTATGACCTCAACTTCAAACAGGTTGCATACCAATTTATAGCTCCAATAACCATTGGCTTTTAGGGTATCCTTTAGCATTTTTTCAAAGGTTTCTTTTTCTTGTAACCCGGAAGAACCCGGGAAACTACAGTAAAATACGGGATAGGTCTTATTGTTGATCAGTTCCACTTTTGTTAGGCGGATGCCGTAACCCGTAAAAATAGCTTTGACGGGATGATTCCAATGATTAACGTCGGTGATGGTTGTGTTGTCAACACCGTAAACGGCAAAGGAATTGAAGATAATCAATAAAATTATCACCAGAAAACAGAATCTTTTCATCAAAAGAACCTTCTTTCTCAGAATAAATGCAAATTCAGTATTACCCATAAATGTTAACCCATATTAGAATCCTCGTCCCATACTCCTGACCACGGATGGTCGATCATTGATTAATTTTTCCGGATCCCCATCCCATCTTTTCCAATTGCCGCCTGAAATTGGTTCATACTTTGGATTTTTTCCATGATGAACTATCCCTATATAATAACTTGAATATTCTTCGTTATCACTTGGCACATCTACATTCATGGCGTAAAATGTTAATCCCCCGGTTTTTAAAGTATATCTTAATTGGAGATACCTCCATTGAAATTTCCATGTATCAAATTGATCATTAAATTTTGCTTCACTAAAGTTTTTAATATTGATTCCTTCTATCGTATCAAAGCTGGAAGATGTAAATTTAATCTCTTCTACCTTGCCTTTATTAAAATGCATTTCCACATATTGCTTTTTATCTTTTGAATGATAGCGAAAATAATCTTCAGCAACTTCAGACGGTTTGCCCAGTCTTTTTAAAACTTCTGCTTTGCTTTCGCCAATTTGGGTATTTCCTAATGATTTTCCTGGAACAATGATATGGTTCATATTCAAATTTTCTGCAAATGACCGATTAGAGCAGTTAATTACAAAAAGAAATATAAGAACTAAAAGTAGTTTGCGACGCAAATCATTCACTCTCCGTTTGCACGTTGGATTTACAATTAAGCCCCTTCTCCACCAGATAATACAATTTTAAATTGGTTATTCTTTATCTCATATAAATTGAATAAATAACCTTCATAATATTTATAACTGAGTACAATTTCTAAGATTCCATCGCCATTCACATCGGTTATACTATAAATCGAATTTGATGTCGTCATCCTTTGTCCATCATCGATATTCTTTGTAAATATATCCTTTACGAATAATATATTTTTAACTTGTCCGTTAATTATTTTTCGGAGCAGAATCAAAGAATAGGTGCCTTTATCACATGTTGGAGCGATTTTCTTAATATATTCCGCTTTTATGAATACTTCTTCCGTGCCATCCCCATCAAGATCAATTCTATAATTCTGTTGGATACATATCGGTACATTTTCTAAGCCATTTTGTTTCAAAATATCTTTAATAATCTTTTTGTAAACATCAAGATCGTTACTTTGTACTTTAGGTATTCTTGGTAATGCATCCCAATTTCCAGAAATAGCGATACGTGTTTCTTTGGGTATATCTTTAATATCTATCATTTTAAAATCGAGTGGCTCCGAATGTGTCACTTCACTCCCCATTCCGACCCCTAAAAATTTATCAAATGAATAAAGTTTATATTTCTCTCCGCCTTTGATATTTTGAGATATATCAGATGAAGTAAGCCAAAAATGATTTTTTGTTCCTCCTAAAAGATCACCATTAATTACAATTGGATGGTAACATTAAAACTATTCTCTGCAAAAATAGCAGGAATCAAACTAACACCGAACAATAAAACCAACCATAGTTTTTTCATTTCGTTCTCCTTAATTTTATGAAATCATCCGTTTATATCAATTGGGTCGTCGATTTTCGCTTGGCTTCCAAATCGGCGTTATTCCATCTTCATTTTGGGCATTCATATCTGCGCCATGTTCGATCAGGAACCGGACGATATCATAATGTTCCTCTCCCGCCAGGCCGTGCAGTGCCGTAAAATCGTATTCGTCCTTTTCGTTAACGGCCTCAGAATGCCGGGCCACTATCGCCTGAACCTGTTTCAAATCTCCGGCCACAGCCGCATCGTAGATTGATGTTCCCATGAGTACCTCCTGTAATGTTCATCTCTACCCATCAACGATTCAATCTCTTCCATACTTCTCCGATTTGGGCATCCAGTTGCTCGCTAAAACGGTAAGACTCCGCCGGTTCTCTATGTTCATGATAAAACAGTCCTACGATGGCACTTTCCACCGGCTTGCATAAAATACAAGCCACTTCCCCTTGTCTCCAGGTGCGGGGCATCATTTGCCCCTCCAAAGAATTATTTAAATCCCTGATACTATCTCCGGCGCCAAATAAGGTTGGGATCAAATCCTTATATTTCAATTTGGCCTGGTCTCCGAGAGTATCAACTCTGCCGCTGTCCAAATCGGCAACGATGACATAAATAAGCTGATGTTGGCTCATAATTCGCGTTATTTCCGAAGCTAACACCTTGGCATCCATTACATAACCTCCTTTTACTCACGTATCAAATTTCTACACTTAGGATCTTTACTATCAAATATTCTTCCTTCCGACTTTAGATTGGCTACAAAAAAAACGACTCTTGGGCCTTTGCTAAGTTTCCTTGTTCATAGGCTCACTTTCCAGCGATAAATTCCCTGTCCCCTCCGGTTCTGCATAAAGTCCATATTCTATTTTCCGAATACTCTCATAAAAACTTGTCCTATCACAATTAAATCAGAACTTTATAAGCATCACCCAAATCAGTATGGTTATTATCTTTCCAAAAAACGTAATCCCCTTTGTAATCAAATAAATTCTGTAAGAACTGGGTAAAAGACAAAGCGACTATAGGACAGTTACCGGCTACCGCATGAGAATACTCAAAACTTTCATAACACCTGCCTAACCGCTCCGGCGCTAAATCAATTGAAATATAGTTCCCATCAAGCACATCGGCAATGAGGTACCAAGAAGATGAAATATCATTGGGACAACTTTCCCCAATCAATTCAAGGTTGGCCGGTTTGACTTCCATAGGAGAAAGGATATTAATAGGAAATCCTCCGTTTTCAATATAACATGATAATCCTCCGCACAGTCTATAAAACTCTTGCAGATCATCCGGTAGAACATGTCCGTCTAAAATACTCGGTTGCCCATTCGGCTTCTTGACTTTATAGTTCGAATCCTTACTCATTTGAATAATTAATCTTTCAATATCCATTTTTACACTCCATTAATATCATATAATAGATATTCACATGGTAAGTTCAAAGCCCCTTAAAGAGCAAGTAAAAAATCATGCCCGTTAGTTAATATGACTTTTTACTTTCGCAATGAAAACATCATATAGTTCAAAAACTCTCTTTAAAATACGATCCAGATCAGCGTAGTCTTTGAATAACGGCCGAATTGTCGGGATTTCCTTTTCCAATACCGTTTCGATCAACATACTCATTGGAACGCCGGTTAGGATTTGATCTTTCCACCATACGCACCAAACTATATCGACCATACCTGATTTCAAAATTAGATTCATTTGAAATCTAGTATTATTATATTTCGGGTATGAAATTTTAAAGAAATTCTCCGTTTTATTGTAAGTTACATCGTATCCTTTCGATTTAATGATCTCAATAATCCTGTTGTTATCATGATTCTTGAACAATTCTTTGATCGGAATTTGATGTTTCTTGGACAAAGCGATATACTCATCAACAATATTCATCTCACGCAATATTTCAATTATTGCTGACTTTTCCACTTTCATTCCTCCAAGCATCTTGAAGGCTTAATGAGGCAATCAATTTCAGCAACAATTGTGTTATATACGGTTTTTTTCGTCTTTAAACTTTCCTCATCTCTGATTTTTTCCAACAACGCTATTATCTGACTTTTATCGGGGGGACATGATATTTTATAAGTCTCTTTAATGTATGAATGCCCCGATTGCCATGAGCGCATCATATATTCCAAGGCGTTGATTGCAACCATGCGATATCTGCCCCCGATTTCCAACCATTCCTTAAAATCCTCCCAGGTTGGTTCGGAACGGGCATAAAGCGAATACCAATCATCTTTGGTGGTATTTTGGGTAATGTACTGCTTCATCCAAGCGATGACTTTAGGGCTTCGAAAATGGCCCAGATGTTTTGCTGCGATATAATCTTTAACTCCATCCGTAAACAGACTTTCAACATAAACAAATACTTTATTCAATCCCTCTTCGCTCGGCAGACATTGGGCCGTCAGGTAAGAGCGGTATTCCGGATCCATGCCCGGTTGCGGAATACTCCATAAATTTCTAACCCAATCTGCTGCAAATTCAGGTAAGGCCCGGCCAATAATTTGATAGAGTATCCCTTTTTGGCAATCATCCACGTGCTCCAATCGTTCCCGAACTTTGTCAAAAACCACGCTTCGGTCATATTGCTTTAAAGATTTCAGATCCACTTCGGTAATCTCTCCATGATATTCTATGGATTTGATTAAACCGTTTAACTCCTGCTTTCCCGCGCCTTGTGACACCATAACGACTGTATCGAACCAGTCCCGCCATCGCCCGGCGGCCGGAGAATCCGGGTTGAGCCCGTGTTCAGCAAGGAACATTTCATACTGCCATATTTCAGAGCCGACGCCGTTTAATGCAGTGATATTCTTGAGATAGTCGCTGAAGGTATTCGCAAGATAATGGAGTTCAGCCCCTTCATGGGCCCAATAGACAACTGATGGTTCATTGGCCTTTGCCATATCAAATGCCAAAATATCCCCGTTACCCGCTTCCAAAAATAAAAGTTTGTTTCTTAACCCTGAATCTTCCCCTTGATACCTAGTCTCTAAATTATCTGCCAAAAAATTTAAATCGGTTAGCCAGTTTATGTCCCAACTTATTTCCCCGGAGAATATCCCTTTGAATTCCTGGGGCAAATTTATCTGCTCCGGAAAATACCACTTAAACTCGATGTGTTTTGAAAAATTCAGGAGCACTTCTCTTAAGGAGGACGGCAAACGAAAACCGAGATTCTGTTCGATTTGGGAAATTTCCGCTTGAGTAGCCGGCGGCTCGATAATCAATTCCCTAGCTTCCCCGCCGCATGCCGCTACCTTGCTTAATATTTCCTTCCATTTTGAAACTAAAACCGCATATTGAAATTTGTCCATGATTCAATCCTCCACGATATCATGCTCAGATGTTTACTGTTTAAATTATTTATAAATTCATTAGATCGGCAAGCTCACTAACATTTATTTTGTCTGTTTCATCAAAGTGGACCTCATCTGCGTCAACTTGATAGAACTCTAACATCATAGGCAATGCCGATAAAATCATCTTTGCATACATTTCCAGTTAAGGTGTCCATTAACTTATGAATATCATTTTCCACGAAATCACCTCTTCTCAGTCATATACTCAAACCCCGGAAAACCTCCCCAATCCAATGAATTTCGCAGGTAGTAAGCTACACCTGCCCCATGTCTTTCATTGATTAATAAAGTATCAACTTGGGGAATATCGGCGAGAACTTCATAAGGAGGACCGCCGCTGACATTGGCTTTATGAATGAAGTCCGGAGCGATGGAAAAGCGGAACGGTCCGGTTTCAGCCTCGCCATACTTTTCCTTCCGGTATAACCATTCCTCGTGTTCATAAAGAATATATTCCCGGTCCACTTCAAAAACCAGCGGGTCGGTGTACCAAACATCATTGATATCACCTTCAAAGGCATATCCGCTTTTTTCCCATTGGGGATGAGACCCGCAGAGATTGACATTCCCGATTTCGCAGATCCAGGCGGTCAAGGTCAACGGCAGGTAAATGCCTTTAGTCCTAGACAATTCCTGTGCCCATTCCAATACGGAAGGATCGGGAGCGCGCCGGTATCCATCAGGAAAGGCGAACCGGTAATTTTCCCGAACCAGCTTTTCCACCAATGCATCAATATAAACTCTGGCTCCGGAGTAATATTGACGCAACCACCCCATGATTTCATGATCGAAGTCCGCCTCCCCCAACCGGTAACTCTCTCCGTTGAAGTAGGATAACTTCGCATGAAGGTCACTCATATTTTGGTTTAGGTATAATTCTTCCCAGGGATTCCTTTTCATCATATAGTCTCACCTCTTGCCAGAGATTAAAACTCAATCTTCCTGCTGATAATCGCTTCTAAAAACTGATCCAATGAGGGGGCAACCGGATCCGGCTCCTCGAAATACGGTTCAAAGCTTGATACAACCGTACCGAAGTCATCCTTGGCCTTTAAAGCATAGTAAGTATAATCATCCCTTACCGATAAGGCGATGGGCAAATGCCGATTCCAGAATGCAATAATGGATTCATTATAGTCGTCATCGCCCTCAACCAAACTCATTTGCTCCATCTCATTCCATTTGAAAGCTGAATCCGCAGTTCCTAGATAATCGTCCAGACATAAGAACCATGATTTCTGATCCGGAGTGACACAAGATTTGACCCGTTTCAAGAACTCCAGAAATCCCAGGGGGATTTTGGGATACCGTTCACGGATATCCTTGGGTAGTTCAATTCCCGATGGTCTTCTTCGCTCAACCTGCCACCCTTGGGCTTCGGCCCATTGTAAGAACTGTTCAATTACATCCATATCACAATCTCCTTTCTCACCGTAGGAACGATGAGATCCGCCTTTGCTCTCAAGGAACCTTCTCTGCAGTGCAAAATGGAACTTCCTGTTGTAGTTGGAGCAACTCAACGCGGATTTACATCTGAAACAATAGATCCAAATGAACCAGGGCATTTGCCTTTTTGATAAATTCGACTTGGGCGGCCCCGCCCATTGCCAGCGCCGGAACAAACGAATAGATCTCGTCGTTTTTCAAGGACCCGTGCTTTTCAAGAGCTTCTCGAAAAAGTTCTTGCCGTAGAACTTCTTCAATAATTTCATCATCACATAAATAATCATTAAAGAAATCCATGAGACTCCCTCCAGGAACAAACATGAATCGATTTATAATGGACCTTAAGGACGCTGACATCCTCCGCGCCACTTCCTAAATCACGGTAATAAAAAAGCTCGCCGAAAGCCGAAAGCGCAAGGGGGATACGCTTATCATTCTTTTTCCCGAGCCAGGTATAAAGAGTATCATTATAAATCTCCGGGTCAATCAGCCGGATTAATCCGCCCGAATAAGAACCAAAGCCGTAACCCCGCCATAATTCCAGGATGCTCGCGGGAAGCCGGGTAGAATATTGATCTAACTTAGATTGAGTAGCTTTTTGTAAGTTCTTCCCCGGTTGATGTTTTTCAATGAAGGCCTGTAATTCCATAAAGATATTCCTCCTCAATTTTTACATTTTCCCGGTTGAATCTTCTGTGTCTTTGTTATACGTCTATCTTCTCGGAAAAGTCATCCCAGATATCCAATTCCGGGTCAAGCTCCAGCAACTTTTTCAGGCAAGCAGTGCCTTCCACGGTATGGCCCAGCATAATCAAGCATTTCCCTTTATATTCCAAGCCCCATGTCTCTTCGGGTTCGATGGCTAAAGCCCGATCACAACAGGCCACCGCCTCTTCATATCTACCCAGATGATATAAGGAACGGGCTTTACCACTAAAACACGGAGCCCGTTCCGGATCGGATTTTCCCGCCTGTTCAAAAGCTTCCACCGCCTCGTCATAGCGACCGAATTTATCCAAAATCTGTCCCTTGTAGTAGAATAATATCACTCTCTCCTCCTTATCCTGAGGATTAAGTTCTAGCGCCTTGCTAAAACAAAATAAAGCTTCTTCGCGCTGTTTTAAGTGAAAGAATGATTCTCCCTTTCGTACCCAGGAAAAATACTCTTCAGGAGATATCTCCAGTGCACGGTTAAAACATGGCAGCGCCTCTTGATAACGTTTCAGCCTGTTGAGAACTCTTCCTTTTTCCGCCCACAGTTCCCAACCATCCGGACAGAATTCCAAGGCCCGATCGTAATGAGGTAAAACCTGCTCCAAGTCGTCCAACTTCTCCAAAGCTCTCAACTTGCACACCCAGGCACCCACATGCTGGTTAATATCCAAGGCCCGGTTACAATCGGAGATAACTTCCTTGTATTTTCCCAGGCGAAACAAGACCAGGCCTCTTTTGTACCAGATTTCTTCATTCTCCGGGTTTAATTCCAAGGCCCGGTCCAGACAATCCACAGCTTCCTGGCAACGTTCCAATTCATCCAGACTATTCGCTTTTTCAACCCAGGCTTTGCATTTATCAGGCTTCAAGACGATTGCTTTATCAAAACATTCAACCGCTTCACCAAACCGCTTCAGAATATTGAGGCTAATCCCTTTATTGAACCATGCCACCGGATCATCCGGATTGACTTCTAAATAACGGTTGTACCAATCCAAACCTTCATTAAAACGATTCAGATGGGTTAGGATAAATCCCAGCTTAAACCAGCCATCGTAATCTCTGGGTTTTGCCTCTTCGTATTTCCGGCACCAGATCAAAGCCTCTTCATATTCTTGGATTTCTTCCAGAATTATTGTTTTGTTCCACCAGATCTGCGTATTATCGGGTTCAATTGCTAAAATTTTGTCATAGCAGTCCAATGCTTCCCGATAACGTTTTAATCTTTTTAAGGCAAACCCTTTATCTTCCAAAGCTATTGTATTGTTAGGCCGTGTTTCCAATATGAAATCATGAAGGGCCAGAGCCTCTTCATATCTCTCTAATTGGCTTAAATTCCTTCCCTTGACGATAAGTAGTAAATAATCTTCTTGATCGGGACAAGAATCAAGCCAATCCAGCGCCTCCTGACTACGGTTCAGGTTACATAGGATGAGGCCCTTCATATTCCAGGCGTTTATCCACTGCGGATCAATCTCAAATATCCGCTCGCAAACAGCTAACGCTTCCGAATATTTACTGAGGGTAATAAGGGAACCACTTGCCGATAGCAATTCCTTAGCGTCCAGTTTATACGCGCTAAAGTCCAAAACCGGTGGCTCTCCGGTGAGCTGATAACACCAGTCCGCCAAAACTTCAACAATCTCATCCCAATCGCGCGGACGACGGTCCGGGTCTTTTTCCAAACACTTCAAGACAAGCTCTTCCAATCTGACTGGAATTTCTGGTTTTAATTGGTTTGGTGAAACCGGAATCTGCATCATATGCATGTACCGCCATTCGTCCACGGCGGCAGCCGGATACATCCGGTGTCCGGTCAGTATTTCGTAGAGGATACATCCGAAAGCGTAAATATCGCTTTGGATAGTTACAGCTTCCTTTCGCCACTGTTCCGGAGCCATATAGGCCGGAGTTCCCGCATCGGAACCGGCGGCATGAACCAGGCCGAAATCGGTGATATAGGGTTGGGCATACTGGTCCACTAGGATGTTGGCCGGCTTTAAATCCCGGTGGACGAGTCCTGTCACTTTACTGTGGGCGTATTGCATCCCCTGGGCAATCTTCAGCGCCATCTCCACCCCGATCGCCAGGGTTAACTTGGAACTCCCCAACCAGCTTCGCAAGTCATTGCCCTGGGGGTTGCTAATGTATTCGGTCAGTACAAAAGGTAGATCTTCATATTTCTCTACGCTATAAGCCCTTACAATATAAGGATGTTTCTCAAGACTAACCCAAAGAGCGGCTTCCTCCCTGAAGAGCTCCAACAATTTCTTATCAAACTGATATCTTTTTTGGATCGTCTTTAAGGCACGGGGTAACTCCGTTTTGTGGTCGTAGGTCCCATAAACAACTCCCCAGGCGCCGCGATGGATTGCCAGCACTTCGTAACGATCACCGATATGGTCGCCGATCCGGTAGAGTTCCTGATCTTCCTCGACAACTGTCGGTATTACTTGCGGTTGAGCTGCCAGTACCGTATGATAACCTTCCGCGGCTATGGCTAATGTTGTTTTATCCGCATCCATCCTGGTTTGACAAGCATCGTTTGCAAGATATGTTTGCTCTCCTAAGGAATCGGCAATATCAATCTTTGGTTTCATCACAGTCCATCCCTAATCAGTTTACCGTCTGGCTACGGTTGACGGAATATATCTCAAATTTTTATTTTAAGCGAAATCAATAAATTAAACTGATTATAAAGATTAGACAGCTTAATTTTTGAGTTAGACCTCTCTCTTGCTCTCCCCGTTTCGGGGAGAGTAACCATTATCCTCCGAAGCTATGTTGGGGGATAAACCTGAAAGTACTCGAAAGAGTCCAAAATAGGCCATAAAGCATTAGCC
>JAEZCE010000089.1 GCA_023429995.1 Bacillota bacterium | reverse complement strand
TTACGCCGGCTTTCACACCCGCACATTAAATACTCAAAACCATTTTTGTAAATCTACACTCCCGTCGCGCAGGTTTTCACTCCCGCTCTGTAAATCCTCAAATCATTTTTGTAAACCTACACTCCCGTTACGCAGGTTTTTATTGGGTTATCCAACCTCAAGCCGCATCGACAAGTCGTTCCTTTTCCGGGATTTCAAAGGGATCTCGGGATTTAAGAAAGAACCATACTCGATCAGCAATTTCTTCAATTTGATCTTTGCGCGCGTCCGCGCATTATCAATCACCTTCGGAGGAAATCCCAGTCTTTTTTGGATTTCCTGATAACTGTAATCCTGGATGATTAGTTTTACAACCTCATATTCGATGGGCGAAAGATATGCTCTTAATACCCTATCAATCTTGCCGACAATCCATTCATTCTCAATCCTTGCTAGGGGTTCATAGCTGTTGTCGGCAACCAGATCCAACACCGTCCGGGGATCGTCTTCACTAAAACCCGCATTCAGCGATATCGACCGGCCGGTAAATATAGCTTTCTTGGTAAACGATCGTTTCACAACATTATAAATTCGCCGTAATATGCAGATGTAGGCAAAAGTACTGAATTTAATGTGATAATTTTCAGCATCATATTCTTCGATTGCTTTGAGGAGACCGATGGCGCCTTCCTGAATATAATCTTCATAGTCAATGTTATAAATACTCTGGTTTTTCACAATGTGCCGGACCATCGGCAAATATTTGCGGACTAATTCATCCTTGGCAGCAGGGTCATGATGCGAACGAATCCTTTCAATGAAAAGCAAATCCTTCTCCTGATTCATTCCATTACCCCCATCCAGCGCGCGTACGCCAACTCTTTTTATCAAGTATATGGCGGGGTTGTCTATTTCATGCAACATTACTTTTCAATGAAAACTGCCATTTCCGGCAAATAAAAAAACCGCTTTGGGCGGTTTGTCATTCAACTTTATCGTGGTTCTACAATGAACTTTATCGCGGTTCTGACTTGGCCTTCAATATTGATTTCAGAAAATCCGGGAGTGCATACCAAATTGATGCCGTTTGGAGCCACATATCCTCTGGTAATAGCGATTGCCTTAACGGCCTGATTGACTGCACCGGCTCCCACCGCCTGAATTTCTGCGCTGCCTTTCTCCCGTAAAACTGCGGCCAAAGCTCCGGCAACCGATTTTGGACTGGAATTTGCTGAAACTTTTAATACATCCATTCGAAAAGCCCCCCACCGAAAAATGTCGCTTTCATCCCTATCATATTCAATAATCGGCAAAAAAAATCCTTACCCATGCCAAAATCATTGTTTAATTTGGAGAGTAGCAGCCGATGCGGCTCGGTTTTGAGCTTCCTTTAAACTCTTGCCTGTACCTCTGCCGCAGAATTGACCATTGACAAATACTTCCACGGTAAAAGTCTTATTATGGGGAGGGCCTTCTTCAGCCACAAGTTGGTATTCAGGTTTTAAACCTTGAGATTGCACCAGTTCCTGCAAATAGGTTTTAGCATCGATTTTTTCGGAATCGGCAAATATTTCCGGCAGAGATTTTTCGATGAACGGGGTAAGCAGCTCCTCGGTTGCTTTTATGCCAAAACTGAGATAATAAGCGCCAATAAAAGCTTCAAAAAGATCCGCAAGGATATTGGGTTTGTTATATCCGCCTGTACGGATTTCACCCGCTCCCAGTAATATATATTTGTCAAGCCCCATTTGCCGGGTGAATCCGGCAAGAAAAGAAGCGCTCACCAAAATCGCTTTTACTTTCGCCAATTGCCCTTCATCATAGGAACGGTAATGGCTATACAAATATTCACAGACTATCAGTCCTAAAACACTGTCTCCTAAAAATTCCAACCGTTCGTTGCTGGGAAGACGGTGTTCATTGGCGTAGGAAGAATGGGTAAAGGCTTCAACAAACAATTTCTCATGTTTGGCATCAAAATGAAACTGAGCCGTCAACTCCTTCATCGACGGCCCTAATATTTCTTTCAGTTTGGTATTGACTTTGACAAACTCCCGTTGTTTCTTAACCATGGTATTTCCTAAATATAAGGCAAGCATTATGTCCGCCGAATCCCAATGAATTGGACATCACATATTCCAACTCGGCTTTTCTTGCGTGATTGGGAACATAGTCCAAATCGCACTCTGGATCGGGCGTCTGATAATTAATGGTCGGAGGTATTAAACTGTTTTGGATCGCCAAAACCGAGGCAACGGCTTCAATTCCGCCGGCTGCTCCCAGCAGATGGCCGGTCATTGATTTGGTCGAACTGATGGCCACATTTTTGGCAAACTCGCCGAATATTTTGTGAATCGCCAGGGTCTCAACTTTATCATTCGCTGAGGTCGATGTGCCATGGGCATTAATGTAAGAGATTTGCTCGGGACCAATACCCGCATCTTTTAAAGCCCGGGCCATAGCCCGCGCCGCTCCATCCCCCTCCGGATCCGGAGCTGTCATATGATGAGCATCGCCGGTCTCCCCAAAGCCAACTACTTCGGCATAAATTGAAGCATTGCGTTTTAAAGCCCACTCTAATTCTTCCAATATCAACACGCCGGCCCCTTCGCCCATTACAAAACCGTCCCGGTGAAGATCGAAGGGCCGGGAAGCGGTTTTGGGGTCTTCATTTTTTTTGGACAAAGCGCCGGAAGAAGTAAAACCGGCATATGAAAGTCCGGTAATTGCCGCTTCGGTCCCTCCGGTAATCATCGCTTTAGCATCTCCATTTTGAATGATTCGTAAAGAATCTCCAATCGAATGGGTCGCCGAAGCACAGGCCGTCACCACCGTATGATTGGGTCCTTTCGCTCCGGTGGCAATGGAGACTAATCCGGAATTCATATCCGGTATCATCATCGGGATAAAAAAGGGGCTTACCCGTCCCGGTCCTTTTTCCAAAAATGTTTTGGTTTGTTCCTCAAAGGTCTTCATGCCGCCAATTCCGGAACCGATTACAACACCGATATCTTCGGCATTCTCAGCATCAATGGTTAATTTGGCATCCGTCACGGCCATTTTGGAAGCCGCCACGGCAAACTGTGAAACCCGATCCATTCGCCGAACTTCTTTTCGGTCGAGGTATTCACTGGGATCAAAACCTTTCACTTCTGCGCCGATCTTTACCTCAAAATTACCGGTATCAAAGGCAGTTACATAATCCACACCGCTAATCCCATTGGCAAGTGATTCCCAAAATTTTGAGACACCTATTCCTACAGGGGATAGTACACCCATACCGGTTATGACGACTCGATGTTTCATAATTTCACCCTTTATGCGGAACTCATCATATTTTTTAAAAGAGCCCCGTAGGTTTACGGGACTCTCTTTAAAACAAAACTTATTGACCATTCTCTTTAATGTAATTTACTGCATCACCGACGGTAGCGATTTTTTCAGCATCCTCATCCGGAATTTCCAGGTCGAACTCCTCTTCTAAAGCCATTACGAGTTCAACGATATCCAGTGAGTCAGCGCCTAAGTCATCTACAAAAGAAGCTTGTTCTGTAACTTCTTCTTCATCAACACCTAATTGCTCAACAACTATGTCCTTAACTTTACTGAAGATATCCAACCATTTCACCTCCTTCCAAGCAAGGTTGGCCAATATGATATTTCCTGATAACCTTTTAGTTTAACTTACATTACCATCCCACCATCGACATTTAAAACATGGCCGGTGGTATAACAAGAATCAGGAGATGCAAGAAACACAACCGCATTTGCCACATATTCGGGTTTCCCGAGAAAACCCAGGGGAATTGCTTTGGTCAACTTTTCTTTGGCATCATCGGTTAAAACTTCGGTCATTTTCGATTCAATAAAACCGGGCGCAATGGCGTTGACGCGGATGTTGCGCGAGCCGAGCTCCTTGGCCATGGTTTTCGTAAAAGCGATGACTCCGCCCTTGGAAGCCGCATAATTGGCTTGACCGGCATTACCCATTTGCCCAATAACCGAAGCGATATTGATGATTTTGCCGGAACGCTGCTTCATCATGGGTTTGATTGCTGCTTTGGTGCATAAAAAAGTTCCTTTTAAATTAATCGTCAAAACAGCATCCCAATCGGCTTCACTCATGCGCAATAATAAATTATCTTTCGTGATCCCGGCATTATTGACCAGGATATCGAGTTTTCCAAACTCCTTGATGGCCTCGTTGACCATCGCCTCACAGTCGGCCTCTTTGGTGACATTCCCAACGATGGAACCTGCCTGCCGACCTAATCCGCGGATTTCTGCCGCGGTTTCATGAACCGCTTCACTGACATCGGAAAGAAGAACCGAAGCTCCTTCAGCGCTCAAAGCCAAAGCAATCGCTCTGCCAATACCTCTAGCTGCACCTGTTACAATAGCGACCTCATGAACTAATTTCATATTACTAGACCTCCTTTAAAATTGCAAGAGCTTTTTTGACAGAAGCCATATCCTCACAATTTACGAATGTGGCGTCCTTTAATGTCTTTTTAACAAGCCCCGACAACACTTTTCCCGGGCCAACCTCAACAAAGACTTCTACACCCTGCGCCCGCAGGTAATTAAGGGTATCTTCCCACAGTACCGATGAAAAAATTTGACGGTACAAACTGTCTGCCAGTTGTTCCTTGGGTACCGGTTTGGCGTATACATTTGCAATCACCGGCGGTTTGGGGTCTAACCAAACGGTTTTTTCAAGTTCCGGACGAAATGCCTCGGCGGCTTTTTTCATAAAACTGGAATGAAAAGCTCCGCTAACCGCCAATGGTATTGCTTTTCCACCTTTGGCCACAACTAACTCTTGAAGTTTGGCAATCCCTTTTTTATCACCGGAGGCGACGATCTGCCCCGGGCAGTTAAAATTAGCGGCTTCTACCAAACCGATTTCCGATGCTTCTTGAAGAAGCATCGATAATGTATTCCGGTCAACCCCTAAAATTGCCGCCATCATTCCTTGGTGATCCGGATCGGCATCCGCCATTAAACGGGAACGGGAATTCACCAAACGCAATCCGTCTTCCAAGGATACCGCCTTGGACGCAATTAAGGCGCTATATTCGCCCAAGCTATGACCAGCTGTAAAATCAGGCTCAATTCCTTCCTCCGCCAGAACTTTATATAGCGCTATGCTTGTGGTTACAATGGCGGGTTGGGCATTACGGGTATCTTTAAGCTGGTCTTCCGGTCCCTCAAAACAGAAATTGGAAATATTGCGGCCAAGAATCCGGTCGGCCTCTTCGAATACTTCCTTGGCTAAAGGATGGTTTTCATAAACATCTTTCCCCATCCCCACATATTGAGCGCCTTGTCCCGGAAAAATAAAAGCGGTTTTGCTCATGAGTCTCCCCTAATTCATTCAATTAAATAAGAATAATACCGTTAACAAAAAGAAAATCAATGCAGAGACCGAAGTCTATTTCATGGACTAAAAGTTAATGATTGGTTGAATTCATACCGGCTTTTTCAATGGTTTGACCGATAGCTCCCACAATATCTTGATTCACCGCTTTGGTTGCGGCTTTAATGGCATTTTTTACTGCTTTGGCCTTTGAACTTCCATGACCAATCATGCTAATCCCATTAAGTCCCAATAAGGGCATCCCGCCATATTCGGCAGGGTCCATCGGAGCCAGTATTTTTTTGAGCGAAGCTTTCAGCAAAAGACCACCCATCATGGAAAAGACATTGGCGCCGATAGCTTCCTTGATCCATCCCAACAAAACCGAAGCCAAACCTTCGGATAACTTTAATACGACATTACCAACAAAACCATCACAGACAATAACATCGCACACTCCGCGATGAACATCGCGTCCCTCGATGTTTCCAATAAAATTCAAATGGCTGTTTTTTAAAAGCTGGTGAGCTTCTACGGTTAACTTATTCCCCTTGGTCTCTTCTTCGCCAATACTTAACAAACCCACTTTTGGATTGGAAATTCCTAAAATGTGCTCAACATAGGCCGAACCCATGTAAGCGAATTCCAATAGATTTTCAGGTTCGCAGTCCGCATTGGCTCCGGCATCCAAAATAATGCTGATACCGGTCTTGGTAGGCATAACCGATGCGATGGCCGGTCTTTTAATTCCATTGATCCTTCCCAGTGTGAATAAAGAAGCAGCCATGGCGGCTCCGGTATTACCCATCGAAATCACGGCATCTGCTTTACCCTCTTTGACCAAACGGTTGGCAACAACCAGCGAGGAATCTTTCTTACGTTTCACGGCATTGGCTGGATGCTCGTCCATCGCTATGATTTCGGAAGCAGGATAAATTTCTAATTTTAGTCCGGCAATTTGTTGCTGGTCTAAAATCGGCCGGATCTCGTTTTCAATACCCACTAAAACAACTTCCGCGCCGAACTCACGACAGGCCTGGATAGCTCCCAATACGATTTCCCGTGGAGCAAAATCCCCACCCATGGCATCAAGAGCAATTTTCAAGGTTACCAACGCTCCTTACCGAAAATCGATTCAATATATATTGTGAGGCTGTCTAAAAAACAATTTCACCCGCGCTCTCGGGCGCGGATTTCCTTTTTTTGGACAACCCCGAATAGGTTTGAAGTAATTTACTGCTAATTTACTGTTTGGTTTAGCAAAAACTTCTACTCCGGCAGGACAAACTCAATCCTGCCGGAATATTGAGCCATCGATAAGTATTACGTCTTAAGTATTCAAGAAAAAAATAAGGTCAAAGTTGACCTTACCATTGTAAATGAACGACGCGCGAATACGCGTCAAATGCTTTTTTAAGCATTCTCGGCCTTCGCGATAACTTCCCGACCGTTATAGAAACCGCAGTTTCCACAAACAACATGGGATAACTTGGGTTCATGACATTGCGGGCAAGCGCTGGTAGTCGGCGCAGTGGTTTTATAATTAGCACGTCTTAGTCTTTTACGAGTCCGAGAGGTTCTATTTTTTGGATTTGCCATCAGGTCCACCTCCTTCTGTGGATAACAAATTACGTAATTTCTCAAATTGAGGATTAAATTGCTCAATCACGCAATTACATGGATCAATATTGCGATCGTTACCGCATACCGGGCATATTCCCCGACAATCCGGCTTGCAAATAAAGTTCATCGGTAAGGCAAACAATACTTGCTCAGAAATACAATCATTTAAATCAATTATATCTCCACTAAAATGAAAAGCGAGATCATCTTCCCCATCATCAGCAAGACTCTGTAAAAATTCGGCGACGACCTCAGTTTGTTGTTCCCTTTGAAACTCTTTCAAACACCGATCACAATTGACCAAATAGCGAAAACGTAGATTTGCTTTCATCAGGAAACCTTTACCGGTATTGGTAACGGTTCCTTCAACTTTGACAGGCTCTGTGAAAGTAAGGGCCAGTTTAAAATCAGGGATTTCTTGCTCGCCCCGAAAATCGATTATACCACCCGGAAGTTCACGGACAGGACCAATATTTACCTTCACCAAAATCACCTCCGCTTATTATATAAGGTAATTTTCCAAAAGTCAATCTTTTGCTATGAGAGTCAGTTATTTAAGTAATCCATCAAATCCAAATACATCTTTGCCAAAATATCCGGCAATTAGCCAAGGTTGGAAGTTTTAATTTCTTTTTGCATTGATTTTCAAGGTTTCTAAAATGATCCATCTGAAAACATTTTTTAAAGCGTTAAAATCGCTCACCCCGACAAATCACTACTAAAATAACAGCTTCCGGGATAAACTGAAAATACGCATTCAATATAAAGAGGTGAAATTATGATTCGCCATTTTCCCCATCATCAACTAAAAAACACCGATCCAAAATGGCATTTTACGCCCCCGGCGCTCCATTCAATTTGGCGCTTGAGTCCCTATGAAATCTCTAAATTTTCCGGAGAGCTTTTCCAGGTTATGGCCGATGCCGCCCAAAATTATATTTACCAAAAGAGTTTAGCAGCCATCCGGGAAGAATTTCAAGCGAAAGTAACCCAGAATCAAAATAAAAATCAAAACCCAAAACAAAATCCTTCTTAACAGGTTTTTTCCGAAACTTCCAAAATAAATTCAACATAGCTTGTGTTTCGTTGGAAATCCTAAATATCGAGGAGGTGAGAATTAAATGGGTAGTGGTCAACGCAGTAATAATATTCTTGTTAAACAAGCTTCCGCCGCTCTGGACAAATTCAAATATGAGATTGCCAATGAATTGAATGTGGATACCTCAAAAGTCCAGGGAGGTTACTGGGGTTATATGATGACCCGGGATACCGGAGCTATCGGAGGAAATATGGTGCGCAGGATGATTGAGGCTGCCGAAAGGTCTTTAGCCGAACAAACCATCGCTGATGTTAAGGCTGGTTTCCAAGCCGGTCTTAGTACGCAGGGCTCCGGTCAATACAATCAATATAACCAACAACAGTCCCAATTTAAATTCAACAATACCGGTTATAGCAGTTGATTCGGATGAAATTGGATTGAAATCAAATACTTACAAACTGAGAGGAATCTCGAATTCCTCTCAGTTACACGATGATTATATTTTTGAGAGGATTTCCTCTTCTTTATAACCGGCCTTTTTCAAAGGAACCAAAATATCAAGCTCCAAGTCGGGCACGTAGGTTTTTAAAGCTTTAAAAGTCCCTTCCAAGCTATAGAAACCCATGGAAGCCGGAATAAACAATGATTCGCCACGGACTACCGGAATCGCGCCGCCCTCGTATTTGATAATTCCTTCGCCTTCCGTCACCAGATAAATATGAAACTTACCGCCATCGGCATTTTCCAGTACCGAACCCTTAATCTCCAATAATTCAACCGCAAAATACGGATTGGCGATTAAATATTTCTTGAGAGAATGAGCATCGATTTTCACTGTGAGTCCCGCTGCCTTTTCCGCGCGATTCCTACCCTTAAAATTTATGACTTCCTGGGCCTTTTCAATATGCAGCGGTCTGGGCCGACCGTTCTTATCAACCCGGTTATAATCGAAAACCCGGTAGGTTGTATCGGAGTTTTGCTGAATTTCAGCCAGAACGATCCCTTCGCCAATGGCATGAACGAGGCCGGCCGGGATGTTAAAGGTATCACCCGGCGCTACTTCAACTGAATTCAGGCAATCCTCAATCCGGTTTTCCTTGACAGCCTGTGCAAAAGACTCCTGAGTGGTTCCGGAACGCACCCCATAAATTAATTTCGCGCCCGGTTTGGCCGAGAGAATGTGCCACATCTCATTCTTCCCAAGTTCACCGTTTTCATGGCTCAATGCGTAGTCATCATCGGGATGGACCTGGACTGATAGTTTATCGTTGGCATCAATCAATTTAACTAATAACGGGAATTTGGCCGCATCCTTATCCGGCAGGGCGGTTCCAATAAGTTCCCGGCCGTATTTTTTCACCAAATCCGGTAAACTTACTCCTGCAAATTCCCCATTGCAAACCACACTTTCACCATTGGGATGACAGGAAATTTCCCAGCTCTCAGCGACCTTCCCGTCAGGAAGGCGTTTCCCGAATTTCTCCAGGTTACGCCCGCCCCAGATATAATCTTTAAAAACCGGATTAAATTTAAGAGGATATAACATACGGTCTCCTTCTTTTTCAATAGTTGTTGTCCAAATCCATATTAAAATAATTCCCGGCAAATATCAACACACTCGAATCAATTTACGCCGACATTCCGATTCATTTTCACCGGCAGGAAAATCATAGTTCGCTTCGAATATACTGTACATTCGAAAACAATAGAAGGTGCAGATTTGATATACCAGACTTTATTTTTAATGATCGCCGGTTTTAGCGCTGCTTTTGTCGACTCCATTGCCGGTGGCGGCGGTATTATTAGTTTACCGGCGCTTTTAATTGCCGGGGTACCACCTCACCTAGCCCTGGGAACGAATAAATTGGCCTCAACCGCAGCTTCTTTAACCAGTTCTTTCCTATACGCTCACTCTGCCAAAGTTGACTTTGGATTATTAAAATACTTGATCCCCTTTACTTTAATCGGCGCTTTTTGGGGAGCCCATGCCGTATTAGAAATTGACCAGCGTGTGTTGAATGGGATGGTTTTAATTTTAATCCTCGGGGTAGGAATCTACAGCCTTTTTTCCAAGCAAATCGGCCACAACGCAAATTCCTATCCAATAACAACCGGGAGAACGCTCGCAGGAATTTCACTCGCTTTGGGGCTTGGTTTTTATGACGGATTTTTTGGACCGGGCACAGGATCTTTTCTAATGTTTGGCTTTATTGCCATTTATGGAATGGATTTCATCCACGCAAGCGGGAACGCCCGGGTTCTCAATTTCGCCAGTAATATTGCGGCTCTGGCAACCTTTGTCCTTCAAGGCCAGGTAAGTTACAGAATTGGCTTCCCTTTCCTGCTTGCCATGATTTGTGGCGCCGCGCTCGGCGGCAGAATGGCTTTGCATAAAGGCATCAAACTGGTTAAGCCTATTTTTATCATCATGTCTCTGGCTGTTGCCGGTAAACTGTTATATAATTTACTTCATTAATCAAAACGAAGTGGAAAAACAATGACCAAAAAAGCCAATGAATTAGAATATATTATCCCCCCCGTCTGGGCCGGCCGGACTTTGGAGTCTTTTCTCCGCAACGAACTTCATCTTTCCCGAGGGTATATCCGGGTTTTGAAGAAATCCCTTGCAATTGAGCTGAACTCCCAACCCGTCTGGGTAACTCACCGTCTACAGGGTGGTGAAAAGTTAGCGATTAAGCTTATTCCGCTTGAGCAGGATATTGTCCCCGAAGCGCTTCCCCTTGCAATCATCTACGAAGATGACGATGTAGTTATCATTAATAAAGCGGCCGGCATGGTAGTCCATCCGGTAGGAGTCCATAAAAACGGGACCATGGCAAACGCCCTCGTTCATCACTGGCTAAACACCCATCAATCAGCCTCGTTTCATCCGGTCCACCGTCTCGATCGCTTCACCTCCGGCGTCATCGTGATTGCCAAAAACCCCTGGGCTCATCAACAATTATCCCTCCAGGTCGATGCCGGTCATTTTCACCGTCTATATCTGGCTATCTGCCAGGGGGCGCCTCCACAAAAGAGCGCTAAAATCAGTACCCCTTTAAAGCTAGCCGGGGAAGGTTTCCGTTGGGAAGCCGCCAGTGACGGAAAACCAGCCTTCACCCGTTACCGGGTCCTTCGACAAACTCCGGGCGCTTCATTGATGGCAGTCAAATTGCTTACCGGGAGGTCCCACCAAATCCGGGCCCATTTTGCTTATTTGGGGATCCCTTTATATGGAGATGCTGTTTATGATAAGAACGGTTCTGAAAATCTCCGGCCGGCATTACACGCAGTCCGTCTAAGCTTCATCCATCCACGTTTTCATACCAGGCTTCAATTCACAGTGCCTTTGCCTGAAGAGTTGGAAAAGCTTTTAAGTCATACCGGCTTAAAAGCTATCAATGACTTACTTTAAAAACTTTTAAAGCGCTAAGCCCCGCCGGAATCATTCTCCAAAATCGTCGTGGCGGATGGATCAGTTTTTGGAAGCGGTTCCCCAGCATGAGGAAAATCGTATCGGAACTTTCGGAGTTGGTCAATGGCACGGCAGCCTCAATAAAGTCGCAATTTGAAAACACCGGGCGCCCCATCCACCATTTGACCCATCTCAATCCTCAGGCCCCAACCACCGGCATAAATCATCGAACCCAAACCCATCTGGCGAAATCTCATCAAAATGGACTTTTAGCGGATAAAGTAAATAAAACCGATAGAAAAACCAAGGTAGTCGCTCCCGAGGATGTGATTCCCCTGGAAAAAGACTGCGATCGATTTTAATATCCATCAACAAAAAATACCGGGATGATCAAATCCCGGTATTTTAGTTTACCGCTCTAAGTCGCATTCCCCGCTGAATAGGCAACCAAACACAACTGTCATTCCTGAGGCATTTCATCTTTTGGCTTCAACTGATTGATTATATCGGTAATCTCCTGCCGCCAATCGGCATCCGGGATATATTCCAGCCCTTTTGTCAGGCTTTCCAACGCTTTATCCCTGTCCCCCATATCTCTGAATGATAATCCCGAATAAATCAAGGAATTCACATCATGAGGGTCCATGACCAAGATCTTTTCAAAATAGCCCAAAGCGCTTTGATATTCTTGGGATAAATACAAACAAATCCCCAAGTTGGTGTAAATCTTGATCAAGAATTCATCATCGCCGGGGTTCATCTTTTTTAGAGCTTCCTCATAAAAGGTTATTGCCGATGGAAACTCTTTTCCATAAAACAACACATTACCGGTTTCGTAAAATCTTTGATAATCAAGGCCGCTCTGATTGAGCAAAGCCTCGCTGAGCCGAACGGCTTGTTCAAAATTACCTTCATAATTGGCGATTTGCATCAGTACATAAGTTTGAACACCCTTATCAGCTGCGATGGTATCCGTCAGAAAATAATGGGCTAATGAGGTATTCCCTTTCATAGCAAGAGTTTCGGCTAAAGTGTTTAAATGCGCAGGGGTTTTACTCAGGGAGGTTTTAACCTTTACCCGGTATATTTCTTTCATAGCAGGGACTGAAACCGTCATCTGCCGTCCATAAGGTTTAATGGTATTTACAACAACGGTGCTGGTCAAATTGATCAAATTCAGATAAGCCTTAGCCGGAACCTTAGGGCAGTTGGCAAAACAATCCAGAAGCACCCCAACGGCTTTATCGGTCTCTTTATTTTGCGCTAAAACCTCAGCCAGATTCAGGTAGGATTCCGGATAGTCTCTTTTTGAAGCAATGGCTTTTTGTAAGTACTTTTGGATGGTGAGCGAATCATTATGCTTGTTCATTTCACTCAAAGCCAAATAGTTGTTTAGATAAGGGTTGTCCCCTAATTGGGCCGCCGCTTTCTGCAGGAATGGACCGGGATCTCCCAATTGAGCCTCCGGATAAAGCATTGCCGTCAGACCCTGAAACAGCAACCGCTGCGGGTCATCAGGGGCCGTAGTTGGTTCTCCGGCAAAAAAAGTTCTTACGCTATCAAAACCGTTCGATTTTCGAAATTTATGATCATAAATTCGAAATTGTTCATAATCCGAAGCGTTTTGATAACAAATTGCCCCGAATGCCCAATACGCCGGATCGTTGACACTCAATTCCCCGGCAATCATTCCGGCATTACCGTAATTTCCCTGGCTGCAGGCGTACCAAAAATCACTTTCACTGGCAGCCCATGCCGGAACCCCAATCAACAACCATAAAACGCTTAGCGCGACAAGTAAAAAAATTCGCTTCCCCAATGTCTCCACCTTCTTAATTTTCAATACTTTTATCAAATCGTTCATATCTTTTCGATTTCAACTTTTACACAACCTCTGTAATTTACCCCTTAAGTTATCCACAATGTTGATAATTTTTGTTGACATATTGATAACTTGTGGACATATAATATACTTTCTTTATTTTTTTTCCAAGAAGCGGACAATAGAATTTTTGAGAATAATCCTTTAGTACCTTGACTTATCCCCTTCAAACATCTTCTTGCCTCAATATCAATTGAAGTTAAAGACGGCCATCATTTATCCACAGGCATCATTTTACTTTCTACCAGTAAACGTTCAGGAATTTGCCTTGGGATTATCAAGCGCCGTTTTATAGGGAGACTGGTCGGAAAAGGCCTTGACCTTGCTTTCCGCTTTGATGGTAGGAAGTAACGTCCCCGGCCCCCCCACGCAACCGCCCGGACATGCCATACCTTCCAGCAAATAACCGTTTCTTTGACCAGCTTTGGCTAAATTCATCATTTTGATACAGTTTTTTAAACTATCGGCTTTATCAACCTGTATTTCTTGCTCCGGATAAAATTGATGAATATTTTGTAAAATGGCATGAGTCACGCCGCTTGAATAAGCATAACTTCGCCCGCAACTCGAAGCGTCTTCAATCGTTTCTTTTTGTTCAAGCTCCGCCAAGTTTACTCCGGCCGCCACCATAATCCCCATTAGCTCTTCAAAGGTAATTACAAAATCAATATAGTCCTTTACCTCTGCTTCCAGTGCTTCAATTTTTTTCGAAATGCACGGGCCGACAAACACCACTTTGGCTTGGGGGTCCCGTTCTTTGATGTATTTGGCCGTGGCCACCATTGGAGTATGGGAAGAAGATATATAAGGAAAAAGTTCCGGAAACCTCTTTTCAACCATCATCGCCCAAGACGGACAGCAGGAAGTTCCCAAATAAGGTTGCCTTGCCGGGACATTTTCATGGAAAACTTTAGCCTCATGAATCGAAGCCACATCGGCTCCCAGCCCTACTTCCACTACATCGGTAAAACCCAGGCTTCTGATTCCCTGAAATATAATTTCCGGCGTGGCCAAAGGACCGAATTGGCCGACAAACGAAGGAGCAATGGCTACATAAATTTTTTGATTTTTTTTCAAGGCTAAAATGAGTTGGAAAATTTCCGATTTATCGGCAATTGCGCCGAACGGACAACTTACAATGCACATCCCGCAAGCCACACACTTATCTTGGTTAATTTTAGCCCGCCCCAGATAATCGCTTTCAATGGCATCAACGCCACAAGCCGCTGCGCATGGCCGATCATATTTTACAATGGCGCTATAGGGACAGGCTTCGCGGCATTTGCCGCAGCGAATACACTTCTCGCTATCAATTTGAGCCCTGTCTTCTCCGATGGTAATTGCTTTTACCGGACAAACATGCACACAGGGATGGGCTAAACACTTCCGGCAATTGTCGGTAACCCAAAAAGCCGTGGTGGGACAAGCTTCGCACGCAAAAGGAATCACATTGACCAGAGGAGCTTCCAGCACTCGATAAGGCACCGCCACATCCGTAACGCCCACCGCCAATGCTGAATGTTCGTCAACTTTACGGAGGGGAAGACCCATGGCCAGTCTGAGCCGTTCGCCGACGATGGCCCGTTCCTTAAAGATACTTTCCCGGTATTGGGGCACTTCGCCCGGCAAAATCTTATAGGGGATCTCTTCAATTTTTTGATACTCTAAGTTTCCAAAAGCGAAACGGGCCACCTCGGTAAAAACTTGGCGGCGAATCTGGGTAATCGACGTATATATTCCCCTCATGCGTTCATACCATCCATGATTCTGGCCAGGACTTCTTCATTGGTGGCGTTTTGAATTTTCTGACCGTTGATAAAGACAATCGGAGCCACCTTTTCTCCTAAACAATCCTTGATACACTTGATAATCTCCAATGAAATATTTTGGTACTCCCGCCGTAAATCTTCAACCGACTCAATGATGTTTAATGCTCCCATCATGGTGCAATGAGTCCCTACGCATATCTCTACCTTGATATCTTTCATCCAAGTCATCCTTTCAAACCGTTATAAACGAATGGTCCCAATTCATATCGATGTTTGCTCAAAATTTCATCTATGATAAGTATAACCAGCCGCAGGAATCATTGCAATATCCAAAATTGCTGCCGACTATTCCGAGAGAGTAGGGAGTGATGAGACGCTATCACGAAAACGAATAAATTACGATGAATAAAATATTGTCATTCATGCCAAAATTCACTAAACATGATATAATGATAGAGTTTAATTTTCATCCATTGGAGTGAGCTTGCCTTGAAACATCGGAACTTTATCACCCATTTGCTCTTTATTATCAGTGTGTTCTTTGCCATGGTTTTAACCATCATGAGTCCCTTGTTAACCGAAATATCGAAAACTTTTTCCCTGACCCTGGCACAGACCGGTACGATTTTTACCGCCAATTTTTTAGGATTTACCATTTTTCTGATTATCGGAGGAGTATTGGCAGACCTTTGGGGTAAAAAGAAGGTATTGGCGCTATCGCTCATCGGATTCACCATATCCTTGTTTCTTTTCCCCCTGGCCCCCAATTTTCCGTTGGCCTTCATCGCAATAATATTTCTTGGCGGTTTTGGAGGAGTCGTCGAAGGAACCATCAATTCCCTCATTGCCGAAATCAATCCCGAAAGGTCCGTTTTCTACGTCAACCTGATGCAAGTATTTTTCGGCTTGGGCGCTATTGTGGGTCCGATTGGCGCCGGAATTTTGGCAAATGACGGTTTCCCCTGGCAACTTTGTTATTTTATTTTAGCCGGGGCATTTTTACTGATTACCATCGCATTTTGCTATGCTAAATTGCCGCCTTTTAAACCATCCGACAAAATTTCCTGGAACGATTTTACCAGGCTCATCAGTGACCCGACATTTTTACTCATTTGTCTCTGCATGATTTTATATACCGGCTCCGAAGTTGGCGGATGGGGTTGGATAGCCACTTTCTGCAAGCAGAATCTTCAATTTACCGCGACTAAATCCAGTATAGCCGTAGCCGTCTTTTGGAGCGCCATGACTATAGGGCGGTTAATTTGCGGCCGTCTTTCACTGCGTTTTAAAACCCGTAGCATTATCCTGTTTCTCGCCTCCTGTTCGACGGTAATCACTGCATTAGCGGGTTTCATTCAAAATGAAACCGCGGTTTTCCTGGTGATAGCAGCCATGGGGTTTGCATATTCAAGTATATGGCCATTGATTATTACTTTTGGCAGCGCTTATCATCCCGAAAATTCCGGAACTGTTTACGCCTTATTAATCGGCTGCGGCGGTTTGGGGGCTACCCTTATCCCCGCATTGATGGGGGTTATCGCCCAAAATGTCAACAGCCAGGTTGCGATGGTCAGCCCGGCGGTTTGGTTTTTGTTACTGGTTGTTATTTTTCTAAGTTTCAAAAAAGCTCCGGAAAAGAATATCTAACGAATTCAAATAACAAAAGCACCCATTATTTTAACTCTTACACTGGCAGGGATGAAGGAACCAAGACTTCATCCCTTTTATTTTACCCTATCTAAACATTCTCTGCCTTCCATATAAACATCTCATTTTTAATGCTTAAACACTTGTTTTTCCCCCAAAAAGGTACGGAAACGCTCAACCAATGTGTATACTACCGGAACGACGATTAAGGTCATCACCATGGAACTGGTCAGCCCGCCGATCAGCGCCCAACCCAAGCCGTGCTTAAACTCCGAACCGGGTGTATTCGACAGCGCCAGGGGTAACATGCCCAGGATCATGGTCAGGGTCGTCATCAGGATCGGGCGAATCCGTTCCTGCCCAGCCTCTAGCAATGCCTCTTTCATTCCGGCGCCGTTTTGACGGGCCCGGTTCGTATAGTCCACCAATAAAATCGCGTTTTTACTGACTAATCCGACTAGCATGATAATACCCATAATCGAGAAGATCGAGAGCGAATTACCGCTGAGTCCCAATGCCAGCAGTGTGCCGATGAGCGCCAAAGGAATCGAGTGAAGGCATGAATTCGGATCCGATAAAACCGAACGGGACCAAAGACAGCACCGCTATAAAAAGCAATCCAGCGATGAACAGCGTTTTGCCCCGATTTTCCAAACTCCAGCGTAGCACCTTGATATATTTCGCTACCAGCGCCGAATATTTCTCTTCAAACCAAATGCCAAACCACCCCATCAATGAACTTTTTGACAAACGTTCTATTTTAGAGAAACGCGACGCCAGCATGGGGGTGACTGCGAACGATACCAACAAACTCATTAAAGTGGAGATAACGACCACTAACGAAAACTGACGGGTGATACCCCCGATCAACCCGGTAACCATCGCCAGCGGGAAAAACCGCCACATCCACCATAGTAATGGACAGGGCCGTAAACCCGATCTCATTACGGCCCTTTAAAGCGGCAACTTTCTGTTCTTCCCCTTGTTCCAGGTGATGGTGAATATTCTCCAAAACCACAATGGAATCATCGACCAGAATTCCGATGACTAAAGACATCGCCAGTAAGGGCATCATGTTTAAAGTGAAGCCAAAGGCCCACATCCCGATGTATGTCGCCACCAACGAGGTAGGAATGGCAACGTTCACAATCAGCGAATTTCGCAGACTGTGGAGAAAGATCAGCATTACCAGGGCCACTATTTTTAAAATTGTTCGTCAAAGATTCTTGATTCCTTCCACCGTGGCGTTATCCTGGAGGTTATCTTGACCGCTCACCACGAGCCGATCTTGCTTCTTTAACCCCCGGATCACTTAAAACCTGCTGTCGATCTCCGAACCGACCCCGATGTCGCGGAGTTTGGCAATACCGTTTTCCACCATATAGACTTGGGGCCTTTTGACACTGCCGATCACTGCCTCCCGAGGGATGGCTAAGACCGGCCGTTTCGTCCCCAACTGGAAAGTCACCTTACCGTAGATACCGGATTTTAGTGGATAATCTTTTTGATTGGCAATTACGACTTCTACCGAAAAGGTACAGGTTTGTCACTGCGGTCACTGATACTGGCAATCCGTCCCTTAAAAGACCCGGGTTGATCATGGCGCCGAAGTTCACCGGCCGGGCAGTGACGATGCCGGAGATGGGCGTGGTAATGGTGGCGTTTTCATATTGCCGTTTAGCTGAAAGCTGGGTTGCTTCCGCTGCGAGAAAATTGTTCCGGGCTGATTCCAGATCCGAACTGGAGATAAGTTCTTGTTTATGCAATTCCAAGGCGCGCTCCCAATCTCTCCGGGCTTTGTCGTAATTGGTTTGAGCCGATAAAAAATTGGCTTTGGATAACTCGTTGAAAATTCCTTTTGCTACAGTGAGATGGATAAAAAAAGGCTGATGGATGTAAAATCCTCAGCCCGCCGTTAAAAATCTTCTTTATTCTGGAGCGTATTATTCCTTTGCTAAAATAACTTTTTACAGTGATGGAACCTTCACGAAGCTTTACGATCCATTTGGCAATCGGCAATAACGTCGTTCTCAACCAAATCGCCTTCCGTTTCCTTTATATCCAGTCGTAGAGAATAAAATATTAATAACCCCGTTAAATACATGAAAAAACCGGCATAGATTACGTCACTGGCAAAGTGCCCTCCCTGAGCCATTCGAACAACGCCCATCATCAGACCATAGAATATTCCAGGTATTAAAGTTAAGAATGCCTTTTTTTTCCGGTTGATAAAATAAGGGAAAATCATGAAAAAAGCAGTGGAAGCATGTCCGCTTGGAAAAGAGCTGTTTTTACCAAGCGGGCCCATTACCCAATGATGGATAAACCGGTATTCTCCCCCAAATTGAATTGTCTCTCTGGGTCTGGGCCTCCCCCAATGGTCTTTGAATAGAAAATTGACAATCAACCCTGAACCGATAGTCAAAAATAAAATGATAAAAATTAATGGTTTGCGGTATTTTTTAAAATAGTCTATAAAACAAGAGAGGGATAAAAAAATAATCGAAACAAAAAAAACTAAAAAACTAAGATATGGACCGTATTGATATATCCCGGCGAATAAAAAATAATCCTTTAAAAACCATCCCTCAGACTGCTTAAAGAATAAGCTTTGCAGATAAATATCCAGATTGGAAAACCAAAAGATGCAACTGACAATCAACATGCTCAGAGCCAATAATAAAAGATCAGTCCCAAGCTTTTTTTGCCTTGTTTTCATAGTTGCCATTCGAATAATCCTTTCGTATATCCTGTTTCCTTGGAAAATCAAAATTCAATGGGGTTATCTCCAAGTCCAGCATACCGGGCCATCATGAAACGCTGCTAAAACAAACATAAATTTTTCTAAAGCGGATCTAAAAAATAATGAAAAAAATATTGACCGGGGTGAAAAGACAAAAAAAGGGCTGATGGATATAAAATCCTCAGCCCAAAATGTAAAAATCATCTTCAATTTCGAAGCGCCCATCGCTTTGACAACATCAACCGCTTCAATGAATGGAACCGTGAATCTGCTTTCCAAGCCTCCGTATGGGGAATGAAAAACGCTGATTCCACCGCCGTGCGCCCATTCATTCTTCTGTTATTGTTCTTGAACCGGTTTAATTTCCCTACCTATAGAAAAGGCTCTTCCCAAATCTTTTCCTAACCCATAATAATTTAAAATACCGTTCTCACTACCCAAAAACGCAATAGGTTTCATCTTATCAACACCACGGGTTCCTTCTTCATCAAGCACTTCTTCACTAATTTTTGCTTCGATTATCTCTCCAATGAATTGGGTATGTAGCCCTAATTCAATGATTTTTATCAACTTACATTCTAAGTTAACTGGAAATTCATCAACATATGGTGCACCCACATAAGTTCCCTTTGTTGCAGTTAAACCTGTCTCTAAAAATTTAGCATTATTCCGATCCCATGATAATTCAGTTTTAACAGTGATTTCATGATCTACTCGACATTCTTCTGTAAATTGTAGTTTAAATGTATTCATTATTCCTCCAATAGTTTAATTAATACATCACCATGACATGCTTGTGGTTTACACCAACATCCTAACACCTTATCTTGTAATTCAGGTAAAAATCGCTGTACCCAATGCCTGGCGTCAACCATTATAAACAATCTTTTGCATCAAAGTTTCCGGAGAAATATCAGTTGCAGGAGTCATGGCGAAGGCTGTGTCAAATGTCATTGAACACTGTCGGTGAAAAACACAATTTCATAATTATAGAATAACATTTTCAAAACAATTATATTTTAAGAAATAATTCTATTGTATTTTAAATGGTTTAAGTATATAATATTTAAAAACAAGTATATTTTATGAATATTTTTGAGGTTAGCGATACTAAGAAAAATGTTTCAAAGTTTATCACTTAAAAACCCAAGGATAGAAAGGAGGAAAAGGGACAAGTCCTATCACGTAAAGGAATATGGTGTTCAAAATTTGTTTCACACTGGTAAGAAAATTTTTTTGGAGGGAAAATGAGAAAAAAAATTGGTTCTTTATTCATAGTTATATTGATTACGGCTTTTGTAATCATCGGATCCAGCAATCCTGCTATGTCTTCTGAGAACTCTCTTACTGTCGGTAATACGGTTACAGCTTCCGGTATTCCGGTTACGATTTCCGGTCCGACTATTCTGGAAAATAACACTCCCATGGTTTGGACCGTAAACCTTCCAAGCTACCTACAAGACTATATGATTCATTATACGGTAACCCGTGGTAATGATCGTCCTTTTTCATGGGATAGTACTTCGCCTATTTGTTCCTTTAGTGCCTATTCTCCGACTCCCATAACGATAGTATTAAATGTTACAGTGACAGCGCCCGGCTACTCGCCAGGAAGCGCCACTCTGTATATTTACACCAGATTTAATACCAGTATACCGAGATATTAAAAATAATGTGGCTGCCTTAAAAAGACGGGAAGAAAATTCAAAGCAAAAAGCTTCTTGAATCATTGTAAAAATGAATTTTCATGCGGTAGTCCTAAGACACACCTAATCTTTTACACGTCTGAGATAAAATAATTCAATGAAAATTTATTATTTAAAACCCTAACCGCTTTCAAGGTTAGGGCCTTTTGTTGCATTTAATGACATTGACCATGTGGGATATGTGGAGATGGGTACATCATTACTTTCGCGCCTAAACTTTTTTTCATAATAATCTTTTCCTTCCATATTGAAATTCATAATTAATAACGAGGAATTAATCTTCAGGTCTAATTTTTATATCTATCCCTTAAAGTTTCAGGTGTAAGCCGGATATACTCAAAATAAAGGTTTTGGCTCAATTCCGGAAATAATTTCCCGGCCATGAATTCCGGTAACTTTATAAAAGTAGTAGCTGTCAAGTATATTCTTAAATCGGATCCTGCGATAGACTCCAACCAGTTTGGAAGATGTGAAGAAACGCGGAAATAACTCTGATTGAATGGGATAGGATTTGGAAATTAAAAGCCCCTCTCGCCCGTCAAATTTCATGATCCGTTTTAAAGTGTATTCGTCGAATTGATTTCGTCGTACCAGCGGCGCAGCCAACACTGCAATTTGTTTATTTTTAGTATAGTAAGAAACCACACCGCCTATTTGATAACTGGGAACAAAGATTGGAACCTGCTTGGATGAAAAATTCCGTCTAAGGATAGAATCCGTATATTTCCCCATCTCCGACCAGCCATAAACCCGATTGGTTATAATCGCCTTTGGTTTCAGGCTCAAATGCAATTTTTCCATATAAAACTCGGGATAGTGAACGAAGCTGATGAATAGGATGCTAATGAAAACGGTGCTTCCGAAATAACCGAACCATCGTTTCTTATGAAGCCTATCCGCGAGTTGAAATGAATTCCCAATTTGACCGGCAATAAAGATAACCGCCGGGAAAATAGCAATAATCGTCCACTGCAAATCAACCTTGCTCTTCAGTGAAGTACTCGCAAAAAACAGTAAGACCGGCAACGAGCTGAATAACAAAAAATTATTTGGCGAGGTTCGTAAACGTTCATGGCGACAAAATTTTCCCAGAAAATAGAGTAATGTCATAAATACCAGCGGAGAAAAGGCCAGAGCCTGTGAAGCCAAAAAATTTAAAAAGTGGCTGATTTGAAACGAAGTATGGGAACCCAAACCATGCTCCAACTGAAAACGGAAAGACAACCAATGGCGCTGATAATTCCATACCAAAACCGGAGTAAAAATTGAGGCGCTCACCAGTGCCGCCATATAAGGAAACGGACTTTTCAGAAAATGGCGTTTATCTTTTCTGAAAAGCAGCATCAAAAAAATGGAGCCGCCAATTAAAACGGCCTGATATTTTGACATAATGGCCAACCCGAAGAAAATTCCCGCCCATAACCAACTTAATTTACGGTTCTCTTCGATGGCAAAATAAGCAAATACAATAGTCAGAGCGGAAAAAAGCACATTGGTTACATCCGATGTGATCAGCATGGCCCCTTGGTAAATGGGGACTGCTGCTACTAATATTGCGGCGATAATTCCCGTCCGTTGATTGCCGAAGACACGTTTTCCAAAGAAATAAGCCAATCCTATAATAAAGCAATAACCCAGCCATGCCGGCAGCCTCATCGCAATTTGATTTTTTCCGAAAATGGCGGTAAAGATCCGAACAACATAGGCAACCATCGGCGCATTATCGTAATAACTCAAGTCAAGGTTTTGGGCCCACACCCAATAATGATCTTCATCCGGATGAAGATCGTGAGCGGGTATGGAAAGAAAAGCCGAGGTGATCATGAACAGTAAATAGAGAACGATAACAGTTTTTTTGAACAATTGGATTTCATCTCCGTTATGGATATTATTAAATATGGTTATAAAGATAAATTATTTTGCCTCATGATATTCCTGTTCCGTGTTCACATCCCAAATATTGTCTTTGGTTTCAATGCCGTTCAGAATGTTTTCCACAGCCACGATCGCCGTTGCCATGGAATGGTCGGCATTGTTATAGCGGTGCATTCCATTTCTCCCGATCAGATATAAGTTTTGAATCGTATCCGTATAATTACGAATCACGTCAAACTGATCATAGGTCCCGAAATAAGCCGGATAAGTTTTAGGAACTCTGAGCACCACACTGTCTAATACATCCTCCGGGTCCACCATATCGATTTTGACCAGTTCGCTAACGGCAAACTCTTTAAACTCCTCATCGGATTTTCTCCATAGCCCATCGCCTTCCGTGCAGAAATATTCCAATCCGATCCAGATTGTATTATCATCCTTAACCATATAAGGACTCCAATTATTGAAAACTTGAAGTCTACCGACCTTGACATCGCGTTCCTGAATATATATCCAGGTATCGGGGATAATATTGTTTACCGTGGCAATCGTCGTTTGATTTTTGATCCGCATTTTTTTCAGTAACATTCCTACGGTTATAAAATCCCGGTAAACTAATCCTTCCGCAACCCGCCGCACTTCCATGGGCACGCCCAACCCTAAACTCGGAATAAGTTCGCGCACGGGCATGGTTGAGAAAAAATAATCGCCATTTTGGATGATGGTTTCACCGGTTTTTTCATTCAATATTTCCGCTTCGAAAATATGGTTTTGATCTACTTTTAATGCTTTTACGGTATGATTGAGCAATACTTGGCCGCCTTTTTCCTCAATGATTCTGGCAACCTCTTCCCATATTTGGCCGGGTCCATATTTGGGATACAAGAATTGTTCAATCAAACTGGTCTCAATATTTTTTTGCTCAAGGGATTTACTTTGAGGGAAAATACCCTTAACAGCATGAACAATCGCCTTGGTGACGGAAAGGCCCTTTACTCTTTGGGCTCCCCATTCGGGTTTAATTTGTGAACACGGTACTCCCCACACTTTTTCCGTATAATCTTTAAAAAAAGTAAGATATAATTCTTTTCCAAAACGGTTCATAAAAAAATCCTCCAGGGACTCCTGATGTTTAATGGGGAACAATCTTATTTTGAAATAACTAAAACCGATTTTAACAATCCGTACCAGGCCTAAATTCTGAATCGTTTTCAATTCAAGAGCCACCGGATATTTAAAAAATTTACGCAGGAAAAATATACGCGATAGCCGATTTCGTATTAACAGGACCTCATCGTTTTTTTCGGGATCAGCCACCATGCTATTGCTTACCGAATGGGTATTTGAGAAGAATTGTTGATGTTCAAATGTTTTTCGCCCTAATATCAAATCATCTTTGGATGGAGCAACCTGGATGGGAAATATTCGGCTCCACCATTGCATAATTCGATCCGACTTTGAAAAAAACCGGTGACCACCAATGTCGATCCGGTTTCCCTTATAATTCACCGTCTTTGAAATACCGCCGATATCGCCGGTCTTTTCATAAACAATGGGTTTAATATCGGTTTTGGAAAGTAATTCATAAGCTGCGGTTAATCCTGCCGGGCCGGCCCCAATGATAATTGCTTTTTTCTGACTCATGTTATCTCCTTATTGATAAAGAATAAATTTACGGGCCGAAAAATTCCAAAGGTAAATCAATACGGTAGCCGCAATTTTTGAAACCAGATAATACCACCCTAAAAGCGCAGTCAGTATATACATCATCATTTCATTTAAACCCAGTCCCACCATACCGATTAAGCTGAAAATTAAAAACTCAAACCATTTGTTTTTAAGGGCTCGCTGTTTAAATACCCAAACATTACTTAGCCAATAATTCACGGCTACACCAAAAACAAACCCGATGGCGGCGGCGATTAAATAATTGATCTTTCCGTATTCCTTCAACATAAACAAGGCGGAAAAATCCACTAAAAAAGATGCCCCACCGACAAAGGTATAACGGAAAAATTGAATGGCGACATTGTCCGTGGGTTCTTTAAAAAATTTATGCGCCATCGCTAATAGCCCAGCCTTCGATAATGGTTTTACAAATATACCGTTCATCTTGTTATTTCACATCCCCGGAAGTATTGGTTCCATACCATAAGGCGGACCCTGTTAAAGTAAAAAATTCATGGGAATTATTTTCATGTCCATCATAGCGGGGCATCATAAAGCGCTGCTAAAACAAACATAAATTTTTATAAAGCAAATCTGAAAAATAATAAAGAAACCTCATTGACTATGGTGAGGACATAAAAAAAGGGCTGATGGATATGAAAATCCTCAGCCCAAAATGTAAAAATCATCTTCATTCCGAAGCGCCTATCCCTTTGGCAACACCGCCCGCTCAACTTAACGGAATCGTGAACCTGATGCCCAAACCTCCGTATCGGGAATGAAAAGCGCTGATTTGACCGCCGTGGTGTTCAATAATGGATTTGCAACTTGCCAGGCCAAGTCCGGTACCCCCGCTCTTATTTTTCCTGGACTTATCGACGGTAAAAAATTTCTGAAACAAGAAAGACAGGTCCTCTTCCGGCACTCCCACCCCGTTATCCTCCACTTGAAAATGGGCATAATCTCCCTCCGGATAACCACTCAGGTAGATTTGGAGTACTTTCTTTTCTCCATATCTTAGGGTATTGCTGAACAAATTCCCAAAAACCCGGCGGATCATAGGATCGTTAATCATCACAACCTGATCCGGTTCGAAGGAATGCCTCCAGTTTAACCGGTAATCTAACCCGGATAATTCGGTTTCATATTCCGCTGCAATACTTTCAAACAGTTTCAGAACCGGTTCGGGTTCCTTATCGATTACCTCCAATTCAAGCTCATCCTTGGTAAAAGCCAAAAAATAATTTATCAAATCCACCATGTGCTTTGATTTCTTTAGAATCAGCTCATAATATTCCTGTTTGTCGCTCTCCGAAAGATTCTGCTGCAGGGTCAACAATTCTACAAAACCGTTAATGGTCGTCAGGGGAGTTTTCAGATCATGGGCAATCGCCGCAATCATATCGACCTGTTCCTGATGGGCCTGATGAAGCCGTTCTTGCATTTCATTAAAATAATGATACAGTTCCCCGAGCTCATCCCTTCTTTTAAAATTTAGGGAGGTAAATGAATGCCCGATATTTACGCTTTTTAACCGGTTATTCAGAGTCTGAATCGGTTTGGTGATGCTGAAATGAAAATATACTGCCAAAACAGCAAAAACGGCGGCAATCAAAAATAGCAGTCCCCAAGACAGCAATATAAACTGATATTTGGAATCTTGTTCCGGCTCGCGCAACCTTTCAATCTCTAAAAAAAAGACCAGACGGTTCTGGGATATTTTAACAGGCAACCAGAAACTCTTAAAGTCGTCATCGTCATCATCATCGTGCGGTTTCAAATAGGATAAAAGCACCACCGATGCGTCTTCATTCAATAGTTTCAAGGAAATATTTTGCGCATTGGAAATCCGCCTAAGATAAGCAGCGATTCCTTTCCGATCAGGATATAGCGCAGCCACCTCTGTAGCTATTTTCTGATTGTCAGCAGCATAATCTATATATGCGTCATCTCTGATGAATTCATGAATACCTAGCGCGATCAAAAAGACCGACAGGATCAGCATCAATAAAAATAGCAAAGGCAACTTAATTTTCAGTTTCAATTTTCTGGTTACCCTTCAGCGTATTTGTAGCCGACACCCCAAATCGTTTTAATCACATCCATCTCCGGACCGAGCTTTTTACGGATATTTTTGATATGCACGGTGACGGTGTTGATTTCACCATATTCGTCTCCCCAAACATTTTCATAGATTTGTTCCCGGGTTAAGACCATATTGGGATGTTGCATCAGAAAAACTAAAATTAGAAATTCCTTGGTTGACAAATCAAGCTTTTGCTGGTTTAAAAAAGCTTCAAAAGTCTGTTCATTTAAAACCAGCGGTGACATAGATGCCGGTCCGTTGCTGTCGGCATCATTCCGGCACTCATTCCACTCTTCATGCAAACGGTCCACCTTCCGGAAATGCGCCTTGATCCTGCTGGTCAGCTCCTGAATGCTGAAAGGCTTGGTCATGTAATCATCGGCGCCGATTTCCAGTCCGATAATCTTGTCAATGTCGCGGTCCCGCGCGCTCAAGAATAAAATCGGGATATTATAGTCGGCGCGGATGTTGCGGCAGACTTCCAGACCGTCCATTTCCGGCATCATGATATCCAGCACCACAAAATCAACGGGAGGCGCTTTACCGGCCAAAGTCGCTTTAAGTATAGCCAGGGCTTCTTTCCCTGAACCAGCCGACACGACTTCAAATTGTTCGTATTTTAAACTTTGGGTGATCAGCTTGATAATGTCCGGATCATCATCAACGACTAAAATAGTTTTCCCCACGATACCTTCACCCGCTTTATTGCTTTTTTTCTATTATAACAAGAACATCTAAAGAGAGTATAAATAATTCTAAAAAAATATGAAGGTACAACCCTTCTCCCCGGCGATAAGGCTGAAGGGATCTAATTATCCAAATATTATCAACTGGCTCTACCTTAGTGTTCCTCCATTATTGACTTGTTAACCGTCCCACGGGCTTAGATTGTCCAATCCCCTAACGACCTTTACCGGCTCCTTTAGTATGAAACATTCATCTTACTTCCTTGAATAGTGGTCTTCCCCCGGAAAAACAAACACCAAGTCAAGCGATTTTCCATGAGTGCTTATCCCGTAATTTCATGAGTCTGTCTATACCCTCTCCCGTTTCTCGGGCGAGGGATTGTGATTTCCTATTTTGGGCTGTTTTGAGCCTTCCCATAATCCAGCATAAGGTAGCGGGGGAAGGGCGGCTTTTTCTGTTTAAGGGACGATACCCGGGATCTTGGGGAACGATCCGTTCGAAGGGGAAGAATTGGCCGTAGAATAATTCTTCCAGAATGGGTTTCATGGGACATGCCTTCTTTCTAGCCCCTACCCTTTCCCGACATCAGAAATTGGGGTCTATTTCAGGGACTTTTTATTATCGCCTAAAACATCGTCTGAACCAGGATTTAACGGATTTAACTGATTATACGAATTTTAAATCAGTGCCGGTAGATCATTTGGATTTAGAAATAGCGAGAATGAATTTTTTGATGCGGAATCTTTGTCGGTGAGCATGGGATAAATACCTCCCCCATTAATCTTTAATTCTCTCCTCAAAACAATTCGATGAAAGATGCAGGTAAGTTCATCAGCATGAATGCCAACCCTCACGCTACCTTTCTCCCTCAAGGGGAGAAACGAATTGTAAATCTGTAAGTATTTATTGGGTCAACAAATCCTTACTCCATCCAGCCTTAAGTGTTAGCGTGACAACCGCTTGAGACCCACAGTTTTCCGGCATATTCCCCAAAAGAAGCTTTAAAGGAACATACTTTAAGCGCTTTCGTTCCTCCCTCTGGGAGGAAGCAAGTTGGAGGGTTGGCCCAATTTTAATCAAACTATCGCCCCCGCAATCCGTGTCCCTCAAAATAATATTTCTGATGATATTGAAAAATCCGGAAAGAATTATTACAAAGAAATATACATATATTTCTACAACACCCCCTCTGCCCCACATCACCCCTAAACCCAATCTCCGTCAGGTTCTAAACCGTGGGGACACCCTTGGGCGAGGCGTTATAAAATAAACGATTCCTGGCCGAAACGATTTGAGGGATGCTTTCCGCCGCAAAATTAAGTTGCGACTCAATGACCGGCATTTTTCAGCCGACTTACGGGATTTAAGTTTCTGATTTCCTTCCGCCAATTGAAGCGGTGATCAAAACAGGATACCGAGGCCTGGAAGGCCTTAAGACGTTTTTTAATATACCTAGCCCCATCGTTCACGTTGGGGCGGAGATGAAATCCAACCTCATTTTCCGGTTCTTTACAACACAGCTTGATGACATTTTTCTTATCGCCGGGTTCCCCGCACTCATTGCCCAGTCCTCCGCGCTCACCGCCCAGTCCGTTTTTCCCCTCCATCGACATCCCGGCATTCCAATCCGGTCAACCCCGGTTGCTTTTTCAAAGGAGGCGACGATTATGGTCCACTGATAAAAAAGAACAAAAGTCCACAAGTTTGAATGAGGATCGCCGCCGCGAAAAAAATAAATCATTGGAATGAAAAACCTCCCCCCCGTCAAGTCAACGCTTAAAACCAAGACGACATAAGGGATTGTGGGGCAGTGGGGCAAATGGGGATTGTATAAAACATATATATGTTTCTTTCATATAAAACTCCTGAGCTAGAAAAAGCATCCTTTAAAAAATTTTTTTGAAAGGAAATCAACCCTGGTGCTCTTTCCCCCACTGAGCCATTTGCAATAAAATGGGAATCAGCGACTTTCCCTTTTCCGTCAGCGAATATTCCACTCTGGGCGGGATCTCATCATACTGTTTCCTGTGAATGATATCGCTTTGTTCCAATTCATCCAATTGCTGGCTTAGGGTTTTATGGGCGATTGACGGCAGTCTTTTCTTCAATTGATTATAACGCACGATTACCTCAAGATATATCATGTAAAGGATGAGCCATTTCCACTTGCCCCCGACCACCGACAGGGTATAAGTCACCGGGCAGCGGAACTCTTCGAGTTCATTGTTTTTCATAAAAAATCCTTTTCAATTAAGATTTCGAAAATATTCTTTATTTTCTATCTAGAAAATACTTCCCCTAAAGTGTACCTGAAAGCTCCAAGATTTATTAATTCCACCACAGAGAACACAGAGGGCACCGAGTAATATACTATAAATATTCTCAGTGTGCTCTGTGTCCTCTATGGTGAAAGCATCCTATTTTTATCCTTTCGATTGCCCCAGCAAGGTGTGGTGGGCGACTTAAAAAATATGTCAAAAAATTAATATTCCTACCACGAAGAGTACGAAGGCCACGAAGAAAAAAGAAGGAAATATTTAGTCTTCGTGCTCTTCGTGTACTTCGTGGTTAATTCGTTCTATCTCTTTATTTTCATCCTTTCGCTTGCCTCCACAAGCAAGCACTTACTTTTTGTTTAGTATATAACAAAAAAGTGCCTTCTTCAATTATTTCCCAATATAGAATACAATCAAACCAAGCAAACGCATGACAAAAAACGGAGGTATTATTATGAAAGTATTGGCATTGAACGGGAGTCCCAGAAAATCGTGGAACACAGCGGTTTTGCTGAATAAGGCGTTGGAAGGAGCCGCTTCCCAAGGCGCGGAGACCGAACTGCTTCATCTTTATGACTTCCAATTCAAAGGTTGTATCAGTTGTTTCGAATGCAAAAGGCTGGGAGGCAAAAGTTATGGTCAATGCGCCCTGAAGGATGATTTAAAACCAATCCTTCAAAAAGCGGCCGAAGGGGACGCCATTCTATTGGGTTCCCCAATTTATCTGGGGGGAGTTACCGGAGTGATGCATGCTTTTTTAGAACGGCTGATATTTCAATACCTGGCCTATAACGCCGATCATTCCTCCCTGTTTCAGAAGAAGATCAAAACCGGATTCATTTATACTCTGGGCGCACCCGAGGAACGCATGAAACAATTGGACTTTGACCAACCTGCCCGGATCAACGAATTGGTTTTGAAGTCGATTTTTGGATCCTCCGAAACTTTGCTGGTCACCGATACCTATCAATTTGACGATTATTCCAAATATGAAACCTCCGGGGTCAATGTGGACGCCAAAGAACAACGACGGCGGGAAGTGTTCCCGGTGGATTGTCTAAAAGCCTATGAAATGGGGAGGCGATTGGCGGAATAATCAGTGATTTCAAACCAATCAAAGAAAGTCCCGCTTCCGATAATCATTGATTCGCACGCCTGAATCCTGATAGAAATAAAATTACAAGGTGAAATTCAGAAAGACAAACCGGGAACATCTTTGGTATACTGAAAATGTAAATTCGATCCTGAGTTATTTCTTAAGGAATCATCCACTCAACGAGGGATAGGGTATAAGCATCGAAGTACTTTTTACATAGTCCCCCACCCCCGGTTAGCAGCCAAGCCATGGGCACATGAAAGAATGAAAATAAAGAGACAAAACGAATTAACCACGAAGGTCACAAAGAACACGAAGATTTAAAAGACTTTTTTTGTTTTCCTTCGTGACCTTCGTGCTCTTCGTGGTAGGAATATTAATTTTTTTGATTATAAAGCTAATCCAACAGATTATTTGGAGCATACGAACCATGAAAAATTTATTTTTCTATCAAACCGCCATCGGCAAAATCGGGATCTGTGAAACCCATGACGCAATCACCAATCTCTACTTTCCTGCGGAAAATATCCCGGGAGAGGTCAGACTCCAGGAGACGGCAATCTTGAAAGACGCCGCTGAACAGCTGCAAAACTATCTGGCAGGAAAACAAAACAATTTTGACCTGCCGCTCTCCCCGGCCGGCAGCAATTTCTTTCTGAAGGTCTGGCAACAATTACAAGCGATTCCCTATGGCCAGACGAGAAGTTATCAATCCATCGCCCAAAGCGTCGGCAATCCCAAGGCTTCAAGAGCTGTCGGCCTTGCCAACAACCGCAATCCGGTTCCAATTTTTATCCCCTGTCACCGTGTCATTGGAACGAAGGGACATTTAACAGGATACCGGGGCGGACTTGAACTCAAAGCCTATCTTTTGGAACTGGAACAATCCCATGGAAATTTTTAAATACGGTCAAACCGAATTGGCTTATTTAAAACAGCGGGACTCAAAACTGGGCTTGGCGATAGACCGCATCGGAATGATCGAACGGGAAGTCATTCCCGACCTGTTTAGCGCCTTGATTTTCAGCATTGTCGGCCAGCAGATTTCCGCTAAGGCCGCCGCCACAGTCTGGAAACGCTTCAACGAACATTTTGGGACGATAACCCCTTCCACCATCGCCGCTGCCGACATCGCTGAAATCCAGCCCTGCGGCTTATCTTTCCGAAAGGCCGGATATATCAAGGAAATCGCTGAAACAGTCGCCCGGGGTGACTTAAATTTATCGGAGTTGCCTTCCCTCTCCGACGGGGAAATCGTTAAAAGATTGACTTCCCTGAACGGTATTGGAGAATGGACAGCGGAGATGCTTTTGATTTTTTCCATGGAACGCCCCGATGTCGTCAGTTGGGGCGACTTGGCTATCCAGCGGGGTATGATGAACCTCTACAGTTTGAAAACATTGACCAAAGAACAGTTCAAGCGGTACTGCAAACGCTATTCACCCTATGGTTCCGTCGCTTCATTGTACTTGTGGGCTTTAGCCAAAGAGAAGTAAGTTTTAGGGAGGAAATATGGACCTAACGGATGAGCAAAAATGGAATGCCGTTCTTGAAGGCGACCAAAGCTATGACGGCCGGTTTTATTATGGCGTCAAAACGACCGGCGTTTTTTGCCGGCCGTCCTGCAAGTCGAAACCACCCCTGAGAAAAAATGTATTGTTCTTTGACGGCATTGATAACGCCTATGCTTTGGGATTACGGCCCTGTAAACGGTGCCGGCCCGATCGGCCGGAATTTAAACCTCAGGGAGAATTGATTGAACAAGTAAAAAACATTTATGATGCCTGCTTTGATGATCCTGGCAAACTAGCTTCCACAATCAAGCGGTTGCCCATCAGTAAAAACCATTTAATACGCCTGTTTCACCAGGAATTTAAGCTGACCCCCGTCCAGTACCTTCGAAAGTTACAAATCCATAAAGCCCTTGAACTCCTGGCAACCCCCGAACTGAAAATATCGGAGATCGCCTTTTCCTGCGGTTTTGGAAGTTTGTCCAATTTTAATACTTGCTTTAAAAGACAAGTCGGGATGGCACCGAGCAAATATAGGAAATGATGATACCTATTGGCTCTCTGGCAATTGCGGCCCTTTCCCTACCTCCATTTTTCCCATAAAATATCGTTTCTTAATTTCCAGCGATTTTTCTACAAAAGCCGCCAGTCCAATCCGTTTCATTGTACATAGATTAAAAACCTTCATATTATGGGGTAAAGTATCCGCTCGATTGGCGCTAGGGTGGACCTTAACACATGGAAACTCGGTGCAATCGGAACAAAACTCTATTTTATTTTGGACGATGCATTGATAGGTTTCACAGGTGCTCCTAATACCCGGGCAATTACCTTTGATGGACCGACATCCTTTACAAGGTATTTTCTCTTTTGGTACACCTTTCTCAACTAATACATTGTAGAGCTGGGTATTATCCTTACAAAGGTATAATTCGCAAATACCACAATCTAATCCACAAGGCGCAACAAGTTCAAGTCTTTCTTCGGTTATCATAAATTCATCTCCTGTATTTTCCCCTGTAATCTGTTGATTAACATTTCGTTATATAAATCGAAATACCCTTCCGAATGCTATTGAATGAAAATCCGAACAACCCGCTGTCAAAGACAAAGATCAACTCACTCACTATTCATTCTCTATTTTCTCCATACCGGTGCCACAAAAATAATATCAAAAGTATGATAACTCCAAAGAAAAAGATAAATGTCCTGAAACCGGTATTGGTCGAATGGACTAAGGCGGCCACCATTTGCCGGTCTTGAATCTTGGCTATTCCGCTGAGCGCTCTGGAAACGGCCTCGGGCGATACATGAAATTCAATCACCATTAACGCCAGCACCTGGCTGAATGCCCGGCCGACATTGTAAACCGTATAAAACATTCCGGAAGCAGCTCCAGCCTGTTCCTGTGGCGCCGACGCCAGAACCGCTTTGGCCAGCGACGGCCAGCCCAAACTATTGGCAATTGAAATAACGAACAGCGGTATCACCACGGCCGCCACCGATAACTTGACTCCCAAGTTTCCCAAAAAAAATATTCCCCCCGCCAGAATGATTGTTCCCAGGAATAAAAGACGTAAAGGTCCGAAATGATCGGCCAGTTTACCGCCAAAGGGTCCCATCACCAGTTGCGGCGCAGACAAGGGAATCAACAACAACCCCGAGGTAAGAGGAGTTAAATGTAATGCCCCTTGTAAATAGATAGTAAGTAAAAAAGTAATGCCGAAAAAGCCGATACAATAACTTAAAGTCATTCCCAAACCGGTTGCATAGTACCGATGGGACAATAACCTAAAGTCAAACAAGGGATCCTTCACCCGCAACTCGGTGTATCCAAAAACGATCCATAATACAACGGTGATCAAACATAACCCTAAGATTGGCATCGACTCCCATCCCCATGACTGGCCTTCGGAAAGGGTTATCATTAGGGAAGTTAGTCCCAGTCCGAAGCTGAAAGTCCCTATCCAATCGGTAACCGACTTTTGGGAAATCTCCTCATCCTCCAGGATGAACCAAGCGGCAATCAAGCCAATGATTGTAAAAGGCACTGTCACAAAAAAGATCGAGCGCCAACCGAATGCGCTGATCAAAGCTCCTCCGGCTACCGGGCCAATGATAGCCCCAATCACCCAGGATGTCGAGTTAATCCCGATGGCCAGCCCCAATTGTTCTTTCGGGAAAGCCTTCATAATAATCGGAGTGGCTGTCGCTAGCGCTAAGGCCGCTCCCATACCCTGAACGGTCCGAAAGAGAATCATCGTGAAACCGGACCCGGCGATTCCGCATAATACCGTGGCGAGGGTAAAGATTAAAAACCCTCCCAGAAAAATCTTTTTGGTACCGACCCGATCCGCCCAGCGGCCCGCGGGAAGCAAAAAAACCGTACTGGCAATGACATAAGCAGTGATGGTCCAAAGCCCTGCAACCACCGTTAAGTGTAAACCCTCCATCAGTTTGGCCAATCCGATGATGACAATCGTGGAATCCAGATTGGTAATAAACGAGACCAGGGTTACGACCGTCAAAATACTCCATTTGCGAGAATATCCATCCATTCTTTGATTCATCCTCTTTTCTGAAAATTTTCCAGCGTCTTTAGTTTACAAGAAAGGACGAATCATGTAAAATGATTATATACGATGTAATCATTCACTAATAATGATAGATATGGGATGGAGATACCACCATGGAGAGTAATGAATTACGGATTTTTCAAGCGGTAGCCCAGGCGGGTAGTATCACCAAGGCCGCCCAAAACTTAGGTTATGTCCAGTCGAATATTACCGCCCGGATTCAACAGCTGGAAGAGGAGTTAAAAACCCAACTGTTTTACAGGCAACGGGGCATGATGCTGACGCCCGCCGGAGAAAAACTGCTGTCCTATGCTGAACCAATATTACACTTATTTGAGGAAGCCCACAAGGCCATGAACGATTCCGCCGACCCTTGCGGCCCCTTGACCATCGGGGCCAACTATACCGTCTCCTCCCTGCAGCTTCCAAAAATATTGGCTCAATATCATCAGCGCTATCCCAAAGTCGATCTCTCACTGATTACCGGAAATACCCACGAGCTGATACCCAAAATACTTCATTTCCAACTGGACTGCGCGTTTGTCAAATCACCATCGTTTGAAGATGAAAATATTTCCCAGGAACTGGTGGCCGAAGAAAATCTGGTGCTGGTTTCCAGTCCCAAGTGCCAGGATATCCAGGAAGTTTGCGCCAAGCCTTTTCTGATGAATACCACCGGTTGTCCCCACCGGACCCAGTTGGAAAGCTGGATTAAGTCCAAAGGGGTTTGCCATATCCGGGTCATGGAATTCAATACCCTGGATTCAATCATTGAGGGCGTCATCTCTGATCTGGGAGTTTCGTTCGTCCCCCAATCCGCAACTCAGGACTACGAAGACCGGGGGCTGCTCCGTTCATTCCAGATTCCCCCGGAGTACAGCTTGGTTAAAACCTTCCTGATCCGGCATAAAGACACCTTAATGACCAGCGCCTTGTCGAAATTCATTGAAATGATTCAAACCGCCACTGCCTGTCATGCGGTGGCAATGCAACAGGATAAGAAACCCCATTGAGACGCAAAATTAGTCATCGTTTCATTCCACTCATTGTTTCCGCCTATGGAATGACTCCGTCAAAACCCAGCGTTCAATCCGAGATAAGAGACCGCGTCATTGTCACTGTATCCTCTAATAAAATAGATCTTGAACGGCCCCATAAAGTTATAGCGGATTTCGAACCCTCCGGCGAACTTGTCCATCTTAACTTCATGGAAAGAATGAGCCACATCACCTACAGCCACAAAAATTCCCCCAGTCAAAGGCTGGGCAATATGAAACCGGTAATCGCCGGAAACGGCTGCCAAATTGCGGTTGATATCTTTGTTAACTTCAATTCCCCGCATGATGCCCATGTCTCCAAGAGAAGGCAACAATTGAAAGGGGACATCATCGCCATGGGTATAAACGATGCGGCCTTGTAAAACCAATACTCCCCCCACTGCGACGGGAATGAATTTGCTATACGTGGCGGAACTTTGCGATAATTTTTGATCGCTGCCGTAATCCGGATCATAAAATACCGTTTTCATATCCAGCAACGACCCTTCGGTCGGAAAACCGGGATCATCCCGTTGGTCACTCATGAGGCGCAAGCCGATTCCTACGGCATCAGCGCCATCGCAGCCAATAATAGTACCCCCAGCCAGTTGCCCACCGATTTCCTTATCAGAAACGGAATACCGGGCAGCTGTTACAGTCGGCCCAAGATAGACACCCTTAGCGAACTTCATTAAAAAACTGCACGCAAATTGCGATGTTTCCCCCGTATAATCTTCGCCCGGCGCGGCAAAATTTTCATTGCCAATCCCATAAAAAGTACTGGACCAATTTCTCCAAATAGCGGAGGAAGACAATAAGAATCGGCCATCATCCAAATAACATTGGTTGTTGATAAAAAACATTGAATTTCCCTCATTGTTACAAAGCACGCTTGTACTCAATTGCCTGCTAAGATAAAAAAGTCCATAAGCCGTACCGGTATCTGAATTTGATGAAACAATCGGGAATACAATATAGCTTTTCCCGAAGCCTTCGTCCGGTTGGCTATAGCCGGCAGCATACGAAGGAAGAAACACCAGAAATACACAACTTAGAATCCATCCTGCAATTGTATGATTTTTCAAATTGACTTTCCCTCTTCCACTCGTAATCACATCGCTCTCCCTATCTTCGTTTTTCTTCAATCAACTTATCAATTTCCGTCAGAATGGAATGGGTTGCATTATGTTTCGCAAGTTTCAAGGCGTTTAGCCGCATCTGTTCAATCATGGAAGGATGGGCCAACAATTCAACCATAAAGTTCTCCAATTCCTTGCTGCTCTTTAGATAAACTCCCAAACCGGCCTTGGTCAAAAAAGCCGTGTTGCCGTCTTCCTGTCCGGGAGTGGGTTGAATAATCGCCATCGGTAAACCAAGGGTAATCGCCTCGGTAACGGTCAACCCCCCGGCTTTGGAGATTAATAAATCGGCCGCGGCCATATATTCATGAATATTATCCACGTACCCCAGGACTTGGCCGTTGATATTCAGCTCCTGAAACAATTCGGTCAATTGTAAAAAAGATTTTTGATTATGCCCGGTAACCACGAAAATTTGAAAGTGCTCCTTAAATGGTTCCAATGTTTTCATGACCTCGGCCAGAGGGCCAATGGCATTGCCGCCGCTCATCACGAGAAGTGTCAAGCGATTGGTATTGAGACCGAGTTTCCGCTGCAGTTCACCGCGGTTGAATTCTTGGGCGAACACCGGACGAATGGGAATGCCGGTGACCCTGATCTTCTCCTCTTCAACTCCCAATTGCTTTAATTCGTCAACCATGCCCTCGTGGGCGACAAAAAACAATTGGGTATTGGGGTTGACCCAGACGTGGTGGGAAACGTAATCGGTTAATACGACCCCGTTCGGAACGGAAAAATGGGGATACATGTAAGAAACAATGGCAGCCGGAAAAAAATGAGTGGAAATAATGGCATGGGGCCGGAACTCCCGGACCAAATCCCGATACTTTTGAAGTCCGATGAGGACCTCGGATTTCTTAACCGGTGAAAAACGGTTATCCGCCATTTGATATAATAATTTATAAACGGAGGGCGTATGTTTGGTCATCAGATAATAAGCCTCTTCCACCCAATGGCTGAAAATAGGGGAAGCATAACGTAAAAAATCCACATGGCGGGCTTCGGCCTTAAAAGCTTCCGCATAAGCCTGACATAATCCCTCTCCTGCCTTAACATGTCCTGCCCCGATTGAAGCTGAAAGCACCAATAACCGTGGTTTTGTCATCAACGAATCCTGCTTTCCCGCGTAAGCGCGCGATAATCAGTTTTGATTGGAGATATTATTATTTCCGCCATCCTTCAAACTGATTTTGATTATACCTAAATACATTTAACGATGGTTTACAGATTTGTTTCGGTCTATGACCCTCAATCAACTTAATTTTAAGAGCGGGGGCCGGAGTCTAGCTTCAAAAAAGGCATACCCCTATCCTCCCTAAAAATATATGACCCCTGAAATAACTCATACCAAATGAAAGCTTTTTTCTTTAAAAAGCTTTTAAAGATTGCTTAAAAGCTATTATTTCACGATTATGGACCCCAAAAACCTATGGATTCCCTTTACGGTTTACCCCAAACTAAAACCTTACCCCTATTTTTTCGATAAAATCTTCTTCATTTCCTGCCTTTTCTTAAAGCTATCCATAAAAACCATTTTTTAAAAAAGCGCGGGAGCATTCCAAAGCAATGTTTCTCCAGGGTCCAATCGGGTCATACTACTGGATGAAGTCCTTTGAAATTTTTTCATCCGCTGGCAACACGAATAAAAAACGCTGGAGGCCATCATGAACCGGGAAGATTTAATCGCCAAACTCAACTGGTTTTACAGCCTGGAACTCAATCAGGTAGACTGGTACCGGGTTCAGTCCGGAAACTTTATCGGTAGTTATGAAAGCATCATTTTCGAGCGAACTGCCGATATCGAGCAGGAACATGTCGATAAAATCGCCTATCAAATTCGGAAACTGGATGGGGTTCCAACCAAACTGGGGGATATTCTTTCTCCGATTTTGGGTAAGGTAGCCGGCAGTCTGGTTTCCATATCCGGGATTGAAAATGTCCTCAAAGCCGACATTTTACTGGAACAAAAGGCCATGACCGATTATACGGAACTCATCAATACCATTCAAGACGATTACGGCGCCGAATTAAAAAAAATCCTGCAACACAATTTGGTGGATGAGGACACCCATACCGCCTGGTTTTCCATGCGTCTGGCGGACTATGACAATTTAGTCCTTGCCGAGCCCTAACCATTGATGCCCTCGTTGAACCCAAAGCGCCGGACCCATTAGCATATTATTCTTGACGCCTTCATGGATTCATAGGAGTGCCTTGATTTTATCCCCGGCCTCCTGGATCCGGCCGCATATAAAATCGGGTTTTTCCTCCAGCAGCCTCTGACGGTCAAACGTAGTCGCCACGGCAACGCACTTCATTCCGGCTGCTTTTGCGGCTCTGATACCATTGAGGGCATCCTCCACCACCACACAATTTGCGGGAGGGATATTTACTTTTCGGGCAGCCGTCAAGTAGATATCCGGCGCCGGTTTTTTCCGCTCCACATCCTCTCCGCTGATGATGGCGGAAAATAAATTTTCATGAATCCCGGCCACTTTCAGATTGGTTTGAATTTTAATCCGATCGGCGCTGCTTGCCAATACGCAATGGATGCCGTGTGATTTCAACTGAATCAGCAATTCGGCTGCTCCTTCATAAATTCCCAATTTTTCCGGCGCGATTTCCCGGTAGATTTGATAAACTCTTTCTTTCATCTCTTTCCGGTAAACAAGGCCGTATTTTTCCGCCACTCCGCCAATAAACCGGTCCTCTCCCGCGCCAATATAGGGAATAAAATCTTCAGCTTTCGGCTGAAGACCGTATTCCTCCAAACAAGCCATGGCCGCGGCCAGGATTACAGGTTCCGAATCGACTAATACCCCGTCCATATCGAATAAAACGGCTTGAATCTTTTCACTCATAAGGTTTGCTCCTTATTTCCGCTATTTTTTATCCAAGGTTGTCGGTAATAACCCGTAAGATTCCCGGATTGGGCAAGCCGGAGTACAAGCACATTTCTATTTTAATGCTTTCTGCGGAACATTTCCAGACCTCATTCTTTCCGTCATCCGATGGATTCATTCCATCACAATGATCATTCTTTCCCTCCTCGGAAAATGACCCCGGGGACATCATCGCCAAGACGCCGCAGACATCGAGAAGGGTTTTTATGATAAGTGCCTGAAACCAAAATAAAAACAGGTCAAATTCGACCTGTCCAGATTCCATCCGCATAACATTTTTATTTATAATGCCATTTGAATCAATTCCGGTTATTTTTTGGTTTTCCCTCCATGCATAAATCAATAATAAACCTCATGGTGGTGGCGCCGACTAAAATCGCCTGTTTTCGCATTTGCTCATTGGCGTGAAGATTTTTATCCTTTTTGACTTCATCCCAAAGTTGTTCCGTTGCCTGCAGAAGCATTGCCCACCCTTCATAGGTATTCTGCAAAGGAGGGTTTTTACAAATAATCTGGTTGTACTCAGGGATAATCAAACGGATTGCTTTGCCGATATTGGTGATACGCGAATCGATCATTTCTTGAATCTGTTCTTCAAACCTTTCCAGGCTTATGCTCAATTGAATTCCCCCCCTTCAAAAATGTTTTGCCCGGCGTTATTTACTTTCAAGGTCCATGGCCCTTTGCATTGATAAACTTCTTTGTTGATTATACCCAAAGTTGTCCTTTAACTTTGTCGCAAAATGATATTTGGACACAAAAATTATCTGTTACTTTCCGGGTAGGCCCGTTATTATTTTAATCATTGATCAACCCCCATAATAAAAAAAAGGGTCTCAAACTGAAGCTTTGAGACAACCCCTTTCAAGTGCCGGAAACCCCTTCTATACAACCGCCCCAACTAAACGATTTTACGGCATTCCATGTAAAACCGTTTTTCTTCCGCTTCTCCCATGGAAAATGTTTTACGCGGCAGAGCCCCGTCGGTGATGACCGTTTTGAACAACTCCCGCTTATCCATGGCCGGCAAATAAAATCCGATATTGCCGGGCTCGCAGCCGAGCCGCGTTACAACCTCGTCGCCATGGATGTAATCGATTTCAACCTCCCGGTGAGAATCGGCATAAACATCCAAAAAAGTTTGTAAAGAGCCAACCTCCAAGTTTTGTAACGGATTTTTGATTTCCACAATCCCATGATCACCTTCGGTTATATATTCAATGATATGAGAGCCCCCGGAATGAAGGCGCATTTCCGGTAGGGCCTGTGACAATGATTCCCGGCTGGAAAACTTCTGCCGGACCAAATCCCCACCCAAGCCGCGGCAGTACTCGGTCAGGCTATTGAGGATATCCTCCATGTTTACATGGAAAACCACCCGGTGAATGGGCTCAAAACACAAACCCGGATCATACACGTTTACCAATTCAACCATTGCCAATCTGGCCGGGTGATTGGAGAGGGCGGCGGCGGGATTATCCCTTTTGAGCTGCTCCCAAACAGCCTTGGCGGTTGCCAGGGAGTGATTGCCATCCCCCACTGCGTACAATAAAACATTATCATCAGCCGTTCCATATCTCTTTTTGAAACGTTCCCCGTCTGCCAACTTTTTTAGGCTTTGGAAAATCCCGTTCATCAACCGTGAATCCCGGATTTGGTATCCCTTTATTTCCCCGCCGTTCATCATCAGCTCGGTTTGGTAGGCCAGTTCCATTTCATTTCTAGCACCGGCCAGCGGTTGGATAACTTCCCCCTCGGGATCGTCAATCAACACCATGATATGAGGCAGTTCAACGGGAGCTTCCTGCCGGATTTTCACCCGGGGAGGAATCCTTTCCAGCACCGTTCCTTCGGTCGCCCTGACCAAAGTCCGGGCCCCCTTCCGGTAGTCATAACACTCCAAATCAACAGCAACGATCAGCCCTTTTCTGGACTCACTCCCGGAAATTTTCCGTTCAACATAAATGAAGCCGGGCCCTTTGGAGACAAGAACGTTGTTTTCAAGATATTGCCGCATCGTCCGGTGAATATTCTTGATTCTGGTTTGAGGGTCTTCTTTTCCCAGAAAAACTTCGGGGTAAATAATCTTTAAAGTTGAGGGCGCATCTCCAACCAGGCCGGATACTTGTTCCCAATACTCCCTTTGCGCCGTATATTGGTCACAGGCCACGACGGACCATTTTTTTAAATCCACGTTTGGAGCAGGCAATAAAACTTCGGGAATTTGGATCCCAAGTTCCGTAAAATCAGGCGTCACATTATTCTCCTTTTCGGCTTTTAGCTAATTGCTTATGAATTGAAATAATCGACTCCAACAAGATGACGGGCTTTATCCAGATACCCGTTCGCCACTTTTCGGGCTTTGGCGGCGCCGGATTTCATGACATCAAGGACGTAATCTTTTTGAATGGCATTCCTTTTTTCCCGGTAGGGGGCGAAATAATTCCAAATCGTCGTTACCAGTTCTTTTTTAATATCGCCATATTTCAAACCCGGCGCCAGAAAACGTTCTTTTAACTCCGCCTTACCCTGTTCATCTAAAAATAACGAGTACAGATCGAATAAGATGTTTCCTTCAATGGGTTTGGGCTCATTCACCGGCGTGGAGTCGGTTTTAATCGTCATAATCTTGTTTTTTAGGGTGGCTTCATCCGCGAAAATTTCAATGGTGTTGCCGTAGGATTTGGACATCTTCTGGCCGTCCAGTCCGGGAACGGTCGCCAGCTGATCCTCAATATCCGGTTCAGGGATGACAAAGGTTTCGCCATATGTATTGTTAAAACGGATGGCCACATCTCTGGCCACTTCCACATGTTGTTTTTGATCTTTGCCGACCGGAACGATATTGGCCCCATAGAGCAAAATGTCGGCCGCCATCAATACCGGATAGGAAAAAAGTCCATGGCTGGCGGGAATTCCTTTGGCCAGCTTGTCTTTGTAGGAATGGCACCGTTCCAGCAACCCCATTCCGGTAACGTTGCTCAAGTACCAGGTTAACTCCACGACTTCCGGCACATCCGACTGCACCCAAAATATGGAGCGATCCGGATCAAGCCCCAAAGCCAAAAAGTCGCACAGCGCATCATAAGTCTGCTTACGGAGCCGCTCCGCGTCAAAAGTCGAAGTAAGAGCATGTAAATTCACCACAAAACAGAACAGCTCATGGTTTTCCTGGTAATCAATCATTCGCTTCATCATTCCAAAATAATTACCAATATGCAAGCTCCCCGAAGGTTGAATGCCTGATAATACACGCACTTTATTTACACTCCTTTTTGATTCCATCAAGATTTCTTCTTGCTCTTTGTTATTTTACGATATGGCGGGTGTCAAAACCGACGTACAATTGAAAAGGACGATAGATCTTGCCGCCCAGCGACTGTTGTTGCTCAATCCAATGAGCGGTCCAGCCAACCACCCGCGCAATTGCAAAGATGGTGGTAAAATACTCCGTTGGCACACGGGCCGCTTTATAAAAAAGTCCCGACCAAAAATCAACATTGGGATAAAGGTTTTTCTTCCCCAATTTATCTTGGACAAATTTCTCCATGGTAATCGCAGTTTCGTATAAGTTCCATAAATAGGGATCTTCCGCCTGTAATTTTTGGGGATCGCCGAAAATTTGCGGCAGGATTTTATCTTTAAAATATTTAGCCCGCGGGTCATAGGTTTTATAAATCCGGTGGCCGATACCCATGATTTTTTGATGATGATCCAGCGAATTCTCCACATGATGGGGAACAGCGGCGGCTGAACCGATTTTTTCGAGCGTTTTCACCACTCGTTCGTTGGCTCCGCCGTGTAAAGGCCCGGAAAGTGAATTGATCGCCGATGAGATCAGGGCGTAAATACCGGCCTGGGAAGAACCGACGGCCCGGGCGGAAAAGGTGCTGTTGTTCATGGTATGGTCCATATGTAATATTAAGGACTCCTCGAACATTTTCACAAATTGGGGCTCCCCGGACAACCCCGGATTGAAACAAAACAGGCAATACTCCGCGAAGGAACTGAATTTCCGGTTCCCATTGAAATCGGGATTTTTCGTCAAGAAGGTGCCGATAATCGTTGGAAACTTGGCAATCAAGCAAATGGAGCGCTCCAAATTGGCCCGGTGGTTTTCCACATCGACGGATTCTTTATCGACAGCTTCCAAAAGAAGCACCGCGGCGCTCAGCATATTCATGGGATGCAAGTCCGGGTTAAAATGAACAATGGATTGTTTCACATCATCCGGTAAATAAGCTTGCGCCAGCAATTTTTGGCGCAGTTCTTCCTCTTCACTGGCCAAGGGCAAATCGCCATTTAAAATCAGATAACATACGCTCTCAAAGCTACAGTTTTCGGCGAGTTCCTCCACGGGATAACCGCGATACATCAAAATGCCCCGTTCTCCATCAATATGACTAATCGAAGATTTTACCACCGGTACTTCAGCCAGTCCCGGGAAATAACCCTTTTCCAAAAGAGTCGAAATCAGCCGGAAGTAATGGGCCTGACATTCCTGGTCGTCGATATGCTCCAAAAGCGTATTTAATTTCTCTTCGATGTGTTTTTCGGTCAAATCAACACCTCTTTTCACCAAAATATTGCGTAGTTAAATAATTATTATGACTTATATTCCATAATATTGCAATATTTTTTTTCGCCGCCGGAAACCGCCGGGCATTTCATACATGGGAATTGAAAAGAGAAGCGCCATTTAAATTTAGCGTTCATTAGGGATTGACGAAAAAGAGCTTGGCTGCCGATTCTACCGCCGGGATAATCATTTACCCATTAAATCCAAGATGGCCTGCGCAAGCTTTGCGGCTTCCTTCCCGGCGGCTTCGGCGAAATCGGAATTGCCGGAGGCGTAAATGATGTTCCGGGAGGAATTGATCATGATCCCCGCGCCCCGCGAATTTAGGCCATACTTTATGGTTTGGGCTAAATCGCCGCCCTGGGCTCCGATTCCCGGAATTAAAATCGGCAGTTCCGGGGCGATCCGCCGGACTTCTCCCAATTGTTCCGGATAAGTGGCGCCTACCACCAAACTGCAATTATGATTATAATTCCAGGCCTCGCTCACCCGGCCGGCTACAATTTTATATACATCCCGGCCGCCGCTTTGTAATTCCTGAAACTCGCCCGCCCCCGGATTGGAGGTATGGCATAAAATAATTACGCCCTTTTCCCGGTCATCCAAAAAGGGCCTCATGGCCTCCAGCCCTAAATACGGGTGAACCGTTATCGCATGAGCGGAATAAATCTCAAATGCGGCTTTGACGTATCCGGCGTTGGTATTGCCAATATCAGCCCTTTTGGCATCCAATATAATGGGGATCTCCGGATGATGCTCCCGGATATAGCGGTTGGTATCGATGAGCGCTTTTAATCCTTCTAAGCCGTATCCTTCATAAAAGGCGCTGTTGGGTTTGAACACGCAGCAATATTCGGCCGTTGCTTCGATGATTGCTTTATTAAAATGAAAGATAGATTCGGCCACCGATGAGGTTTTAATACAAGCCGGCAATTTCTGATAATCGGCGTCCAATCCGACGGAAATAAAATGCCCGCCACTCCACCGGGATTCCAGTAATTGGTTGAAAGATGCCATTTTCGATAACTCCTTTATCTTTTTTGAAAGCGTCAAATTTAAATTGGCTTTGCTGAAGACCGCAAAACATGTCCTAACCGATCTTTGGTATTTTTAATTATAATCAATCCCCAAAGGAATCACAATCTTTTAAAATGAATAATCCCTAAAATATCCCTGAACCCCAAAATATCTGCCAATCGCGATCAAAAAATCGGAATGGTTTAAATTCGTTCTTCTTAGGAAACGTAGCATTCCAAGAAGGATTTTTTTCCCTAAAAAGCGAAGTGAGATTAATGGAATGAAGCTACATGATGAAGTAATTTCTCAAAGCAAAATACTTGGGTTCTGTAGCTTAGCGATAAAGGAGTGAAGAAAAATGCGTTTTCGGCAAATTGGGATTGGCATCGTGATTATCGCTTTTTTGGGCTTATTCGCGTTCACCGGAAAATATGTGGATTGGCTATGGTTTAAAACCATGGGTTCCACTTCGGTTTTCTGGGTCACTTTGATTACGGGGCCGCTCATTAAATTAATCCTGGGTCTTTTGGTTTTTGGATTTTTTATCGCCAACTTTTTAGTTGCGGTCCGCGCTTTTAACCGTATTAAAGCTGTAGACAGCTACTGGGCCAATGTCCCGGAATCAGCGATCATGGTTCCCGGTCTGGTCATATCGGCGCTTTTGGCTGTACTGCTCGCTTTCGGCCTCAGCTTGGACTGGTCGGTGATTCAGCAATTTTTCAACCAGGTCGCAGTGGGGATCAAGGATCCGATCTTCAGTCAAGACGTTGGTTTTTATCTGTTCTCCTTTCCATTTTACCAACAAATCAATGCCTTGCTTCAAACCATTACGTTCCTTTCTTTGGTGGGAATCGCCGTTGTTTACTTTCTGGCCAAAGCTTTTTGGCGGCAGGGAAATTCTTGGGAGTTGTGGCTTCCGGCCAAAGTCCATTTATCCATCCTGACCATTCTTTTTTTGCTTGCCAAAATATGGGGTTATCATCTTGGTAAATTCGGGCTTTTGTTCCAGGAAACGGCCCGGATGACCGGGATCAATTATACGGCCGTCCATGCCAGAATGCTTGCTTATAATATATTAAGCGTTCTTTTGATTGTTATGATTGTCCTGGTGATTGTCAATATCGGACGCCGGAGCGCTAAAATTCTCATTGGAAGTTTCATTGTCTGGATAGCGTGTTCCATATTATTAGGCACGTTATACCCCGGAATGATCCAATCCTTTGTGGTCGCTCCCAATGAATATGAATTGGAAAGCGCTTATTTAAAAAACCATATCGACTTTACCCGTAAAGCTTACGACTTGGATAAGATCGATGTCAAGTCTTATATCCCCAGAGATAACAAAGCCTTCATCAATAATAATGATCCGGCCTTAAAAGATTTGCGTTTATGGGATCATAATCCCTTGAAACCTTCGTATAATCAATTACAAGCAATCCGGCCCTATTATAACTTTAATGATATTGATATCGATCGCTATCCCTCCCGCACCGGCCAAAATCAAGTGATGATTGCAGCCCGTGAGCTTAATACCGATAAACTTGCCTCCCAGGCTCAGACCTGGATTAATTTGCATTTAACATACACTCACGGTTATGGGGTATCGGCCAACCAGGTCAACCAATTCTCAACCCAGGGGCAACCGATTTTCATCGCCAAGGATTTGCCGCCGGAGTTCGATCCGAACTTTCCTTCATTAAAGGTGACCAATCCCGGAATTTATTATGGCGAGTCCACCAACAACTATGTGATTGTCAATACCAAAACCCCGGAATTCGACTACCCAGAAGGGGATCAGAACAATTCCATCTCCTATAAAGGTCCGAAGGGTATTGGGTTGGACTCAGCCTTCCGTAAACTTTTAATGTCCATTCATTATAAAGAAACCAATTTTCTGCTTTCCAGTCAGTTAACGTCAGAGAGCAGTATTTTGCTGCACCGCAACATTAATGAGCGTATTCATAAACTGGCGCCTTTTTTGAGTTTTGACGATGACCCTTATTTGGTGGTATCCGGCGGTAAATTGTATTGGATTATTGATGCCTACACCTCAAGTAGTTTTTACCCTTACGCCAAGCATCACGAATCGGGTGTTAATTATATCCGCAATCCCGTGAAGGCGGTGGTGGATGCTTATAGCGGCGAAGTCGGATTTTATGTGATTGATAATGCGGATCCGATTATTAGAGTATGGCAAAAGGTATTTCCGCATTTATTCAAACCGGTAACGTCGCTTTCTCCGGATTTAATCCGGCATTTCCGTTATCCGGAATTCCTTTTAACCATTCAACGGGATATCTTATTGCAATATCATATGACCAATGTAAAAACTTTTTATGAAAAAGAAGATTACTGGGATGTTCCCGTACACAACCAGGACGAAACGGTCGCTCCTTACTATGTAACCTTGAAGCTTCCGCAAGAAAAAAATGCGGAATTCGCAATGATGCAGCCATTCTGTCCTAGAGCCAAGCAAAACCTGGTTTCCTGGCTGGTCGCCCGTTGTGACGGATCCAACTATGGAAAACTTATTCTTTATAATCTGCCTAAAGATATAAATATTTATGGCCCGGCTCAAATTGACAGCCGCATCAATCAAGACCAAACGATTTCTCAATTGATCACTCTCTGGAATCAGCAACAATCGAAAGTGGTTTGGGGTAACTTGCTGATTGTCCCGATTGAGGATTCAATCCTTTATGTTAAGCCGCTGTTCCTTGAGTCTTCCCTTGCCAAACAAGCGGAATTGAAAAAAATCGTGATGGTATACAACAATCAAGTGTTAATCGGGGACACGGTAACTGAGGCTTTACGGAAGATTTCGCTAAACCCCAGATCCAATTCAGACACTGCGATCGATTTAAATGCCATCCGGGGCGTGAATGATAAGCGCAAGTCTGAAATTATCCAACGGTTGGATGAGTTGGTGGGCGAACAACAAAAGCTCATTCAGGAACTGCAGGATTTATAATCCTATCGTCCCTTAGTCGGTTAAAGGAGTCAGTAATGTCAAGTAGAGCGTATCATAAAAATGGGGAAGATACGCTCTACTTAAGTAAAACGTTCACAATCATTGAGTAGTTATCTAGAGAACGTTTTACTAGGCCGCAATATTCGGAAAAGTCCGGATGGGTCCGACTGAACTGACTCCTTTTGATGACCACGGAGCGAAACCTTCACCATTTTTTAAAGATTTTCAATCCAAATCCAGTGATCAGCTTTCTACTCTGGGCCGTCCCGGATCACAGTCCGGAATCGAAAGGTCCGGCTCGACAGCGGCTATTTTCAACAAATAATAACATCCCTCGCGGTACATATGATCAAGGGTCAACGGCCATAACCTTCCTAAAATCCGCTGCTCTTTCAAACCTACCTTTATTTCTTCCAGGAAAGCCATGAACTCTTTAATTTGAAAGGCCATATCCCGGTTATATGCTTCCAAAACCGGCCCCGCCGATGGCGGATTACTGCGAAAATAGCCCGCCAGCTCAACTGCTTTGATGTAATCACCATCAAATGCCGTTTCAAATTTGTTACTCATTTCCCGCAAACGATATTCCGCTTTATCCAGATCGCTGCCAATCAAAGCTGCATGGGCGGCGGCGTCCAGGCTCCACAATAAATGCTGGCCGAGGATGTTTTCCGCTCTTTCTGCTCCACACTCAATATCGGTCATTACTTTGAGAGAATTTTCAAGCTCATTTATCATGTGGTTATAAAAGACAGGCGGAAGCCCAGTAACTAATTTATTTTTCAACCTCTCCGCCAACAATTCTCTGTTAAAATCGCGAAAACTCAATGTTGTCTGCAGAATTTCCCCCAGATGACTTTTCATTACCGGCTCTTTGACGATTTTCGCCTCCCGGGTTTTTTCGAGCAATCCATCGAAAAGCTCAATAAAATTGGCAGCGACCATCGACACATTGGTTTCATCGGGCACCAGGGAATACTTGATGAACCTGGCATGATCCCCCAAAATTTGCAGCCAAAATCGGAGCTCGTAGACTCCGCCATGGGGATGATTTGAAGCCAAAATAAAAACCCCCTTTCGGGGGATCTTATGAGAAAGCAAAGAACGATATTCCAATGCCGGTATGATCCATTAAACCACTCTTAGTCAACTGCGGTCAACTGATGGCCGCTTCCTCTTCCAGCAGCATCCGGATTAAATTAGGATACTTCCGGGTAATCTTTCGTCCAAAAAAGGAAGGTTGCAACCGGGTTTTCCTGATGCCGCGCAACTGATGGCGCGCGCGGCTGTCATCCTTACAATAATAATACCAACAACTGACCCATTGATAAAATTGCTGATAGTTGCGATCCTTTAGGACCAGATTTCGTGGAAAGCCATAGGAATATAAAACATCCATAAAACGGGTTTCGGCTAGCTCGTCGGTGGCATCGGAAACCTTTTCCCGAACCACTTGATATCCTTTCGAAGACAGATATTCCTGAAACGAGTCGAATATCTCTCCCCGGCAAAGTCTGACCGGTTCTTCTTTCGATACTGCTAACTCCCGGAAGGCTGCTTTTAAAATCTTGGATGCATACGTTACTCTTTCTTCTACCTGGGGCGGTATATCCAAATACCATACGTTCCCGGTTTCCAACCTGTGTATCACCAGGATTTCGGGCCCAATAAAACAACCGCCGCCCGCATCATCGATTTCAATCATTGACCTCTTCCTTTTTTAAGATATAGGTTAATCATACACCCAATGAAAGAAGAGTGCAAGAAAATGCCCTTAGCAGATTATGTAATTACCGTTGGAAGTGATTATCGGGCAATACCCAGTAGCCCCAAGATAATAGCCGCCCACATATATTTTCTGGTTGTATCCAGCTCGATCCGAAGTCGTTCCATATCCGCTTTCAGCTTCATATTTTCATCTTTGATGCTTTGAATATCAGCCAGCATTTGCTGAGCCTCTTTTTGCAGCTGTACCTGCTCATCGGTAAGGCGGGTAATATCATCCTGCATAACTGTCTGTTCTTTACTCAGGTTATCCAGCTTTTTCATATAAATATTATTCTTTGAGTTTACACCCACAAACTCATCCCGAAATTCATTGGTCAGACTTTTAATCAAGGCCATATCTTCCTTATTCGTACCCACCTGGCCGCCGGCGATTTCATTTAACATTTTAGCCACAATAACAGCCAGGGTGTACCGATCGACCGGTTTATCTCCTTGAAATGTCTGATCCTGGTATAATTGTAAATAGCCTTTGTCAATGAGTGTCTTGACCGCCTTATACGCCCAGTGGGAAGACGGAACATCGCTGGGATTGCTGTCTGCCGCCATAACCGGCACAGCTATCCCGAAAAGTAAACTGATGAAAACCATCATGATCAGCAAAGAATAAAACCGATTCACTTTCATTTTCGTTCCTCCTCAATCCTATACTGTAATGGGGTAAATTCGCAATGAAGCTCATTGCCGTTGGAGTTAAGGACTTTAAGGTTTTCCACATCCACTTCGCCGGTTCCGGTTCCAACTACAATAAAATTAAGCCGGAATAAAGTAACCTCATTGTTTTGGAGCGTACCGTTTCTGGTACCGCCAATACCGGTAACCCGCCCGTTTTGATTGTCAATCACTCCACTGTGCCATTCCGATAAATTGCCTTCCTCCACCAAAAAAGTACCGCGGGAAATATAAACCAGTTTCAGTTGGGCCGGATTGTATTGAATGTTTACCTTAAATTGGCCGGGATTTTTCAGGTTATAGGCATATAAATTAAGTCCGACGACATTTCCCACTTTCCATCGATCGGTCGTGTTAAAACTTAATTTCGCGCTTAACTGCGGGATATCCATCCGGGCATCCAGCGTCACCGGTTTAAAACCCGTTCCGGTCAGGATAACTTTAAAACTGCCGTCTTTCATATCCCCTGTAGGAACCAGCCGCCACATTACGGTGGTCTCTGCCTTCCCTTCCAGCGTCAACAAATATTTCTCATTCCGTTCCCCAGGCGCCAGGGCGATTCCGTTTCCTCCCACGAAAGTCGCTTTCAAATCGTCGGTTGCCGATTCGCCCATATTTTGAATATTGACGGTGACTCCCACCGGGTAAGGCTCCCAATTGTTGTTGATGACTTTCAAGGGAGGAAAACTAACCGTCCCCTTAATTTCAGGCGGTCCGATGATCCGGATTTTCCTGGTCACCACGTTGGATTCTAAATGCTCTCCGGTAACTTTGATTTGAAAAGTGGTATCACCCTGATATTTACCATTGGGCCGTATCTCCCAGCTGTATTGTTGGGTTACACCCGGCACCAGCTCGGGAATATTCAGGGAAGTCGCTCCGGAGGAACATACCAGGCCCTGGGGTAAGCTCAAGTTGACCTTTACGTTTTCCGCCTTGACTTCCCCGTGATGTTCCAGATAGGTCACAAGGGTATAACTGCGGGGAGCATCTTCGCTGTATTGAACTTCGGCCGGAGCGGAGATTCCCAAAAAGGTTTTCCCCGGAGAGAATGTAATGCCGCCTATCCCATAGTAACTGGTAATCATCCGTCGCTCGCCCGGTTTTAGAATCTGAGGATCCCAGTACATTACCACCGCGCTGTCCAGCTCGTCTTCGCCAAGCCGCGTGAAGTCGGCATCCGCATCAACTTGAAAATTCCAGGGATTGTCCGCAGCCTTGCCCCAGTTGGTAAAAGTCAGCCGGTCGGGAGGGGTGACATCTCCGCCTTTTAAAGTGCCTTGGGCAATAACCGCCGGTGTGGCAAGGGAATCGAATGCCTGCCAAAAATCGGGAATTTCTTTGCTGCTGCAACTATAATCCTTCGTAACCGCTTTGGCCCCAATCCTAAAGGGCGCCCCGTCATTATCTCCCACCATGGTGTCAAATAATGTCCTCAGGCCCACTTCCACCGGGTCGGTTCCGGTATTGACAATGATATAGCGGATCCGGGCCGTATCAAGAGCTCCTGTACTCGGACTTCTGGCGATATCCAGCAGTTGCTCCACTTCAACCGTTCCATATTGACACTTCATGCTTAAACGGTTTTCTTCCTGCCTTGGCGGCGAAAGGGTTTGCCCGCCCAGCAGTCCGGCCCCGGACCGTTTTGGAGTGGCCTTGCCGAAGCAGTAGTCTTTACCGTTAATCCGTAAGGTGGTAAATGAAGTCCAGGGTTTGGGATGGCCATAAATCAATGTTTTACCATCATCATCACTGCGGCTTGGATCGCCGCCGGTTACATCGACTGCAAAACGTCCGGTATCATCATTGGTATTATTCACATAGATTTTGATGTATTTATTCTCGATCGACAACAAGCCGTCGGACGCCGCTGATGCAATAACCGTCATCAGGAATAAACCAAGAAAGGCTATTCCCACGATAATCCTTCGTCTCATTTCGGCCTCCTTAAAGAAAATAACAAAAACTGTATTTCAGGGTCTGCTTTCAGAATTGATAAACTTCCTCGTTACCTCGGAGTCATGAAAAGAAACTATCAAATCAATGTAGTAATTTTGGGTCACCGGTTTAAATTTCCAGGCGCGTTTAATGGATAGGACCGCGGCGTTGACCAGTCGTGAATCGGTAGCTGATGGGCTTACCTGAATATCTTCCAAATTGCCGTCGGCTTTCACCAAAATATGGAGCGCCACGTTTCCCTCCACTCCTTCATTCATGGCACTTTTGGGATAAGACGGTAAGGGTCCCAGCACGGTAACCATTCCTTCCCCAGAACCAAAGCCCAACGGTTTTCCTGTTCCCCCTCCACTACCACCTGTTCCCTGACTTCCGGCGCCTTCCACTCCTGCAGGATTCGCAATTTTACCCGGAACCGCAAAGGGTTCACTTTTGTCTTTCCTGGGAATGAGCACCGTATTCTCCGCCGGCGCCTTGGGTAAAACTTGCGGTTTAACCGCAGTTTTATCTTTTTCCTGATTTTTTTGACCCGGAGCATCAGGAACAACAGGAGTATTCCCGCTTTCTTTCGGGACTGAGCCTGCCATCCCTAGTCCGCCATCGGGGGAATCTTTGGCGATTTCTACCATTCCCACTGGAAAGGTTTCCAACTGATTCTCCTGTGATGTAAGATAGCCTGATACAAACAATAATAATAGCAGAGCATGAAATCCCAGGGAAAACATAAGTGCTATAATATAATTATTCCGTTCATTCAGTTTCATTTTTCACTCCCCACTTTTAAATGGGTTACTTGATATCAAATTTGGCCCCGTTGGGAATCTGCTGCCGGTCCACTCCGAGCAAGGGCTTTTCTACTCCGGTATCAGCCAGGACATCCATTACTTTGACGATTCTTTCATAAGCCACAGCCGCATCGGGCCTGACAATAACCTGCACGGCCGGATCTTTTTGCAATTCCAGCCCCACCAGTTGTTTTAATTGATTGATTTTGATCTGCCGTTTCCCGAGATAAACTTGTGAACCGGCAGTAATGGTAACGACTAAGGAATTATTGGCCGCATTCCCCATATGAAGAACTTTGGGCAGCTGGACGGGGACGCCGGCCTCGGAACCGTTGATAGTGGAAAAAAGCATAAAAAATACCAGCATAAAGAATAGTACATCAATCATCGGCACTAATTCGATCCGGGGGCGTCTGCGCTTGATTTGCAAATTCATCGGTATCACCTGGCCTTATTTAAAATTGCCAGGATTTCCTCAGTGTAGCAGGTTAAATCCCTGGCTCTTTTCTCGGCGATATTGTAAAAAATATTCACAAAAAAAAGCGCCGGTATTGCAATCCCCAAGCCAAAAGCGGTATTATAAAGCGCCTCGGCCACGCCTGCGCTTAATTGGGCGGCATGTCCACCGGAAGCCATGGATAAAGCGGTAAAAGATTTAATAATACCGGTCACTGTTCCAAGCAAGCCTAATAAGGGACTTGCCGTGACCACGGTGTCCAATAAGGTAAGACCCCGTTGCAAACTCCTTAATTCCTGCTCTCCGGCGTTTTGGGCAATTTTATCGGCCAAGCTGCTGTCAGTCCGCCATTGTTCGATCACGCTCTCGATGATCCGGCCAAGCGGCGTCCGCCAACTAACCGCTAAAATCTTGGCTTCATCCAATTTCCCCTGGCTCAAACTATGTTTTAAACGGTTGAAATCCCGTTCGGATGTTTGATTCCGGAAACTGTAATAAAGAATTCTTTCGATCACGATGACTAATCCTAAAATTGAACAAAACACCAGGGGAATCATGACAATTCCGCCTTTGATCAAAAAATGCCACATTTTTCCGGCCTCCTGATATTTTAATATCTGTTCAATTTCGACACTAAATAAAGGAACCCTTTTCTTTAATTCCCAGAAAAAAAGTCAATTTTTGCCAGGGGATATTTTTTGGTTGAAAGCGGTAAAAATGATTTTGATTTGAGGGCTTCGTTGAGTATTGATGAAGGTCATTTTAGTGCAGTAGTTTAACGGAGTATAATTTCAGTACGGAGTTCCCTGTAATTGGTTTTGGTTTAAAATGGGCGCAGTAAAAAGGAAATCAGTTTGTATCCTCGATCTGTTTTCTATGATCTTTTATTGATCACCTCATTTCAATTTTTTCGTTTTTAATAACTGTTTTATAGAAAACAAGAGATTATCTTCTTGAAATAGATACCCCTCAATCCCCGCTTTCTCAGCGGCTTCCACATCCCTTACACTATCGCCTATTAAAAAAGATTTTCCCTTATCGACGGGCCAGTCATTCATTGCCTGCATAATCATACCCGGAGCCGGTTTACGGCATTGACAACAAATCCTATATTTTTCAACAGCGGCTTCCGGCAGATGAGGGCAATAATAAAAACCATCAATCGTAGCTCCGCTTTTCTTCAGTTCTTCGTTCATCCAATCATGCAACTTGATTACATCGTCTTCTGTATAATAACCACGCGCGACTCCACTTTGATTGGTTATAACAAAAACATAATAGTCCAAATCATTCAATAACTTGATGGCCTCTCTCGCACCAACAACCCAAACAAAATCTTCTTTCCGAAAATTATATCCATTATCCACATTCAAAACGCCATCCCGGTCAAAAAAAACGGCCGGTTTTTCCGATAATCCGTTTTGTTTCAAAATGACTCCTTTCGTACTCATCAGAAAAAGCAACCTTAGGTTAGCATGCCAGACTGCATTTGATAGATCGTAAGCAAATATTTTCAATTTCCCCTTTAATATTCTTCTTCAATGAGTTCGCAAACAATATGGCCAATCATAATATGGGCCTCTTGAATCCTAGCTGTGACTTTAGCCGGAACTTGAATGCACAGATCACATATTGAAGCCATTTTACCGCCGTTCTCTCCTGTCATTCCTACAGTCAAAGCCCCCAGTTCACGTGCTTTTAAAAGTGCTTCCACAATATTGGTGCTATTTCCGGAAGTAGAAATACCGATGACCACATCACCCTTATTGACTAGCGCTTCAACCTGGCGGCTAAATATTCGGTCATAACCATAATCATTGCCGATTGCCGTCAAAATCGAAGTATCTGTGGTTAAAGCGACTGAAGGCAAACCTCTTCTTTCTTTTTGGAAACGTCCAACAAGCTCGGCCGCAAGATGTTGGGAATCTGCCGCACTGCCGCCATTCCCCGCAAAATAAATCACATGTCCTTCCTTTAATGCCTTTTTACAAACAGCAGCCAATTTTTCTATATCCGAAGCGTTGTTAACCGCTGTTTCCTGTATTATCCGAAGGTGTTGAGCAATAATATCTTGAATTGACATAGAAGCCTCCCGAGAAAATATCGTCGTTCGTTAGCCTTTCTTTATATCTTTCTATCCGTGGGCCATAATGAGTGCATCCACAACCATTCGGCGGGGTGTTCTTGTACGGCATCCTGAATAAAACTCATAAATAAAGCAATGTTGTCATGTAAATCCTTATGATAGTCTCCGGAATTTTTCAATTGAATTTCTTCCGATATAACACTCACATAATGATTAGGCCCTTTCCGATAGATATAGGAAAAAAAGACGGGAGTCCCGGTCTTTAATGCAAATTCCGCCGCGCCCCGAGGAATGGAAGCCTCCCGACCAAAAAATTCTACCTTTACTCCCACTCCGTGCCTACCGGCATCCTGATCGATCAAAAAAGGAACAATTTCATTCCTTTTAAAGGCGTCCAAAATGGGTCGCAAAAAGCCTTTATTCGGAATCGTTTTCATACCGATTGCGCGACGCTTTTCGTTAATAATTTCATCAAACGACGAATTGGCCTGAGTTTTAACCAGCGGAGACAAAGGGTAACCATGCACCGATAAGGCCATTCCTAGAAGTTCCCAATTTCCGAGATGGCCGGTTACCATAACGGCGCCCTTTTTCTTGGCCAAAATTTTATTTAAATTTTCTTCCCCTTCAATCGTGACAAGTTTTTTTAATTGGTCGGCGGTTCTTGTTGAATAATACAAAAACTCGCTTCCAATGACCCCTAAGTTTCCCCAAACTTGCTTTGCCAGTAAATAATCATCGCCGACATTAGTCAAAAAACCTCGTTTCCTGGCGTTGCGGATGTTTTCAATCGTTAATAAGCGCCTTGACTTTAACAATTTAAACGCCAGAATACAAAAATTTTTCCAAACCCAACGGTTCCATGATAATGGTATAATTTGAATGAATATGAGAATGCTTCTAAAAAAGATTTTTACAAGCCTCATTCGGAATTTCGATTTACTTTTTGACACCCTTGGATACTCCTATCTGATTTGGAACCTTTGATGAAATACTTGACACTATTTTTCCAAAAGCAATACGACCGCCATGGCCGCAATCCCTTCGCCGCTGCCTGTAAACCCAAGGCCCTCCGTCGTAGTAGCCTTAACATTCACTGCCGAAACCTCCGGGAACCCCAGGACTTTACATAACATTTCCCGCATCAAAGGAATATAACCTGCTAATTTCGGTTTTTGGGCAATAATCGTGGCATCAATATTCATGATTCGGTATCCGGCTTTTTCGACCATTTCCAGAACCGTCTGTAATAGTTTTACGCTATCGGCATCCTTAAAGCTCGAATCGGTATCCGGAAAATGCCGCCCGATGTCGCCCGCTCCAATAGCCCCCAACAAGGCATCCATAATAGCGTGAATCAATACATCGGCGTCCGAATGTCCCAATAATCCGAATTCATAAGGTATAGTAACTCCTCCCAACACCAGCCCGCGGTTGGGAACGAGCCTATGAACATCAAATCCCTGACCGATTCGCACGCTTGCGCCTCCTGAGAATTGTTTCAGCCATGATTAAATCTTCCGGGGTTGTGATTTTAAAATTTTCATACGAACCTTCAACCAGCTTGACCGGATATCCACAATATTCGACTATCGAACAATCATCAGTAAATTTACGGTCGAGTTTTGAAACTCGTTTATAGCATGCGCTCAACAAATCGAAATCAAACACCTGGGGTGTCTGAACCGCAAATAAAGTGGAACGGTCTAAAGTTTGAACAACAAACCCTTCAGCGTTAACCTGTTTCATAGTATCCTTGACCGGAACGGCTATTCCCACAGAATTATAGATCAAACATTGTTCAATGGCAATTTGGATTACTTCGGAAGTAACAAGAGCCCTAGCGGCATCATGGACTAACACCACTGGTTTGCAGTTTGGCCGCCAAGACCAATGTTCTAAAAAGGCCAAACAGTTTCCAACAGAATCCTGACGCTCCGTTCCACCGGTCACCAAGGAAAATTTGGTGGAATCCGGTTCAATGGTTTGAATGAAATGGCTGATTTTCTCAACTTCATCCGGGTTAACAGCAAATATAACATGACTAATCGCCTTAAGCTCTTGAAACAAACGCGCAATATGCTCCAGGATGCTTTGACCGTCCAAATCCAACCAGATTTTATTTTTTCCGGCATGCATCCTTTGACCGGCGCCTGCCGCAGGGATAATAGCGACAACTTGACAGTTTTCCATTTTTTCACCCTTTATTAAATTCCAGTTTGATCCCAACAATCCTGCAAAATTCCATAAAAAAAGTGCCTTTCGGCACTTTTATGAGCTTTCTTTTACCGCCAAATATTTAGGCTTCGCGAAAATCATCCTGCCGGCGGAAGTTTGCAGGACACTGGTGACTAAAACCTCCAAATCGATCCCAATAAAATTTTTTCCTCCCTCAACCACAATCATGGTCCCATCCTCTAAATACGCGATGCCTTGGCCGGATTCTTTGCCGTCCCTCAAAATTCTCACGAACATTTCTTCACCCGGAAGGACCGCCGGCTTAATGGCGTTGGATAAATCATTAATGTTCAGCACTTGAACTCCATATAATTCCGCTACTTTGTTGAGATTAAAATCATTGGTGACTACTTTCGCTTCGATTTCCTTTGCCAGTCTCAATAATTTAGTGTCTACCTCGGTGAGTTCTTCATAATCCCGATCGAAAATACGAATGGCAATATAATTTTCCTTTTGAATTTTGTTTAGGAGGTCAAGTCCGCGACGTCCCCGATTTCTACGCAGGGAATCGGGAGAATCAGCTATTTTCTGAAGTTCGTTTAAAACAAAATTGGGAATGATTAATACTCCCTCTAAAAAGCCGGTTTGACATAAGTCGGCAATCCGACCGTCAATGATTGCGCTTGTATCTAAAATCTTAAACTGATTTTTAGTGGCGCCGGTTTTTAAACCGGGTTGAGCTGTGATATTAAAAAAGAGGTCATTCAATTCCTTCATTTTTATTGAAACAATCCACAAGATACCGCAAAGAAGCACCAAGGAAAACAAGGAAATAACGGTAAAGCGCTCTTTCATCGACATAAAGTCCAGAAATGGCCTGGCAACAATGGTTATTAATGTGATGATCAGCAGTCCGCCTATACATCCTAAACCTTGAATCAATAAAACTTGAGCATTCATTTTTTTTACCGCATTCACGATTCGGTTGGAAAGCGCGATCTGGAACAAGCCGCCCAATGTTCCTCCAAAAAGTATAACCAGCAAAAACTTCCACCATTTTAAGTAAGGAAAAAGGAATTGAATAATTGTATAACCCAATAAAATTCCAATCGTCACCCAAAACAAAATCCACCCGCGTTTCGGCAATCCCGTACCTCCCCCTTTGATATTATTGCCTTCAGCAATTTCCACGCCTCCTTTTACAGGGTCAACCGTCCTACACCTTTTCTTATTATTGCCGAATTATGGTAAAGTTATCCTCATTCCTTTACGAAAAATAAAATAAGAGCTGCCCCGTTTTCTGGGACAACTCTTTTAAAAATCTTGTATTCAATACAAATTAGCTTAAATAACCTTCCAAAATCTCTACCATGTTATTTTCAGCTACATTTTTGGCTAAAACCAGTTCGCTTAGGAGAATCCTTCTGGCATTTTCAAGCATCTTCTTTTCGCCGGTTGAAAGTCCCTTTTGCCGGTCCCTGGTGGATAAATTACGGACAACCTCGGCCACTTCAAAAATGCTCCCGCTCTTTATTTTCTCCAGATTGGCCCGGTAACGGTGGTTCCAATTCATCGGCATATTCGAAGATTCGCCTTTTAAGACTTCGAAGACCTTCAAAACATCGTCCTCTTCGATGACCTGTCTTAAACCAACTTCTTTAACCTTATTCATCGGCACCATTGCTTTCATTTCGCCCATCGGTAACTTTATTATATAATACTGTAGTTTTTCACCAGATATTTCTTTTTCCTCAATATCTTCAATGACTCCAGCCCCATGCATTGGGTAAACTACTTTATCACCGATGTTAAACATTATTTTCCTCCCAAAAAAAATTACATCCTTATTGTACCTCTCTGGTCCGATAATGTCAAGGTATACTATTTTAACAGGTTTTAAAATTTATGTCAATATTTTTTCATTTCGGTAACACAAATAATGCCGAGTCAATCCTCATCCCTTTCACCATCATGATGATGGTGGCTTTCTTCCACCTTTCGATAGGTCGCTTCATAACCAAAAGATCCGTCGAATCTTTGATACATTAAGGCGCTAAAATCATCGTTCATGAGAACCGGGCCATTCGATTTCAACCGGAAATCATCTTTCTCCTGGATCAAGGCTATCTTTTGGCTCTTTAAATCAAGGGCATAAATGCGCAAAACCTGATTGAAAACTTGACCGATGAACAACAGATCAGCCTTTCGGCTCAGTTTCAAAGAAGGATGAACAATTCCAAAGAGTTGGGGTTGGGCATTCTTCTCAAATAAACAACCCTCTATTTTTTTGGTTTTTAAATCCAGGCATTCCATCTCCCGGCCATAGTTCAACATGTAGAGCCGGTTTCGGGATGAATCCCAGGCTAAACCGGTCAAAAAACGGGGGGATGTCAATAATTCGGTCTGCTCGCCATTATGGAGGTTGAATAAAAACAATCGGCTCCAGCCGTTTTTCCCGATTCTTTTGGCATAAATGATTTTCCGACCATCTTCAGACCAGGTTGAAAGATCTCCCCTGCCGAATTTCTTTACTTTTCCAGTCCTGATATCATATAACCGCAACCGGCCGTTTTCCGAAAAAATAACGGTTTTCCCGTCCGGCGAAAAACTGGGTCTGCTAAGGTTAATACCTTGATAAATCGTCCTCGGTTTCTTCCCGAGCCGGGTAAAGGCTAACCGGTAAAGGGTCGAATGGGTTTTAAATAAAGAGCGCTGTCGTAATTCATCCGGCCCGACCAACACAATCCCGCTTTGGACGCTCCAGTCTCCCGTTTGGACGCTTTCATTCGGCCAAAGTGGCGGAGCCAGTATCTTTTGAGCGCCCATAATCAAAAGAAAAGTTGCCAACCAGATTCCTGCTAACCACCAGGCGGGCTTGAAGCTCCACAGCCTGGTCCGGCTGCGCAAATACCAGATCACCCCCACTAGCGGAGTTGCCAAACTCAACATGGTTAAATAGAACGGTAACGTTTTCGCCAAAAAGTCTTCTAAATATTGGGGAACATCCGGCCAGTAATAATTTGCCGCCACCAGCTCAAAAACTTTTCTCCATAAGTAGTAGCTCAACCCGGCGATGAAAAGAGTCATTACATTGATTATAAACAAGCGTTCCAGGCCCTTCTTGATTAAACCCGCCAAAAAACTCATTCCATGAACGATTGCCAGGGTTACATAAAGCCATGCGCTACCGATTCCGGCCGGCAAGGGGATTACGGATAAACGAAGCGCCAGGAAAGCCTGAAAGAGAATCAGCCAGCCGAAGAGTACCGACAAACTCAAGACATACTTTACCATAATCATCCAATATGGCGAAACCGGGCGGGTCAAAATAAAATCAAGGGTGTTACGTTCCGTTTCATCGCTAAAACATTGCAAACCGTAAACGATGGCCAGGATGATTGCAGCCGCAAAAAAAGACCAGGTCCCGGATGCTCCCAATTCAAGCCGGAATGGATGATGAATTTTTAAGAAACCCACCAGGAACATCCATAACGGCAAAGGAGCTAAAAATGTAAAACGGTTCTTTTTCAACTCCTTGGTCAATAGCAGAAACCCCTGGGCAAAGGTTTTCCTTTTCAAAGATACATTGAAAGCCCCAAACATTATCGACCCTCCCTTGCCGGAATTGGGATTATCCGGTAAATGCCGTTTCCGAACCCGGCCAAGACATCGTTGCCAGCCGGGGAAATCATCAAATCAAGGTAACGCAAACCTTTTAAAGCCGAGACGTAAGAGACTTGATGGAGCCTGGAATCATAATCATACAAAGAGACATTGTAAGGCAACGGTTTTTTAAAAGCGGGATTGAAGCTAAAAACCGCTACCCGGAAAACCGACCGGCCCGCCGGAGGCGGAATGATCTGCTTGAAAAAAATCTTTTCCGAAAACCGGCGGATGGGCAAATTATATACTTGGATTTGACGGGTCTGGATATTCATCGCAATCAGTTGCCAATTTTCATCAACAAACAGAATATCCTGACGAACCGAATCCCAAGCCAGGGGTTGAAGGAAAGAGGTCAAATTTCCCAAGCGTCGCGCGCGCGCGCTGACCGTTCCCCGGGGAAAATCAGCCAAAAAAATTTGAAAGTCAGCCGATGTCCCCCGCCTTTCCCTGGGGGCTTTTTTAATCATCATCATTTGACGGGCATCGGCCGACCAAAACGGGATCCCACCGGTAAAACTCTGCTCTATATGCCGGTTGGCCAGGGACAGCACTTTGATCCGGCCATTCTCGGAAAAAGCAATCTTTTTTCCGTCCGGCGCCCAAACGATTTGCGATAATAGGTTACCCTCAGGCCGCTCCCCTTGATAAATAATCCGGGGTTTTTCATTTTTACGGGCCAGTCCGATCCTGCCTCTGGTATCGACCAGAGCGTACAGGTCTCCCCGAGGTTGGGGAGCTCCTTGGGAAGTGATAAACCATTCTTCCGAAAAAAAGCTCAACCACAAAGATCGAAAAGGATAAATCGCCGGTTGCGAAACCGCCGCGGCGGACCAAAAAACCAAAGGCAGTAAAATGAGAACACCCAAATGAATGGTGACTGCTTTTCTTCCCGTTTCCCAAAGAGTGTTCCGTAAAAACAATGTAACCAGCATTTTCTGAAAGCCGAGGATAAGCAGCAACAATCCCAGGGCCGCCAGAAATATCGCCATATACGCCGGGAGCGGATAATTAGTCAGCGCCGGATAGAAATAAAATAAACTCAAAAGCTTAAGCCAGCAAAAGAAAAACCAAGCCAAAACCCCTCCGCTCACTACGATTCCAAACAACAATTTTTTCGCTCCTCTGACGAACGCTCCCGTAGTGAAACTGGTTGAATATATCAAAATCACCATCGCCAAAAAAGCGCTGCCCCAAAACGATTGAAAATCATGGAAATCAGGAAATCTAATCATCCCCGGCGGCGCTAAAACCCAAATCCAGGCTATCGTAAATACGCTTAAAATGACCAACCCACAAAAATACTTGGCCAGGATGATGCCGGATACGGTTAAAGGCCTGGAAAATAAAAAGTCCCGGGTGCGATAGTTCTCTTCCAAATCAAACCCTTGGAAACCATAAGCCCCGGCAAAAGCCACCGGTATGCAAAAAGCCAGGACTTGCAGGCAATTTCCCGGGACAAATTCCGCGGATTGCTGATGGATGATCCCTACAGCCAGAAAAACAGCGGATAAGCCATACATTAGGTAGTTTTGCTTTAGTTCCTTTTGTAACAAGGACCGCGCAGCGCCCATTATCGGCTACCTCCCGCGCAATAATAGAGAAAGGCTTCTTGAAGCGAAACCGGATGATCCGGAAGACTCGCGGTTTCCGGGATATCTTCCCCGGATGCCGCCATCCGGTGGGCCGCATCCGCCGGGATCAGCAAGGCTTTTCCCCAGTTATCGGTAACCACCAGGCCTTTTTTTTGCAATTCCCCAAGCTCCTCCGGGAGGTCTTGGCTTGCCCTTATTTTCTTTATCCGGCTGCAGACTTCGCCGATCTCACCCGCGGCCCGGATCACTCCTTTATTGACAATGGCTATCTGTCTTGCAACCGATTCGGCATCGGCCAAATTATGGGTGGAGAAGAACACGGTTCGACCTTCCAAATTAATTTCACGGATAATGACTTGCAGGAACTCATACTGAGCTAAAGGGTCCAAACCGCTCATCGGTTCATCCAGGATTAACAGGTCCGGTTCGGGGGCTAGGGTAAGCAGGAGGGCCAATTTAACCGTTTGACCCTTCGACAATGCGCCGATCCGGGCCCGCCGGTCCAGATGCCAGGTACCGCTCGATCAAACCGTCATTCCACCGCCAATAGAGTGATTTACAAAACTTGACGATTTCCTCTACGGTCATCCAATGATAAAGTCCCTGTTCTTCCGAGACATATCCGATTTTTTGCCTTAACCTGGGTCCCAATTTATAAGGATCCTCGCCGAGGACTCTTACCGAGCCGCCTGATTTTGGAATCAGACCCAGTAGCGTCCTGATAAATGTGGTTTTACCGGCCCCGTTGGTTCCCAACAGCGTATAAATGGTTCCGGCCGGAACTTCTAAATCGATTCCTTTTAAAACTTTTTTAGATCCATAGTTTTTTTTCAACTGATAACATTCAATCACCTTATCCATGCATTTTCTACCTCCTTGCCAGCAAAGAGTTTCTTTTACATAATTTCAAAATATTCCCTAACAATTATATCACAATCTGATTAAAAAAACATATTATTAAATACTTTCGGGCTGTCGGTTAATAATAAAAAAATGTATTTAATAAAATAAATATCAAAATTTTCATGAAACAATTTGACAGATTAGAACTGGTTTGGTAAAATAAGGATGGTAAAAATTATCAGATATCCCATTTTTGATATTATTTATAAATTAAGTCCAAAAAAAATATTGCTCGTTGTTCACGTTTTTTGTAGCCGGTCTCTCAAAATCATACGAAAGGAAAAAAACGTGATGATTGATAAACAAAGGCAACGGCTCGGCGATATCTTGATCAATAACGGCTATATTACTCCCAATCAACTGGAAGAAGGTTTGGCGGAACATCGCCGGACCAAACGTCCCCTGGGAGAAATTTTGGTCAAAAAAGGCTTTCTCTCCGAAAGCGTCTTAATTGAAGTCCTCGAATTCCAACTGGGGATTCCCCATGTCATTTTAGCCAAGCGGAAAATCGATTCGGAAGTTCTCAAACTGGTCCCGGAACAAGTAGCCAGAAAATATCATGTGTTTCCCATTGAAAAGCAGGGCAATCACTTGGCGCTAGCGATGTTGGACCCAACCGACGTTGTAGCTTTCGATCAGCTTCGGCTCACTTTAAAAATTGATATTACTCCTTTCATCGTGGTGGAAGAGGATTTGAACCGGGCCATCAACCAGTATTACGGTGTCAGCAGTTCATTTCAAGAAGTTTTTAAAGACCTGGATATCGAAATTAATGAGCAGCAGGCTCCCGAGGCGGATAGCGATACTTCGCAAGCGGTTGACGAAGCGCCCATCGTCCGCTTGGTCAATTTAATCATCACCCAGGCAGTCAAGGAGCATGTCAGCGACATTCATATCGAACCTACGGACGGCGACTTGTCGATTCGTTTCCGGGTTGACGGTAAGCTGAAACAATTCATGACCTCCCCCAGAAATACCCAATCCACCATCATCTCCCGCATTAAAATCATTTCCGGGATGAATATCGCCGAAAAACGCATCCCCCAGGACGGGCGGATCCAAACCAAGGTTGAAAACACCGCCATCGATATCCGGGTTTCCGCCATTCCCACCATCTTCGGCGAAAAAGTCGTCATGCGGCTGCTTTTTAAAAATAATATTTTGGCCCGTTTGGAGAGCCTGGGCTTTCTCCCGGACTCCCTGGAGAAATTCCGGGCTATTTACAAACAACCCTATGGGATCATTCTGGTGACCGGGCCCACCGGCAGCGGAAAATCAACCACCCTGAGCTCGGTTTTGAATGAATTGAATTCCCGGGAAGACAACATCATGACGGTCGAAGATCCGGTGGAATATCAAATCCCCGGCGTCAATCAAGTCCAGGTCAATAACAAGGCCGGTTTGACTTTCGCTTCCGCACTCCGGTCCTTTTTGCGACAAGACCCCGATATTATCATGGTAGGAGAGATCCGCGACCAGGAGACGGCCCAGATCGCGATTCAAGCAGCCCTAACAGGGCATTTGGTCCTTTCCACCCTCCACACCAATGATGCTCCCAGCACCATCACCCGTCTGATCGATATGGGGGTGGAACCTTTTTTAGTGGCCTCCACCCTAATCGGAGTATTGGCCCAACGGCTGGTGCGGGGAATCTGCCCGGGATGTAAAACCCAATATCACTTGGAACCCAATGATGTTTATTTCAAAATCGTCCAAGAAAGTCTGCCGGATCGGGACCCGGGTACACTGACCTTTTACAAAGGAACCGGTTGCCGTCAGTGCAACAGCACGGGATATGCCCGCCGGTTGGCGATTCATGAAATTCTATTGCTGAATCAGGAAGTCCGCTCGATCGTAAGCCGCAGCGCCTCTTTTGGCGAGTTACGGGAGGCGGCCCTACGGGCCGGGATGCGGACCCTCTTGCAGGATGGATTAATCAAGGCTTCGGAAGGCCGAACCACCATTGAGGAAGTCGTTAAAGTGGCTTATACTTCGGCTAATTAATCAAAATCGAAAGGAGAAAAGCATGCAAATAGCTGATTTACTAACAGTGGCGGTACAGCGCAAGGCATCTGACTTACATCTTACAGTCAACCGTCCCCCGATGATCCGGCTTTACGGCGAACTGTTGCCCATCCCCAGCTATCCCGAAATCAGCCCGGAAACGATGGAGGGGGTGCTGCGACCGCTCCTCAACGAAAAACAGCAGCAACAGTTGAATGTCTCGGGCCAGGTAGATTTTTCCCATTTCATTCCGGAGCTGGGACGTTTCCGGGTGAACGTATTCCGCCAGCGCAACACATTAGCTGCGGTGATGCGGCTGATTTCCAATGATATTCCGGCCCTGGACACTTTGGGCATACCCGATGCGGTGCGAAGCTTCACCGAAAAGGCCCGCGGCCTGGTGCTGGTGACCGGCCCTACCGGCAGCGGCAAAAGCACCACCCTGGCCTCTTTGATCGACATTATCAATAATACCCGGAATTGCCATATTATCACCCTGGAAGACCCCATCGAATATATGCACCATCATCAAAGAGCCATTGTCAACCAGCGGGAGGTCGGCACGGACACCGACTCTTTCGCCAACGGCTTGCGGGCCGCCCTTCGGGAAGACCCGGATGTAATCCTGGTGGGGGAAATGCGCGATCAGGAGACGATTCAAATTGCCTTGACCGCCGCCGAAACCGGGCACTTGGTTTTTGCCACCCTCCATACCAATGACGCCACCCAGACCCTGGACCGGATCATCGACGTGTTCCCGCCCCATCAGCAATCGCAGATCCGGATCCAGTTATCCATGGCTTTACAGGGAATCGTGGCCCAAACCTTAATTCCCAAAGTCAATCAGGCCGGGCGGGCGGTGGCGGTGGAGATCATGATTACCAACGGCGCAGTCCGCAACCTGATCCGGGAGGGCAAGACTCATCAGTTGCCCACCGTGATGTTGACCGGCGGCCGCGCCGGCATGCAGACAATGGATTCTTCCTTAAAATCCCTCTATCAGCGGGGAATCATCAGTTTGCAAGAAGCGGTGCTGCGGGCCAGCGATCAGGAGGAGTTTAAAAAAACGTTGGGAGTCCTGTAAGCCAAGGAGGAGCTCATGGCGACCTTTGAATATCAGCAGCGCGATCGCGGCGGCAATCTCCAGAAAGGCCAGGTGGAGGCCGAAGATATCCGCGAAGCCGCCGCTAAAGTTCGCAGTGAAGGTTCATTTATTATTTCCCTGAAACCGGTCTCCGAGGGCAAAAGCCAGACCGAACAGAAAAAGGTGGCCGGCGGCCGGGTCAAGCTGCGAGATTTGGTGCTTTTCACCCGCCAGTTTGCGGTGGTCATGAAAGCCGGTTTGAACATCGTCACCAGTCTGAACTTGTTGGCCAAACAGACTGAAAGCGCCCAACTGGCCCTGGTCGCCACCCAGGTGCGCCAGGATGTGGAGTCCGGCCACCCCTTGCATACGGCTCTAGCCAAGTACCCGAAGATCTTCCCCCCCATCTACATTCACATGGTGGAGGCGGGCGAGGCCGGCGGCATGCTGGATACCGTCCTGGAGCGGCTGGCGGAGAATTTCGAACGCAGCTATGAATTGCGCAAAAAGATCACCGGTTCCCTGATGTACCCGATTATTCTATCCTGTGTGGCCGTCGGGGTGGTCATTTTCTTAATGGTTGCGGTGATGCCTACTTTCTTGAAAATGTTCACCGACTCCGGGATGAAGTTACCCGGCATCACCCTGGTCATGATGGGCGTCAGCACTTTTCTGGGCCATTACTGGTTTATCCTGTTACCCGCTCTGGGGGCGGCAGCTTTTGGCTTTGTTCAGTACCGCCAAACTCCGGTAGGCCGTTACGCCACGGACAATATATTATTGAACATCAAGTTTGTCGGCCCGGCAATACGCAAGATCGTGGTGGCCCAGTTTGCGCGGACCATGGCTACCCTGTTGAACAGCGGGATCTTGATTACCACCAGCATGGAAATTGTCGAACGGGTGGTCACCAATGCCGTGATCGCCAAGGCTTTAAACACAGCCCGGATCAATCTGACCCAGGGCGGCGGCCTGGCCGGTCCTCTCAGCGACACCGGCGTCTTTCCGCCCATGGTCACCCAAATGGTGGCTGTCGGGGAGGAAACCGGCGAGCTTCCGAACATGCTAACCGAGCTAGCCGACTTTTATGAGAAGGAAGCCGGTTATGCCATGGAGTCCCTGACCACCATGATCGAACCGGCCATCATCGTGGTCATGGGGGCCGTGGTGGGCCTGATCGTTATTTCAGTCGCCATCCCGATGCTGGATATCAGCTCCGGCGCGACTTTGAAATAAAAAATAAACAGAAGGAGTTGAATTTCAATGAATTTATTTTTCAAAGTCAAAGAGGAAAAAGGTTTTACCCTGGTGGAATTGTTGATTGTCATTGCCATTCTGGCCGTTTTAGCCGTGCTGGCGGTCCCCAGATTCATTAACATGCAAGCGGATGCCGCCGCCAAAGCTTGCCTATCCAACCGGGCATCTTTAGAAACCGCGATTGAGCAGTACAATTATTATGCGTCACAAAATACTTCAAGTACTACTATAGAAACTATTGGTAATGGAACAGATGAAGTCCCCGCTGGTGATCTTAAGACAGCCTTAACAACAGCAATACCCTATACGCCATCAACTGGTACTGATACCAGCTTCGGCCCTATCATGAAAACTTATCCCACCTGTGGAAGCGGTGGAGCTTATGAAGCAGACAAAGATGGCAAGGTAAGTTGCAATAAACATCCTTCTACCTCTCCGGGAACCTGATTAGATAATTCGATGAGGAAAGCTCTGTTTAGAGCCATTAATTAACAACCTACCCAAGTGAGGTCTCATGTTAATTCTTTACTTCCTAATTTTTTTAATTGGCCTAATTATCGGAAGTTTTCTCAATGTGGTCATTTACCGTTTTCCCCGGGGGGAGTCCATTGTCCTCCCCCCCTCCCATTGTCCCCAGTGTGAGCACAAGCTGAACTGGCTGGACTTGTTTCCGGTGTTCAGTTTCATCTTTCTCCGGGGACGGTGCCGTTATTGCCGGGCCAGGATCAGCCGGCGCTATCCCCTGACCGAGCTGCTTTGCGGGGGCTTGACCTTGTTGTGGTGGTTTCGTTACGGGGCTTACGGGCTCAACTGGGATAACTTCGCTTTTTTGATCCTGACCTATGGGTTGATCGCCATCTCCTTCATCGACTGGGAGCTGCAGATCATCCCCAACCGGCTGACCTTGCCCCTGATCGTGCTGGGATTAACCCTGAAAGCTTTGGAGGGCTCATTCGTCCCGGCTTTGGTCGGCGCTTTGGCGGGAGGAGGATTACTATTGATGATTGCCCTCCTTTACCCCAAGGGAATGGGCTTTGGCGATGTGAAGCTGCTGGCGATGACCGGCATCTTTCTGGGCTGGTACCCGGTGCTCCTCAGCTTGTTCCTGGGAAGTGTTTTAGGAATCATCTCAACCCTGCCTTTGTTCATACTGAAAAAAATCCACCGCCAGACTCCCATCGCCTTCGGACCGTTTTTGGCCCTGGGAACGTTGCTGGTGATGTATATCGATATAAACATGCCCCATTGGTAACCGTCAGGCTGTCTATATAGGGGGAAACCAATATCTCCATGCCCACCCAAGCATAGTTTCACTATACTGTGAGCCCAACTAAAAGAACTTTGACAGGATGAACAGGATTTTATGGATTTACCGGATTTTTTATTTTTAGGTCCCCTATGGATCCATCTATTTTCCCGCAGGTAAACTTGACGTTGTTTAATCCTGTGAATCCTGTCTCCGTTAACCTTTTTTGGGGCCAACTTTTTCAAAAATTTAAAAAGGCAATTCTCGCCTCTGAGACTGGGCATGCCTATAAAGGGCATAAACGCGGTAAATACAGTTGAAATAAACCTATTCAATTCTAAAAAGCGCTATATTGTATTTCTCATTGATTTTAACGTCCTTTTTAGATTGCCTATTCAAAAAAACTATAAACAAAATCTTTTCCCTGCCGACAATATAAAAAAGGAAAACTTTGTATAATTTTCTATTTATCATAATTTAAAGGATAAATAACCCAAAATTTGAAATATTTAATGAAGGTTGGGATATGATTTGGCGAAAAGCGGTATTGGACTAGATATCGGAACGAGCGCGGTCAAGCTAGTGGAGATCGAAAACGGCCATCCGTTCCGGGTCCGGCTGGCCCGGAGCGAACCCTTGCCGGAGGAGGCCTTCAGCAAAGACATGTTTCAAAACGCTCCGCCCATCGTGCCGGTTTTGCAAAATTTATTCAAAAAAACCACTAGCCGCCGCGCCGTGATCGCCATCAGCGGCCAGTCCACCATTGTGCGTACGGTGAAAGTGCCGTTGCTGGATAAAGAGGAGATCCGCAACGCCCTGCAATGGGAAGCCGAAAAATATGTCCCCTTCCCCATCGACGAAGTGTCCCTCGACTTTCAGATTATCGGTCAAAACCGCGAGCAGAACGAATCGGAAATCTTCCTGGCCGCGGTCCATAAGGATATTATCACCCAGCAAATGGAGATCCTCCGTCAGGCGGGCATTCATCCTTTAGCCATCGACATCCAGGCATTGGCTTTAGCCCGCGGCCTGGGTTTGGAAAACTCCCTCGACAATGCCAGCGTCGCCCTGCTGAACATCGGCGCCACCACCTCCGATCTGACCATCGTCAAAGAGGGCATCCCCCGTTTTACCCGGATCATCCCGATAGCCGGCAAACCGCTCACCGAAAGTATCGCCAAAAATCTTGGGGTTTCCCTGGAGAAAGCCGAACAATTAAAGCGGCAGTATAGTGATGCCCAGTACAATCTGGCCCAGGCGGTTCCCGGCAGTGAGCTGTATCAAGTGAACTTTACCATGTTGGGGGGCCTCCGGGAACTGGTCTTGGAAATCAAGCGCTCCTTCGATTACTATCGGGTTCAGCAACGCAACGATGAGATTTCCCGGCTAGAATTGACCGGCGGCGTGGCCCAGTTAAATAACCTGCTGCCTTTCCTCAGTCAAGAGTTGGGATACCCGGTGAGTCTGGCTCAACCCGCCGTGAAATATAAATGCGCCAATAAAAAAATCGGCGCTGCCTTTAATCAAGCCATCCCGGAAATGATGGTCGCTTTTGGGTTGGCCTTACGCGAGGTGATCCCCGGATGAGAATCGATTTACTGCCCCGGGAACACCGGGCCCAACCCGTGATGAACCCGGCCCGCATCACCAAGGTCATCGTGGCCGTTGTCCTGATCGCGGCTGCTTCCGGCGGAGTGGTTTACGAATATTTTCAATTCACCACCGCCCAAAGCGCTTTACAACAAGCGACCCAGCAAGCGCTTTCTTACCAATCCCTGTTAAGGGAAGTACAGGAGGCTGCCCAAAAAAAACAGCAACTGGCGGAGGAAAGGGCCAAATTTGTCAAGCTGAATTCTTGTTACGCCCCATATCCGGACTTGCTGAATCAATTGGCCGCGGCCACTCCGGATAAAGTCTGGCTAACCGAAGCCGGTTTTCCCGCTCCGGGCGGGATGATCGCCATTAACGGCCGCAGCCTCAACTTTTCGTTGGTGGGTGATTTTTTAACCCGCCTGAAGGCAGCCGCCCCTTTTCAAACCGTTCAGTTGAGCCAGATTCGCAAAAGCGTTCAGGATAAAGTGACTTGTTATGACTTTTCGATCCAAATTACCACCGGGGGAGGACTGCTGAACTATGCCAAAGATCAAAATCCATAACCTGCTCCCGGCCTTGGTGGCAGCCATCCTTTTCGCGGGCGATATCGCCGGTATTTATTATTTTTATACCCAAACCACCCAAATAACCGCAGCAATCCAACAAAAAGAAGCGGAAATCCAAGCGGCTCAGGCCAAATTGAAAGAACTGCCCGAGTTGACCCGGGAAATCAAACAGTTGGAAATCGATAGTCAAAAAATGGGCTTCTTTATCCCTTCCAAGGAAAATCAGGATGACTTTGTGAAGGAACTGGACAGTTTGGCCGGCCGGAGCGGGGTTAAAATCACCAGTTGCCAGGTGAATAACAAGCCCCAATTTTACCAGGACAACCCGGCCTTTCAGGTCTTCCAATGGCGGGTTGAGCTGAACGGGTCTTATCCGGGCGTCATTCTCTTTTTAAAAGCCTTGCCCGGTTCCAAAAGAGCCGTCAAAGCAGCCGATCTGAGCTTGAAGGCAAACCAGCCGGGAGCCGATGACGACTCCAAACTTCCTTATATTTTAAATATTCAAATGACGTTGGACTTGATATCCACGAAAAATCAAGTTACGGGAGATAGGCCATGAAAGAAGCGTCCGCTAAACCCAAACCAAAAATCAGTCCTTTTACCTTGATCATCTCCGGCGCGGGTCTGATCGCCTGTGTTTATCTTTTGTTTTCTTCCCAGCCTCCGGCTTCATCCCCGCCGCAAAATAATACCGCCCATGTGACTTCGGAAAGCGGCCTTTCCGGTTTTGACAAACCCATTTCCCCTGTCTTTCCAGGGACGACTCCACCCCCTTCGCCACCCTCGCCGGGAAACCCGGTCGTGGCGAAGACGGCGGGCCAACCTGACGGAACCGGCCGGGACCCTTTTTTACCGGGGATAACGAAGGCCGAGGCCAAAAATATATCCAATCCAAAATCAGCTCCCGCCCGGCCCCTGTTTTCAGGGGCAAACACCAAAGCGCCCGTAGCCAAGGACGATCGCCTCAAACCCGTATGGAACGGTACCATTGGAATTGCCGGCGATCAGGTGGTATTGATTAATTTCCGGGGCAAACCTTACATCTTGCACCTGGGCGACCCGGTACCCGGTACGGATTACCTGGTAGCCGAAATTGACAATAATTTCATCATGCTGAATTCTTCCAAAAAAGATCTCCGTCTCTACCTCAGAAAGGAGGCTCCCCATGACCAAAACAAATCTCTTTAAAAAAACGCTCTGGATAGGTATTCTTTTCATGATGGGCATCTTTTCGCTCCCCGTCTTCAGCGCTCAGCTTGGGGATACGCTCATTTCCAAATTTGACGTTTTTGACGCCGATATCCGGGAGGTTTTCCGGAGCCTGGGCGAATTGGACGAACTGAATGTGTTGATGGACCCCGGTGTCAAGGGCCTGGTCAACATTAAAATCAAGGCCGGTTTAACGGTAAAGGAGGCCATTGAAATGCTGGCCCAAACCAACGGCTTTTCGACCCGCTGGATCACAGCCAGCCGCACCGTCCTGATCGGCAATGAAAAGACCTTTACCAATTTTGAATCCAGAGAGACCCGGGTCTACCGGCTCACATATGCCAAACCCGATCAGATCGTCAATACCCTCAAAGTGCTGGTGCCCGCGGATCAAATCGGAGTTGATGCCCGGACCAACCAGTTAACCATCCGGGCCAACATCTTAACCCATCAGAACATCGCCGAGATCATCAAAAGTCTGGACCGGGAAATGGCCCAGATTACCATTGATGTCCGGGTGGAGGAGATCAAAAAGTCGACCCTGGATAAGGCGGGAGTTAACTGGACCGCGAACGACTTTAATATTAATTTCACCGATCTAACCATCACCGGAACCGCCTCCCATCTTCTGCAGTTATGGGAAAAAACAAGTGAAGCCAAGCTGCTGTCCAATCCCATGATTTCCACTACCGACAGCCAGGAAGGCACGGTTTTTATCGGCGACCGTTATCCCCGGGTCATCACCAATTCGACCGACTCAGAGGTTAATTACAGTGTAGAGTATGTTGAGGTCGGCACCAAATTATCGGTAACGCCGCGGATCAACTCCGACAATATCGTCACCGTCAATGTCAAGGCCAATGTCAGCAGCCTGTCCGGCTCCGAAACTGCCGGTGAAAACCAACTTCCGGTTGTCCGTAACCGTGAGATCAGTTCGGTAATCCGCTTGCGGGACGGTCAGACATTCGTTCTTTCGGGATTGAATGAAATCAACACAGTCACTGCCACCGACAAAATCAAGGGCTTAGGTTCCCTGCCTTTAATCGGCTGGCTCTTTAAACAAAAAATAACCGATCCCAATGACAGCACAGAAATTTGTATTTTCATCACGCCCAAAATCATTCACACCGGGGTGGCTGAAGCCAGCTCCGTAACTATTGACCCGGCGGCAAAAGAAAAATTGCCGGCCTCGGCGCCGTCACCTGAAACAACACCCACACCGACGCCAATCCCGGCTCCCGGTCTAGAGCCGACTGTCCAAACTCAATCCCCGGCCAATACTGCCCAAACACCAGTGGCGGCAAATCAAAACATCTCAGCCGCGGATAACGCCACCCAAGTCACGGAAACAGGAGCCGCCGAAACGGCGGACAATGCCAAAACTCCCCAGCAGGGCTCCAGCTCGGGACTGGCACAATCCCCGGCCCAGAGTACAGCGCAACCTGGCGCAACCAGTGTTAATGCCCCTCCGGATAACCCGATGTCCAAAAAGCTGGTCATCGAGCCGTCCTCCACCCCCCGGGCGGATCACTCCCAAGTGACGGTGGGGATGGAATTAACCGTTACGCTGAAACCCGGCGAGACCCTCTCGCAAATCGCCCGGAAATACGGCGTAACTCCGGCCGGTATCCTGAAGGAAAATGATTTGCATACGGCGGCGGATCTGAAACCGGGCCAACCGTTGGTGATTTTAATTCCTTCCAGCCACCTCTATGTGCTGAAACCCAAGGAAACCCTCTGGCGACTGGCGATGCGCTACGGAACCACCGTAAATTTACTGATGGAAATTAACCATATCGGCGACATTTCCAAAGTGGAAGCCGGTCAAATCATCGTCCTGCCGGTTGCCGCGGATAAGGTGGCCAATAAAAAATATTAGCGGGCCAAGTACGGCTCGCTATCCACCCACATCGAAAATTTCCTCCCGCCAATCGTCGCCATCGCTCAGGAAATCGCTGCTAAAATAATAATGCCCCGCCTTTCTGTCCGACAGTCGTCTCTACGATTTTTTCGGCCGCTCCTTTTACTGTTCAAAACTTTCTACTTCATTGTATTACTCTGTGACATAACATTACCGAGTTGAACATTTAAATAGTTCGGCGTTGGAGAAAAATTACAGCTTTGTAATTCCCAGGTTCTAAAACCGGTGGAAGTATTGGTGAAAGTATTGTTTGACAAAATTACATTACCGGGTGCATTCCGGTCGTCATGATCGACAAAACTAAGGATCTGGCAGCCGTCACAAAAAACTCGTTGGAGATAATAAACGTTATTGGTCGCAGGATCGACCATTCTGTCAAGACTGATCGTAATCAGATGGGACTGATTGTTGATGGAGAAATTCCTATAAGTCTCATTAAGTCCAGTACCATTAGCATTCCTCAAATACTGCGGCAAGTCGGATATCGGCGTGGTCGTGTAATAATTTTGCATCATGGTTTGAAGCTGATTTAACGATACCCGGACTGTACCATTTTGGGTCGCATTACCATCGGTACCCTGATTATCTTGAAAACCGTAACGATAGTCCTTTCCGCTTCCCGACCAGATTTCGGAACCGCCCCGAACCTTTTTCACAAAAAAAGCTCCGCCATCGCTTTGACCTCTTGCGTCCGTAATGGAAGCCCCCGGATCGTATTGAAAAACATAACCGGTTGGCTGTTGCACTGAATTCGATTGGCATCCATAATAAATTCCATACCCATTATCCGTATTATGATTCCTAACAAAGTTCCCGCAGGAAGCGAAATAATTAATCATATAATTACCATTGGTATCCGGTGTTAATTGATTGTTAAAGTTGACATAATTATAATAACCATCCGTACTATTAGAGTTGGGGGGGTTAGGCGTGTATACCGGCGCCACCGCGTTTCCTTTTTCATCAAAAGTCCATGAAGGTAATTTGCTTCCGGTGAGAAAACCGCCATTACTATTTAACTTACTGGCAAACCTGGCACTACCGAATAGTCCGGCCGGATTGGTTCCCTGAATGAGGATCGAACTAATGGGCGCTAAGGCGGTTATCGTTGTTGTATAGGAATCCTTGCTGCGTTTTACCGTACCGGTAGATGTTATTCTAAATCCGTTTGGGCTTTCACCCGAAAAAACCGGAACATAACTTACCCTGTAATCATAATCATTGGCGGCGTTAACCGTACCATATATCGAATACTTGGGATCAATCCTTGTCACCAGAAAATTGCTGCCCGGAGAGGAGGCTTGAGCGTTCAATGCATTTATCCGTTGCTGAATGATTTGAACGCAGCTCTGTACCCCCTGTTGCGCCAGATATTCAGCGCCGGTTTTTTCGGTGACTACCGGTGAATAACTTACTTCCTGCCGAACCATGGGAAGCACCGCCACAGTCAAAGTAACGGCCAAAACCAAAATAAACAACGCCAAAACTAATGTAGACCCCTTTTGCTCTTTCAAATCGACCAATTCAACCACCTCCCAAAAAACTTTGATTCCGGTTTCAACGATAAGTGAACGGTTTTACGTTTTCAGTGACGATAAGGTCTTTGGATGGAGCGTTAGGATTATAACTAAAACGCATATCAAACCGGTAATAGTAAGTGACCGTTCTATTGCTGTTGGTCACCTGTGTAATCGTGAAAGTTCGCAAGGTATTCCTGTCCGCTATGACCGTGGGAGCACCGCCATTTCTTGTAAGGGTCAAAACTCCTCCCTTATATGTCAAAACATTCGTACTGGAAGTTACAGTCCCGTTATTGTTGAAAGTAGCGGCTGAATAGGAAATTCGCAAGGGATTATCCAATAATTCGATATTCTGTGGCTCCGGGCAATAATGGATCTCGTCCATAATGTATTTTATGGCCTTCCTGGCCTGTTTTATCTGATTTATATCCGTCAAAACGGTCTGATTGGCTCGAAAGGTTGTATTAACAACAGCTGTCAATGCTAAAATGACTATTCCTAAAATTGCCAGACCGACCATTAACTCAATGAGAGAAAAACCTTTTTCCCCATTGATATTGATTACCTTCTTCATGAGACGCCTCCCCAGATGGCTACGGTTTATAGTAAACTTTCATCCGAACGACCATCCGTCCGTTATATGAAACAGTCACTTCCACCGGCACCTCGCTTATGGAGGCCAAATTTGTATCGATCTTGGATGACCCTACTGTTCCATCAACCCTGTTCATTTTTTCCGCCGGCAGTATTACCGATTGTATCCGGTATCCCGGCGGAAGCGTTTGGTCAAGTAACGGAGTCGCCGAATTCGTTGCTGCCCCGGAAAACCGATACGCGGTATTCTGGCCCGTTCCGCTGACATTCTCATATTGTCTCAAATACTCAATCTGTTGCCGCGCCAGATTGGTGGCGGTATTTTGTTCGTTCACCAGCCGGGTGGAGATGATGGCCTGACTATAGGCCAACATAATCATACTGCCGGCCGTTGTCAAAATAATCAGCGCAATCAAAATCTCCAGTAAGGAAAACCCTTTTTCACTCCGCCACAGGGTACGAAAGAATGAAATCATCGGTTTCAACTCCATTATCTTTCGGATTGAATCAAATTCGTAGTTTTGTGATTATTTTCTACCATTGGAATTTTTTTCTATAATTAATTATATAATAATTCTGCTAATTTGGGAATGGTTCTTGAATTAATAATTGTTAATCGAGAGGATTTCTTTTAAAAAAATAATTTTAGGGGGATTTTTAATTTTCGTATTTTCAAGGAAAAAACGGGGAATCATGCATCTGAAAGCCTTCAGGGAAGATCCGGACCGGCGTTAAAAACGTCGGTCCAGCAAAATTTGTTCCCGCAGCCTCCTTAATCCGTCTTTAATGGTTCTGGCCCGTACTTCGCCGATGCCTTCCACATCATCAAGTTCATCGGTTGAAGCATTTAAAACCCGTTGCAAATTTCCAAACACCTTAACCAAATTTTCAACAACCGGAAATGGCAACCGGGGAATTTTCCGCAGTATCCGGGAACCCCGGGAAGAAACCGAAAGATCGAGCGTCACCGTGCCGGGATAACCAAGGACTTTGGCAATGGCCATGGCTTCCAGCAATTCGTCGTCGTCCCAGGTGGATATTTCGGTTTTAACCGTTTCGGCCTTTGCGTTGTCGTCCTTGAGATAATCCCGGATAATCAAGTAGCCTTCATCTTCGACGTCGACCATCAATTCTTCAAGCTGCATATTGACCAAACGGCCTTCAGTGCCAAGCTCGTTAATGTATTGGCGTATTTCCGCCGCAATCCGTTCAACCATTTCCGCCCGTTGCGTGACAGAGCACACGTCCGACAAAGTCACCAGGTTTTCGAATTCCAAAGCCGATAAATTCAGAAGAGCCTGTTCCAAGACGCTTTTATACTTTTGCAGGGTTTGCAATGCTTGATTAGCCTTCGCCAATATCGTCCCGATATCACGAATCACGTAACGGCGATTGCCTTTATAGAGGGTAATCACATTCCGCCGTTGTGAAATGGCAATCACCAGTTCACCAGTTTGAATCGCCATTCTTTCCGCTGTGCGGTGCCTGGTTCCCGTTTCCGAGGTTGGAATCAAATGATCGGGAGTCAAATGAGCATTGGCAACCAATATTTTTTTGGCATCCGACGATAAGACGATGGCGCCGTCCATTTTCGCCAATTCGTATAGGTTTGCCGGCTCCAAATCGGCATTAATCCGAAAGCCCCCATCGACAAGCTTCATCACCCCATCGGAGTCCGAAACCGTAATTAATGCTCCCGTTTTGGCACGGAGAATATTTTCCAAACCCTCGTACAAAGTTGTCCCCGGGGCCACCATTTTTAAAATTTGGTCCATTGGATTATTTTGTTCCTCTTGCGCCAACGATTACCACCAACCCCAATTATTCCTGCTTGCTGATATCCGGTAATAATTTTAAGATACTTCGCAGGTGATCGATACTATATAATTTCATATCCGGGACAGGCTTGATTTTTTTCATTCCCTTTCCTGAAAGAACGCATTGGGTGAAACCCAAACGTCCCCCCTCCGTAAGTAGCCTTGGCAGATCCGGAGTAGGCCTGACTTCTCCGGAAAGGGTTAACTCCCCCACCCAAAATACCTTGGAATGAAACGTCAGCCCTCGGATGGAAGAAAGCAAGGAAGCCGCTATTCCCAAATCCAAAGCCGGATCATCCGACTCAATCCCTCCGGCAATGGAGACAAATATGTTTTTATTGCTTAAACGTTCGCCAATCCAGCGCTGCAAAACCGCAGTCACCAGTAATAAACGGTTCCGGTCGACCCCAATGGCAATTTGACGGGGGGGGATTCCCTCGGGCGCCTCGGTGACCAGAGCCTGAATCTCAGTAAAAATTGGTCGAGCGCCTCTGGCAGTTCCCACAATAATCGATCCCGGAACCATCTCGCTCCGGTTTTCCAATAAATACTCGGATGGATTGCGGACTTCTTCGAATCCGCGGGCTGTCATTTCAAACAAAGCAACCTCTTCCGTGGAACCATATCTATTCTTGACCACCCTAGCCACTCTTAAACTGTGATTCCGGTTTCCTTCCAAATAAATTACGGTGTCAACCAAATGTTCCAGCACTCTGGGGCCGGCCAAGACTGATTCCTTGGTGACTTGACCGATTAAAACAACCGGGATGCCCGCTTGTTTGGCAATCTTGGTTAAAAAAAGCGTACTTTCTTTGATCTGAGAAGGCGAACCGGGAGTGGAACGGATTCTGCTCAAAAAAACAGCCTGAATGGAATCTACGATAATGAAGCCCGGATGTAATTCTTCAATGTGCCGCTCTATGAATTCTAAATTGGTTTCCGAAACGACATAAAGGTTATCCGGGAATTTTCCCAAACGGTCCGCCCTGATCTTGGTTTGTTCGGCGGACTCTTCGCCGCTTACATACAACACAGTCCTGGATTGGGCTATATTTCCGGCTATAATCAGGCTTAAGGTGCTTTTACCGATTCCGGGGTCTCCCACCAACAGGGAAACCGATCCGGTAACGATTCCCCCTCCCAGTAGCTGATCAAACTCTTGAATGCCGGTGCTGGTCCGGATAGAGGCATCCACCTTGACCTGATTTAAAACCAGAGGCTGCTGGAAACTGCTTAAGGGGGCCAATTCCTTGCCGGTCTCATCCCCGACCTCCTCCTGTAAAGTTCCCCATTCATTACAGGCCGGGCATTTCCCAACCCATTTTAATTCTTGATGCCCGCAATTTTCACATACATAACTTATTTTTGGTTTTTTAGCCATTGGAATCCTCGCTTATGAGTCCGGGGTTTTAAATCCCGGCAGTGAAACAATCGTTGGATCAAACGATTTAAAAAAAATCGGCTATCTGCCGATTTTCGTCAAGATTTCAAATTCCGGTTACCCCTTGTTCCCTGCAGCTACACTCCGGTGAAGCCGGCAGATCCTCAATCATTGAAAATAATAGTTGTTTCAATTTGTCGTTATTGCTATTGAAAACTTTCAATACCTCTTCATGCGTAACCGGCTTGATATCGGCGTTTCCTTCCAAACCGGCGTCATAATCGGTAATTAAGGCGATATTGACATAACAGATGCCCAGTTCTTTGGCAAGGATTCCTTCGGGATACTGGGTCATATTGATGACTTCCCAACCGTTTTTACTAAATTCCCTGCTTTCAGCCCGAGTCGAAAATCGCGGTCCTTGAATGATCACGACCGTTCCATGTTCATGGGTGGGCACACCGAGTTTTTGGGAATGGCGGATGGCATTTTGCCGCAGTCTTTCGCAGTAAGGGTCCGCTGCCGAGATATGAAAAACATCGGGTCCTTCAACGAAGCTATCATTTCGACCCCAGGTCCGGTTTACAAATTGATCGACAATGACAAATTCACCCGGTTTGATATGGGGTTGTAAACTTCCTGCGGCGCAAGGGCCAATAATTTGTTCTACTCCCAGCGATTTCATGGCCCACAGGTTAGCACGGTAATTGATTTTATGAGGAGGAATTTGGTGATTCTTGCCGTGACGGGGCAAAAAAGCCACCTTCTTCCCGGCCATTTCGGCAATGGCAATTTCATCGCTGGGCTTACCGTATGGAGTATCGATTGCGACTTCTTCAACTTTATCAAATAGAGAATAAAAGCCTGAACCGCCGAAAACTCCAATGTGCGCGCGGGCATTCGTTTCTTTCATCTCCAACGCCACCTCTTTTTTTCTAAATTTTCGCTGTACTTTATGAAAATTCCTGCCCCCAGGAAAAATTTTCTATTCCGGTAGGACAAATTGAAAGGGTGTCCAAAGGTTACCCCCTAAGATCGTTCTGAAAAAATGATGGTCAATCATTCATAGATCTTATGAAGAGTATATTCCTTTTAGACAACCCTTTTAAGTAAGAAATCGGTTTTTTTGAAACGGTACGCCTTTAAAAATTAGATTTTTAAAAGGCAGCTTCCATTATTAGTACTTTTGGTTTAACCCATTCAAGTTTAAGCTCTGAATGTTCTGAACGGTGTCGTTCTTAGGGCTCAACCCAGCTTGAAATCCGGTTTGCACATTGGATAATGCCTGCTCAGCGAGAGAACGTTCAGCGGCATCAATCATGTTCTTTACCATTTGACCACCAACATGGCCGCAATCTCTGGCAGTCATATATCCCCAATAATCGCCCTGAATCGGTGATGTATCGATGATATTGGCGGCGCTTAAATCCTTGGCCATTTCGTACTTCATGTTATGAAGCGCTTTTGATGCCTCTTTCACAATGTAGTTATTACTCCTTTGTCCGGTACCCATCTTTTTTTCCCTCCCTTCATCAGAGTCTGACTTTAGAAAACCCGATCCGGCCAACTTTTCCGGGTCATCGCGGAAAAATTGTCGCTTACTTGACTTAACTTAACCTACCGGATCGAGATTTAATTTACCCAGCTACGTGAGGATAAAACCTCAAAAAGTATGGCAATATTTCAAATTACTACCCAGCGATGCCAGTTCAAAGTAGCCATTAGTCCCAAACTTACATAAAATGGAGGGAGGTGAGAGGAATAGTATGGATTACAGCAACTTAATCTATGGTTACGAAAAGAAAGTACCCACGGAAAATGGTTTAAAAAGATATATTAATCTTGATAATGCGGCCAGTACTCCGCCTTTTAAGGGTGTCATGGATCACCTTGCCGAGGAGGCGCTGTGGTATTCCAGTATTCACCGGGGAAGCGGATTTAAGTCGCTTTATTCAACCCACCAATACGAATCAGCCCGGGAAACTATCGCCGAATTCGTTGGGGCCGATTTGCATCATGACATCGTCATTTTTACCAAAAACACCACCGATTCCATGAACAAACTAAGTCATTATTTGTCCGCTCTACCCGGAGATTTGATAGTGTTTACCAAATTAGAGCACCATTCCAATGAACTCCCCTGGGGAAAGGCCAAAACGATTTGCGTGGGATTAAAAAACAGCATTCTCGACCTTGATGAGCTGGAATGCATTCTCCGGACCAATCGGGGACGAATTAAATTTTTAGCAGTAAGCGGAGCCTCCAATGTGACCGGTTATACGCCGCCTATTTATACCCTGGCGGAAATGGCTCACCGGGCCGGAGCGAAAATCGTAGTGGACGGCGCGCAATTAGTGCCTCACCGGCCCGTTAAACTCTATCCATGGAACGATCCCCGCCACCTCGATTTCCTGGCCTTTTCCGGCCATAAGATGTATGCGCCGTTCGGAGCGGGAGTATTGGTAGGACCGCGGAAAATCTTCAATCAGAAACCCCCCAGCCAGGTGGGAGGCGGAACTGTAAAAGGCATTGGACCGGGGGGAATCATCTGGGCAGACATCCCGGAGACGGAAGAAGCGGGTTCTCCCAATGTGTTGGGCTCTCTGGCGCTGGCAAAAGCTTCACAAATTTTACAAAATATTGGTTGGAACTCCCTGATTGAGCATGAATCTTCCTTATTAACCTTTGCCTTGGCCCAGCTTAAAAAAATACCCGGGATTATCCTTTATGAAGTTCCCGTTGAACAACAAATCGGCGTCATCAGTTTTAACATCCGGGGGGTCGATCACACGGTTGTGGCTAAATATTTAGCGCAGCGGAAAGGAATTGGAGTACGAAGCGGTTGCTTTTGCGCCAGAGGATATGTCCAATGCCTTTTGCAGCTTAATTTTTCCCAGGTGACGGCGCTCCAGGAAAAACTAAACCAGGGAATCGAAAATTGGGTCCCTGGTATGGTTCGAATTAGTTTCGGTTGTTACAACAATCTGAAAGATGTGGAGTGCCTGATCAAGGCGTTGGAAGAATTTACCGACTATCTCTCGGATTATGGAATTAGGATTTGACAATGACATCCTTTGATTTAGAACTCAAATATACACTGCGCCAACGCCAGAGATAATCAAATCCCGACCAAATCGTCAAAATGACGGCAAACCATAAGACCCATACGCTCAAAGTCTCAAGATGCCACGGTTTGGCCAACATAATCAAGGAAATGGCAATGATTTGCGAAAATGTTTTCAGTTTGCCCCAGCGGCTCGCCGCATTCATCAAGCCCTTTTTTCCGGCGAAATACCGTAAAACGGTAATTAAAACTTCCCGGCCGCTGATGATCCATACCGCCAGCCAAGGAACACCCCGGTTTAAATGGGCCAGGACAACCAAGGTCAAAATGATCAACACCTTGTCCGCAAATGGATCAAACCATTTGCCAAAGGGGGTGATTTCTTTACGGGTCCGGGCGGCGTAACCATCAACACCATCGGTAATACCGGCAATGATGAAAATTATCGCGGCCAAAGTATCCCGCCCCGGGATATCCCAGAATAGGATAAAAACGCAAACCAGCGCTAAAACAATTCGTAATGTGGTAATCCAATTTGCAAGGTTCATAACAACCTTCCTCCAAATATAATCCAACCATTCGGCACTTTTTATTAAATTCCTGTTGAACTCGGCAATATTTCTTGAGCAATTAGATTATATTCATCATTTCCAACCATAACACCCTGTATAAACCGGCCTGCAGGGCCTTGATAATTTTGCACATAGACTACGCCATCCACATCCGGCGCCAACCCCTGCGTCCGCCCCACGGCCAGGCCGTTATCCAACACTTTGTCAATGAGTACGGTTTGCCTGAGATTCATTTGCTTTGCCAGTAAACGTTTTGAAATCTTCTGTTGCAACTCCAATAACCGCCCTTTACGGTCTTCCTTTACCGCCTCTTCTATTTGGGGTTCCATGGAGTAAGCCGCAGTACCTTCCTCACGACTATAACTGAAAACCCCAACATGTTCGAAATTCCCTTCCTTGACAAATTTCAACAATTCCTGGAATTCTTTTTCGGTCTCCGAGGGAAAACCCACAATAAAAGTGGTGCGCAAAGTAATTCCAGGAACCAATTTCCGGATCAAGGCTATTTTTTCTTTAATCAATTCCGGAGTTTCCGGCCGGCCCATTTTCTTTAAAATACGGGAATTAATATGTTGAATCGGGAGGTCAAGATATTTGCAAATGCTGGACTCTTTGGCCATCAATTCCAACAGGGATTCGTTGACGCCGAGCGGATAGGCATACAACAATCGAATCCATGCCGGCTTTGCACTGACAATGATTTGTTCCAATAAACTCTGCAAACTTGCCCTTGGCTCCATGTCAAAACCATACCTGGTAATATCCTGGGCAATTAAATTAATTTCCTGAACTCCTTTTTCCACCATTTCCCGGGTTTCTTTGACGATGGAGTTTAAAAAACGGCTATGGAATTCTCCCTTGATGATCGGAATCGCGCAATAAGAACACTTATGATTACAGCCTTCGGCAATCTTCACGAAGGAAGTGTGCGGCAAAGTCGCCTGAAAACGGGGCAAATTCTGATTGTTTAAAAATGGAGCTTCCGTTTGGTTTAGGTCCGCCGATTGGCTGGAGGCATGCTTTAAATGTTCTAAGATTTTACCGATATCGGCTAATCCCAGCCAAAGATCGACTTCCGGAATTTCAGATTTCAATTCCGTCAAATAGCGCTGCACCAAACAACCGGCAACAATCAATTGTTTGCAAACTCCCCGTCCGGGTCGTTTATACTCAGCCAACTCCAAAATTTGCCCAATCGATTCAGATTTGGCCGTTTCAATGAAACCGCAGGTATTAATCAATATTAATTCAGCTTGGGAAAAATCGTCAACGACTTGCCAGCCGGCGCCCGTTAACTGGCCTAACATAATTTCAGTATCCACCAAATTTTTGGCGCATCCTAAAGATACCACAGCTAATGTAGACATACAACCTCCAAAAATAAAAAGACGGAAAATTTTGGACTCAAATCGTCAACACATCTTGATATAAATAATAATAAATTCTCCGTAACACCAAAATTCTTATTAAATATTTTTTAGTCTCCGGAAAAGGGATTTGCTCAATTTTTACCTTATTGCCGTCCCAAGTTCCTTCCCGCAACCATTCATATACATACCTGGAACCCGCATTATAAGAGGCTAAGGCCAGGTATTCGTTATGCTTAAAGTTTCGTTTTAAATAGGCTAAATACCAAATGCCTACTTCCAGGTTCTTCGTGGGGTTGAGTAAATCTCGTTTGGAAAAATCATTCCATCCCAATCGTCCGGCGACCCACTCCCCGGTAGTGGGCATGATTTGCATCAAACCCATGGCGCCTTTGCTGGAACAGGCCAAGGGATTAAAACGGCTTTCCGTAAAGACAATCGCGCTGACAGTAGCCGAATCAATTTCATTGGCTCTGCTATAAGCGATTATTTTATCGGTATAATGTAAAACAAAATAGATTTTCAAAATCGGTTTATGCCATATTATTATAAACACTACAATCAACAATAGCAAACCGCGAATTTTTAATCCCCGTGTTTTCGCCAAAAATTTCACTCCAAATTTAATCTAAAGATTGAATCATTTGTTCAACCTGAGCCGAAAGCTCCGAGTAGCCTTGATTATTATAAATAACCGCATCGGCTTTGGCTTCTTTATACGGCAACGGTAATTGAGCGTCAATTCTTTGCCTGGCTTCCGCTTCGGTCAAGTGGTCCCGGTTCCGGACCCTTCCTAGCTGTATTTCCGGCGAACAACTTACAACCCAAATTTTATCGAATAAATGCTCCCAATTCACTTCGAAGAGCAATGGGATTTCCACAACCAAATGGGGCAAACCCTCTTTCCGACTTTGGACTATCCGTTGATGGATTGCCATGGACACCTTGGGATGAACAAAGTTCTCCAGATCTTTCCTGGCTTTTTCATCGGAAAAAACGATGGCCCCCAATTTGCCGCGATCGATCCGGCCATCATCCTTCAGAATTCCATTCCCGAAATGATGGATAACATCCAAATACGCCGCTCCACCCGGTTCGATGATCTGGCGGGCTATTTCATCGGCGCTAACCACCAATAGCCCTTTTTCAACCAAGATTTGGGCCACAGTTGACTTTCCGCACGCTATGCCACCTGTAAGACCGATCGTTTGAATCGCGGTTCACTTCCATTTATTTTATCGTTGACAGATCGGACAAAAATGGGTCCCTCTGCCACCTAAATTCATTTTTACAATCATATTGCCACACTGATAGCAGGCTAATCCTTTCCGATCGTAAACCCGTAAATATTCCTGATTGGTGCCGGAATTTCCATTTCCATCCCGGTAATCGCGTTTGGTCGTGCCATGATTTTGGATGGCGCCGGATAGTACGGTTTGGATTGCCGAGAACAGCCCCGTAATTTCTTGATCATTCAGGGAAGAAACCAGCCGGGCCGGGTGAATGCCCGCCAAAAACAGCGACTCATCCGCATAAATATTTCCGATTCCCGCTATAACTTCCTGATCCAGCAAGGCTTTTTTAATGGCTATCCGCCGCTTCCCAAGTTGATTCTTTAGCGCCTGGACGGTAAAATCAGCGGCTAAAGGTTCAGGCCCCAATTTTTCCAAAGCTTTCGGTGGATGACCGGCTGGAAATAACGTGACTCTCCCAAACTTTCGTTGGTCCCGGTAACGCAGCTCACTGCCATTATCAAGCAGAAGTTGCAGATAAACGGCTTTTTCCAAAGGAGTATCCCTAAGGTCTACCTTCAATTGGCCGGTCATCCTTAAATGGATCGCCAGGATCAGACCCGCGCTTTCGGCTCCTTCAAGATAGAATAACAGATATTTGCCACGGCGGTCAAGCTTAATAATTTTCTTGCCGCCAATCTCCGCCAAAAACTCTTCCGGGGTTTGATTTTGGATCAACTTCGTCAATAGGACCCGGCCACTGACGATCGTTCTCCCGACCAACTTGGACTGAAGAGTCAAACGGATGGTCTCGACTTCCGGTAATTCCGGCATACTTTATTCCTCCAATTGCAGCGGTTTCATCTCGCCCCAATTATGCCCCATTTTAAAATCCACTACCAAGGGGACATCCAGAGCAACCGCGTTCTCCATCTCGTTTTTCACCATTTTAGCCAGGAGAGGCCAATTGGATTCCTTTACCTCAAAAATTAACTCATCGTGGACTTGAAGCAATAACTTTCCCAAAACGGGATTGGCGCTAAGCTGTTTATCAATGGAAACCATCGCTTTTTTAATGATATCGGCCGCAGTTCCCTGAATCGGAGTGTTCCGGGCCATCCGTTCCGCAAAAGAACGTAATGTAAAATTGCGGGATGAAAGATCCGGCAGTTTCCGGATTCTCCCCAAAAGGGTCCGGGCTTCTCCGGTCTGTTTGGCCTTTACAATCAATTCTTCCACATATTGTTTTACTCCGGGATACTTGGCAAAATATGCTTCAATAAAGGCATCGGCTTCTTTCCGGCTAACCCCGATATTGCGGGCCAGACCAAAGCCGCTGATTCCATAAATAATGCCAAAATTGACAGCCTTGGCCCTGTCCCGCATCTCATGGGTGACTTCTGAAACGGGAACACCATGGACCGCCGCCGCGGTGAAGCGATGAATGTCTTCGCCTTTGATAAAAGCCTCCTTAAAGGCTTGATCTTGGGAAAAATGAGCCATTACCCGCAATTCGATTTGGGAATAATCCGCCGAGAGCAAGCAATGCTCCGAATCAGGAGGTATAAAAGCGCAACGAATCAACCGGCCTTCTTCGGAACGAACCGGAATATTCTGGAGATTGGGCTCGGTACAGCTAAGCCGCCCCGTGGTAGTGACCGCCTGATTAAAGGTGGGATGCACCCGGCCGCTTCGGGGATGAATCAGTGTGATCAATGAATCAATATAAGTGCTTTGTAATTTCACATTCTGCCGGTATTCCAATATTTTCGGGATCACCGGGTGATCATCGTAAAGGCTTTCTAAAACCTCGGCATCGGTGGAATAGCCCGTTTTGGTTTTCTTGGGCGCTCTCAGCCCTAACTTCTCAAATAGGATAACTCCCAATTGTTTCGGGGAACCGATATTAAACTCTTCCTGAACCAGAGAATAGATATCCGATTCCAGCTGGGATTGGCGTTTTCTTAAAGTTTGTCCGAATTCACGGAGCCTTTCCGGATCTACCTTGATTCCTTGGTGTTCCATCCTGAAAAGGACTTGGATTAACGGCGATTCCACTTCACTGTAAAGAGCTTCCAGATCGGAATCCGCCATCATCGAACATAATTTAGGTACCAACAGCCGCATTGCCTCCAGCCTGGCCCCGCAGATTTTGGCTATCATCTCCCGAGGTAAGGCTTGGGGCAAATTGAAGACCGAAAAGGCTTTACCCTTCTCGTTTCTCCATATGGGGATGATTTTCCCAAGATAGGCTCTTCCGAGATCCTCCAGTTCCAAATCGCCTAAACCCGCATTAACCAAATAACCGGCGATGAGTAAATCTTCCATTTCGCCGCTGCAGAGGATATCCCGGTTACTCACAATTTGGAACTGCTTTTTAAGATCATGACCGATTTTCTTGATCGATGAATCACTGAATAGTTCCATCACTTCAACGGGTATCTGCGCGCTTGCGTCTAAAGGCAGATACCAATTTTCACTGGAGCTGCCCAGGCCCACCCCGACGAAATCCACTTGGACCCAGTTGGCTACCGAAGTAAAAAACTGCAAATAACAGACTTTTTCTTGTTTGAGAACGGATAGAATTTCACCCAGGTCTGATCCTTGAATGATTTTACATTCGGACACCAGCTCCGGCAATTGACTGACTTCGGGAGTATCGTTTCCTTCGGAAAGTTTCCGGGCTAATGAATGAAATTCGTACTTACTGCAAAAATCCACCAATTGTTGTTTGGAAAAATCCTGATGATGACAGCAAACTGTGGGATCAACATCCACTTGGACATCGGTCACGATCTCCGCCAGATGCCGGCTTAGAAATGCCTGTTCACGGTAAGTATTTAGCAGATTTTTGTCTCTCTCTTTAGAAATCTCCTCAATATGATCGTAAATCCCCTGCAAAGTATGATATTGATGCAGATATTTCAAGGCTGTTTTTTCACCAAACCCAGGCACTCCGGGTATATTGTCGGACGCATCACCCATCAGGGCCTTTAATTCGATTAATTGTAAGGGTTTTAATTGATATTTATCATCAATATACTTTTCATCGACCCGATCAACTTCCGTAATGCCTCTACGGGTATATAATACTGATATTTGCGACTCTACCAACTGAAAGGAGTCCCGGTCTCCGGTGATAATTTCCACTGAGAGGCCCTGACCGGCAGCCCTTTTGGCCATCGTCCCAATGATATCGTCTGCTTCAAATCCCGCCAGTTCCACAATGGGGATTCTTAAAATACCCAACAGTTCCCGGATCAACGGAAATTGCGTTTTCAGAGTGTCTTCCATCTTCAGGCGCTGGCCTTTGTAATCTTTAAATTCTTGGTGCCGAAAAGTAGGCGCCGCTACGTCAAAAGCCATGATAATGTAATCCGGCTTCGATTCTTCCAGCAATTTTAGCAACATCATGGTCATTCCGTAGACTGCATTGGTGGGCTGGCCTGCCGAGGTGGTTAAGGGCGGTAAAGCAAAAAATGCCCGGTTGGCCAGACTAAAGCCATCTAATAACATCAATTTTTTCATGAGCGGAGGGCCTCGCTTTTACTTAATATTTCAGAGGGTAGAATCCTTACCGTTAAGACAATCATAGCCAATAAAACCGACACCCACGGCATTATCGCTGGATAGTTCGGTCCTGGAAAATAAAAACTCAATTCCCGATTTTAAACCTTCGTCATACAACTTATCCCGGATGATCCGGTTTGAGGCTACTCCCCCTACCATTAACACTTGGTAGGTTTTATATTCCTTGACGGCCTCCAACGTTACCTTGAGTAGCGAATGGATGATACAATGAAAGACCATTCTCGCCAAATCATTGCCGTTAATCCCCGACTGGATTAATCTTCCCGCCGCCGAATCCGGTCCGGAAAAACTGGTGGTTAACCCTTTGGTAACCACAGGCAAACTTTTATCCGTATCGGATAGCAAAGCCATTTTTTCCAAATTCGGGCCGGCCGGAAAGGGATTCCCCAAGGCCACACCCACCCGATCAACGAATTGTCCGACTTGAAGGTCACTGGAACCGCCAATTTTTTGAATTTGGTAGCCCGTTTCTCCGGCCTGAACCAATAACAGCTCAGTGGTACCCCCGGAGATGTGCCAGGCTAAAAAAGTTTGGTTAACTTTGGTTTGTCCAATCAGACCTGCGCGGATGTGACCCTCCTGATGGGATGTTTCCAAAAATGGAACGCCGAGGATTTTGGCTAGAGTCATTCCAAAGGAGGCGCCGGCTTTGAAAACGGGCAGATAAGACCCGGGGGCGGGCCGGGGGGCGGTTGAAGCAACCACAGCGGTTATTGAAATACCCGAAAAGCCTCCATCCAATAGTTCGGGTAGGTTTTGCAAATGTTGAAAAACAGCCTCCGATTGCCTTAACCCTCTTTGCCCCAACTTTACTTGAAGCAAACGGCGCAAGTCATATAAAATGACTCCGGATATGGGATCTATGACGCTTAGGGAGGTTGTATAACAACTGGTATCGATTCCGACTAACATAGGGGCTCCGTTATCCTGAAATAAAATATCTTCAGCAAAAAAAATAGAGGTTAATCCTCCATTGTAGTCATTGGCGCCTGCGCGCCCTCACTGGTTTCCTTTTGGGGTCCGTTATTCCTGACAACATTCCCTAAAATTCCGTTTACAAATTTTCCGGATTCGTCATCGCCGTAACGTTTGGCCAGTTCCACCGCTTCGTTAACGCTGACCCCCGGCGGGATTTCTTTAAAAAACTTGATTTCAAAAATGGCCATTCGGAGTATATTCCGATCGGTATTGGCCATTCGATCCAGTTTCCAGTCCTGCGCATATTTCATTATTTCAGCATCGACGGACTTTAGTTCCTGGACGGTCCCCTTGACCAATTGTTCGAGAAACGCCCGGGACTTTTCCGGCAGCTCATTTTCTTCAAGCGTTCGCGACAATACTTCCTGCCACGGATTCCTGCCGATATCCGTTTGAAATAAAATTTTAAATGCCAATTCTCTGGCAATATGACGGCTCATTCAATTACCCTTCAGTCATTCGGCGGAATAATCCGCTCCAGAATATTTCGAATCGACCCACGTTCATCGATTTTCTTGCCTAAAAAGAATCCCAAAATAATGCATAAAAGAAAAGCGACCGCTCTCCAAAATCCTAAGAAAGCCCATAGCAGACCGGCTATCAATCCGACCAGACTCCCTATAATTCGTCCTTTATAATGAATCAGTTTGGGCAAGAACTCTCGTAAAAATTCCTCCACTGCCGGTACTCCTTTCTAAAAACCACTGCTTCACATTGGTGGCTCTGAGGAAACTTATTCCATCATTCCATGTTAATGTTTTCGGTTCAATTCAATCACGGGAGAAGGGTAGTTTGTCCAAAAAGCGGACAATCAAAATCATTCAACCCGGGTACGGCTTTCGCCGGCAACTTTTGTAACCAGAACCTTTACCGAATTGACACGAATTCCCACGGTTTCAAAAATATATTCATCAACCTTAAGCCTAATTTCTTCGGTTGTTTGGGGAATATTCAAATCAGGATTGACGGCGACTTCAATAAAAATATCCAGTCCCGTAAGGTCGGCCCGTACTCCGACATGAGCGTCCTTAACGCCTTTGATTTTTTTGGCGGCTCTTAGCGCTAAGCTTTCAACTGCGGATACGGCAATTCGGATTTCCCCAAATTGAGTCTGGTTAATAATGGTTTTTTCTTCTTTTCGCATACGCAAAGCCATTTTCATCGACAAAAAGGCCAAAGCCAAAGTAATAGCGGCCACAATCAACGCCCACAACTGTTCTCTCATGGTTAAATTGCTTACATGCTCGAGAATCAGCGAAGCTTGTCTAATGGCCAGTAAAAAAAAGATAATACCTACGATAGCCAAAATAATTCCTGACAATAAACTTACGAGTCGTTCCCAGACTTTCATCGATAACTGGACCCCTTTCATTCAATGCTAGTATAGCACTTCATTTTTTCCCATTAAAGTACAATACTAAAGGACTTTCACCTCATATGAATCGTCCTGCCTAAATTCAACTCCTTGGATGTGCACATTGACTTCAATAACTTCCAAACCGGTCATGCTTTCGATAGCCCGCTTTACATTTTCTTGTATCATATATGCAATATCGGGAATCTTCGATCCATATTCAATAATTACGAACAGATCGACGGCGGCTTGTTTTTCTCCAACTTCTACCTTTACTCCCTTGGCAAGATTCTTCTTTTTAACGAGCTCGGCGAAACCATCGACGACTCCGCCGCTCATCCCAACGACGCCTTTTACTTCGGAAGCTGCAAGTCCGGCAATAATCCGGACAACTTCATTGGCAATCCGGATACTGCCCGTTTCATATTTTTCGATGCTTTCCAAACTATGAACACCACCCTTTCCTTCTCTATCATTTTAATCGGAGTGGTCATTAGATATGTCAGAATGGTTAAATATTCTGGTTTGAATAAAATTGGTATAGACTTCGCCTTTTTGGAAGTATTCATTTTTAAGTACTTCGAGCTGAAAAGGAATCGTTGTCTTTACACCTTGGATTTCAAATTCTTCTAATGCCCGAATCATTCTGGCGATCGCTTTCTCACGGGTATCATCCCAGGCAATCAATTTAGCGATCATGGAATCATAATAGGGCGGAATGAGAAAACCTTCATAGGCGCAGCTGTCAACCCGGATTCCAGGTCCGCCAGGCGCACGGTATACAGTGACCCGGCCCGGCGAAGGCATGAAATTCTTGCTGGGATCTTCCGCGTTAACCCGGCACTCAATAGCATGTCCCTTAATTCCAATATCAGCTTGGGTAAAAGAAAGTTTTTCGCCGGCGGCGATTTTTATTTGTTCGCGAATCAAATCGACTCCGGTAACCAGTTCCGTTACGGGATGCTCCACTTGAATCCGGGTATTCATTTCCATAAAATAAAACTTATTATTTTTATCCAGCAAGAACTCCACAGTTCCGGCATTGGTATATCCCACTGATTTAGCCCCTTGTAAAGCAGCTTCGCCGATTCTGCGGCGTATTTCAGGGGTTACTACCGGTGAAGGAGCTTCTTCAACCACTTTCTGATGGCGGCGTTGCACCGAGCAATCCCGTTCTCCCAAGTAAACGCCGTTACCATGTTCATCAAGAAGCAGTTGAATCTCAATATGTTTCGGTTCCTCAATGTATTTTTCCATGTACACTTCAGGATTGCCGAAGCAAGCATCAGCTTCGCTTTGTGCGGTATGATAAGCGTTCACTAATTCATCAAAACTGTTGACAACACGCATACCTCGGCCGCCGCCCCCGGCGGAAGCTTTAATAATGACCGGGAAGCCTATTTCCTCGGCTTTTTCCATAAGTTCTTGGTCGTCCTTAATCACGCCCTGCGAGCCGGGAACCACCGGAACTCCCGAATCCCGCATGGTTTCTTTGGCGATCGCTTTATCGCCCATTTTCTCGATGGCAGTCGCGGGGGGCCCGATAAATTTGATATGATGGGTGTCGCAAATTTCGGCAAAACGGGCGTTTTCAGCCAAAAACCCATATCCTGGGTGAATTGCGTCGACTTCGGCAATTGTAGCCGTGCTGATAATATTGGGAATATTTAAATAACTGCGGTTTCCGGGAGCCGGGCCTACACAAAAAGCCTCATCGGCGTAATGAACATGCAAAGAATCCCGATCCGCCTCGGAATAAATAGCGACCGTGCCAATTCCCATCTCTTTACAAGCGCGAATAATGCGCAGTGCAATTTCGCCACGATTGGCGATTAAAATTTTCTTGAACATATTTTATCCTCCGGTTGTGGGGCAAAGTTACGAACTCGTCAGCTGCTTATTCATTTCCTCTGCTGGTTTACATCTTTTGGTTGTCTAGAATTATAGTTTTTCCAAAACCATTAATGGCTGGCCATACTCAACCGGATGGGCGTTCTCAACCAAAATCTCGACAATTTTCCCTTTCCATTCGCTCTCAATTTCATTCATTAATTTCATGGCTTCAATGATACATACGACTTGTCCTGCTTCTACAACCTGATCAATTTGCACATAAGATTCCGCATCCGGACTCGGCGAGCGGTAAAAAGTTCCAACCATGGGAGCAACAATTAAGACTTGGTTTGGCCCAAGTCCTTCATTTTTTTCTTCAGCCGAAGTTGCTTGCGGGTTTGCCGAATTCGGTATCGGGACTTGATTGGGCGCCGGATATTGGAATGCCGGAGCTACTTGGGGAATCATCGCCACCTGTCCGCTCATTCCTTTTTTGATAACCACCTTGCTTCCTTCATTTTCCATGGAAAATTCGGTGATATCGGTCCCATCCAACATCTTCACAAGTTCCTTAATTTCCTTAATATTCATCAAATGTCCTCCTTTGAGGGATTAGGGAAAAATATTCAAAAATACTAATTCACCAACAAGGTAATTATTCCTTCTTTTAATTAATTTAATCTTTAAAGTAGGCAAATATACTTTGGGCCCGATCATACAAAACAAGGGCCCACCTGATACCCGGGCCGCGAAAATTAGGCCTTCACTTTATCAAATTCCGACTTTTTCCGCATTCGAGTTTTCCTGAGTTCGGTAGACAGGTAAATTGTTGGATATTTATTTTTCTACAATTTGGATTTGTTCCGGGTTAAAGGCGGTCACGACCGCCGCAAGTTGCCCAATATCTCTGGCATCATCGACATCAAGTTTTTTGTCGATAATGACGGATACTAATTTCTGGCTGATGGAAACCAAGGCATTGGTGAAGCCTCTGGCTTTCAATAAATTTTCGAGCTCATGTTCCTTGGCGGTTGCCTGAGTTAACCGCCACAGTTCCTGTTCAGCCTGTTTTCTGACTTCATCGGAAAGGCCGACTTTATCTAAGAGTTCTTGAACTTTTTCTACCTCCTGGCTTCTTTCCCGATCCCGTTCGATCTTTAAATCCAACAAACTATCATTAGGGCTATATTCTCTGGGTATATTCAAAGGCGACGGCTCTTTTACCGGCGGAAGTTTCGGTGTCTGAACGGGTAGAACCCGGTAATATCCATAGGCAAAAAATCCCAGCATTAATAGGGCCGTCACCGCAATTCCCCATTTATTCCTGAAAACGGTATCCCAATATCTTTTCATCGACTTAGCTCCCCTTCATTCTTACCTGCGATCACCATCACGCGGTGAGCCGGTAAATTTAAAATCGTCATCACCGTACTCATTAACATTTCTCTAATCCGGGCATCTCCGGCGCCTGTCGCTACAACGATGACCCCTTGAATCTCCGGGGCTAGCTCCTCTTTTAATATTGGATTGTCCCGGCCGTCCAACCCCTTGGCTATCACGATTTGGTCGTTATTGGTCTCCTCGGTATTCAGCGCTCCCTGCTCCTGGGTTACTCTTTTACTGGCGCTTTGTTGTCGTTCCCACACTTTTCGATTACTGGATTTCAGATTCAGTTCGACTTTCACTTGCCCGACTCCGGCGATCAAGCTTAAGGTATGCGCCAGTTCCGCTTCCATTTGTCTCCTCGTGGAGCCCGCCGAACTTTCCAGGGTATCCTGGTTTTGGCCATTGCCGGCTTTGATATTTTGAATATGGGAATTTCCCTTATCAGGACTGCTTAATAACAAAACAAAACCCAGTCCGGCAAAGCCGATGACAGTCCATAAAAACACCGGTTTGCTTTGCAGCCTTTTCAATATTTCCTGATAGGTAAAAGAAAAAGTTTTCTGTTCATCGCCCATCGAAGTTCACCTCGATCTGATCTTCCCGTAAATCCGTCAAAAAGCGGACCGAATCAATGATTTTCCGTTTCATGTCACCCATTTGGCTTACACTCGTTCCGGGTCCGGCGAACTTTATCTTTACAAAAGCCCTTTCCAGCCGTTCCCCCTGATATTGTAAATGCAGGTTATCCAAATGAATATCATCCATCAAACCGAGAAGGTTTCTTAATTTCGACTCCAGATTGGCCTTATATTGTTCTTTCAGTTGATGGGTCCACTCATCCCGCATTTTCAGCCCTCTTACAATGAGCTGTTGCGTTTTTGAAGAATCCGGGCTTGAAATGGACGGTAATGACAAACTGATTTGCCCGGGTAAATCAAAAAAAAGAATCAAAGGTTGCAGCAGGATGCTGAGAATCACCAGACCCATCATCATTCTGGTAACATTCTTGAGATCGTTATTTGGAAGCATCATCTCTAAAAAACCGGCCAATATAATAGCAACCACAATGTTTCTCAGCCATTCTGCGATCTGCGGCATCCCTTCACTTCACTTTCCATTGGTTTTATCGTATCCCCGTTCCGGCAATCCCAACCAAAATTGCTAAGGCAATGAAAAACATCAAGGCCACAACGGCGACCGCGGCAAAAAGATTTAAAAAAGTGCCGCCGACTGTTTGAAGGGCGTCGGCCAGCCGGTTGTTCCCTCCAAGGGGTTGAATCACCGCGCCGGTCAATTGATAAATTACAGCCACCGCCAAGATTTTCATTAACGGAAAGATGATCATCAGGATAATTAAACCCAGACCAAAAATTCCGAGTCCTCCTTTAAGAACCATGGAACAACCGACAGCCATCTCCATGGTATCGGACAGAGACCCGCCCACTACCGGTAAAAACGTATTGGTTAGGTATTTGGCGGTTCGGAGAGCCGTACTATCGGCTATCGAACCGGCAAAACCGCGTATCGTGATGATACCAATAAAGACCGCCATGGCAAGCCCCATCAATCCTACTGCCGCCGATTTTAGGAAATTTGCCAGCTTATCGACGGGAAAACCTTCCACTAAAAAATGAACCGTACCCAAAACCCCGGCAAAGAGTATCAGAGGAAAAATCAAATCACTCATCAACCCGCCCATTAAACCGATACTGGATATAAGAATCGGGTGGACGATGGCGGTGGTGGTAACCCCCCCGCCTGCGGCAATCAGTGAAAATAACAGTGGAATAATGGCGTACATGAAGTTGCTCATCTGCTTAATAGCTTCCCGGGCGATTTGAAAAGTGATTGTAAAGCTATGAATCACCAGACCCATCACCACAAGAAAGCAAATGCCGAACGCTATTTTGTTGACACTTTCGCTTTCAAAAGCATGCTGCATATTTTGCAACAATGCCAAAACCATGGCCAGCAACACCAGTTCTCCCAGCAACCGAAAATTGAAAACAATTTCCCGGAGAAAATAGCGCAGGACTTGTTGCCCGATCCTTGCAAAATTCCAATCGGGTCCGGTTACTCCCCAGGATTTTAAATTCAGCCTTGGTAACAAATCTTGAGTTTCCCGATCCAACGAGGCAATGAAACTATTCAATTCATTCAAATCAACAGCGTTAGCGGCCGCACTCACAGGCGTTTCTGTGGTATTCGATTGGATATCTTCCGCAAAGGCCGGGCAAATTAGCAGTACGACGAGTATAGAGGCAACGACCAAAATCCGGAGAAATATCATTGAAGCCCAACCTCTCCCTTGGTTATAAAATTTTGAGAATCGTATTCAATAACCCAACCATGACTGGAATTCCCAAGGACAAAATGACGATTTTCCCAGCAAGTTCGATTTTAGCCGCCATACTGCCTTCCCCGGCATCTTTACATATTTGGGCCCCAAAACCTGCCAGATAAGCCAGTCCGAGAATTTTGATCATCAGTTTCAAGTAATCCAAATTAAATTGTGATTTTAAAGCTAACGATTCAAAGACAGTAATAATCTGAGAAATATTTTTCAATAATACCGAAAAAATCGCAGCGGCAGCGCCAATCCCAAGAATAACAGCCATTTCCGGTTTCTCTTTCCGGATAATAATAAGCAATACTGTAACGATTAGCGCAAAACCTAGGATCGCAAAAAAATTCATCGCCGCCTCCTCACAAGCCGAAAACAGCGCGGACATCGCTAAAGAGACGCTGAATCAGTTGAATTACCATAAATAAAACAATCACCAAACCCGCCAAAGTTAACATATGAGCTTGTTCTTCTTTGCCCGCCTCTTTTAAAACCATGCTTAACACGGATATTAATATGCCAATTCCGGCGATACGAAAAATGAGATTGATGTCCATCACAGGATTCCTCCCAAAAAGCGCTCTGTTGAGGTTCTATCCGCGCTAACTTATATCAGCCAAAGCACCAGAATGGCCCCTATTGCAAAACCCAAATAACGATACAAACGGGTCCGTTTTCTTTGTTCGCTCTCCGCAGATTGTAAGTTCATCAACAGACTGGCCTGACAGGTTTTTAATTTCGCCAGCTGATCCTCTCGGTTGGTGCTCCCCAAATAGTCGCCAAGTTCAGTTAGGACCAGATAATCCTCTTTCGCGAAAACCCCTTCTCCCGTTTCTCTTAAAAAAAGATGCCAGTTTGTCTGGAAATCTTCACTGGTTCCAAATTGTAATGAATTAGCCAGTTTGGAAAAGGCCTTCTCAAAATGCTGTTCTTTCATGAGAAAACCCGCCCGCTGAAATACATCAGGCAATCTGCGGGCTTCATAATAAATTTCAGTTTGAAAAATATCGATAATCCGTAACCATAGTTTAAGGATATAGCAGCGGGTGGTAAATTTCTGACCGTAAACGAATCCTGCCGCGGTACTAATGCCAATAATCAAAAAAGCTCCAATCATTTTACCCATTGGCTTCTCCTGGAGCAATCGCTTCTTTGAGCAACTCCGGAGCATGAATACCCCCTTTTACGCTTTCGATGGTTCCACTGCCAAGCCGGTTGCTTAAAGTGATCAGGCGCTCAACTGAGCCGGTTTCCAAAAGTTTTTTCAAACCCGGCCTCATCATTGCTTCAGTAAGATTGCGGGCATGGGCTGTCACTAAAAAACCGACTCCGGCGTTGATAACATCCCCTATGACCATAGCGTCTTCTTCCGTTCCAATTTCATCCGTAGCGATGACATCGGGATTCATCGCCCTTAATAATAAATAAATGCCTTCCCTTTTCGGCGCCCCATCCAATAAGTCCGTACACGGACCAATATCGAGCTGCGGAGCGCCTTGAAAACTCCCCGCGATTTCAGAACGTTCATCCACCAGTCCCACGTGTAAAGCAGGCAACTTTATCAGGGGCTCCCCATAACTGATGACCCGGATAATTTCCCGAAGCAATGTGGTTTTCCCAGCCGCAGGAGGGGAGATGATGAGTGTTTTTAAAAAATGTCGCTCCTTCCACAATAAGGGTAGAATCGGCCCGGCGATCCCCGTAAAGGCCTTGGCGATTCGGAAATTAATGCTTCCAATATTGCGGATGAGGCGGATTTTTCCTTTCTCCTGCAAAGCATGACCCGTGAACCCCACACGATGTCCCCCGGGTAAAGTCAAATAACCTTGAACCAGCTCTTCTTCCAGGCTATACCAAGAACCGGACGTAACCGAGTGAAGGAATTTCCGAATTTCCTCAGGGCTGATAATACCTGCCAGGGATGGGTCCGAAACCGGAATACCGTCTGTATTGATAAAAGTTGAAAATTGATTCACATTAATTTCCAAGGGTTGATGGACCCGCAAACGGATTTCAATAATCCGCTCTTGCAAAGAACCAGGTATCCGGGACAAAATTTTTCGGAGTTCCGGCGGAAAGAATTGAATGACTTCCTCCCATTTTCCCGGCGCGCTATAACTTTCCCTAAAATTTTCTAAAATTTGTTGTTTCATATTGATCACCGGTTCCCCTGTAAAAAAAATAGCCCGTCCATAGATATGTATGGAGACGGGCTTTACTTTATGACAGTTTTATTTAAAACCTAAATTACATCGGCATTGACCGCGGGAGCATTATTAAGGTCTGAGGAATTCCATACCACCTTCCCGCATTCCGGACAAATAACCTCATAATCGCCATTTTGGTCCTCAAAGTAAATTTCTTCGTTACAGAACGGGCATGTTAATTCCATCACACCGGTTTTTTCATCACTGGAGAAAACGACATCTACGTCATCGTCAGCTTCTCCTTCATTATAAAAATACTTTTCCAAGGTTCCCAAATCTTCATCAATGGCTTCAATATAATCTTCAAATTCTTTCTGGGAGTCGGACAATTCGTGCAGTTCCTGTGCAGCCTCATCACAAAAATCAAGTAAACCATCCCAGATTAGTTTTTCTTTCTCATCTTTCGGAAAAGCGGCCCCTTCAATCAGGCCTCTTAAGTAAGCGGTTCTCTCTTTTAAATCGCGCATTCATTAACCCTCCCTTGAACTTATTATCTCTTGCAAATCCATTCTTCATACCAAGGGGAGAGTTGACAAGTTCAATACCGGGTTGCCGTATATCTCCATGATCAAATAAAAATGGCATGATTGGGTTTTATCCATTAAAACTTAGCCCGAAGGGCCAGTCGAAATTGCAATAAAAAAACTGTCCCTCGTTGAACCGGGAACAGTCAATTTTTAAACAGAGTATATCGGCATGTTATTGAATTTTTTAAAATATGAGGCCGTAGAAAGCTTGACAAGCAACCGCAATTAAAACCAGGATTATGACTTGCCAGCCTAAACTCAAATCTTTAGTTAAATCCAACTTCATAACCTCCTCAAAATCCAGTTCATTCAATACTCAATCTCTAACCATCCAATATCATTATCGTCAAATGGACCGATTTCTTTAGGAGGTTATTTCAAATATCTTTAAATCTTTACTTGGCAACCCTTTTTAAATATTGATTGGTTCGAGTATCGATTTGGAGAACATCACCTTTGGTGACAAAAAAAGGCACATTGACAATGGTTCCGGTCTCCAGGGTAGCCGGTTTTGAACCGCCGGTTGCAGTATCACCCTTGAAACCGGGATCGGTTTCGACAACTTCCAGCTCAACAGTATTGGGCAATTCAATTCCCAAAATTTCATTTTGGTAAAAATTAATTTCCACAACCATGTTTTCTTTCAAATATTTAGGAGCATCACCCATCTTTGAAGAGGGAATATTAATCTGCTCGTAATTTTCGGTATCCATAAAGGTGTACTCATCATCGGATTTATATAAATACTGCATTTCCCGGAATTCAATACGCGCTTGTTCGACTTTTTCGTTTGAATTGAATGTCCGCTCAACAGTAAAACCGGTTTTAATATTCTTTAGTTTACTTCTTACAAAGGCTGCGCCTTTGCCGGGCTTAACATGCATAAACTCAACCACAGTATAGAGCTGCCCATCAATTTCGATGGTTAGTCCCGTTTTAAAATCAGTAACTGAAATCATTGGTATCCTCCTTAAATGTATAGCAAGTTCCAAATTGGATTGAAACACATATAGTATTTTCTGGTTCAAAATCTATATCCGCTCAACCATTAAACACTATTTATAGGACATTTTACTTGTCCCCAATAACCTTACATATTTTATCACAAAAAAGTGGGCTTTGTCGAGCAGATTGTTTAACCGGGATTGTATGGCTTTTAACCTCGGTCCGGCAAGTAAGTGACAATTTTTCTGCGATGACGCAGAAAAATTGGCCGGATCGGGTTCATTGTTTGAATCCGGCAAGTTTAAATGCGACTGAGGTTTTTGGGGTTACTTGCCGGATTCAAGTTTAATGAATGATTAGAGCTCCATCAGCTCTTGCTTGGGGCTACCCGAAAGATTCCGGATCCCTGTTTCTTCCACGACAACCAAATCCTCAATTCGTATTCCGCCCCAACCGGGAATATAAACGCCGGGCTCAACCGTGATTACGGCCCCCGTGGGGATGGCATTTTGTTCGGTGACGGATAGCCGGGGAGATTCATGGATATTCAAACCCACACAATGTCCCAGTCCATGGCCGAAATTTTTACCATACCCTTGCTCGGCCAAAAACTGGCGGGCCACTTGATCAACTTCGGAGCCTATCAATCCACCCTTTAAAAAATTCAAAGCCAATTCCTGAGCCTTGAGTACAATTTGGTAGATTCTTTTTTGTTCCGGGGAGGCCGGCCCCACCACCATTGTCCGGGTAAGATCGGCGCAATATCCTTGATAAAGAGCGCCGCAATCGATTAAAACCAGATCGCCCCGCTTGATTTCTCTATCGGAAGCGACCCCATGAGGCAATGATGATCTTTCTCCGGAGAGGGCAATGGTAGTAAAAGAATTGCCCTCAGCGCCCTGCAAACGAAGTTGATGATCAAATTCCAAAGCTAAATCTCTTTCCTTTAACCCGGGCCGAATAATCGGTAAGGTCTTGGCAAGGGCTGCTTCGGTAATTTGTTCCGCCTTGGCGAGGATGCTGATTTCCTGTTCATCCTTAACCCAGCGCAATTTTTCAACCAAATCATTCAGCGGCGCAAACTGGATGGAACCGGGAGCCTTGTCAATCAGGTTTTGATACTCCCCGAAGGTAAGAGAGGCTTCAAAACCGATTTTCTTCCAGTGAAATTTCTCAAGCAGTTCCATGACGCTCCCCCAAAAAAGGGGGCCCTGTTTATGGAGTTCAAAATCGGAAACTTCCTGTTCCACCTGTTCCCAGTAACGAAAATCGGTTATAATCACCGCTTTATCGGAAGATATCAGCAATGCTCCGGACGATCCGCTAAAATTACTGAGATAACGGCGGTTTTGGGGATTGGTAATTAAAACGCCATCCACATCAAGATTCTTAAGTTTTTCTCTTAATTTGAATAAACGAGTCATTTTCATCTTCTCCTTAAAAATAATTTAAAATCTAGAAATTCCTATGGTATAATAATAAATAAGTGGAAATAAAATCCTTTTATACAAAAGGGGTTTTCGGATGCAAGTTCAAGAAATTTTAGAAGTTCTTCAAAGTGACGGCTGGTATATCATTGAGCAACGGGGTAGTTACCGTCAATACAAACATCCCCACAAAAAGGGCCGCATTACCATAGCTGCAAACCCGAACTACGATTTGGAAAAGGACTCCATCAACAGCATCCTGCTTCAAGCGGGTCTACTGGAACGATTTGCGGGGAAAACGCCTGTCAAAATAAACCCAATCGCGGCCGGGAAAAAGTCGCCATAACCGAAACGCTTTTTCCAATTTTCCTTCATCCATATTGAGAAACCTTTTGCCGGAAAGGATGGAAAATCCAATCATGAAATATATTTATGTTCTACGAAAAGTCGACCAAAATTATGTGGCTTTTGTTCCGGATCTACCGGGATGTGTGGCATCGGGGAAAACGGCTTCCGAAGCCAAGGAAGCCATTAAAATCACTGTTGATATGCACTTAAAAGGATTGGCCGCCGATGGACTCCCCATTCCTCATCCGGTGGTGCAAGAAGATTATCCCGATCCGATCCAGCCCCTTGTTCAACCAAAGCAATTAAAGGCGGCTCCGGCCAAAGCAAAACCATCAAAACTTCAAAAACTTCTTAAAAAAGTTCACCGTTAACGGTTTACTGTTTGATAATTAGCCGGCGATTGGCTTCTCCGGGAGATTGCGAAGGGCCGTCAAACCTAAAATATAGCCCTCAAAACCAAAACCGCAGATTTGGCCCACCGCAATCGGAGCAATCACTGAAGTGTGCCGGAACTCTTCCCGGCTGTGGATATTGCTTAAATGAACTTCTACCACAGGCAAACCCACGCCGGATAAGGCATCCCGCAAGGCATAGCTATAGTGGGTATAAGCCCCCGGATTGATCAGGATTCCTTGGGCCCAAGCCGATTCCTCCTGAATTTTGTCAATCAGCGCACCCTCGCCATTGCTCTGAAAAATTTTCAATTGCAGGCCGGATTTCTCAGCATACTCCGTCATTAAACGGTTTAAATCATCCAAGGTCTGGTAGCCGTATACAGCCGGTTCCCGTTTACCCAGCCAATTCAAATTTGGGCCGTGCAACACCAAAATCTTGTTCATCTTGTTCCTCCCATCTCCGCCAGAACTGAAGTAACCTCCTGGGCTGGAACATCACTGGCGATCTTCATCGAGCCCGCTCTTTCCGGTAAAATCCAGCGTATTTTGGAATATTCCACTTTTTTATCCAGTTGAATAACCTTTAAGATGTCGGAAACGGCAAGGGGAGGTAATTCCGTGGGCAACTGAAACCGTCCGCAAATTTCCAAAACCCGGTCCGCTAAATCCTGCTGGTTTAACAAACCTATCTTAGCGGCAATCCTGGTGGCGGCAACCATCCCGATAGCTACCCCTTCGCCATGTTTATACCGGGTATAATTGGTGAGCGCTTCGATGGCATGGCCGACGGTATGGCCAAAGTTCAAAATCGCCCGCAAACCCGACTCTTTCTCATCTTGCTCCACAACTTGACCTTTAATCCGGCAGGAGCCGCTCACCACGAAGCGTAATAAACCCGGATCAAGACCGCTGATTAATGGGTGTTCGCCTTCAATCAGCCGCAAATAATTTTCATCCAGAATAATCCCGTGTTTGATCACTTCGGCCATTCCTGAATTAAACTCCGCTTCGGGAAGGGTTTTTAATGTGCCCACATCCGAAATAACCAAAGAAGGCTGGTAAAAGGCGCCGATCAAGTTTTTTCCTTTCAGGTGGTTTACGGCCACTTTACCGCCAATACTGGAATCCACCTGCGCTAAAAGAGTCGTGGGTATCTGGATGAAGCGGACCCCGCGCATGTAGGTGGAGGCGACAAAACCGGTTAAATCGCCGATAACTCCTCCGCCCAGGGCAATCAATACCGATTTCCGGTCAAAAGCGCCGTCGACTAACTTATCATACAGCAGGCCGGCTTGTTCCAGGGATTTATAACTTTCACCGTCCGGAACCTCGGCGACTTGATATTCAAAGCCGGCATTCCGGAGAGAATCGGCAACCGGCTCCAGATACCAGCGGGCGACGGTAGGATTGGTAACAATCAGGATTCGCCCCTTAATATTCCGCTCGCACAGGATCTCCCCCAGTTTTTTCAAGATCCCCTCGGCAATTAAGATTGAATAACTTCTCTCGGCTAAGTTAAGCCTGATTTCTTCCATTGGAAATTCCTCTTTTCACTAATTCCGCCTCGATTTCATCCGCGACACCGGCCGGCGATTTGGAGTCGGTATCAATGAGCAAATCGGCATCCCGGTAACGCTCAGCCCTTTCCTCTAACAGCCGGCCGATTTGGGCAAGGGGATCAGGTACAGCCAGTAAAGGCCGGTGCTTTTCATTTCGAATCCGTTCGTAAACAGCCCGGGGTGAGGCTTTTAATGAAACAATGAACCCTTTGGGTCTCAATACTGCGATATTTTGAGGGTTGAGAACAAAACCGCCGCCGGTGGCGATGACTTGACCCTCCCCGGCGGATAATTCTTCAGCAAATTCTCTCTCTAATTTTCTGAAATATCCTTCCCCCTCGGACTGAAAAATTTGGGTAATCGTTTTTCCCGCTTGTTGCTCAATCCGGGCGTCCACATCCACAAATTGGAAACCCAATTTGTGGGCTAATAATCTTCCGATGGTTGATTTCCCGGTTCCCATAAAACCGATTAGCACAATATTCATTCCAAACCCCTTAAATCCCCTTGATTGTCTGTAAATAATGCTGATAATTGCTCCCTGTTTCCTGTAAATGATCCCCGCCGAATTTCTCCAAAAAAGCTTCCGCTATGGTCCAGCAGGCCATGGCTTCAGCCACCACGGCTGCCGCCGGAACGGCGCAGGTGTCGGAACGTTCCACACTGGCCTGTTTGACTTCCTTGGTGTCGATATCCACGGTCTGTAAAGGTTGATACAGGGTAGGGATTGGTTTCATGGCAATTTTCATCCGAATCATTTCGCCATTGCTGATTCCGCCCTCAATTCCCCCGGCGTTATTGGTTTGGCGGTAAAAACCTTTTTCCGGATCATAACCGATTGGGTCATGGACCTGCGATCCTTTTAAAGAGGAAGTTTCAAATCCCATCCCGATTTCCACGCCTTTGACTGCCGGAATACTCATCATCGCCGCCGCCAACCGGGCATCCAAACGGCGGTCCCATTGCACATGACTTCCCAGGCCCACCGGCGCTCCCTGAATGAGCACTTCAATGATTCCCCCCAGAGAATTACCGGCCGCTTTGGCCCCCTCGATTTCAGCCATCATTTTCCCGGATGCCCTCTCATCGGGAGCCGCTACGGGCGATTGAAGAACCTTTTGACGATAAACCGCCAGATCGGTTGGCGGGGACTCTACCGCAGCCTGACCGATTCGGAGTACACCGCTGAAAACTTCCATGCCAAATTCGCTTAATAATTTACGGGCCACAGCGCCCACCGCCACCCTGGCCGCAGTCTCCCTGGCGCTTGCCCTTTCCAGAATATTCCGAATATCCTCCTGATGATATTTGAGGACCCCCGCCAAATCCGCGTGGCCGGGCCTAGGCGCCGTCACCCGGGCGGAAAGCTCCGCCAGCCTATCATCGGCGGCGATTTTTACTTTCCCGGATGCGCCGCCCGGAGTAGCCCCTATCGCCATTACTTCCTCCCATCGCGGCCAATCCTGATTGATGATTTGAAGCGTGATGGGCGACCCCAAAGTCAGGCCATGCCGGACCCCGGATAAGATGGAAACCGCATCTCCCTCAATCTTCATCCGGCCACCCCGGCCGTAACCCCCGCGGCGTCTTGTCAAATCAATCTGCAAATCTTGCACATCAAGTCCAAGTCCCGCCGGAAATCCTTCTATCATAGCGCTTAAGGCCGGCCCATGAGACTCGCCGGCTGTTAGAAAACGAATCATTGGATTGCCTTTCCTACTCGTAATGTCCAAAACAGAACCGTCTTTCGTTAAATTATAAATGAATTTTGGCAATAAGGCAAATATTTGGGAAAGGGTTTTCCGATTCAATGCCGAATTTCTGCAGAATCTGGTTAATGGAGGGATACTATGCTTCACGTGTTTCGTCAAAATGATATTCGGGGAGTGGCCGGCAAGGATCTGACCGATGAATTTGTGGAGGAACTAGGCCGGGCGATGGCCTCTTTTTATCATAAAAATCGGGTGGATACCATCAGTCTCGGTTACGATTGCCGGTTAAGCTCTCCCGGTTTTAAAAACAGGTTGGCCAAGGGATTGGTGGAATCCGGAATCAACGTCGTCGATATCGGCATGGGACCCACTCCGCTGGTCTATTTCTCACTGTTTCACTTACCCGTCGGCGGCGGAGTGATGATCACCGGCAGCCACAACCCGGCCAACGAAAATGGGTTTAAAATCTGTCTCGGCAAGAGTACTGCTTTTGGTGAACAAATCCAAGAGATCGGTCGGATCATGGAAAAGAAGGATTACCGTTACGGCGACGCCAAGTTGACCCATCACCCTCTGGCCGGGGATTATGTCCATTACCTCCAAAGCGTTATCCATCCCGGCCCCCGTAAAATGAAAATCGTGGTTGACGCGGGCAATGGCACCGGTAATTTAGTGGCGGTTGATTTATACAAGGGACTGGGCTGGGAAGTGGTGGACATTTTCTCCGAACCGGACGGCCGTTTCCCCAATCATCACCCGGACCCGACCCTTCCGGAAAATATCAACGCTTTAGCGGCGGAGGTGAAATCCAATGGAGCGGATCTGGGAATCGCCTTTGACGGCGACGCGGACCGGATCGGAGTTGTCGATACCCAGGGACGGATTCTTTGGGGCGATCAGCTGATGATCCTCTATGCGAAACAAATCCTCGCCCAGCATCCCCAGGCCAAAATCATCGGCGAAGTCAAATGCTCTCAGGCGATGTTCGATAAAATCCGCGAAATGGGCGGAGAACCCATCATGTGGAAGGTCGGGCATTCCATGATCAAGGCCAAAATGAAGGAAGAAAACGCCCTGCTGGCGGGGGAGATGAGCGGCCATCTCTTTTTCGCCGACCGTTATTACGGTTACGACGATGCGGTCTATGCCGGGGCGCGCTTAGTCGAAATTTTATCCCACTCCGGGCTAACTTTGGCCCAAATGGTTGACGAACTGCCGAAAACTTACGCCACACCCGAGATCCGTTTTGAATGCCCGGATCATCAAAAGTTCCCTCTGGTTGAAAAACTGGTCAATACATTCAGTCAAAGGAATCAAGTCATCGCCATTGACGGCGCCCGCATTCTCTTCGAGCACGGTTGGGGACTGGTGAGAGCCTCCAACACCCAGCCTGTTCTGGTGCTTCGGTTTGAAGGGGATTCCCCGGAATCGTTGAAGCAGATTGAAGCGGAGGTAAGAAAAGAGCTGGATAGGCTGGCGAAAGCATTGTAGGGCCTTGCCCAACCTGTTCCATTTCCATTTTTATGAGTCCTTTTCCCGTAATTTCATAAGTCTGTCTATGCTCTCACCCCATCTGCCCATTCAGAGAAGTGGCCCTCTCCCGTTTCGACGGGCGAGGGATTCGTGTTGGCCTAGTTTTTGCCGTTCTGATCCTTCCCTTGCTCCAGCATATGGTAGCGGGGGAAGGGCGGCTTTTTTTGGTTTATGGGACGATACCCGGGATCTTGGGGAACGATCCGTTCGAAGGGGAAGATATGGCCGTAAAATAATTCTTCCAGAATGGATTTCATGGGACATGCCTTCTTTCTAGCCCCTTTCCCGACATCAGAAATTCGGGTCTATTTCGGGGGGCTTTTTGTTATTGCCTAAAACATTATCTGAACCAGGATTTAACGGATTTAACTGATTATACAGATTTTAATCAGTGCCGGTAGATACTTTCGATTTAAAAATGGCGGGAATGAATTTTGGGATGCCAAGGTTTGTCGGTGATCACCTTAAATTCTTGATAAATGAATGCCGATTATTATTGTCCACGGATTTCACCGGCTGAGTTCCTTTCTGAGCGGCCAGAAAGGAACCAAAGAGCCGCCGAAACCTACGGATTTCGGTCTTCCCTTTATTCATCCAGGGTTTCTAGTGGGTCTTCGCCTTCC
>JAEZCE010000073.1 GCA_023429995.1 Bacillota bacterium | reverse complement strand
AATAGTGCAAGCACGGTTCTTTGAGGGGTAAGAGCCGTGAGGCTCTGCCTACTCGACCGAAGACCCACTAAAAACCCTGGATGAATAAAGGGAAGACCGAAATCCGTAGGTTTCGGCGGCCTTTTGGATACTTTTGGGCCGCTCCAAAAGTATCCCAGCCGGTGGAATCCGTGGACAGGAAAAATCGGCATTCATTTATCAAGAAATTAAAGTCGAAAAAGGTTTAAATTTCAAACTTCGAACTTAGACCTTCACTCTTCAAACTTACTATAAGGGAGGTATACCCCATGCTCACCGACAAAGACCTCGGCATCAAAAAATTGATCCTCGACCGGCTGGACCAAATCACTGGCGAGGCTGAAGCCGACCCCGAATACAAAAACTTAGGCGAGCGCCCAAATCAGTTACTGGAGCTGGCCGCCGCCAAATTACCGCTGGAAGACAAAGCATTGCTGGAGGAGTACGACGACGTCTGGTTTGCGCAGATCTGCCGCCAGGACGAGCTGATCTACAACGCGGCGCTGATGGACGGAATGTCGATTGGATATTGGGTGGCGATGGTAGCGCGAGGGGTTGAGAAGATAAAAGTTTGAAATCCCCGACTCACCCCAACAGTAACCTGATCGGCCAGAGAAAATGGCAGCAATTCCCCTCCCTTTGACTGATAGCTAAAAAAACTGGGAAAGGGAGGGGAAGGTCGGATAATGCAGTATATAGCGACATTTTTTGATTGGAAAGTCTTCGATGATACCTTGAAGATGACCAAGATTTGGGTCCCCTTTTTGGTAAACCTGTAATATAAAAAACTTCCCCTCCCTTTAGCGCAATTGTGTCCGGCAGTCAAAGGGAGGGGAGAAGCAAACTGCCAGCTACCGGCATTTAAGTAACTGGAGGGGAGAGTTGGGGAAATTCTTTTTTTATTGCATCCAGGAAACAGCTGATTGCCTTTTCCTTTCGCCCAGGGCATCGGTTGAAATAAAAAACTGTCCCAAAAAATGCCCAATCCCACCCTTAACTTCTCCCGGTATGAATGGTATAATCGTTACAGAAAAAGAAAGGTTACCTGGAAAAAAATGAAAGCACGCCGTATGACCCAAGTAGTTCAGGTCGGGCCGCTTGCTATCGGTGGCGATAGCCCGATTACGATTCAATCCATGACTAATACCGATACCCGGGACCGGAAAGCGACCCTGAACCAGATCCATGAATTAAGCGATGCCGGTTGTGAAATCGTCCGGCTGGCCGTTCCCGACAGCGAAGCTGCCGATAATTTAAGCTTTTTTTGTGAAAACTCCGCTGTGCCGCTGGTGGCAGACATTCATTTCGATTACCGTCTGGCCCTGACGGCTATTGCCGCGGGTATCGGTAAATTGCGAATCAACCCCGGCAATATCGGGGGCGCGGATCGGGTTAAATTATTGGCCGGTAAGGCCAAAGAGAGAAAGATTCCGATCCGGATCGGAGTCAATGCCGGTTCTTTGGAGAAAGATCTTCTGGAGAAATTTCACGGTCCTGCGCCTGAAGCCATGGTGGAAAGCGCCCTCCGACACATTCGGATGCTCGAAGATGCTGATTTTACGGACATTGTAATTTCCTTAAAAGCTTCTTCAGTCCCATCTACAATTGAAGCCTATCAACTCCTGGCCCAGCAGTGTGATTACCCGTTCCATATCGGGATCACCGAAGCCGGAACCTGGTATAAGGGTTCGATCCGTTCGGCGGTAGGTTTAGGGGCTTTACTTTGGGAGGGACTTGGCGATACCTTACGAGTTTCCTTAACCGGCGACCCTTTGCGCGAGGTCGCGGTGGGACAAGATATTTTACAAGCCATGCAATTACGAAGTTTTGGAGCCACCGTGGTCTCCTGCCCTACTTGCGGCCGCACCCAAGTGGATTTGGAATCTCTGGCCTCCAAGGTGGAACAATTGGCCGCCGGTATTCATAAACCAATTAAAATCGCAGTCATGGGCTGCGCGGTCAATGGACCGGGAGAAGCCCGCGAGGCCGATCTGGGTGTGGCCGGAGGAAAAGGGGAAGGCTTGATTTTCCGTAAGGGAGAAATCATTAAAAAAGTGCCGGAAGACCAGATTGTGGCGGCGCTAAAGGAAGAGTTGGAGAAATTACTTCCAAGTGAGATCGAAAAGTGAATGCTGGTTGAAATAAATTGTGACACTGAATTCTGTTCACTTTAAGATATCTAAAAGCGACTCACCCCCTTGGTCCCCCTCTCTCTCGAGAGAGGGGGAAGGCTTAAGAGTCGCAGTATGCAAGATCGAACGTAGGGGGGTGAGTCGTAATTAGGCATTCAAAATATATATTTACCCTATACAGCGAAAAAACGGAGGTTATTCTATTGCGTCAATCCAAATTATTTGCACCGACACTCAGGGAAGTTCCGGCTGAAGCTGAAGTGGTCAGCCACCAATTGATGCTGCGGGCGGGAATGATCCGGAAGTCGGCGGCGGGGATGTATACTTATTTGCCGCTGGCTTGGCGGATTTTAAGTAAAATTTCCAAAATCGTCCGGGAGGAGATGGAGCGGGAAGACGGTCAGGAATTGGCCATGCCGATAACCCAACCGGCTGAGATCTGGAAACAAAGCGGCCGCTGGGATGTTTATGGCGATGAAATGTTCCGTTTGAAAGACCGCCATCACCGCGAGTTTTGTTTAGGGCCGACCCACGAGGAACTGATCACCACGATTGTTAAAAATGAAGTCCGTTCTTACCGGGATTTGCCCTTGCGTTTATACCAAATTCAAAATAAATACCGGGATGAAACCCGGCCCCGTTTCGGATTGATGCGGGGCAGGGAATTCATTATGAAAGACCTGTACTCCTTTGATTTGGATGAGGCTGGTTTGGAAGAAAGTTATCAGGCCATGTACCGGGCCTATACCAAGATTTTCACCCGCTGCGGTTTGAAGTTCCGCCCGGTGGACGCCGACTCCGGAGCGATCGGCGGCAACAGCAGCCAGGAATTCATGGTTCTGGCCGAGGCCGGAGAGGCGCTGGTCCTTTATTGCGACACCTGTAATTATGCGGCCGATGTTGAAAAGGCAATTTCCAGAGTGCCGGGTGATGTTGCCGCGGACCAAAAAGACCTGGAGAAAGTTAATACTCCCGGTTATAAAACCATCGATGAGGTCTGTTCGTTTTTAGAAATTGCTCCGGAAAATACCGTCAAAACGCTTTTTTATGGTACGGGCGAGGGTTATGTGGCGGTTTTGGTCCGGGGTAACGATCAAGTGAACGAGATCAAACTGGCCAATTTCCTGAATTGCAAGAAGTTATACCTGGCCCCTCCCGAAGAATTGGCGGAGGTTTTTGGCCTGCCTGTGGGTTATGTGGGACCGGTAAATCTTGATGAACGCATTAAAATCGTCGGGGACAATCTGGTTCAAGAAATGCATGGGGTGGTTGTAGGCGCCAATGAAGCCGAATTTCACTTGAAGAACGTGGAGCCGGCGCGCGATTTTAAGAAAGTTGCCTATACCGATTTGAGAACGGCCATGGCCGGTGAAACTTGCCCCCATTGTGAAGGCCATTTGAAAGAAGTAAGAGGGATTGAAGCTGGGCAAATCTTTAAACTCGGCACGAAATACAGCAAAGCTTTGGGCGCGTCCTATCTGGATGAGAAAGGCCAGTCCCAACTGATGGTCATGGGATGCTACGGTATCGGCGTCAGCCGGACGATGGCGGCCGCAATCGAACAAAATTACGACTCCAACGGCATTCAATGGCCGATGGCGATTGCCCCTTATCAAGTTCACGTCATCGCGGTGAATCCGGAACAATTGCCGGTCGCGGAGGAGTTATATCAAAAACTTAATGATGCCAAAGTTGAAGTTTTATTGGACGACCGGGATGAAAGACCGGGTGTGAAGTTTAAGGACGCCGATCTGATCGGAATTCCGCTCCGGATCACCATCGGTCCCAAGAGTCTCGCCCAAGGGGAAGCGGAGATCAAATACAGACAAACCGGCGCTGAAGAACGCTGGCCCCTGGATCAAGTGGTGGAAAAAGCCCAAGCCTTTATTGAAAAAAGTTTGGCAGAAAATAATTGAGATTTTCAACTGTTTTAAAAAGGAGTCTTTACTATGTCGGCACTGCCGGAACAATATGTAATCAAACCGGATAACCGTTCCTTGCGTGCATTTAAAGGGATTGAAACGGTCCCTTTTTCTTTTCCCATCGAACCTGTCCTGGAAGAAGGGTTAGTTTCCCAAATCCTGGTCAATACCAAGGATTCATCATGGGAAATTGCCCTGGTGTTAAAAAATGATCTTTTGCCCGCTCAAAAAGAGGAATTGGAAAAAGCTATCGTGTCAATGGTATTGGGCCTTTCCAAGGTCCATTTGAAAATTTTGTGTCCCCGGAATTTACCTCCCTTGGAAGAGCGTTTACAGCAGAAATGGGAGAAAATTTTACAGTCCGCCGCCGCCAAATTTCCCGGCAGCAATGGCTGGCTTATCGAAGCCAAGTACCGGTTATTGCCCGGAAATCTCCTGGAAATCCAGGTCCGTAACCGGACCGGGGTGGATTATTTATCGGCGCGCAGTAGTGAACTGGGGGAACTAATTCAGGAAATCGTCTTTGAAGACTTAAAGCTCAGTTTTGAAGTAGGCGACTTCGGCGAACCGGCTTTTGAGGATGATCGCCGCCGGGAGGATGAGGCTTTTGCCAAGGCGGTTGCCAAATCGGTAGCTCATGTCACCTCTCCTGCAGCCGGTAAATCATCAGGCTCGGGTTCAAGTTCCGGCTCCTCCGATGTGATACTCGGCAAAAAATTCAGCGGTGAGCCTGTTCCGTTAAAGCAACTTCATGATGAAGAGGAACAAGTGATTGTAAAAGGGGAAGTATTCCGCTTTGAAACGAGGGTTTCCAAAGCCGGCAAGAAATTTTATTTGGGAGATATCACCGATTACAACGATTCCATAAGCTTTAAAATTTTCCCCCGGAATGTTGACAATCTGGAGGAAAAGATTCGTGAAGGCTCATGGGTGATCTTACGCGGTAATTTGCAGTTTGACCCTTATGCCAAGGAATTGGTGATATTGGTTTCGGATATCATGCCGAGTTCATCCGTTAATCAGAGGAAGGATGAGGCCGAAGAAAAAAGGATCGAACTCCATTTACATACCAAAATGAGCGCCATGGACGCTACCGTCGATGCGGCGGAGGCTATCAAGCTGGCTGCCAAGTGGGGTCATCCGGCCATTGCCGTTACCGATCACGGTGTGGTCCATTCCTTCCCGGAGGTCGCCAGCGTGGCCAAGAAGGCCGGCATTAAAGTGATTTATGGCCTGGAAGGTTATTTAGTGGATGATGGGGTTCCGATCGTGGTCGGCGCCTCGGATGAGGCCCTTGAGGGTCTCGCATATGTAGTGCTGGATATTGAAACCACCGGTTTCAATCCCCAAAAAGAGGATTTATTGGAGATTGGCGCCGTGAAATATTTAAATGGGGAGAGAGTTGAGGAATTCTCCACCCTGATCCGCCCCGGGAAAGCGATCTCGGAGGAGATTCAAAAATTGACCGGCATTACCCCGGAAATGGTCGTTGACGCGCCCTTGCCGGAGGATGTATTGGGGCGGTTCAAGGAGTTCTGCGGGGACGCTGTGCTGGTGGCCCATAACGCCCGTTTCGATATCGGCTTCATCACCGCCAAGTATTTTCAGTTTTTCGGCGAAAAGCCGGACCCGGTTTATCTGGATACCTTGGGACTGGCCCGGTCGGTCTGGCCGAATTTCAAGAGTTACCGGCTGAACAATGTCGCCAAGGAACTCGGGATTAAGCTGCAAAACCATCACCGGGCCACCGACGATGCCCAGTGCGCGGCAGATATCCTGCTCAAGGCATTGGACAAACTCAGTGAAAGAAAACTGGAACGACTGGCCGATCTGAATTTACTGGTCAAGGAGAGCGGCGTCGAACACCTTAAAACTTATCATATCATTATTCTGGTGAAGAACCGGATGGGGATGAAACATCTCTACCGTCTGGTTTCCGATTCCCATATCCGTTATTTTTACCGCCATCCGCGGATCCCCCGGTCGCTATTGGTGGAGTTCCGGGAGGGTTTGATTATCGGGAGCGCCTGCGAAGCGGGAGAACTTTACCAGGCGATTCTTGATGGAGCGGATGAAAGCAAGCTGGAGGAGATTGGAGATTTTTACGATTATTTGGAAATTCAACCCAACGGTAATAACCAATTTTTAATCAATTCCGGCCGGGTAAAGTCGGTTGAGGAACTCCAGGATAATAACAGAAAGATTATCGAACTCGGGTCCAAATTGGGTAAGCCCGTGGTGGCCACGGGAGATGTCCATTTTCTTCATCCCCATGAAGAGATTTACCGCAGGATATTGTTAATGGGACAGGGATTCCAGGATGCCGATAATCAAGCGCCGCTTTATTTCAGGACTACCAGTGAGATGTTGCGGGAGTTTTCATATCTGGGGGATGATTTGGCCAAAAAAGTGGTAATTTCCGCCCCCCATCTCATATTCGATCAAATCGAGAATGTCTCGCCATTACCGGAGCAGTTTTCCCCGCCGCAAATTCCCGGCGCTGAGGATGAAATCCGGAATATGTCCTATGACAAGGCGAAGGAATTATACGGCGATCCCCTGCCCAAACTGGTGGAAGAGCGGCTGGAATGGGAATTGAAAAGTATTATCGGGCATGGATATGCGGTTTTATATTTGATCGCTCAAAAACTGGTGAAAAAATCATTGGACGACGGTTATCTGGTCGGTTCCCGGGGTTCGGTCGGTTCCTCCTTCGTGGCAACGATGTGCCAGATTACTGAGGTTAATCCGTTACCAGGCCATTACCGCTGTCCGGAGTGTAAATACAGCGAGTTTAAGGAGACCGGGGAGATTGCTTCCGGATGGGATCTGCCCGATAAAATCTGTCCCCAATGCGGCCGTCCTCTGATAAAGGATGGACAAGATATTCCGTTTGCGACCTTTATGGGTTTTGAGGGCGATAAGGAACCTGATATCGACTTGAATTTCTCCGGTGAATACCAACCGATCATCCATAAATACACGGAAGAGATTTTCGGGAAAGGCTTTGTGTTCCGGGCCGGTACCGTGACCGGGCTTGCCGATAAGACGGCCTTCGGTTTTGTCAAAGGTTACACGGAAGATAAGGGGATCCGCCTCCGTCAGGCGGAAATGAGCCGGTTGGCCAAAGGTTGTACCGGGGTACGCCGCTCCACCGGACAACATCCGGGCGGACTTTACGTGGTTCCCAAAGACCAGGAGATATATAACTTTACCCCGATCCAGTACCCGGCCAATGATAAAAAGGCGGATTGGATCACCACTCATTTTGAATATCACGGGGCCCTCGAAGGCCGTCTCGTAAAGCTTGACATTTTGGGCCATGATGATCCGACGGTTATCCGGATGCTGAACGATTTGACCGGTATCGATCCCCGGACCGTAACCATGGCCGAACCCACGACCATGAAGATTTTTTCCACCGTGGAACCGCTGGGGATTACCGAGGAACAGTTGGGGTTTGACCTGGGTACCCTCGGAATTCCGGAGTTTGGCACCGGTTTTGTCCGCCAGATGCTCGAGGATACCCACCCGACCACCTTTGCCGAGTTGGTCCGGATCTCGGGATTATCCCACGGAACCAATGTCTGGCTCGGCAATGCCCAGGACTTGATTCGAAATGGCACGGCTACCTTGAAGGAAGTCATTTGTACCCGTGACGACATTATGAACTATTTGATTTTTAGGGGTTTACCACCCAAGACGTCCTTTAAGATCATGGAAAAAGTCCGTAAAGGCAAGGGCCTGGAAGAAGATGACATCAAGATCATGAAGGAGCACGATGTTCCCGATTGGTACATCGATTCCTGTCTAAAGATCAAATACATGTTTCCCAAGGCTCACGCTGTGGCTTATGTAATGATGGCCTTCAGGATTGCCTGGTTCAAGGTTAATTATCCGGAGGCTTATTATGCCACTTATTTCACAGTTCGGGCCGACGAATTCGACGCCGACAAAGTAGTCCATGGCGAAGGGGCGGTGCGCAACGCTTTGGCCGAGATTCGTCAAAAGGGCAACGATGCGACCCAAAAAGAAAAGAACCTGGAAACTATTTTAGAAATGGTGCTCGAATCGATGTTACGGGGAATTCGTTTTATCCGGGTGGATATTTATCGATCAGACCCCCAGAAATTCGTGATTACTCCCGAAGGGTTATTACCTCCCTTGGCGTCTTTGCAAGGACTCGGTGAAAATGCCGCCAATTATTTGGCGGCGGCCCGCCGGGAAGGTCCCTTCTTATCGATTGAAGACCTTAAAAGCCGGGCCCGTTTAAGTTCCGCAGTGATCGAGGTTTTGCAAAATCACGGCTGTTTGCAGGGAATGACGGAATCTGCTCAATTAACGCTTTTTGGGTAAAAAAAGCTAAATTAACCATATACAATTCGTAAATCCGGTTGTATAATAAAAACAACCCGAAAAGAATTTTTTTGATTTTTTACAACTTAACGAGAATAGCAAATCCGGTAAAAGCCGGAGACGCAAAGCCACGGATCTAAGGCTGGATGTTTCGAAAAAGAACATCGAGTGATGATGGCCGGGTTACCGAATTAAAGTTGTTTTTTTATTAAAATGGGAGTTTCACTAGAATATTTTTCACGAAAATCCTCCTCCTTAGCCCGTCAAGAAAAGCAAAGAAGTTACTAAATAAGCATTTTTAGTAGCTTCTTTGCTTTTTCAAAGCCCGGGTTTTGAGGGTGAAGGACTTGTCCACCGGTAGTTTTTTCCGGATATAAGGGGACAGCCTTGTAAATTGTGGATTTACAAACCAAAGATCTTATTTTACTTTGGTTGGGATAAATAAATCAATTAACCCGATGACGAGTGATGCCAGTAAGGCCCCAATAATCGAAACCGACATACCGGGGACAATAAATTGGGTAATATAGATGACTACCGCTGAAACCAAAAAACCGACCACCCCATGGGCATAGGGAGAAATTCCCCGTCCCAACACCAGCTCGATGAGATAACTAATTCCAGCAATCACGATTGCGGCTAACAAAGCGCTCATAAAATTAAGGGATTTAAAGCCCGGCACCAGTGCGCCGATAAACATCAACACCAAAGCTGCAACTACAAAACGAATAATTGTTCTTAGCCAATCCAAGTTATCACCCCCTTTATAAAGAAAAGCAAAAATTAACGGTAATAGCTTTCCCGGCAGCTACCCGAGTATGCGCCCGCGCGCGCATATCCCCGTGGTAAATGGTGCTAAATGGGGATAAAACGCCTAAGGAATCCAAATGTGTAAAAAAATTGTTTTGGGAAAAACTAATGAAAGGCCAAATAGGACCGGAAATCCAAAATCCAATGAGTGGCTATGATTTACCTCCATAAGCCTTTTTCATTCATGAATTTACGAAGGGTGTCCAAAAAGGAGTAAATATGAGAAGCAAATTATACGGTATTTTTTCCAATATTGATGATGCCAGGCAAGCTTTAGGCAATATTAAGAAGGAAAGCTTAAACTTAGCGGATTTGACGGTTGTTTTTGCCGATAACTCTGAGACTTTGGAGCGCAGAAAAGAATCCGATTTGGAATTGGCAAGGGATCTAGGGGAGCCGGCGCTCAAATCGAACCGGATCTGGCCGGGATTGCAAAGCCAAAATTTAACGGGAATCGGAAAAATAAAAATCGGTTCCAGTCAGCCCCGGCCACATGCTCAATCCTCAAAAGGGCCGCTGCGCCTTGATAAAAATGATTTGGCGGTCATTGGCCCACAGATAAAGGCCAATAGGGTGGCGGCCATTGTTGAAAGTGATGTCGACCTCTTGCCGAAACTGCGGTTTCTTTTGGAAAGCCAAGGCGCTTTCGTAATTTCAAACGGAGAATAACTTATTCTCTCAATTTGCAGGAGTTGGTTCGCAAAACGCGAATAGTTTACCAATCTTGGAGGACTTATGGTAAATTATCAAGGCGTTCGTATTGAAGGAGTTGACCCCGGCAGTATTGCCGAAGAATTGGAGATAGAATCCGGCGATATCCTGTTGCGGATGAATCACCATAAATTACTTGACTTTATTGATTATTTAGTGCTAAGCTCTGAAAGACAGCTTGTGGTGGAGGTTTTAAAAAAATCCGGTGAGGTTTTGGAGATTGAATTTGAGAAAGATCCGGAAGAACCGCTGGGTTTAAAATTGGAAGGAGCTATTTTCGATAAAATTAGGGTTTGTAATAATCATTGCCTTTTTTGTTTTGTCCATCAGTTACCTGCGGCTGGGCGCTCATCCTTGTATGTGAAGGATGATGACTACCGGCTTTCCTTTTTACAAGGCGGTTATATAACCCTGACAAACTTGTCGGAAGCAGATTGGCGACGGATTGAAAAGCTCCATCTTTCCCCTTTGTATATTTCGGTCCATGCAACGGATTCAGAGGTAAGGCAAAAATTGCTCGGGCTCAAAAGCGCCGGCAAAATTATGGATCAATTGAAGCGGTTGGAGGCAGCCGGCATTACTGTCCATACCCAAGCGGTTCTTTGCCCCGGAATTAATGATGGCCCGGTATTGGAACAAACCATCGAAGATCTATCGGCATTGTGGCCATCCGTAGCTAGTTTGGCGGTTGTTCCGGTGGGATTGACAGGACACCGGCAAGGATTATACCCGCTCCAGCCTTATCAGGATGTTCAAGCGGCTGAGGTTTTGAATATCGTCCACAGTTACCAGAGAAAACTTTTGGAGAAAATAGGAACCCGATTTGTTTTTGCTGCTGATGAATGGTATATTAAAGCGAGGGAAGAATTTCCCGCCGATGAAGAATATGAAGGGTATCCCCAACTGGATAACGGGGTCGGTCTGGTTCAATGGTTTTTAACCGAATTTCGGGATGTTTTCCAGGTTTTTTTAGCGGATTTGAGGCCAATGGAAGCGAATTTGGTCGTAATTACCGGAAAATCTACAGCCGGGCTTTGGCAATCCGTTATTCAAACTTTGCAACAAGATTGTCCCGGTATTAAGCTTCGGGCTTTACCGGTGGAAAATGATTTTTTTGGCTCTACGGTCACTGTAACCGGCCTTCTCACCGGCAACGACATTATCCGGGCCATAAAAGCCGATCAAGGTTCCGAAGACAGCTGGTACTTAATACCCCAAATTACTTTGAAACAAGATCAGAATATTTTTTTAGATGATGTTTCGGTGGTCCAATTGGAAGCAGCTTGCGCACCCCGAAAAATCGAAGTCGTACCTACCAGGGCCAAGGATTGGCTTTCCTGGATCATTGAAAAAGGATGTGTTGTTGGTTGGCACAAGCAGTCATAGCCATTGTGGGGCGGCCCAATGTCGGGAAGTCTACCTTATTTAACCGGATTGCCAGGCGGCGTTTAGCAATTGTCGAAGATACGCCTGGCGTTACCCGGGATCGTTTATATGCAAATGGAGAGTGGTTGGGTCGGCAGTTTTTACTGATTGATACCGGCGGAATTACGGATGCCAAGGATACCATTCAGACCCAGATTCGGAACCAAGTGGAGCTGGCGTTGGAAGAAGCGGACGCTATTATAATGGTGGTTGATGGCCGGGAGTCTTTAACTTCCTCCGATCACCAAGTGGCAACCTTGCTCCGGAAAACCAACAAACCGGTCGTGCTGGCTATGAATAAAATCGATAATTTTACAGAAGCCGCCGACCCGGAAGTATACCGCTTGGGGCTTGGAGAACCGGTGCTGGTTTCCGCCGAACACGGTAAAAATATCGGCGATCTTTTGGATCAAGTCTTGAGTCAAATCCCTGTGGGAGAAGAAGATACCGATCTGGATAGCATCCGGGTCACTTTCGTGGGGCGACCCAATGTGGGAAAATCGTCGCTGGTCAATGCATTATTAGGTCAGTCCCGGGTTATTGTCAGCGCCGAGCCGGGGACGACACGGGATGCAATTGATACCCCCCTTATCGTAGAGGATAAACAGTATTTATTGGTTGATACGGCGGGAATTCGCCGTAAATCCAAAGTAGAGGAGGCGGTAGAGTATTACAGCGTCCTGCGGGCTTTAAAAGCGGTAGAACGGTCCGATGTGGTGATATTGGTTTTGGATGCTTTGGCAGTAGAGGCTAATGGCGGCGTGGCCGAACAGGATTTGAAAATTGCCGGAATTATTCGGGATGCCGGAAAAGCCTGTTTCATTTTGGTCAATAAATGGGATGCGGTGGAAAAAAACCAGGGTTCAACGGATGCGTTTACCGAAAAAATTCGTTCATCCATGGATTTTTTAGATTATGCGCCGATCATTTTTGTTTCAGCCCAATCAGGACAGCGTTTATCGAAAATCATCCCTACCGTCGATCAGGTGATGGAAAGTTATACTTTTCGAATTCCTACCAACCGGCTCAATGCAATCGTTTCGGAAGCAATCGCTTTACACAGCCCGCCATCGCGTAAAGGAAGGATTTTTAAAATTTATTTCAGCAATCAAGTTGCGGTAAAACCGCCCAAATTTCTTTTCACTGTCAATGATGCTGAGGGAATGCATTTTTCCTATCGACGTTATCTGGAGAACAAAATCCGTGAATATTTCGCTTTTAGCGGCACACCTATTCAATTTGATTTGGCAGTCAAGCATAAAAAACAGGAGTGAGCTAGATAATGATATGGCAAACAGTTTTGATTTTGGTTGGAAGTTATTTGATCGGTTCTATTGTCACCAGTGATATTGTAACCCATTTTAAGAAAACCGATTTACGAAGTCAGGGTAGTGGCAATGTTGGCGCCACTAATGCTTTTAGGGTGCTGGGTTCATTTTATGGGGCGGTTGTACTGGTTGGAGATGTTTTAAAAGGGGTTCTTGCCGTTTTGCTGGGCCGTTGGCTTAATCCTTTTCCTCATTTTGATATGGCTATTTTAGCGGCTGTTTTAGTAATTGTCGGCCATAATTGGCCCATTTTTGCTAAACTTAAAGGCGGCAAGGGGATTGCGACATCGCTCGGGGCAATCATCGCTTTAACTCCCTACAGTCTTCTGGTAATCATCCCTCTTTGGCTGGCGGTTTTTTTCATATCGGGATACGTTTCATTAGCTTCCATAATCGTAGCAGTAGCTTATCCCATTGCAGTGTTTTTATTTTATTCATTGGACCTGTATAAACTATTATTTGCCATCATCATTGCCATTTTGGCGCTTTACCGTCATAAGAGCAATTTTGGTCGTTTGATTCATGGTCAGGAACATCGCATCTTGTATCAGCATCGAAAAGGAGCCAAAGAGAAATGAATGCAATTGGAGTGATTGGTGGCGGAGGCTGGGGCACCGCTTTGGCAAAATTGTGCACCGAAAAGGGATTTTCAGTCGATATTTGGGTCCGTGAACCTGAAGTCGCAGAAGAAATAAACAGCAAGCATACAAACAATACTTTTTTGTCCGGGGTGGTCTTGCCCCAGGATTTACGGGCAAGCGCTTCTTTGGAAAATGTGGTCAGGAATAAAAAATACTTAATTACGGCAGTGCCTACCCAATGGGTGCGCTCGGTTGCCCGGCAAATGGGGCCCATTGTCGCTAAAGATGCCATCATTATTAGTGTGTCCAAAGGGCTTGAAGTTCAAAGTTTGAAAACTCTCACCTCTGTGCTGGAAGAAGAATTGCCGGGACTTGATCCGGGTGCTATCGTGGCTTTATCCGGACCCAATCATGCCGAAGAAGTGGCCAGAAATATTCCTTCTGCTACCGTAGTTGCTACACCGGTACTCAAATATGCGGAGGAAGTTCAGGATTTGTTAATATCGCCCCGTTTTCGGGTATATACCAATCCGGACCGCACCGGAGTGCAACTGGGAGGGGCTTTGAAGAACGTCATCGCTCTGGCGGCAGGGATTTCGGATGGCCTCGGCTTTGGAGACAATTCAAAGGCCGCTTTGGTTACCAGGGGATTATCGGAAATCGCCCGTTTAGGAGCAGCCATGGGCGCAAAAACGCCAACTTTCGCCGGCTTGTCTGGCATGGGGGATCTTTTTGTTACCGCAGGCAGTAAACATAGCCGGAATGCCTGGGCCGGGCGTGAACTTGGCAGTGGGAAAAGCCTGGAAGAAATCACGGCTTCCACCAAAATGGTGGTTGAAGGAGTGACAACGACACAGGCCGCCTATGAACTGGCAAAACAATTAAATATTGAGATGCCGATTACCTCCATTACCTATCAAATTTTATTCAAAGGAATGCCGCCCCATGATGGAGTTGCCCAATTGATGGAGCGAATGCGGACCCATGAAATGGAAGAGGTTGTCTCAGCGACGTACAGTTGGATTTAATAAAGTAAAAAAGAATAAAAAATAGAATTCGGGAGTCGGAATCCGGGAGAATGACGGTATTCCGACTTTTGAATTTTTAGGTTAATCGCTCCCATCCGGAGCTTTTTTTGTCCAATTATTATGGATGATTAGTTATATTGATGTGGCGCTGTCAATATATATATACTGTTTATGGGCAACTCTGTAGGCTGGCGAAGGAGGGATGAAACAATTCCCGTATTTAAATTATTTAGAGGGCAAGAGCGCGCAAATACGCCAATGGGCGTTGAAAGGGGGGGAAAAGATGAAGACTTATGATGTCTTGCGAGATATTGCCGAACGGACTGATGGTGATATTTATATTGGTGTGGTGGGACCGGTGCGTACGGGAAAGTCTACCTTCATCAAGAAATTTATGGAGCAACTGGTGATTCCGAATATTGCAAATTCCTATGACCGGGAAAGGGCCCAGGATGAATTGCCGCAAAGTGGAAATGGCCGGACGATCATGACAACGGAGCCGAAATTTGTTCCGAGCGAAGCGGTCGAAGTCAGTGTGGGCGACGTTCACTTTAAAGTCCGTTTGGTTGATTGTGTTGGCTATGCAGTTGATGGGGCCGTGGGCTATGAAGATGAGCATGGTCCAAGGATGGTGATTACGCCTTGGCTTGAAACACCGATTAGTTTTGTGGAAGCATCCGAGATGGGGACTAAAAAGGTGATTAACGATCACTCCACGATTGGACTGGTGGTTACAACCGACGGCAGCATTACGGATCTTTCCAGGCAACAGTATATCAATGCTGAGGAAAGGGTAATCAATGAGCTTAAAGCATTAGGGAAACCTTTTGTAGTCATTTTAAATTCCATTCATCCCGGTGAAGCGGAGACCCAGGATTTAGCCGCAGATTTACAGAATAAATATAGTGTGCCGGTTTTAACTATGGATTGTTTACATTTAAAAACGGAACAGATTGAAAGTGTGGTCCAAGAGTTGCTTTATATGTTTCCGGTTCGGGAAATCCGGATTGATTTTCCAAAATGGATTGAGGAACTTGAAACGGATCATTGGTTGCGATCTCGGTTTGAAAACGCGATATACTCTGCAGTCGGCGAGGTAAACCGGGTTAGAGATATTCACGGGATGGTTGGCGCTTTGAAAAATGTCGAAGATGTCCAGGAAGTCGTGATTGATAAGATTGACCTTGGTGAAGGAACTTTACATCTTGAGATTCGGACTGACCGCGCCCTGTTCTACCGGGTATTGGAAGAACAATCGGGATTTGTTATTAACGGCGACCATCATTTATTAAAAATTATGCAAGAGCTTTCGACGGCCAAACGGGAATATGATAAAGTTGCCGATGCGTTGGCCCAGGTCAGGCAAACGGGTTATGGCGTTGTGCAGCCGGTATTATCGGAGCTAACCTTGGCAGATCCTGAATTGATCAAACATGGACACCGCTTCGGGGTTAAGCTGAAAGCCAGCGCACCCTCGATTCATATGATCCGGGCCGAAATCAATACCGAGGTAACCCCTATTGTCGGGACAGAAAAACAAGGGGAAGAATTTGTAAAATATTTGACGGAAGAATTTGAGAAAGATCCATCCCGGATCTGGCAGACGGATTTCCTTGGGAAAACCATGTATGATTTGGTAAAAGAAGGCATTCAGGTTAAACTTACGCGAATGCCCGAGGATGCTCAAGAAAAATTGCAAGAGACTTTAACCAAGATCTTGAATGAAGGCAGCGGGGGGTTAATCTGTATTATTCTTTAAATTGGTTTAAGTATATACCGGCACTTGTTGTAAATGGTCCAAGCAGACCATTTTTTTTATTATATAAAGAACTTTTTTAATATGTGGAAGAGGAGGACAAGATTAGGTACGGTTCATTAAGGTTTTAAAAAAAAATCATGGTCATTTCGGAATAAAATATCTATTCTAGCAGGAGAAATTCCCGAAACACAGTGCCACATTGAAAAATATCAGATTTTTTTTGTTTGAAAAGCAGGAGATGGGGGAAGAATCTAGAATAAACAGTATAGCATTATTTTCCAAGTTTATACCGTTTCATTACTGAACTATTTTCCACTTCTTTCGGAAGGAGGTGAATTATGAATGACCAAAACCGAACTCATCGATAAAATTGCCGAAAAGAGTGGTTTAACAAAGAAAGATTCTGGGAAGGCGATTGATGCGATTATTGGCGCTATGACCCAAAGTCTTTCAAAAGGTGAAAAGGTTCAATTAGTCGGCTTCGGTAGTTTTGAAGTCCGTAAGAGAGAGGCCCGTAAAGGCCGTAATCCTCAAACTGGCGCTGAAATTAAAATCGCAGCTAGGAAGGTTCCTGTATTTAAAGCTGGTAAAGCTTTAAAGGATGCCGTAGGTAAGAAGTGATAAAAAATTAGGCCCTGCTTTTCGGGCCTTTTTTTTATGCGCACGTCGCATGTCTGCAATCTCCGGTTCTGCCCCCGAGTTTAAAGGAATATGTTTAGATGAGGGGGCAAAGGGATGAAGATTTTCTATGCCAAAAGAACTTTGATGATGTTTTTTGCATTCATGGTTGTCTTTATTTTGGGATATTTCAGCGGCAAGTTTACCAGTGGCGGAATGTTGCCGACCATGGGCTTAATCGCCAGGGAAATGCCGATTTTTTCGGTGAAAAAGTCCGGAGAAGTCTGTCTGACTTTCGACATCAGCTGGGGTGAAAAAACGCTGCCTTTGGTGTTGAAGGTGCTCCAGGATAACCAGGTTCCGGCAACTTTCTTTTTATCCGGCCCATGGGCCGTTCACCATCCCGAGCTGGTTAAAGCAATTGTAGCTGGCGGTCATGAAGTTGCCAGTCACGGTGAAAAGCATGTTAACCTCAGTCAGTACTCGAAAGAAGAAGTGAAAGAAAATATATCCAAAGCCTATGATGACCTGCTGGCGGCGGCAGGCCGGGTAGCCCCGTTTTTCCGCCCGCCCAACGGCGATTATGATGATGTGGTCATTGATACTGCCAGGGAATTGGGATTCGAAACCGTAATCTGGGCGGTGGATTCTTTGGACTGGAAAAACCCAGGGCCTGACTACATGCTGGACCGGGTATTAAAAAGGGCCTTTCCCGGCGCCATCATTCTTTGCCATGCCAGTGACTCCAGCAAAGAAATTCATTTGGCCTTACCTGGGATCATCCGGGGATTGCGGGCCAAAGAATATAAATTGGTAACCCTGTCCCAACTGGTAAAGGGTGGTACCGTTCAAAGGACCGATCCCCGGTAATTTGTAGAAAACAAGCGAAGAATATATATTTCTGAAATCAAAGCAAGAAGAAGAGTAACGAAATGGCTGGAACTGTTTTAACTTCGATACTCTGCGGCTTGCTTTTTTTATTCTCAAAAATAAAATATATGTTATAATTGTCTGTGCCGAAATTTTTATTTACGGATTACGTTTTCAATCTAATATAGCGAAAATAACAGGAGTGAAATGAATGCCTAAAAAGCCCGTTAAAAAAATTGTATCCCAGCCCAATAAGGCTGAAGGGTACAGCTTTCGCCGCTTTTTAAAGGATGTTTATGAAGTCGTGGTACCGGCCGTGATTTTGTTTTTAATTATTCATACTTTTTTTCTCCAGGCTCAGGTTGTGCCGTCGCCCTCGATGCATCCTACGATTATGGTTCGCGATCAATTTTTATTGAATAAGACAGCCTATTGGTTTGAAAAACCGCAACGTTTTGAGATTGTTGTTTTTAAGCCGCCGGCGGCGGCTGAGTTTAATGGCGATTTTGTGAAAAGAATCATCGGGCTGCCGGGGGAGACCATCAAGGTCCAGGGCGGTGTGGTTTATATCAATAATAAACCGTTGAAAGAACCTTTTATCACGCCGGACCGGGCTCCGGTCGCCGATTACAGTCCTTTTATCATCCCCGACAATGAAGTCTTTACAATGGGTGATAACCGGAACAACAGTAAAGATAGCCGGTATTGGGGCGCTTTACCGATTAATAACATCAAGGGTAAAGCCTGGTGGCGGTATTGGCCGGTTAACCGGATGGGATTGGTAAAATAAAAGCGTTATGGGTTATTAAGTTATTAGTTATTAGTTTCAAATTACTGGTAATTGCGTGAAAGTTTTCTTATTTGGCCTTCAGGCAAGTTAAATGTTATAAAAGGAATAAATCCAACCACGAATGATTTAAGATTAATAACTCAACTTTCGCACCTTAAAAATCCAGAAAAACCAGTTAATTCATTAACATTTCAGCGAATATAAATAAAAGTTGACAAATGGGCTGAAAAAAATAAAACACTCAAATTAAAAACAGCCGGAGCAAAGTTTCCAATAATCCCGCAAATCCTGTCTAAGTAAGCTATGAACTTAGGCCTAAATAAAAGGACTTAAACAGGATTAACTGGATTAGCAGGATGAACAGGATTAAAAAACAAGCGTCAACTCCATGATTGATTTGCCGGTTAACCTAATTATATCAAACTTTATTTACTGAATTGATACTGCGAAAGTTGAATTAATAACTATATAGTAACTAAGTAACAAATACCAGAAAATCACACCCAAAATTAAAATTATAGGAATGAACTTATGCCACTCATCCAACTCAACAATTTGAATAAATTTTACGGCGCTACTCCGATACTGCGGGATATCGGTTTAACGATTCAGCCCGGTGAAAAATGGGGTTTGGTCGGCCGGAACGGTTGCGGTAAAACCACTTTAATGAAAATCTTCACCGGTGAAGAAGATTATGACAGCGGTGAATTTCATCTGGCTCAAAATTGCCGTATCGGATATTTAAAACAAGAACCAGATTTTGACGTTGACGTTACAATTTATGAAGAACTCCGGAATATTTTCCGGGATTTGGACCAGTTGCAGCTGGAAATCAATGAATTGCAACAACAAATGTCGGCTTCAGGTCTTTCAGCGGACGGCCTTGCCGTCCTTATCGAGGGCCACCATAGCTTGACCGAAAAATTTGAGCAACTGGGCGGCTATCAAATTGAGGGAAGGATTCAAGGTGTTCTACGAGGGCTGGGATTCCCCAAGGAACGGTGGGAGGATCCGGTTAGGGTCTTAAGTGGCGGTGAACGGACCAGGGTTTCCCTGGCGAAAATCTTGCTGACGACTCCGGATATTCTTTTTTTGGATGAACCCACCAACTACTTGGATATTTCGGCTATTGAATGGCTGGAAGAATTTTTGGCCGACTTTAGCGGCGCAGTACTCTTGATCTCCCATGACCGCTATTTTTTGGACCATGTGGTGAAGGGAATTTTTGAAATCGAGTTTTGCAAAATCAAACGATACCGGGGTAATTACACTTTTTACCGTGAGCAAAAAGAACTTCAGCTTCAAGCCGATATGAAGGCCTTTGAACAGCAGGAAAAGGAGTTCTCCCGTCTGGATAAATTCATCCGGGAATCGCGGGCTACCGAAAAAAGCAAACGCAAGGCCCATAGTATTGAGAAACGTTTATCGAAGGTTGAACGAATCGAGAAACCTCTGGTCAACGATAAGTCTTTAAAAATGAATTTTCAAGAGTCGGTCGCCAGTTCCAGGAGAGTATTGGAGCTGGAGAATGTCAGCAAGAGCTATAATGGAAAATCGCTTTTCCGGGGCCTCAATTTGATTATCGAAGCCGGAGAGAAAGTAGGTTTAATCGGACCCAACGGAGCCGGTAAAACCACTTTGCTGCGAATCATCCAAAACCAGGAAGCGCCTGATGAGGGGCGGGTGCGGATCGGCTATGAGGTTTACCCCAGTTTTTTTTCCCAGTTAACTACGGGAGAAGATCTTTCCGGGACGCCTTTCAGCCAAATCATGGAGGCTGCCGATCTTGATAACACCGAAGCCAGAACCATTTTAGGACGCTTTTTATTCAGCGGTGATGATGTTTTTAAATCCATGAGCGAACTCAGCGGAGGAGAACGCCGCCGTTTGGGTTTGATTAAGTTGATGCTTTCAAAGGCCAACTTTTTGATTCTCGACGAGCCCACCAACCATTTGGACCTGGACTCGATTGAAGTAATGGAAGAGGCGCTGGCCTCCTATAGCGGGACCGTTTTGATCGTATCCCATGATCGTTCTTTTCTCAATGCGGTGGTTGATCGTTATGCAGCCCTGGTTAACAATACGCTGGAATTTTTCCAGACCTACCAGGATTATGTGGAGTTTAATCAAAAGTTGAGTCAAGCCGGAGCTAAGGATTGCCAAAAACCCAAGAGTTCCGCCAGTATGCAACGGGAACAAAATAAAGAAACGCAACGGGATCTGAAACGTAAGCAACGCAATTTAATTCAAATTGAAACCGAAATTGAAAGCCTGGAAGGTCGAAAAAAAGAATTGCTGTCTTTGTTAAATAATTTTGAAGTTCAAACCGATTATATAAAGAGTATGGAATACGGACAGGAACTCACCGGTGTTGAAACGAAATTAGCCGGCCTGTATGAGCAGTGGGAACAGCTTCAGGAAGAGTTGACCGCTGATTAAAGAACCCCGGGTTCCGTATGGATCTCGAAGTTTTGGATTTTTCTCCATAAATTACTGAAAGGAACTTGCAAGCTTTTCAAGAATAAAGTATCTGTTTACAGAATCTGTTTACAGAGTCTGAGGTACAGAAGAAATCCGCAATTAAATCCAGGAGGTGGTAGCCAGTGTCAAAGTTGGGAGAAACAGAGGCCGCCCCTTTTAAAGAGTCACTTCCTTTACTACCCTTACGTGGAATGATTGTTTTTCCGTTTATGGTTGTTCCGCTGGATGTAGGTAGAGATAAGTCAATCAGTGCTCTTGAAGAGGCTATGATTCATGATCGTTTAATCGTTTTGGCCGCTCAACGCCAGGCGAAGGTCAATGATCCCAATCAGGATGAGATTTACGAGATGGGGACAATGGCTGAGATCAAGCAGTTGTTAAAATTACCGGACGGCACGATCCGGGTACTGGTTGAAGGTCTGCGCCGGGTACGCATTGAACAATATATTCAAATTGATCCTTATTATTTGGTTCAGCTCTCTGAGGTTGCCGAAATTGAAGAAAAAAATGTTGAAACGGAAGCCTTAATGCGGTCAACCCTTTATCAATTCGAGCAATTTATCAAGATGAGCAAAAAGGTCCCGCCCGAGGTTATGGTATCTGTCAATAATATTGAAGATCCGGGAAGACTGGCCGATATCATCGCTTCTCACTTAAGTCTGAAAGTTGAGGACAAACAGCAGATTTTAGAGGCGGTATCCGCTAGAACCAGGTTAGAAACCCTTTGTTCTTTTTTGGTGAAAGAAATCGACATTTTGGAAATGGAACGTAAAATCCATTTACGGGTTCGCAAACAGATGGAGAAAACGCAGAAAGAGTATTATCTGCGTGAACAGATGAAGGCTATCCAGAAGGAACTGGGTGATGCCGACGAGCGTACCGCGGAAGTGGAAGAACTCCGTTCCAAACTGGCCAAGTTGACCCTGCCCCAGGAGGCGGAGGAAAAAACCTTAAAAGAAATTGATCGCTTGTCCAAAATGCCTCCCATGTCCGCAGAAGCCGTGGTGGTCCGCAACTATATCGATTGGCTCCTGGCGTTGCCTTGGAACACGGAAACCGAGGATTGCCTGGATGTGAATGCGGCCGAAAAGATATTGAACGAGGATCATTATGGACTGGAGAAAGTGAAAGAAAGGATCCTGGAATATTTGGCGGTCTGCCAATTGACCAAGAAATTAAAAGGACCGATTCTTTGCTTGATAGGGCCTCCCGGTGTCGGTAAAACCTCACTGGCCAAATCCGTTGCCAGGGCTCTCAACCGCAAATTTGTCCGGTTTTCTTTGGGCGGAGTCCGGGATGAAGCGGAAATCAGAGGCCACCGCCGCACCTATGTCGGGGCCATGCCCGGTAAAATCATTCAAATCATGAAACAGGCCGGTTCGAAAAATCCGGTGATTCTATTGGATGAGATCGACAAAATGAGCGCCGATTTCCGCGGCGACCCCTCGGCAGCTTTATTGGAAGTATTGGATCCTGAGCAAAATTGCGCTTTTGGAGATCATTATTTGGAAGTAACCTTTGATCTTTCCAAAGTACTCTTTATAACAACCGCCAATACTTATCATAATATTCCCCGGCCGCTCCTTGACCGGATGGAGATTATCAGTATTGCGGGGTATACCGAGGAAGAAAAACTGGAGATCGCCAAACGGCATTTATTGCCTAAACAGGCCAAGGATCACGGGATGGAGGATCAGGATCTGATCGTTCCCGAGACCATGCTGCGGCAAATTATCAATGGTTACACCCGGGAATCGGGAGTCCGGAGTTTGGAACGGCAGCTGGCGGCTGTTTGCCGGAAAGCGGCCCGGGAGATCGTTCAAACTTCCAAAAAGCCGGTGCGGATTAATAAAAATACCTTACAGAAATTTTTAGGCGCTGTCAAATACCGGCACAGTTTGGCTGAAGAAACCGACCAGATCGGAATCGCCACCGGCCTTGCCTGGACTGAAGTGGGCGGTGAGATCTTATCGATCGAAGTTACCCTGGTGAGAGGGAAGGGCCAGCTGATCCTAACTGGAAAGTTAGGCGAGGTGATGCGGGAATCAGCCCAGGCAGCATTCAGTTATATTCGTTCCCGCGCCAAGGAATTGGGAATTGAGGAAGATTTTAACGAACATTTTGACATTCATATTCATATTCCGGAAGGGGCGATCCCTAAAGACGGCCCTTCAGCCGGTATTACCATTGCCACGGCCATTGTTTCGGCTTTAACCGGGCAGCCGGTCCGGAAAGATGTTGCCATGACCGGTGAAATTACCTTACGTGGCCGGGTATTACCCATCGGCGGGCTTAAGGAAAAAATCCTGGCCGCTCATCGCAGCGGTATCAAGAGAATCCTTATTCCCAAAGAAAACGAGAAGGATTTGGAGGAACTGCCGGATAATGTGGCCCGCAAGGTCACGATTGTGACGGTGGAATCCATGGATGAAGTTTGGCGGGAAGCCTTAATATCGAAGATGTCCATCGTTTCGGCGGGCTGATCGGAGTTTTCATGAAGCAGGCTTCATTGGATTTTTCAATGAAGTCTGCTTTTTTTTATGTTACAATAGAACAAGAAAAATAAGAAGGATGGATTATTTTGTTGGAACGGACTTTACGGGTTTTAGAATATCAAAAAATCATCGATAAATTGTCAGCTTATGCCACTTCCACGCTTGGCAAGGAACTAGCCGGGGGGCTGTTGCCTTCCACGGATCCGGTCCGGATCGAGGAAGGCCTTCAGGTTACTTCTGAAGCGGTGCAGGTCTTAGTGAAAGCCGAGCGTCCACCCCTGGGCGGCGTCTTTGATATCAGAGCCCAGCTCAAGAAAGCTTCCATTAATGGGATACTGGCACCCTCAGAGTTGCTGGAAGTCGGCGCTACGCTAAGGGCGTCCCGGTTAATGCGGGAATTTTTAATGGAGAAGGCGGATGAGCTTCAAATATTGCCGGAGTGGGGCGGCAGGCTCGGAAGTTTTCCGGTGCTGGAAAGGGAAATCGACCGTTGTATCGGCCCGGGCGGGGAGATCTTGGACGGCGCCAGCGCCACCCTCCATGGCTTGCGTTCCCAAATGAAGGTTTTGCAGGGGCGAATCCGGGATAAACTGGACGGGATCATTCGTGCCAGTGATAATGTGAAATATTTACAGGAATTGATTGTGACCATGCGGAACGACCGCTATGTAATCCCGGTCAAACAGGAATACCGCGGCCTTTTTCCGGGGATTGTCCATGATCAATCGGCCAGCGGGGCGACGCTTTTCATTGAACCCATGAGCGTGGTGGAAATCAATAATCAGCTAAGGATCGTTGAGACCCAGGAAAACGAGGAGATTCAGCGTATTTTGAGCGATCTCTCCGGAAGGGTCCGGGATGTTGGCGTATCCATGCAGAGTAGTATGGAAATTCTGGCCCGTTTGGACTTGGCCTTTGCCAAAGGGCAATATAGTTTGGCGATTGACGGGATCCGACCGGCGCTGAATCTGGAATCGAAACTGGATTTACACAACGCCAGGCATCCCCTGCTGGCTAGGAAAGTAGTTCCCACCAGCGTTTCATTGGGCAAAACTTTTGACACCTTGGTGATCACCGGCCCCAACACCGGGGGCAAAACAGTGACTTTAAAAACCATCGGACTGTTGACCCTGATGGCCCAGGCTGGGTTGCATATCCCGGCCGCCGCCGGTTCGGAAATCGCGGTTTTTGACAAAATATTTTGCGACATTGGCGATGAACAAAGTATCGAACAGAGTTTATCGACCTTTTCCTCCCATTTGACGCAAATTGTCAAGATTATTGAAGGCGCCGGGGATAGCCATTGCCTGGTGTTGCTGGATGAATTGGGGGCCGGTACGGACCCGGCGGAGGGCGCGGCTTTGGCCATGAGCATATTGACTCATTTGCATCAATTGAATGTCAGAACCGTAGCCACCACCCATTATAGTGAATTAAAAGCCTTTGCCTATCAGACGCCGGGGATCGAGAATGCCTCGGTGGAATTTGACATCCAAACTTTAAAACCAACCTATCATTTATTAATCGGGGTTCCCGGAAGCAGTCAAGCCTTTGAAATCGCTTTCAAACTGGGTTTGTCCGCTCCAATCATCGAAAGGGCCCGCAGTCTGATTTCGGCTGCCACCATGAAAGTGGAAGAGATGTTGCGCCAAATCGAGATTGACCGTAAGAAGGCCCGCGAAGACAGGCAAGTAACCACTGAAGCCCGCTTAAAGGGCGAACAGTATAAAACCCAATATGAATCGGAACTGGAAAAGCTAAAGCGCGAAAAAGCGGAATTATTAAGACAGGCCAAAGCCGAAGCCCGTGAAATCCTCCTGGAAGCAAGGCGTGAGAATGAAAACTTGTTGCGAAGATTGCGGGAGGGACGTCATGAAGATCTTCCGGCCATTGCTAACGAGGCCCGGAGCAAGATATCGGAAAAACTCGGGCGTTTGGAGGAGAAAACCTCGGAATCGGAAAAAGGCTTGGCGGTGAATGGGGCTGAGCTTAAGAATGGCCAGAAAGTCCGAGCGGTTTCTTTGGGCCAAGTCGGCACCATTATTGACATCGGCAGCGACGGCGCCCAGGTTCAACTGGGCATCATCAAAGTGAATTTGCCATTTGATGATTTGGAGCTGGTGGAGGAAGAAAAAGTTCAGGTGAAACAGCGCCCGAAAACCAGCGGCGCAACCGGCCTGGAGACTGCCAAGAACATCTCGGCGGAACTGAGTTTGCGGGGTATGACTGTGGATGAAGCCCTTTATGAACTGGAGAAATATTTGGATAAGGCTATTATGGCGGGACTCCTGCGTTTCAGGGTTGTCCACGGCAAAGGAACCGGGGCTTTACGGAGCGCGGTGCAGCAGTATCTGCGGGAGAACCCCATGGTAAAAACCTCTTATATCGCCGAACAAAACGAAGGCGGCATGGGGGCCACCGTGGTGGAACTCAAGAGAGGGTGAGGTTTTGCCTATAAGGCTTTAAAATCGAAAAGAAATCCAATATATAGCATACAACATATTGATTTTATCCTGGAAACTACTACGCGGTCTAAAAATTAATTCTCCCGCCAAGGCGCAGAGACGCAGAGAAAAGACAAAACATCGTTTAAAAAAATTCTGTGCCGCGGCGCCAGTGTGACGACTACCTAATGAACGGAACCGTGATATTGAGTTTCAAATCTTCCCAAAAGACAGAAAGAATCATTTCCGTGACAGAAAGAATTCATTGGATGACAGAAAGAATTATTTTTGTGATGGAAAGAATTCATTGGATGACAGAAAGAATTATTTTTGTGACGGAAAGAATTCATTGGATGACAGAAAGAATTATTTTTGTGACGGAAAGAATTCATTGGATGACGGAAAGAATGATTTGGGTAAGTGATCATCATCGCTGATTTCGAAGAAGTAGGATGCAATAAAGACCATAAATTTGCGCCTTGATAAAGGAAAGTCGATGATTGATTAGTCGAAAACTGGGTTACTCGGTAGAATCGAAACCAGAGTTTGTGTTGCTGATTCCTAACCGGAAGTACAAGGGCCTATTCGGCTTGTCTCCATACCAAGATATCAAAGAATTTCATATCGTCTTCATAATGCGAACCATGGTCATTGGAAAAAGGTTAAAAAATTCGACGGTTTTACTTTTCTCGATAAAATGGTATTCGATTCACAATACCTTTAAGGCGTTAAAGAAATCGTGGCCGCCTATGCGTGGGATATTGTTTGTGGAAGTGCGTAATCTGAATAAAAAAATATTCTATGAAAATAAAAAATTTTACATTGAATTGGGTTATTTTTCCTTTTATAGTAAAAGTATCTAACCAATTAATAAATAGATGGGAGGGATTTTGGATGATGACGAAAGTTAAATCAGTTTGGATGTTTTTAATGGCTCTGGGTGTTTTATTTACCGTAATACTCAATTGGTTTCCGGCGGCCCAGGCTTCCAATCAGACGCAAATTGTCGCCGCAATGGGCGCAGGCTGGAACTTGGGCAATCAACTTGAAGCCAATTCCAACGGTACACCCAGTGAAACGGTCTGGGGCAATCCAACCATCTCACAAGCCCTCATTACAGCGGTAAAAAACGCGGGCTTTAAAACAATCCGTATTCCGGTTTCATATTTGAGTAAAATAGGATCTGCCCCAAATTACACCATTGATGCCGCGTGGTTAGCCAGAATCAAACAAGTGGTTGATTATGCCTATAACCAAGGCTTATATGTAATCGTCAACATGCATGGTGACGGCTACCCTACAGTCACAGGTTCATGGCTTCTGGTTACTTCCGGCGATCAAACAACGATTAAAGCCAAATATCAAAAAGTATGGCAGCAGGTCGCAACCATATTTGCAAGTTACGATGAGCATTTGATCTTAGAATCAATGAATGAAGAATTTGACGGCAATTATAGCGATCCCAATCCCACATACTATGCAAACCTGAATGCCTATAATCAAATTTTCGTCGATACCGTAAGGCAAACCGGCGGGAACAACGCTACGCGATGGCTGCTGATTCCGGGTTGGAATACCAACATTGATTATACGGTGGGTAATTACGGTTTTGTAGTGCCAACCGATAATTACAGGTCATCTTCAATCCCCGGCAATGAAAAGCGAATCATGATCTCCGCTCATTATTACTCGCCTTGGGACTTTTGCGGCGAGGAGTCCGGCTCCATAACCCAATGGGGATCCATTGCCACAGACACTTACCGCAAGTCAACCTGGGGCCAGGAAGATTATATGGATTCACAGCTCAGCAGTATGTATAATAAATTTGTAACCCAAGGATATCCGGTTGTCATCGGGGAATTCGGCACAGTCGATAAATCAAGCGCTGACTCTACCAATAGTACTTACCGGGCTTATTTTGCCAAAACTTTATGCGTGGATTGCAAGAAATACGGTGCAGTGCCTGTAGTCTGGGATAATGGATTCAATGGAGTATATGGTTTGGGGCTTTTTGACCGCAATACTCTGGCTGTAACACAGCAAGGCATTCTGACTGCAATCATGAGCGCTATGGGCACAGTGATCACACCTACACCGACAGTGACTGTAACGCCAACCCCTACTTCCATTCCTACGAGCTGTTCGATTCGTTATACTCAAAACGACTGGGGCAGTGGGGCTACAGTAAATATTACCATTATCAATAACAGTTCGTCGGCGATTAATGGCTGGACATTAGCGTGGAACTTTGCAGGCAATCAACAAATCGTCAATTTGTGGAATGGAATCTACACCCAAAGCGGCACAGCCGTAACTGTAAAAAATGTTTCCTATAATAACCTTATCCCTGCAAAGGGAAACGTTTCTTTTGGATTTAACATCTCTTATAGCGGTTCCAATGCCAGGCCGGCAGCTTTTACCCTGAATGGGGCAGCCTGTCAATTGGAATAAATTCAGGTGTTGGTCCTGATGATAGGTTTTTCAGGTATTTGATTTGGGAAATATTTCACGCCCGTTTTCAGTAAAACGGTCTCTAAATGGACGACTCAATCGTTGAGAGTTCCTCGTTGCCTACAGGTAGCGGGGCTCTTTTTTTTATCCGGCCGGCTCTGTTATTTCCGGGATCTTTCTTTTTTTCTAATCCGGCCCTACATTCTTAAAATTTTGACCGATCCTTGATCAATTTATTGCTTGTTGTTCCGGACCATCCCTTTTACAATAAAGGATAGAAAAAAGTATTATGAGGAGAAAATGTGGGATGGATAAAAAATGGACCGCCAAGTGGCTCATGGATCCCGGTTTTGCCGGATACGCTCCGCTCAATTTGTTACATAGGCAGTTAGCGCCGTTTGATTTGCCTGAGCATGACCGGGAACTGCAAAATCACCATATGCTGGTCAGGAAAACTTTTCACTTTCCCCGGGAACCGCGGGAAGCTTTTTTGGATATTACGGCGGATGATTATTATAAACTTTATATCAATGGCCAATTTGTGGGCCAGGGTCCGGCTCCCGGATATTCATGGCATTATTTTTACAACCGCCTGGATGTCAGCGAATATCTTCAACAGGGTTTGAACGTCATTGCGGTGCATGTTTTTTATCAAGGATTGGTTAACCGGGTTTGGAACAGCGGTGATTACCGCCAGGGTATGCTGGCCGAGTTGTGGATCGATGGAAGTTTGGCTCTGGCCACCGATCGAACTTGGAAATGTCATCGTGCCCTTGAATTCACCGGGCGGAAAACTTTCGGTTATCAAACCCAGTTTGTGGAGGACCTGGATAGCCGGCTTCAGGAAAAAGCCTGGCGGGAGCCGGATTATGATGACCGGCACTGGCGGGAATGTTATGAAACTACCACCGACGACCATCAGTTGGTGCTTCAGGACACCCCAACACTGCAAGTATATACCTTAAAACCGCTCCAAGTCCATCAACCGGCGCCGGGCAATTACCGGGTCGATTTTGGCAAGGAAATCACCGGCCAGTTTATTATGACAGCCCGGGGGATTGCCGGACAACAGGTGGAGATCCGCTATGGCGAAGAACTGGAAGCGGATGGCGGGCGAGTGCGTTATCCAATGCGTTGCAATTGCGACTACCGGGATATTTGGACGTTATCGGGAGACTTGGATACTTTGGAGGCTTATGATTATAAAGCCTTTCGTTATGTCGAATTGATAGCCCCTGAGGGAGTTGCGCAGCCGGAAAGTTTTGCCGCTGTTGTCCGGCATTATCCTTTGGATGAAACAAGATGCAGTTTTATCTCTTCCAATGGACTGTTGAATGATATTTGGAAGATTTGCGCCCATGGGGTCCGTTGCGGGGCTCAAGAGGTTTTTGTGGATTGCCCCAGCCGGGAAAAGGGACAGTATTTGGGAGATGCCACAATCACCAGTCATTCCCATTTGTATCTCAGCGGTGATCTGCGGTTAACCAAAAAAATGCTGGCGGATTTTTCCCGTTCAGCCCGGATTTGTCCGGGGTTGATGGCTGTGGCCCCAGGTTCATTTATGCAGGAAATTGCCGATTTCTCATTACAATGGCCGTTACAGTTGCACCAATATTATCAACAAAGCGGCGATTTGCAGTTTTTGCAGGAAATGGCCCCGGTTGCGGAGGGAGTCGTTCGGTATTTCAAAAGATTTCAAAGGCCCGACGGATTATTGGAAAATGTAAAGGAAAAATGGAACCTGGTGGATTGGCCGGAAAATTTGCGGGATGATTACGACTTTGACTTATCCCAACCGGTGGTTGGGGATGGTTGTCATAATGTGATCAATGCCTTTTTCTGCGGCGCCGTTCAAACCGTGAATAAGATTCGCGACATTTTGGGGATTGCTTACCATGACGAGTTTCCGGAGCTAAAGAAGGCCTTTATCAAAGCGTTTTACCGGCCGGATTTGAATTTATTGGCTGACTCCACAGTTTCGGATCACACCGCTTTGCATGCCAATTCGATGGCGCTGTTTTTCGATCTGGTACCGGAGGAAGCCCGTAAAAGTGTGGTTGAAATGATCCGGAAGAAAGGCATGAAGTGCGGGGTCTATAACGCCTATTTTCTATTAAAAGGGCTGGCGGGTGTCGGCGAGTATAACTTGGTCTTTGAATTGCTTACCTCTTTGGACGAGCATTCTTGGGCCAATATGATCCGGGAAGGAGCAACAGCTTGTTTTGAGGCCTGGGGAAAAGAGCAAAAGTGGAATACCAGTCTCTGTCATCCCTGGGCTAGCGCGCCGCTGCCGGTTTTGATCGAGGATATCGCCGGTTTGAAACCGGGGAAGGCGGGCTGGAGCGAGGCCATCTTTTCACCCCATATCCCGGAGGGCCTTCAACATCTTGAAGTGAAATTTTGGACGGTCCAAGGGTGCTTCCACATGATTGCCGACAATGGCCAAATGGAGTTGCAAGCCCCTCCGGGAGTAAAAATTTTAACAGAGTCGGCAAGTAACTTTTAGAACCCCACAAATTAAGAACTTGCCGGATCGAGATTTAAAGCAGTCGGAATAAAGTTATTGGGAAAATCAAAAATCGTTATTTTTTATCCCTAAGATCATAAATTATTAACTTAAAATTAAAGAGCGGTTGAAGTAATATCAAAACGGGAGCTTTTCGAATGCTCCATAACTTTAAAAATAAGGGGGAGAAAAATGTTTCAAAAGAGTTTCCAAAAGAGAAATCAGCTTATTTATACCGTACTTTTAGTGATTTTGACTTTTGTCTTTTCCAGTGCAATCTGGGGAGGAGTTGACGCTGCGGCCACTAAGGTCAAAATTAAAGTGTGGACCATGAATCGTCATGACGCTGACTATATGACGGCCATGGTCAATCAATTCAACAAGCAAAACAAAGATAATATCGAAATTACTTATCAAATTTACACCGACAATTATCAACAGACCTTGGATTTGGCTTATGCCACCGGCGAAGCTCCGGATGTATTCATGGATGCCACGGGGGTATTTGAAAAAAGGCTTCCCGCGGGTGATATCGCCCCGTTGGATTCCTATTTAACCCCGGCTTTTAAGAAACGTTTTGGCGAGGGGGCGTTTTTGGAAGGCATCAATATGGATAATGGCCGTATTTATTCCCTCCCGGCGATTGGAACTACGCCCCGTTTGATTTATAACAAGGGAATCTTTAAGAAGGTTGGAATCAAAGCGCCTCCGAAGACCGTAGCGGAGATGGCCAAGGACTCCTCTTTGATCAGTGCCAAGCTTGGCAAGGAGGGTATTTATGGATATGCCCAGAATTTTAAAAATCCTACCCAGGCATTATCGCGGTCGGTCGATTACATCATGATGCGGAGCGGCGGAGTCCGGGAAGGGTATGATTTTAAAACCGGCAAATTCGATTTTACGGGCTATAAGCCGATTCTCCAGTCCTACCGGTCCATCTTTACTTCCAATAGCGCTTTCCCGGGCTGTGAATCGTTGGATATCGATCCGTTGCGGACCCAATTCGCCGCAGGAAAAATCGGTATGTACATTTCCTGGACCCATTCCGAACCCGGTGTATATCAGAATCAGTTTCCCACGAAGGAAGCTTGGGATATTGCTCCCCTTCCAACTATCAATGGTATCAAGGGTTCGAACCGGATTAATTTGGCGGGACGTTTTTGGTTAATGAACGGTAAAACCAAGTATCCTAAGGAAGCTTGGAAAGTGATGGAGTTTTTATATGGCGACGCCCTGCTGACCGGTTATTATGAGAAGGGTTTAGGTTTGGTGATGGTACCGGCGGTCATCCGCAAGGCCAAACAGCCGGCGACGGTAAAAAAATGGCCGGCGATTCAGTTTGATAAAAATGATAAAATCTGGCCGAATATCCCGCTCAATGTGAGACCTGAAGGCAAGGACGTGTATGAAGTCTTTATGGAGATTATTTTCGGGGTTACCGATGCCGACAAAGGAATCGCCGATCTCAACGCCCGGTACAATCAAGCATTGGACAAGGCAATCAGCGAACATCGAAGCACCCGCGTGATCTATACCAAATTCGACCCGGCCGAACCCGGGAAGATCTTCAAAAAATAAAGAGCAAACGATGGGGCTGTTGCAAATAAAATCTCTTTGGCAACAGCCCGCGTCATAAGGAGAACTTCAGATGGCCTCCATTCAATGGAAACGGAACAAGCAGATTTATTTGATGTTGATTCCCAATGCAGTCATTTTTTTGGCGCTCACGATCTATCCGGTACTTTGGGCGCTTCAATATATGTTTTTTAGTTATGATGGAATCAGCGCCGCTAAATTTGTAGGATTGGAAAACTTTATCCGCGCATTTACCCGGGATACGGTGTTTTGGCACTCGGTCCTCAATACGCTGGTCTATGTCTGCGGAAAGCTGATAATCACTTTACCCATCGCCTTTTTGCTGGCGGTGCTCTTAAATAGAAAATTCAGGGGCCGCGGTTTCCTGCAAGGGCTGATGTTTAGCCCCACCATTGTGAGCACGGCGGTCATGGCATTGATATTTTATTTGATCTTTAACGTTTACAATGGGGTCGTCAATCATTTGTTGTTGGCTACGGGTTTGGTTAAAATGCCCATCAATTGGTTGGGCAAAGACCTGGCGATGTTAACCTGTATTATCGTTGGAGCCTGGGGTGGCATTGGAAATTACATGGTTTATTTTTTAGCCGGATTACAGAGCATTCCCAAAGATATTTATGAAAGCGCCGCCTTGGATGGGGTCAATGGATTCCAGCGGATGATCTATATAACGGTTCCGATGATGGGACCGGTACTTCAGGTCATTTTAATGCTGTCGATTATTATTGCTTTTCAGGATATGCAAAGTATTATGGTCTTGACGGAGGGTGGCCCGTTTTCTGCAACGCAGGTCATGTTCTTATACATCTATCAATTGTACTTCCCAATTTCGGCCTCGGCCAGTACGATGGTGAATTCTGATTTTGGATATGGCGCAGCCGTAAGCATTATCGCGGCTTTGATTATCGGTATGATAACCTGCGGGTACCTTTATTTCTCTAGGAAGCTCGATTATTAACGTAAAGATGGGGTTTAAGACAATGAATAAAACATTAAAGGCAGCAGGCAAGATAATAAAATGGTTATTTATATTGATTGTAGCGATCTTTACAATCTATCCGGTTTTTTATACCTTGATGGGTTCATTAAAAACCAATGCCGAACTGATATCAGGCAGCACTTTACTGCCTTCCCGCTGGATGTTTTCCAACTATGTTCAAGCGTTTCGCCAGGGAAACTTCATCCAATACACTTGGAATAGTGTCTATCTATGTGTGATGGTGACGGTCCTGGCCTTACTAACCTCGTCATTGACCGGATATGTCTTAGCCCGGCACCGGTTTCCGGGGGGGAAATTACTGCTTAGCATGCATTTGGCTTTCATGTTTGTTTCTTTGGGCGCCGTTTCCCTATATCCCCAATACCGGCTAATGCATGCCCTGGGACTCACCGGGAATTTGATCGGATTGGCCCTGGTTTTAACCGGAGGCCAGGGAACGAATATCTTTTTGACCATCGGGTTCATTAAAACTTTGCCCAAGGAGCTTGATGAGGCGGCATTAATCGATGGCTGCAGTTATTTCCGGGTCTATTGGAATGTTATTTTGCCATTGTTGCGACCGATCTTGGGAGTGGTAGCGCTCTTTACTTTCCGGACAGCCTGGAATGACTATATTACCTCGTTCATTTTTACAATGGCCAATCCGTTATTGAAACCATTAACGGTTGCAGTGGTCAGCCTCCGTTATTCGGCCAACGCCGCTGCTGAATGGAACATCATGACGGCGGGCGCGGCCATTTCTTTGTTGCCGGTATTAATTCTGTACTGTTTTACGAGTAAACAGTTTATATCCGGTCTTACTTCAGGCGCAGTCAAAGGATAAGCCGCAGAAATCAGGGATTCCGGTTTTTCAACCCGCGCAGGCGGAATAAACGCTCTTTTTGAAGGTAAAATGGTTTGGATAGGGAAATAAGGTATGGGATCCTGCGTAAGTTTTGAAAAGGAAGAACCCAAAATGGCGCTTGACTGGTTCCGAAACCTGAAACTGAAGAATAAAATCGCCTTGACATGCATGACTTTGATCGCGCTCTCCCTGTTGATATCAGCCGCGCTTTTATATCGTTATGTGGCTGCTGAAATTCACCGGAACGCTTATGTGAGTTCGGCTGATTTGTTGATGCAGGCCGGTAATTTTCTGGATGAAAAGCTAAAGGGAATTATCCGGCGGGTTTACGGATTGGAACTGAATCCCGATTTTAATGCGACGCTCTCAACGTTTTTATTTAATGAAGAGAAGTACCGTTATGCCTTGGCGCTTTCCCGGTTTTCCAATTTCTTTTCGGAGATCCGATCCACGGAGTCATTTACTTCCTCGGTTTTTATGAGTACTCCCAAAGGGGAGTTCTTTGAATTCTCTAAAATCAAAAATCCTGATTTTCGTTTTACAACTTCCCGGCTCTATCAAGAACTTCATGATCGGCCGGGACAGACTGTTTATTGGGGCCTCAGCCGGAAAGACGAGATTTACCGGGATACCAATCCCGTCGTGCCGGTGGTTTTTCAATTTACCATCGATGGATATAACAGTAATCTTTATATTGTTGTGAATCTGGATCAACAAGCCATTTTGGAGTATTTGGGCAAGATTTATTCCGGAGCGGGTAATTGGATGGTGATCCTGGATAACCAGGGGCGGGAAGTTGTTTCCAATCATGACCCGGTCACCCGGTTGTTTCTTGCTGATGCCGACGTGGTAGAGCAAATTTCCCATGGTGAACAAGGCCGGATTATGCGACGCTATAAGGGAGTCAATTATAGCATCAGCTATCAGGGGCTGACGGTTGCGCCTTGGAGAATTGTGAATATCAAATCGGAACGGGTTTTGTTGCATCAATTGAATGAGTTTGGTTTCTTTATCTTGATACTGACCGGAGCCTGTATGGTGGTAACGCTGGTATTGGCGGTGATTTTATCCAATACCATCACCCATCCCCTGGTGAGGCTGGAAGAAACGATTCAACGGGTAACGCAGCGCAATCTGAATGTAAAATTTGAATATCCTTATCGTGATGAAGTAGGACACTTGGGGCGAAGTTTTAATTATATGGTGGAAGAAATTCGGGAATTGTTTCAAAGGTTAAATCAAACCATTGTTCAGTTGCAAGCAGAGAAGGAAAAAGTCAAACTTGAACAGCAGTTAAAAAGACAGGCGGAATTAAAAGCTTTACAAGCCCAAATCAATCCCCATTTTCTTTATAACACGTTGGACTCGATTCATTGGATGGCCGATCAGATCAAGGCAACCCAGATCAGTCAAATGACCATGGCCCTGGGAACCCTTTTTCGGACTGGACTCAATAAAGGCCTGGATATCATCACTATAAAAAATGAACTTGAAAATGTTACCAGTTATTTGACGATTCAAAAAATGCGTTATGGTGAGCATTTTAATTATAGTATCGATGTTGATCCCAAAGTACAGCATCTACTGACGATTAAACTAATTTTACAGCCTTTGGTAGAGAATGCAATTTATCATGGAATTAAAGAGAAACCGGGAGCGGGTTCCATTACGATAACCGGCGGTATGGCGCAAAACGGTAAAGATGTTTTATTTCAGGTCTGCGATAATGGCGCCGGAATTCAACCCCTTGCCCTGGAATTCATCAATCGCCGGCTGGAGGAAGGAATACCCGAGGGACAACGCTTATTCGCGGAAAGAGGCTATGGAATTTATAATGTCAATGAACGGATCAAACTTTACTTTGGAGAAGATTATGCTTTACATTTCAAGAGCGAGTGGGGCCGGGGGACGGAGGTCACGATCTTAATTCCGGCAGTCACCCAAGAGGAGATCGCAAAATATGTACAAAATCTTAGTAGTGGATGATGAGCCCATTATCCGCCGCGGGCTCATTAACGTTTTATCCCTGAAGAATAATGGTTTTGTGGTAGCAGGGGAAGCGGCCAGCGGAATGGAGGCAATGGAGCTTTTGCCGGAATTGGCTCCGGATGTAATCATCACCGACATCTGCATGCCCACAGTCAATGGCCTGGAATTGATTGAAACGGCCAAATCCATCAACCCCGATTTGAAAGTTTTGATAATTAGCGGTTATGACGATTTTGAATATGCTCAAAAGGCCTTGCGACTGGGCGTTGAGGATTATATTTTAAAACCGGTGCAAGCGGGACAGCTGATCGACATTTTAACGAGAGTGAAAAAAGAACTCGACCAGCGGTTTCATTTCCTACAAGATCTCACCCTGCTCCAAAAGAAGTTAACGGTTAGCCTTCCTTTATTACGGGAATGGTTCTTTCAGGCTTTAATCACCGGAAAAATGGAGGAGCCGGAAATTGCTCAAAAATTGGAAGAACTGGATTTGCAGCTGACCGGATGCTTATTTGGGGTCGCTTTACTCAAATTAAAAAATTTGCAGTCCGCTAAAGCCGAAAAATCAGGGGAAAAGGGGCTTACCCAAAGTTTTTTGATAGAGGTTGTCGAATCCGTATTTTTGGAAGAGATTCGTCCCTTTCCCTTTTTTTTAAGTGAAGACAAGCTTGCTATCTTATTTGATATCCGTTCAGCCGACCGGCAAAAGAGTTTTATTACCTTAAATCAAAATTTACACCGGGTAATGCTGGCAGTTCAAAATCAGTTCCATGTGGACACGTATGCAGCATTGGGACGGCTATCTGAAAAGTTGATCGCAGTCGACCAATCGTTTTCCCAAGCCGAAACCGCCATCCAGTTTAGCTTTTTAAAAGGCAGCGGGAGCCTGGTAAATTATGAAGATATCAATCTTCAAAATGAAACACCGGCACAATGGCCCCTGGAATTGGAGAAGCAATTATTGCTCCAGGTGAAACTGGGTGAAAAAGAACAGGTAACTCATTCTGCCTTGCGGATTTTTGATTATCATCGCAAACAGCAAACGATTGAACCGGGGCGGGTTAAACAATTTGTTTTTGAAACAACCCTGTTGCTGTTGCGGACAGTGGCCGAAGTAGGAGGAAATATTTCGGTTTTGGGGATGGATCCCTACCAAAGGGTATATCATTGTGAGACCCTAACGGAGCTGGAGTATTTTTTGGTAGACTTTTCTCTCTCCTGTTGTACTGAGATTGAGAAGACCCGGCTGGGCAAGAACTATTCGATTGTAGAAAAAACCAAGGAGATTATTGAAAATTCCTTGGAGCAAATGGAGTTTTCCCTGGATGATGTGGCAGGACGATTATTTATCAGCCCTAATTATCTCCGGAGTCTTTTTAAGCAACAAGTAGGAGAATCGTTTGTGGAATATCTGACCCGGCGCAGGATGGAGAAAGCCCGGCTCCTGCTGGATGATGTTTCCGTAAAAGTGCACCAGATCGCCGAGGCGGTGGGGTATAGCGACCAGCATTATTTTTCGATTTGCTTTAAGAAATATTTCGGTTTGACACCCACCGATTATCGGGAGGCAAAAAGGATGCATTGAGCATAAAAAGTATTAAATGATTTAAATCACCCCGCTTCATGTAGCATTTAAATCCCGGTATTCCTTCGGCGTCATCCCGGTGTATTTCTTAAAGATATGAGAGAAGTATTTATAATCGTTATAACCGACTTTTTCCGCTATTTCGTAGATCTTGATTTGGAAGTCAAGCAGCAAAGTTTTTGCTTTCTCGATTCGGAAACGGTTGAGCCAGTCGATGAGGGATTCACCGGTTTGCTCTTTAAATACCCGGCTCAGATAATTGGGAGTCACAAAAACCGTGCTGGTAATATCGGCCAAATTAATATCCTCATGATAATGTTCCTGGATAAACTGAATGGCCAGCTTGACGATACCTTTATATTTTTCATTTTTGGTTTCTTTGATAATATGGATGAAAAATTGCAATAAGTTATTGAGCCATATCTTAATGTCTTCGAGGGTTTCATATTTATCAATCTCTTTGTAGGGTTCGAAATTTTTGCCAAGATGCTTTTCCAAATCAACTCCGAGTTCTTCTAAAGAATTCATGGCGATGATGATAAATTTGACACAGAAACTTTTCAAGTCTTCCGGACCAGCAATGGCGGCCGATAAATGATTGAAAATTTTTTCAATGATCGCTGTAACCTGCTGGCTTTCCATCAATTTTAACTGGCCAAGCAGTTCTTTCTCATCTGCAGTCGGGTAGATCAGCGGGCGGGTAGTCAACTGCAGCCATTCCGGCTCAAAGACAATCATTTGCTCTTTCCCTTTGAAAATCTTTTTCCGTAAACATACAGTGGACTCCCGATAGGAACAGGGAATCTCTATAAGCTTTCCATAAGCGCGTCCAATACCAAAGGTTACCGTTAACTTGAGACTTTGTTTGATTTTCGCCTGAATTGTCCGGTATACTTCCAGGATGGCATCCATTTCCGCTTGGGTTCCATTGATCAAACCGATTAAATAATCGAATTCACTCAAGCCAAACAGTCCTCTCCCCTTTGAGGCGAGGACTGTTTGGGCTGTGTTTAAGACCGCCGACTTCATTGCGGCCTGCTCTTTTTCGGGCATGCCTTCGGTTTGCAATAGATAATCATCGATGTCGATAATGACGACTTGATAGAAGGGTCCGGTAAAATCGATATTCAATTGAGCCGCCTTTGGTAATACTAAATCAGGGTCGTTAAACGTTCCTTTGAGGGTGGCTTGGATGAATTCTGATTGCAGCAACAATAAATTTTCACTAAGAAGTTTCCGGGCGCTTTCCGCTTGAATCTTTTGGGCAGTTTCCACTTGAATATCATTTTTTAATTTTAATAAGAGAGCGATCAACTCCTCAGCTCCAACCGGTTTTAAAAGATACTCGCAAACCCCCAAACGCAAGGCTTGTTTGGCGTAGCCGAAATCATCATAGCCGCTTAAAATGACAATCTTGCTTTCCGGCAGCAATTTTCTCAGCTCACGGGTCAATTCCAGCCCGTCAATCACCGGCATCCGGATATCGGTAATGATAATTTGGGGGTCAAGGCCGGGGGCAATTTCTAAAGCTTCTTTACCATTGCTCGCTTCCCCGACTATTTTAATTTCATATTGGCTCCAATCGATTGAAGCAATGATTCCCTGGCGAATCGTCGGCTCATCATCGACAATCATCACTCGCAGCATGAGAGGTCTCCCCTTTGGTATAAGGTTGGGTTACAATGACTTTCGTTCCTTGACTGGGTTGACTATAAAATCGGATGCCGAACTCAGCACCAAAGTATAGTTTGATACGGTCATTCACATTTTGAATCCCAAAACCGCGGTTATTGTCACCGGCTTTTTGAGAAAGGAGTCCGTTAAGCTCGTCTTCATCTGCACCGTTACCGTCATCGGAGATTCTATAAATCAGTTGATTGTTTTGGCGGTAAATCTCAATATCAATCTTTCCGGGTTGGCCTTTTTTTTCAATGCCATGATAGATTGCATTCTCTACTAAGGGTTGTAATACCAGTTTGACCACCTTACAATCAAGAATTTCATTTGTAGAAATTTTTATTGCGAAGTCGATCATTCCCTGATAACGTTTCTGCTGAATCGTAAGGTAGTTTTTTAGATGTTCCACTTCTTTCCCAACGGTGGTCAATTCATCTCCGCTATTTAAGCTTAATCGGAATAATTTTGAAAGGGCTTCGACCAGTTTCGAGGTCTCCGGGGCTTTTTCCAGCCGGCTGCTCCAGTAAATGGTATCTAAAGTGTTATAGAGAAAATGGGGATTGACTTGCGCCTGGAGAGCTTTAAGTTCGGCTTCCCGTTGTTTGATTTGAGAAATATAGACCTGGTTTAACAGTTCTTTAAGGCGGGCCGACATTTTATTAAAACTTCGGCCGAGTAAAGCAATTTCGTCATTACTCTTGATCTCAATACTGACATCGAAGTTTTCGTTTTCAACTTTCTTCATCAGGGTCCGCAATTGCTTAAGAGGACTCAGGACTTTGCTGGAAAATAGTAAAGCAATGGCGATACAGGCAAGAAAGCTGATAACAATTACCAGGAGGTTCACTTTTTGAATGACCGAATTTTCTTTAAGAAGCTCTTTGAGGGGCATGATATTGATCAGGGTCCACCCGACATCATCAATTTTATAGAAAGTAACTAAAAAACCTTGATGCCCCGATTTGATTTCATAAAAGCCTTCTTTTTTGTTTAAAAGCTTGTTGTCGATTAAACCGGGTTGGATCGGTTGATTGAGAATATCTTTACTTAATGGGGAAATCACCTTGTTGTACTGATCCATAATAAAAAAGTAGCCTGCTTTGCTTATGGTTTTATTTTCATAAATCTTGGCAATTTCCGCTTCATTGATATTAATTTGGATAATGGCCAGGCGGCGGTCGATAAATTCCAAATCATTCATCACCCGGAACAAAGTTAAAGCGTTGATGACCGAACGGTTATAATCAATAATCCGGTTGGAAACCCAAAGATAACGTCCGCGTAGTTCGATGACTTGGTGTTCGATTCCGGGGTCAATATCATATAAAGCATGTTTGGTTTCAATGGTAAGGCCGTTAAAGCCTCTAATATAAATCGAATGGATATATTTTTTGGAAGATAAAAGATAAATTAAGGATTCTTCAGTGGCGAGCTTCTGCTTTTGCAGATAAATTGCAGGCAGCTTGGGCGATAGTTGGAAAAAGCAGCGAATTTGCTTGTCCTGAAACAAAAATAGCGAAGTATCGTGAACATCTTGAAGGATAAATTCAAGATTTCTGCCGATTTGTTGAACCGTATTCAAGTTAGTAATGCTTACTTTTTTTTCAATAATTTCGGAGGATTTGAGATAGGAAATAATACCCACAGTGAACAGGGGGGTGATAATCAAAATCAAGGAAAAAATCAATATTTTATATTGTAGACTGAAAAATTTCAAAAGGGGCTTTTTCCATAACTTAATCATCTTCACCCCCCCCGCGCCAAGTATCATAAGACTGTATTTATTATAGCGTATCAGATATTGAATAAAAAGTTAAGTATCCGAAGGGAACAAAAATTTGGATATTTTAATAGAATTGTTACCTATTTTTTAATTTGGGTTCATATTACAATAAAATCAATGATAAGGCTTATCATAAATGTTTTATCAACAAAAAAGGGGGCATCTAGTAGAAAATGAAAAAAAATGCATGGAGATTAGGTTTCCTGGTGGTTTGCTTTATGCTGCTGATATTTCAAGCCGTTAATGCAGCTGAACCCATTAAGCTGTCATTGATGCACATTTTAACGGAGGCGGACAAGAGTCAAGGCAATGTTATAGCCTACCGGGAAATGATGGAAAAGTTTAAAGCGAGTCATCCCGATATCAAAATTACCGAAGAGGCAATTGACCAAGACACATATGGACCTAAAATCAAAACCTTGGCTGCAGGCAACGAGTTACCGGATGTATTCTTAATCAAGGGTTCCTGGGTTTCTTCGTTTGTAAATAATAAATTGATTGAACCGATGAATGCCGATCTTGATCGGGATCCGGCTTATAAAAAAGGGTTTTTGCCCGGAGCTTTCGATGATTTCCGGATTGGCAATAACATTTACGGAGCACCGTTTCAATTGCTCATCACTTCCCTTGTTTTTTATAACAAAGATATTTTTGAAAAATGCGGTATAAAATCATTCCCGGCAACTTGGGATGAATTTAAGTCGGCAATCCTGAAACTCAAGAAAAACGGGTATATTCCGATTGCCCTTGGCAATAAAGGCAACTGGGTTGCTGAATCTTGTATCCTGAGCACTTTGGGAGACAGGTTTACAGGAACCGATTGGTTTTTGAAGATTCGCGACAAAAAAGGCGCCAAATTTACGGACCCGAATTTTGTAAAAGCCTTAAAAGAGATGCAGGACTTGGCCAAATCCGGAGCTTTCAATACGGATTTAAACAGCCTCGATAATGGGCAACAACGGACTTTGTATTACAATGGAAAAGCCGCGATGTTTTTTGAAGGCAGCTGGGCGGTTTCTTCGGTTAGTACGGATGCACCGAAGGCGATCGCTGCGAATACACGGTTGGCTGTTATTCCCGTTGTTAAAGGGGGAAAGGGAGAAGCCATGACGGCATCCGCAGGTACTGCATGGGCTTGGAACGTCAGCGCTAATTTAAAGGGAGAAAAGAGAAAGGCGGCCATAGCTTTAATTAAAGCCGTTACTGGCCCCGATTACGCTAAGATTTGCCTGGAAAACAACTTTACTCCTCCGTATACAGTGAAGAATGTCGATAAAAGCAAATTATTACCTTTGTTCTCCGAGTACAGCAACCTGGTACCCAAAGTCAAGCTGGTGCCGATATATGACATTCAATTAGCTCCGGCTGTTATTGAAGTGATGAATACCGGGCTGCAAGATCTATTGATCAATGCGACCACTCCAGGAGAATTAGCCCAGAAGATTCAAAAGGAATATGAAAGAGCGAATTAGCTTTAATTTTTCAGTCATTATCAATAAATTTTCTTTCTCCGGGAGATGTTTTCCCGGAGAAAGCATTAATTAAGGCATTTCGGAGGTTGTCATGCAAACTCATTTGAAAAAGCCGAAATCCTGGGTCTTATGGGGGTTATTGATTCCCGGTACGCTTATTTATTCATTCTGCGTGATTCTGCCGCTTTTCATATCGTTTCGCTACAGCTTTTTTGACTGGAGCGGCGGAATAATCATGAAATTTGTGGGAATGCGGAACTATCTGGATTTACTTCAAGACTCGGATTTTTGGTTTTCATTTAAAAATAATATCTTCATTGTCGTCTGGTGCATCATCGGGCAGATTGGCATTGCCCTGCTGATATCGGTATTTCTTTCTTCGCGTTTTCTTAAATTAAAACAAATCCACCAGGCCATCGTTTTTGTTCCGGCAGTATTATCGGCGGTGGTGGTCGGTTTTGTATGGATGATGATTTATAGCAATGATTACGGACTCCTTAATTGGCTCTTAAGGACTCTTGGCCTGAAATCATTGATTCAACCCTGGCTGGATGATCCGCGCCTGGTCATGTATACGGTGACACTTCCTTTAATCTGGCAATACATTGGTTATTATGTTGTGATCTTTCTGGCCGGCCTTTCCGGTATCCCGAAGGAAATCGATGAAGTTTCCGAGCTTGATGGAGCCGAGGGCGCTAAAAAATTTTTTCACATCACCTTACCCTTGATTTGGGATAGTGTCAAAGTGGCGATGATTCTTTGTATCGCCGGTAACATGAAAGTGTTTGACCATATTTTTGTTATGACATTCGGCGGTCCCGGCAAAAGCTCAACCGTCATGTCCTTATATGCCTATAAAAACACATTTACCATGCTTAAATTGGGTTACGGCTCCACCATCGCCATCGGAATTTTCGTTTTAAGCATGGCCCTAATCCTGATTAGCCGTAAAATGATGGGAGGTAGCCGTTATGAATAAAAAATTTCTTGACAGCGTGCTGCACCCGATGATGAATTTAGTGGTCGCTATATTCTCCATTTCCTGTGTTTTTCCTATTGTCTGGCTGGTATACTCGTCTTTAAAAACTCAGGCCGAATTTAGCGTCAATATTATATCTTTGCCTAGCCATCCGCAATTTGCAAACTATTTATATGTGATCCAAAAATATAAGATCATGGGTTACTTTTGGAATAGTCTTTTTTCCACTGTCCTTTCAGTGGCTTTCATCATCTTGCTGGGGGTCGTGATAGGATATGTTTTAGCCCGTTTTTCTTTTCGCGGACGCAATCTTTTATATGTCTTCTTTATCTCCGGAATGTTAATCCCGGTACAAAGCTTTTTGATCCCGTTATTTATTCAATTTAAGTCATTTCATATGCTGGATAACAGATTTACATTGATTCCTCCTTATGTTGCTTTTGGTTTACCGGTGGCCATCTTTTTATTTGAAAGCTACATCAAAACGATACCGGTTGAAATGGATGAGGCAGCCTGTATTGATGGTTGTTCTGTCGGACGTACCATGACCAGGGTTATCTTCCCGTTATGCCGTCCTGTCCTGGCTACGGTGATCATTTTAAGCTTTTTGGCATCCTGGAACGAATTTTCATTCGCCATGGTTCTGACGAAAAGTGAAGCCCTAAAAACTTTACCGGTTGGGCTGGCCAATTTCGCGGGAGTATACAAGGTTGATTATACCAAGCTCATGGCAGCGCTGGTGATATCGATATTACCGGTAATAATCACTTATTTGCTATTCTATAAAAAGATTATTGAAGGGATGACAGCCGGAGCGGTCAAAGGCTGATTTGTCGTTGACCCACAGCTAGGGCGGTAGGTCAAGGTCAGTCGATGATGGCCATTTGAAAAGATGAAACTTAAGCTCGGTGCCTCTGTGGCCAATTAATTTAGCCACAGAGACGCAGAGACATAGAGAAAGATTTTATTGTCTTGTCGGTGTTGGGATCTCGAATGCAGAAGACTTGAACTAAAAATATTTTCTAGAGTAGAGCCGCAATAATAAATTGCTAAGGAGATTGCGAATATGGCAAAAGTTGATTTAAACAAAGATTGGGAGCTCAGGTGGGAAGAGCTGGCCTGCGGCCCTGAAAAGAATGCGCTCGTCTCACGGAAAACCGACGGCTGGCTCAAAGCGGATTTGCCTTGTGATGTTCATATGCCGTTAATCGCTCAAGGTATCATTAAAGAACCCTTGGAGTTGGATCAGTATCATCTAAGCGAATGGATTGAGGAAAAGTCCTGGTGGTTCAAAAAGGTATTCAAGGTTGGTGAAGACTTGCTCCAAGGGGATGTCCTTGAATTAACCTTAGAGTCTCTGGATGCGGAAGCCGATATTTTTTTGAATGGAATTCATCTGGGACATCAAAAAAGCGCGTTTTATCCTTTTACCATGGATGTGAAAGAGGGTCTCCAGGTTGGCGAAAATGTCCTTTTGGTCAGATTGAGTTCGGGTTTGGAGTATTTCAGCGACTCCGATCTGGGCTCCATCAAAAACTTCGTTTGTACCGAGCACATCCGGGGTTATATGGACCGTGGAGACGCGCGCCGGGCTTTTGTGCGAAAACCTCAATATGTTTATGGATGGGATTGGGGCCCCCGGATTCCAACTTGCGGTATTGTTAAAAGCGTTTGGCTTGAATCCCTGACGAAACTGGCGGTCCGTTCCGTTCAGGTTGTTACGGATTCACTTTCCAAAGACAGCGCGGTATTGAAAGTTGCCATCGAAGTGGAGAATTTTGACCCGTTTGCCACCATGGAAGGCGCTTTTCAATTCGAGATGGATTATGCCGGAAAAACAGTAGCCATGGTGGGGGAAGAGACGTTATTACGTTCCGGCCTTAATAAAATCGATTTTACGGTCCACATCCCCGCTCCCCAGTTATGGTGGCCCAATGGTATGGGGGAGACCAATCTTTATACCGTCAAAGCCCGGGTAACGGCTTCCGGGATTACCAGTACATATTCCCAATTTAAATACGGTATCCGGACAATTAAGCTTGATCTGACAAAGCTCAATAACAAAGAACGCAAATTTGCCATCGAGATCAACGGAGTAACGGTTCTCTGCAAGGGAGGCAACTGGATTCCAGCCGATTCCATTTATGCGCGGGTCAGTGATGAGAAATACCAGACTTTGCTTTTGGAGGCCAAGGAAGCTAATTTTAACATGATGCGCGTCTGGGGCGGCGGATTGTATGAACAGGAGAATTTTTATGAAAAATGCGATGAATATGGGATTATGCTCTGGCATGATCTGATGTTCGCCTGCGCCTTGTATCCTGACTATTTAGAGTGGTTCCGCAATGAGGTTGAAAAGGAATTGGACTATCAGACCCGCCATTTGCGGAATCACGCCTGTATTGCGTTATGGTGCGGTTGCAATGAGAATCATTGGGGGTTTAATGATTGGTGGGGTGGAGCACCGGACTTTTTCGGAGGAGCGGAATGCTATAACAAGATAGCGCCAAAGGTTATTTATAGAAATTGCCCGGAAATTCCCTATTGGAATTGTTCGCCTTATGGCGGGGAAGACCCCAACGGCAACGATATCGGCGATCGACATCATTGGCGTGAATGCACTATGGGTGAAGATATGGAAAAGCGGATTACTCCCGAGGAGTATGACAAAATTTCCGCCAAGTTCATTACCGAGTATGGTTGTATCGGACCCTCTTGTATATCGTCCACGCTGAAATATATGGCCGGCGCCCCATTAGACAGGAATAGCGCTATCTGGAAACATCACAGCAATACTTTTGAGAAGGATACTGTTGCCGCCGGTATTGCGAAACACTATGTAGATCCTCAGAATTTAAGCATTCAGGATTTTCTGTTTTATGGCTGCCTCTGTCATGGCTTGATGCTGGGATATTCATTGGAAGCCATTCGGTTTAAAGAAAACTGCTGGGGTAGTCTTTTCTGGATGTACAATGACTGCTGGGGCGAAGTTGGCTGGACCATTATTGATTATTATTTGAAACGGAAACCATCTTACTATTTTGTGAAGCGGGCTTTCGCACACTTGAAATTGATTATGCGTGAAAGCGGAGAAAAGATCAAAGTTGTGGGTATCAATGATACTGCAACAACGGTTGGGTTTACGTTGGAATGTGGTTATGTCAGCTTCGATGGGGTTAAGAGGGATTCACAACGTTGTCAAGTGGAACTGGCGGCATTTTCGCGCCGTACTTTGGTGGAATTCGCCAAGCAGGACGAAGATTGTAGCCGGGGTACTATCTTTGCCCAACCAATGGACAATAAGAACATAGCATCGGCGACCCTTCGCACGCATACTTTCCGGGATTTAAAATTGGCCCCGGCCAACTTGGGCATTAAAGAATTCAAGCAGGATGGTAATATAACCCGATTCGTTGTTGCCACCGATAATTATGCCCATGCGGTTCATTTTAATCTTGGCGATGACGTGAAATTATCGGATGAGTATTTTGATCTGTTGCCGGGGGAAGAAAAAGAAATTTTAATCGATAGTCGCGCCATCAATCAGAAAGACATCAAACCCGCCAGTATTTATTTGCCCTAAAGCCGATTAAAGTGTCTCTGTGGTCAATTTATTCTAGCCGCAGAGGCATAACGGCACTGGAAAATACCAAATGAAACCGTAGGAGGAAAGGTGGAATGAAAATGCAATCAATGATGAAAGCTGCCGTATTAATGGAACCCGGTAAAATTGTATTTGAAGAACGGCCGGTTCCGGTTCCCGAGGGGCATGAAGTCCTGGTCAAAATCAAGCATGTCGGTATCTGCGGTTCCGATTTACACTATTACGAACATGGCCGTATTGGCGATTTTGTGGTGGAAAAACCCATCGTCCTCGGCCATGAAAGCAGCGGCGAGGTTGTGGCGATTGGGAAAAAAGTAACTACTGTTAAAGTCGGTGACTTGGTCGCTTTAGAACCTGGTTATACATGCGGCAAATGCGACTTTTGCAAGCAAGGATTATATAATCTTTGCCCCGATGTCGTTTTTATGGCAACTCCTCCTTATGACGGAGCCTTTGCGGAATATGTGGCATTTCCGGCTGATATGGCATTTAAACTGCCTCCCGGAATGAGCACGCTGGAGGGAGCTTTGATCGAACCATTGGCGGTAGGTTTTCATGCTGCCAATCAAGGAAGAGCGAAAGTAGGCGATACGGCGGTGGTTTTGGGTTCCGGTTGCATCGGACTGGTGACCTTGATGGCTCTTAAGGCCATGGGTGTCGGAACTGTTTATCAAACCGACGTTATTGCTTCCCGCTTGGCCATGAGCGAAAAACTTGGCGCCTCCAAAACTTTTATGGCTGATCAAATGGATATGATTGAGGCTATTAAGGATCTCACCGGGGGACAAGGAGTCGACATCGTAATCGAAACCGCCGGCAATAAAATAACGACACAGCAGACTGTGGAATTGGTAAAACGGGGAGGCCGGATAGTCCTGGTAGGAATGGCGCCGGATGCCATGATCCAATATGATTTTGGTAAGTTGATTTCCAAAGAGGCTTCGATTAATACAGTTTTCCGTTATCGCAATTTGTATCCGCCGGCTATCTCCGCCGTGGCTGGCGGGATAGTGCCTTTAAAAGAAATCGTTACCAACACCTATAACTTTGCCGAGCTACCCCAGGCTATGGAAAGATCGATCAAGGATAAACAGAATTCAGTCAAAGGGATTATCCAGTTTTAAGTTAACCGGAATAGCTATCAATCTTACATTATGGAGGTATCTTATGAAACGCTCCGAGATTAATGCCATTATCGATGATTTTAAATCCCTCATAAAACATCATCAATTTTATTTACCGCCCTTTGCGTTTTGGACGCCTGCCGACTGGAAAAGCAAGGGTGAAGAAGCCTATGAAATTTATGAGACTGGAATGGGATGGGACATCACGGATTGGGGCAACGGTAATTTCCGCCAGGCCGGTCTTGCTCTTTTCACACTCAGAAATGGCTTATTTTCCAATCTGGAGAAAAAGCAAGGGAAGTTTTATGCGGAGAAGCTGCTGGTTGTGGATGTCAATCAAGTGACCCCGATGCATTATCACGCTTTAAAAATGGAAGATATCATTAACAGGGGCGGCGGGGAACTCGCCATGCAGCTTTATAACAGTAAACCGGATGGTTCTCTGGACGATACCCCGGTTGTGGGAAGTTTTGATGGAATCGAAAAGGAATTAAAAGCGGGAAGCATCGTACAGTTACAACCCGGGGAGAGCATTACCCTTACCCAACGTTTATATCATAAATTCTGGGGCGTCGGTTCCAAAGTGATGGTTGGAGAAGTTTCCCTTTCCAATGACGATGATACCGATAATTTTTTCTATGAAAAAATCGGCCGTTTTCCTACGATCATGGAAGATGTTCTTCCGGTGCATTTATTAACAAAGGATTATTCGAATTACTACCGTTGTGCCAAAAAATAATTTCTATAGAATGAAAAGGGCTGTCTGCAAAATACTAAAAATCAATGAGATCAACGATATATTGCTTCGATGGACTGTAAATAACTATATATTGTATATTTCTATCGATATTTTTCTTTTGCGACAGCCCTTGTTATTAGTATCTATGTTTAGAATCCTCAGGGTCCTTTATGGATATCACAAGGCTCGGTCGGTTCCTCGCCTTCCGGAAAAGCTTCAGTTGTCACACTTTCAGCCGGACAATATTTGGTGGCCAGCAAATGGCTTTTGGTACATATTTTTACAATAACCATTTTCTTTTTGGTATTATTGTTCGTTGAGCCCAACGGTTGATTTGATGGATCACCAGGGTTTTCCAAACCGTCGCTTGGTTCTGCCGGGGATTCGCTTTGGTGAATTTGGCAAGGTGTTGTGGGTTCTGTACCGGCGAGAAAAGTTTCAAATTTGGTTTCCGGGCAAAATCCGGTTGCCAGTTGTCCGCTTTCCGCACAAATTTCGACTCCGGAAATTACACCGGCCGGTTGCTCAAAATCCGATGGCGCCGTTTGCTCCAAAGCCTGACGCATAAAATTCCCCCACATGGCGGCGGCTGAAGAGCTTCCTACCGTAGCCCCGTTGATTGTGATTGGAATCCGTTGTGAATCATTGCCGATCCATACTGCGGCCAGTAAATCAGGAGTATACCCTACAAACCAGGCATTGGTATAGTCACTGGAAGTACCGGTTTTCCCTGCGGCAGGACGGTTAATCATGGCTGCCCGCCCGGTTCCCCTCATAATCACCCCCCGCAACATATCCGTGACGACGTAGGCGGTATCTTCCGGAATAGCCACTTGTTTATGGGGATGATCCTCAAAAATGACATTGCCGTCAGCATCTTTTACTTGCAAAACCGCAATGGGTTGGACATATATCCCTTTATTGGCAAGAGGAGTATAGGCGCCGGCTAATTCCAAAGGCGACACACCGTTGGTGAGGCCTCCCAGAGCTAATGAGGAGAAATTAAGATCACTTTTGCTTCCCGACAACACTAAATTGCGGAGTCCCATTTTTTTGGCATAACTAAAAACTTTGCTGGGCCCGAGACTTTCAACCAATTTAATCGCAATGATGTTCACCGAATCTTCCAAGGCATGACGCAGTGAAATAGCGCCCCGGAAAATTTTATCATAGTTTTTGGGTTTGTATTCGCCCTGAGGCGTTTGATATTTTACCTCTTCATCAACCAGCACCGAACTTGGAGTATATTGCCGGCTGTCGATGGCGGCGGTATAAACAAAGGGTTTAATAGCCGACCCCGGCTGACGGTGGGCATCGGTGGCACGGTTTAATTGGGTATTACCATAATTTCTTCCTCCAATCATGGCCTTAATATATCCATTCTTGGGATCAATAGCCACAATAGCCAGTTGGGGCTGGGTAATACCACTGGCATCAGTTTTTCCGCCCGAAAAAGAGGAGGCTGCCGTTTCAGCCGCACTTTGAGCTATTGGGTCAATTGTCGTATAGATTTGATATCCACCAACGGATAGGGCTTGTTCGTTAACAACTCCCTTTAAACATTTGGCCACATAATCGGTAAAATAGGCAGCACGCCTTTTGGCGGCGGATAGAGGGACGATATCAAGCGGTTTTTGGTTATAAAAATTTGCTTCCTGGGTAGAGATTGTCCCATATTTAACCATTTGTTCCAGTACGGTTTTTCTTCGATACAAAGCAGTATTCGGATGGAAGTAAGGAGAATATCCAGTGGGGTTTTTCGGCAATCCCACCAATAATGCAATTTGATGAACTTCCAAGTCGCTGACGCTTTTACCGAAAAAAAGCCGTGAGGCAGCTTCGACCCCGTAGGCCCCATGACCGAAGCAAATTTGATTGAGGTATCGTTCTAAGATCTCTTCTTTGGTGTAGTTCCGTTCAATACTCATTGCCAAAATGGCTTCTTGAATTTTCCGGGTCATGCTTCTTCTTTGGGTAAGCAGAACATTTCTGGCCAATTGTTGGGTAATTGTACTGGCGCCTTCGATATAACCGCCGCCGCGGATGTCCACCCAGAAAGCTCTGGCAATAGCCTTTAAGTCAATTCCGGAGTGTTCGTAAAAACGAGTATCTTCAACGTTAACGATAGCTTTTTTCAAAATAACCGGCATTTTTTGGAAGGGAATTTCGATGCGGTTTTCAACATATAAGCGTGTATATTCTTTCCCGTTGACATCATAAAAAATTGTCGCCTGTTTAGGCGGTTGTAAACTTAAGAGGCTTTTACTGGTTCCAATCAATAAAATAAAAGAAAACCCCAAAACAATACCAAATACAACGGTTATAATAATCAAGATTTTGTTGAGATTAACAGGCTCGGTTTTTCGATTATCGCTTGATTTTTTTTCAAAGAACATCATAGGTCCTCCTGTGGACTGATAATCCGGGGCTGTCCAAAAGCAAGCCGATCCGAAAGACATACAAACATTTTTGCCGTTCATAGGTTTATTGAATCTGCGAAGCTACATATGATATATCACATTCATTTTAAATACTTTTCGGACAGCCTCGTTATCAACGAGTTACAAATATTATACCATAAAGCCAAAATTAACCGCTAGTAAAGAATTTTCCCCCTTGTAAAGCTATAAATAACCTATTGTTGGGAAAGGACTGAATCAACCGTGCGGTTTCCATTAAGTAAACGTTTTATTTTTTTAAAAATTCCCCCTTATCGAAGACGCCGGTTTCATTCTTTTACTTTTTTAGGGGTGTTTTTTTTATTGATGGTAATGTGTTTTTATATTGTTGATTTTAGAATCCGTCCTACGCTACACCGTTTAGCGGAAACGGAGGCGCAGGTAATTGCCACCCAGGCGATTAATGAAGCGATCCGTTCGAATATTTGTCCGGACATTGACTATGAAAATTTGATTAAAACTCACTTAGGCCCCGATGGAAGAGTCACCATGATTCAACCTAACACCGGGGAAATCAACCGGATTTCTTCCGAGGCCACTTTATCCGTACAGAAACGATTGCAGGATTTACCCAAATTGGTCATAAAAATACCGGTCGGTCAAGTATTCGGTTCCAAGATTATGGCGGGTTTTGGACCGGATATCACAGTTAAGGTTTTGCCTATTGGCTTTGTGGAGAGCGCTATGAATGATTCGTTTGATCAGGCCGGAATCAACCAGGTTCGTCACAGGATTTATTTGACAGTAAAAGCAATGGTTAAAATGGTGGTTCCTTTGGGTGACCAGGAGGTCCGGGTAAGTACCGATATTCCTCTGACCGAGGCGGTTATCGTTGGAGAAGTACCTAGTGTGTATGTGGGAAATGGAACCGGTGTGATATTACCGGGGACACCTTTGAAAAAAAATTGAGAAACCATATTCTTGCCATATTATAGACTAAGAATCAATCAAGAATGAAGTTTATACCCCGATTTACCTTTATTGAAAATTTCGAAAGGAATATGGGCTAAAATGTTGAAGAGAATGGGAGCGGCTGAAAAAATTTTAAATTGCGGTCGCCGTCCATATTCTACGAACATAATTATTGGTGGAAGGGAACAATATAAAGTGGCAATAAAAAACAATATGGAAATTCAAAGTGAACTTGACTCGTATCTTCAAATTGCCAGAAGTTTTTATCAAACCGGCCCTGCTCATGATTTTTCCCATATTGAAAGGGTATTGAATTTAGCCCTTAAAATTGGAGCGAGTGAAGGGGCTGATTTGCGAATTGTTGGAATTGCCGCTTTATTCCATGATATTGGCCGGGAGTCCGAGGAAAAAAGCGGGGGTGTTATTTGTCATGCTGCGGCCAGCAGCGAGATGACAGCCGGAATTTTAGCCGATCTCCATGAGAATCCCGGTCAAATCCAGGCGATATGTGAGTGCATTGCCACCCACCGTTTCCGGGACAACAATCCACCCTGTAGTATTGAAGCAAAGTGTCTATACGATGCCGATAAATTGGATTCCTTGGGAGCGATCGGTGTGGCCCGGGCTTATTTATGGCTCGGTGAACATGGCGGGAAAGTTTATAGCAGGCGAGATGAATGGGAGAAAATCCCTTGCGCCAGCAACCGTCCGGAAGATGATTCCTTGCAAAGAGAATGGCATATCAAGCTCAAGTTTATCCCGGAGCGCTTGTTTACGGAAACAGCTAAAAAAATTGCCATCAGAAGAAGTGCTACGATGGAAAAGTTTATGGCCATATTAGAATCGGAAGTCAATGGGGAAGAATAGAGAAATTATCGATTGTTTGTTGACGCTAAGGTTGTTTAGGATGAACCAGAGGGCTTTAGGATCATTGTTTTGGGAGATGTAAGCATGGACTTTAACTGGAAACGTGTTGGGGATGAGACTACCGATCTTTTGCGAAGCTTAATCCGGATTAATACGACCAATCCTCCGGGAAACGAGGTTTTAGCCGCAACTTTTATTAAGACACTACTGGAGCGGGAGGGAATACCGGTTGAAATTTATGAGTCCGCTCCCAGGCGGAGCAACTTGGTTGCCCGCCTGTCCGGGGGCGGCTCTCATCAACCGGTTATGATGTTATCTCATCTGGACGTGGTTGCCGCCAATTCAAATCAATGGAGTTTTGATCCTTTTGCCGGAATTATTGACGGCGGGTATATCTGGGGCAGAGGCGCTCTTGATATGAAGGGCATGCTGGCGATGGAACTTATGACGTTGATTTTATATAAAAGAAGCGGACAAGTTCCTGGACGAGAACTCATTTTAGTGGCAGCCGCCGATGAAGAAGTCGGCGGTTTGTATGGTATTGATTGGCTGATGAGTCAAGGTATTCAAGGCCTGGATGATGTTGAGTTCGTTATTAATGAAGGAGGGACTGGGTTTATCCAGAATGGAAAGCCGATTTTTCCTTGCCAAAATGCGGAAAAAGGATTGTTGTGGCTTAAACTCTCGTTATCCGGAACACCAGGACACGCTTCCATGCCTTCCAAAGATAATGCGATTGTACAAATGAATAAAATTATCGGACGAATTGGCCGCCATAGAGAACCGATTACGCTTTGCGGGACCAGCAGGAGTTTTTTAAGCCAGATAGCACTTCAGCACGGGGTGAAACTGCCAAGTCTACCGGAAAGTTTGGATTATACTTTAAAACTGTTTGCTAATCGTCATTTTAGCAGGGAACGTTCGGTTCAAGGAATGTTGTATAATACGATCTCTCCTACCATATTGCAGGCAGGGATGAAAACCAATGTGCTTCCGGAACAATGTGAACTAACTTTGGATTGTCGTCTAGTTCCGGGCGAAACCCCGGAACATTTTTTGGAACAACTCCGGAATATCATCAATGATTCCAGAGTTTCATGTGAAGTTTTGCAAGCGGCCGCTCCTACGGAATCCCCCGTGGATACGGAGCTGTTTAGGATTATGCGCCAAGTGGTGCAACAAATAAACCCGGATAGCGATGTTTTGCCATATTTATCAACGTTGGCCACAGATTCCCGTTATTTTCGGCAGAAAGGGATAACCAGCTATGGTTTTATTCCGGTATTAATCTCCGAAGCGGAGTTACAACGGATGCACGGAGTCGATGAGCGACTTTCCCTGGCAAACTTGGAAATTGGAACGAGGATCTTGTACCAGGTAATACAAGAGATCAGTCGGCATTAGCTAATCAACTTTAAAAAACGGCAGTCAAAGCGAAATTGAGTAAAAATCCACATTGCTTCTGGTTTTTCGGGCGGCCGGTTTAACGGGTTTGCTCAACGGGCTAATTGGATAAGTAATAAACCATATACGCTCCCGATAAGACCACCGACGATTACATCCGATGGGTAATGACTTCGGAGGTAGACTCTAGAAAAGGCTACAATGAGAGCCCAGAAGCATAAAAAAATGCCGAATGGAAGCCACCAATGAAGCGTTAACACCGTAGCGGAAAAGTTATTGGCGCAATGGGAGGACGGAAAAGAGTAACGTCCTAAATCTTTCCAAAAGTTCCCTCGTGGTAAACCTGCTCCATTCGGCCGGATTCTTTTCGTCAAGGCTTTGATCAGATTACAGGTTTGGTCGCTTAAGATGACAGCGATTAACAGAAAACCAATCCGCATGCGGACGATGGATGGCCCTACTATCAAGAAAGTTACGAGAAGAATAACTATCAAATGCCTCCAATAGGGAGGGTGGGAAAAAAAAGACATTATCGTGGAAAACCGGGGATTATGTTGGTTTTCTTTCAGTGAACCCAGTATTTTTTGATCGAGCTGTTGAACCCGGTCCATTAATTTAATCATCCAAATTCCTCGCGGACTTAGAATTTTTTTAGCTTTATTTTTTCATCTGAAAATATGCAAGTTACTCCAAAGTTAAAACGCAAACTGGGGTTCCCAATATTATTCCAGGACACCTTGGAAAGCTTGTCAAAATTCTCAAAGATGTTATAATGATGCAGGTAACTTTAGAGATATTTTTATTTTAAAGTTCAATGATTATGCTTAATGGATCAAAAAATTAAAATTTATTAAAAAACATCCAGACAGGAGCGGAAAACGAATGGGTTTAATTTTAGAGAGGAATCAACTAAGCGAACAAGCAGAAAAATGGCGTCGCGAGAATCTCAAAGTGGTTTTAACCAATGGTTGTTTTGATATCCTGCATGTTGGTCATTTACGGACTTTTAGAGAAGCTAAAGCTCAGGGCGATATTTTAGTGGTTGGGCTCAATAGCGACCAGTCTATTCGAGGCTTAAAAGGGCCTACCCGCCCGATTATTTTGCAGAATGAACGTTTGGAACTTTTGGCTGCTTTGGAACCTATCGATTATGTTACTTTATTTGATGAGGCCACTGCGGTCCGTTTAATTGAACTGGTTAGGCCCCAAGTATATGTTAAGGGGGGAGACTATACCCTAGATACCCTTCCCGAAAAAGATGTAATACTTCGTTATCAAGTTGAAGTTAAATTCATTCCTTTGGTTACAGGAATTTCCAGTTCGGAAATGATTAAAAGAATAAAAACTGCCAATATATAATTGCGTTTTACAATTTAATCGTGGGATCATTACGTACCATACCTAAGGCAAGACTGTAATGCTATAGGCGGTTTTAAGCCTGAGGAAGGATTGCAAAAAAATCGGGCCGTTTATAGCAACAGTTCCCAAAACAGCCCGATATGATATAAAGTCTATTTCATCATCATTCCCCAAATTCAACCCCGATGCTTTTGGCGATGCGGATAAGTTCACTGTCCGCGGGTACGGTTTTCAATCGCCCAACGGCATCTTCTATGGGTACGGCACCGATTTCATTACCTTGTAAACTTACCATCATACCATAGTTACTTTCTTTAATTAATTCAACTGCAGCAACTCCATAGCGGGTGGACAAAATTCGATCGTAGGGGATGGGCCTTCCGCCCCGTTGGAGGTGTCCTAAAACTGTTACCCGGGAATCAATACCGGTTATCCCCGTCAATTCTCCGGCGATTTTTTGACCGATACCGCCCAGACGGATCGGATCGGGACTATCTTTGACCACTTGGCTGACTACCATGGAGCCGCCTTTGGGTTTAGCCCCTTCGGCAACCACCACAATACTGAAGTTTTTGCCTGCTTTTTGACGCTCCAGGGCTTTACCTGCTATTTTTTGAATGTCATAAGGGATTTCCGGAATGATAATCATATCGGCGCCTCCGGCAATTCCTGATTCCAGAGCTATCCAACCGGCATATCTTCCCATTACCTCGAGGACCATAATCCGGTGATGAGATTCGGCGGTGGTGTGCAGTTTGTCAAGAGCTTCGGTTGCAGTATCTACCGCAGTCATGAAGCCAAAGGTGAAATCGGTTGCGGATAAATCGTTATCAATCGTTTTCGGAACCGCCACGACATTTAGCCCTTTACGCGCAAAATCACGGGCGCTGGTTAAAGTACCGTCGCCGCCGATTAGTACCATCGCTTCGATACCGTGGGAGCGTATATTATCCATGACTTGCTCCGATTTATCCACGTAAGAGACAATACCATTTTCTTCGACCCGAAAACTAAAGGGATTATCCCGGTTGGAAGATCCTAAAATGGTACCGCCGCGATCCAGAATGCCGGAAGCTTTAGAAACGTCGAGCTTAACCCATTCATCCAGAACCAGGCCGTGATACCCATCTTTGAAGCCTATAACCTCAACATTATATTTACAGACCGCAGTTTTAACTACTGCCCGTAAAACAGCGTTCAATCCCGGGCAATCCCCGCCTCCGGTGATTACACCTATTTTTTTTACCATAATCCGGCTCCTCTCAAAAGCCTTTAATAATTGATTTGTGAAGAATTAACGATAAAAGGTTAATTATTGTCAATGATGCTATTATTTCGCTTCTATCGGTGGAAATACCTCCCATTAAATTGGAAATATTTACGGTTACAAAATACGGTATACAAGGACCTTATAAAATACAGTCCGGCCATCAGCAAATTGCAGGAGAATAAAGCTCCTGAGTGGAAGAATAATAAATATTTTGTATAATTAAACTGGGAAATGTTGCGTAACAGCTTGGCTATAGTCGAAAACCGGTTTTAGGGAGCAAATTTTATGAAATTAGCGGTAAGAGCGAAAGGTATTACCCCTTCCCCAACTTTAGCAATGGATGCCAAGGCGAAACAAATGCTCAAAGATGGTTTGGATATTATTGGTTTTGGAGCCGGAGAACCGGATTTTGATACTCCGGACGTGATAAAGAACGAGGCCATTGCGGCAATAAAACGCGGCGAAACCAAGTATACCCCGGCTTCCGGTATGATGGACTTGAAAGAGGCGGTATGCTTTAAAATGGATCGCGACCACGGGTTAAGCTATAATCCAAATCAAGTGGTTATTTGCTGTGGCGCAAAACATGCCCTTTATAATTTGTTCCAAGTGATTTGTGATCCTGAAGATGAAGTGATTATTCCCGGTCCCTACTGGGTGAGTTATAGTGAACAAGTGGCGCTGGCGGGGGCAAAACCGGTCATTATTTCAACCGATGAGGCCGGAGGTTTTAAGATGACGGCTGAACAATTCCGGGCTGCTATTACAGATAAAACAGTGGCGCTTATTTTAAATAGCCCTTCCAATCCCACGGGGGCCGTTTATAGCCGCCGGGAATTGGAAGCTATTGCGGCTGTGGCGGTGGAAAAGAATGTTATTGTGGTTTCGGATGAAATTTATGAAAAATTGATTTATGAGGGAGAACATGTCAGTATTGCCAGTCTAAACCCGCAAATCAAGGATATGACAATTGTTATTAATGGAGTTTCCAAAACCTTTGCGATGACCGGATGGCGAATTGGGTACGCTGTCGGGGATGCCAAAGTTATCAAAGCCATTGGCGACTTGCAAAGTCACAGTACTTCCAATCCGACTTCGTTTTGCCAACCTGCTTCGGTGTTGGCATTGCTGAAACCTCCGATTGAGATTATCGATGGGATGGTTCGGGAGTTTAAAAAGCGCCGGGACTATATGGTGGAGATGGTTAACAAAATCCCGGATTTGCATTGCATAATGCCGGATGGAGCTTTTTATGTTTTTGCCAGTATAAAGGGGCTAATAGGGAAGAAATATTACGGCCAAACTATCACTGATGCGGATGATTTTGCCGGCTTATTATTGGACCATGCCAAAGTGGCTGTGGTTCCCGGTAGTGGCTTCGGTGCCCCGGAATATTTTCGTTTATCCTATGCCACCTCTTTTGAGAAAATTGAAAAAGGACTTTCCCGGATTGCTAAGTTCGTTGGGAATTAACTTACGATTACCGGATTCATAAAGAAGTGGCTGCCCCCATTCAAAGCAGCCACTTCTTTATGAATATGCGCCAAAATCGCTTTTCAATTCACCGGTGTCCGGCAAAAAGGAAAATGGTCTACTTTACCTTTACTTGCGGTTTATATTGATTAAATCTTTTTCCGGTACACTTAAGAAGCGGGAAGCCCATAATTTGGCCGAATCCAAATCGTGTTCCAGATAATTGCCGCATTCTTTCCGGACGGCGCCGGGAACCGGGTCGGAAAATTGAACCACATCACGCAGGGCTTTGCAAACCAGCTCTGCTACCCAAGCGGCCTCTTTGTCGTGACAGAATGTGAAATAGAAACCAGTCCGGCATCCCATGGGAGAAATATCAATCAGTTCGTCGGTATATTTGCGGGTGAACGTGGCGAAAAGATGTTCTAAAGTATGGAGGGCGTCATTGGCCATATACTTTTGATTGGGTTGGGCGAAGCGGACATCAAATTTAGAGACCACACATTCCGGGAACCTCGAATCGACCTGTATTACTTTGGCTTTCCGTACATAGGGAGCTACGACTTGGTCGTGGTCCAGTTCAAAAGACTCTACTTTGGGATTCATCTACAACACCTCTATTTTTTTCAGATTGTTCTTTGATGACTTCCATCAAATGGATAAGAAAATCGGAACAGCGTTCAGCAGCCAATCCTTTAAAATTATTATACATTTCCAAGGTATCATTATCGGAATTATCCGAGATCGAGCGGATTATCACGAAAGGAACTCCACAAAGCGAACATACTTGGGCAACTGCAGCGCCTTCCATTTCGTTGCAGTAAGCACCGAAATCCTGATATAATTGTTTCTTTCTTTCCGGAGAATTATTAAATTCATCCCCGGTAGCAATTGGACCGGTGAAAATGCGGTAATCCTTTCCCACACAACGAGCCATGGCTTTTTTGCAAAGCTCGATGAGATCAGGATCGGCATCAATAAACCCGTCATCGTCTTCTGTAAATGCGCCTTGCTTGATCCCAAACGGCGTTAAAATGACATCATATTGAATGCAGGATGTGGAGATGACTACATCCCCAATTTTAAGTTCGGGGTGCAGGCCACCGGCAGAGCCGATGTTTACAATGCGATCCGGAGAAAAATTATCAACCATCAATTGGGTGCAACGGGCGGCATTGACTTTCCCGACCCCTGCCAAAGCGATTACACAGGGGTGATTTTCGATGCTGCCGCTATAAAACTCAATGCCATAAATGGTTGTGGCTTTAATGTCGTTCATTCGGGTTAAAGCCGCATCACGTTCGGTTTCTACGGCTGTGATAATTCCAAGCATGAATAGAAGCTCCTGTCTATGTTGCATTCTGCTATATTTTAAACAGTCTTGAAGATTTTATCATCCGGCAGTCTTTTTGTAAAGTATTCGGATAGCGCGGCCAGGCGTATTTTGAAGATTATGGCTTGTTAATCTTTCTCAGGGAGACAGGCTGTTGAGAAAAACTTTTCATGAGGCGTGACAAGTTAGATTATTTTTCTGTTAACAAATCTTCGGAAAAGGGTTTCATAGACGGTGGGACGAATTAATATCTTAGGGAACAGGGAAATTATTCAATTCAATTTAATCAATGTCCTATTAATACAGGAGTTCAAAATGGGAAAAATTATAGCCGTTGTTTTTGATTTCGGGGGTGTTCTGATGGACTGGAACCCTCATTATCTTTATAAAAATTTTTTTGGAGATAACCCCCCAAAAACCCTGGGGTTTTTGCGAGAAATTGGATTCGACGAGTGGAACCGGCAATTGGACAAGGGGCGAACCTTCGCGGAAGGAGTAGCCGATTTACAACAGCGTTTCCCCGCTTATCAGGAATTGATTCAAGCTTATGACCAGCGTTGGGAGGAGACTCTGGCGGGTCCGATCCAGCCGACGGTTGATATTTTACGGGAACTTAAAGAGGAAGCGAAAACGGGCATAGGGACGACAAGGTTTTCACTTTATGGTTTAACGAATTGGTCGGCGGAAAAATTCGCAACCATCCGCCATCAATATGAATTTTTTGATTGGTTTGAAGACATCGTAGTTTCAGGTGAGGAAAAATTGATTAAACCTGATCCCCGGATATTTCAGGTGTTGTTGCAAAGAAGCAGGCGAACTGCAGCTGAAATTTTATTTATCGATGATTCCTCCGCCAATATTGCCGCAGCTAAAGAGTTGGGTTTTGACACCATTCTCTTTCAATCGCCGGATCAACTAAGAATGGAATTATCCAAAAGAGGATTACTTCCGTGAAAGATATTCAATCCATTAAAGTGATTGATGATTTTTTGGTTAGCGAGAATGTTCACTTGCCCCTCTCCGATATGTGGGTGGAACCCGAGCTTCAGCGCATCAGCAGTTTATGTTATTTAGAAAGCAATGGAAAATTACTGATGCTTCAGCGCAGGAAAGAACCGTTTCAGGGTTTTTGGACGGCGCCCGGCGGGAAGCTGGAACCCTCAGAAGAACCAAGGCAAACGATTATCCGGGAAATATGGGAAGAAACAGGACTTACTTTGGAAAGTCCCACACTAAAAGTGATCACTTCGGAAACCGGTGAGGGGCGGGACTACAATTGGCTGGTTTTCATATTTCTCGCTCATGATTTTAGCGGTTCTTTAAAGGAAAGCGACGAAGGCGCTTTACAATGGATTCCCAAGTCACATCTATTGGACTGTTTTATCCCGGACGTGGATCATAAATTGCTGCCATTGATTTTTGACGAGGAGAAACGTTATTTTGTACGGCTAAGTTATAATCATCTTCATCAGGTTGATACTTTGCATAGTACTTTGTTGTAACCGGCACTTTGATAGTTGGTCTTTCGCTTAAACCAAACATATCCGTTATCGTGAGCGATCCTTCACCCTGCTTTTAGGATTACGGATAATGGATCAATTTATTGGATTCTCTGTTCAGCCTGGATTTTCAGTAGCTAATCTGGTATGATACGGATAGTTTTAAAAAATAATCGAATCGAATGAGGACATCAAATGAGTAAAATATTTAATATTCCGGATATGGGCCGATTTGGAGAAGAATCTGGGTTTATTACTTTAGAAGTCTGCAATGATCAACACTTTCGTGTGGGACAAGAGGGAGTTGTTTCCATCACCGCCACCGGCGATCGAAAAGTAGAATTTATCGCTTTTGAGGATCATACGTTGGCTTATGTGAGTTCATCCATGGGGTATCCGGCTTATTATCCGATTCATCCGGTAAAAGTTGAGAAACCGCTGAAAGCAGTATTAATGGATTTGGATGGAACCAGTGTCCGCAGTGAAGAATTTTGGATTTGGATTATTGAAATGACCACTGCCAGTTTACTCGGAAATCCGCGCTTTCAATTGGAGGAGGCCGATTTGCCTTATGTTTCGGGTCATAGTGTTTCGGAACATTTGAAATATTGCATTCAAAAGTATTGTCCGGAAAAGTCCCTGGAAATCGCTAGAAACTATTACTTCGAACATACCCACCGTGAAATGAAAGCGATCATGGATGGCGGCGGTAAGGAAGGGGCTTTTACCCCGGCCCCGGGAATTAAGGAATTTCTATATGAATTAAAGGCGATGGGTGTAAAAATCGGTCTGGTGACTTCGGGATTATATGAGAAAGCTTGGCCGGAAATTCTTTCGGCCTTCCGAACTTTAAAGATGGGTGATCCCAAAGATTTTTACGATGCCATCATTAGCGCCGGTTTTCCGTTACGTCAAGGTGAAGTTGGTACTTTAGGAGAATTGTCGCCTAAACCCCATCCTTGGCTTTATGCTGAAGTAGCTAGGGTAGGATTGGGGATTGCTTTTGAAGACCGGAATTCAGTGGTCGGTATCGAAGACAGTGGCGCTGGCGTCTGTTCGATACGGTTGGCCGGATTTCCAACCATCGGCATCAGCGGGGGAAATATTGAGAGCAGCGGCACAAAATCCCTTTGTAATCATTATTGTGACAATTTTTCAGAAATCCTCAAACTGCTGGCTTAAATCCAATAAGACCAACCAGGCAATAACATCCTTTTTGAAAGGACGCGTTTGGATGAAAGTTTTGTTTATCGGCGGTACCGGAAATATTAGTGAAGCAGTCTCCAGATTGGCTTTGGAAAGAGGAATCGATTTATATTTGCTAAACCGGGGGCAACGCAGTGAGTTACTCCCGGAAAGGGCGAAATTGTTGAGGGGGGATATTCGCGATCCTCAATCTGCAGCGGCAGCACTGCAAGATCACCAATTTGACGTGGTTGTTGATTGGATTGCGTTTACACCGGATCAAGTTCGTTTTGATATTGATCTATTCAAAAACCGTACCGGACAATACATTTTTATCAGTTCAGCCTCGGCTTACCAGAAACCCGTATGCGACTATCTCATCACGGAATCCACACCGCTGGTTAATCCTTACTGGGAATATTCCCGTGATAAAATTGCCTGCGAAGAGCTATTAATGGACACATACCGAAACCAGGGTTTTCCGATAACGATTGTTAGGCCTTCCCACACCTATGGCATGACTTCGATTCCGGCCGGAGTGGATTGTTGGGGTAAGCCCTGGACTTTAATCGACCGAATTCGCAGGGGCAAAAAAATCATCATTCATGGTGATGGTAGTTCGTTATGGGTATTAACCCATAATACTGATTTTGCTGTAGGTTTTGTTGGATTACTCGGAAATCCCCGGGCGATTGGCCAGGCGTTCCATATTACCTCCGATGAGGTTTTGTCCTGGAATCAGATTTATCAGGCGATTGGTAATGCAGCGGGTGTGAAGATCGATCCGGTTTATATTCCTTCGGATTTTTTAGCTGCCGTATCACCCTGGGGAGATGGCTTATTGGGTGATAAATCCCATAGCGTAGTCTTTGACAATCGCAAGATTCAACGATTGGTTCCGGAGTTTGCTCCTGAAATTTTGTTTTCGGAAGGGATCAAACAATCATTGGCTTGGTTCGAAGACCATCCGGATCTTTGTGAGATCGATCATGAGTGGAATCGGCAAATGGATCGGATTATCGAAATTTATGAAGAAGGCCTCTGCTTAGCCAAGAAAAAAATAATTTCATAACAATATCTTTTTTGGCGAATACTGTTTTTGAAACCGCGTTAGACATATTCAGTTTTGATTTTTTAAAACTTGTTTGATACGATCAATCCATTGGGTATTTTCATGACTTTTAGTTTGCACACCGCTTATTTCTTCGGCCTAGTTTCCGTAGGCGATTTTTTGATTTCTGAATGGAATTTAAAAGTTCTTGATTGATTTTGGACAATGCATCCGACATGAATTTTCACCCCATAATTTTATTATACATCATGAATTTATTGCGGGATTACTAAGTAATAATCATTTTGTTAAAAATAGTATCGTCATAAACAATCCTAAATTTAAAATTTTCCAAAATAAAATATTAGTTTTTGATTATACCAGTCAATTGTTCGGCAAATTTTTTACTCGCTCTTGATAACGGCATGTTTTTATTGGTAATCATTCCGAGTTGCCGTTGGGGTAAAGGCTGCTCCATTTCGACGATAAACAACTGCCCCTTTTCCACACTCTCCAGAATGCTTTCCCTTACAACATGAGCGACCCCCAGACCTATTTTGGCGAATTCCACCAACAGTTCCACGCTTTCCAGCTCGATCTCGGGAACAATCCGGATGTCTTGCCGTTTTAAAAAATCATCGAAGTTACGGCGAGTCGCGCTATTTTTTTCCAAAAGTAATAGGGGGTAAAGCGCCAATTCATCCCAAGTAATTTTATGTCCTTGAAGAGCGTTAAAACGGTTTGCGGAAACCAAAACATCGGTTACGGTAATCAGTTCTTGAATCATTAGATTTTCTTCAGATATTGGCAGGGTCACAATTGCAAAATCAATGGTCCCCTCTTTGAGAGCTTCCATTAATTGGGGCGAGGTCCGATTTAGAACCTGAATTTTAATCTTGGGGTAATCACGGCTAAAACGTTCCAAATAGGGAAGCAAGTAATAGCGGCAAACAGTATCGCTGGCCCCAATCCGAATAATACCGGTTTCCAGGTTTTGCATTTCATTAAGCTTGGTTTCCGCGGCTTTGATAAGGTTATAGGCTTGGCCAACATGGGATAACAATGCCTCTCCTTCCGGAGTAAGTTGTAAATGACGGGTTTGCCGCATAAAAAGCTGGGAACCTAATTTTTGTTCCAGATTTTTAATGGCTTGGCTGACGGCTGATTGAGAGATAAAAAGTTTGGCGGCGGCTTCGGAGAAACTACCTGAGGTGGCCACCTGATAAAATACCTTGTAAAGGTCAAAATTAATATCCATGGAATTCTCCAATCAATTAATCCTTATAGCGGGCTTTCTCCTAAACTTACAATTTATAAGTTGCGCTAATACTACATATTAGAACTATTCATTTTACTTATTATATCATATGACTTATAATCAAACCAACAATGAGTAAAGGGGAGTTCAGGATGAGCACTTATGATGTAAAGCGGATATTTGTCGAGAAAAAGCCGGGCTTTGATATTGAAGCGCAGGGACTGTTTCAAGATTTAAAATATAACCTGGGGATCAATGATTTAATAAGTTTACGGATTGTAAACCGTTATGATGTCGCAGGGATTACCGATCAGGAGTATCAAAAAGCGCGGCAGGTCATTTTCGCGGAATTGCCCGTGGATACGGTTACGGATGAGGAAATTGCCCTTGATGAGCGGTTGAAGTTAATTGCCTCGGAGTTTTTGCCGGGCCAATACGACCAAAGGGCGGATTCGGCCGGACAATGCATTCAAATATTGACCGGTCATGACCGTCCGGTTGTGAAAGTGGCCAAATTATTTTTACTCGAAGGGCATTTCAATGAATCCGATTACCAAAGGATGAAAGAATATTGCCTGAATCCATTGGAATCCCAGGAAGCATCCTGGGAAAAGCCGGCTACACTTGAGATGGAACTTCCCCATCCTCCAAATGTCAAGATCTTAAGTGGATTTAACGGTTTTTCAGCAAAGCAGCTACAAGCGCTCCATCAACAATTGGGTCTGGCAATGTCTTTGGCAGACTTGGAATTTTGCCAAAAATATTTCCGGGATACCGAAAAAAGAGACCCTTCGTTAACTGAAATCCGGGTTTTGGATACCTATTGGTCGGATCATTGCCGTCATACCACTTTCCTGACTCATATCGACGATGTTGTCATTGAGGATGGTTTTTATAATCAACCGGTGCAAGAGGCCTATCGGAAATATTTACAGAATCGCCTTACTATCCATGGGGATAAAGAAAAGCCGCTCTGCCTGATGGATTTAGCCACCATTGCCATGAAAGAATTAAGGCGCCGGGGTTTGCTGGATGATCTTGATGTTTCGGAGGAAATCAATGCCTGCAGTATCATGGTGGATGCGGATATCAACGGTGAAAAACAAGAGTGGCTGGTGATGTTTAAGAATGAAACCCATAACCATCCGACCGAAATAGAACCTTTTGGCGGCGCGGCGACTTGTCTGGGCGGAGCCATCCGGGATCCGCTTTCAGGGCGGTCCTATGTTTACCAGGCGTTGAGGGTAACCGGTAGCGGCGATCCCCGTACCAAAATTCAAGATACCATTCCCGGCAAATTACCCCAACGGAAGATTACCCGTGGGGCTGCCGCCGGTTTTAGCGCTTACGGAAATCAAATCGGGCTGGCAACCGGGCAAGTGGCGGAGGTTTACGATGAAGGTTTTGTTGCTAAAAGAATGGAGATCGGCGCAGTCGTAGGGGCTGTTCCCAAGGCTAATGTCAAACGGGAGCAACCGGAGCCGGGAGATGTGATTATTTTGTTGGGTGGTCGTACCGGCCGTGACGGTTGCGGTGGCGCGACGGGCTCTTCCAAGGAGCATAATGAAAAATCTTTGCTGACTTGCGGCGCAGAGGTACAAAAGGGAAATCCGCCCACCGAACGGAAGATCCAGCGATTGTTCCGCAATCCAGATGTAAGCCTTTTAATCAAACGCTGCAACGATTTTGGAGCCGGAGGTGTCGCGGTAGCGGTTGGGGAGTTGGCCGACGGACTGGAAATCAATTTGGATGCCGTCCCCAAGAAATATGAGGGGCTGGATGGCACTGAACTGGCGATTTCGGAATCTCAAGAACGGATGGCAGTGGTGGTTGCTGCTGAAAATGTCACTAAGTTCTGCAATGCCGCAGCGGGTGAAAATCTTGAAGCTACCGTGGTGGCTGTGGTCACGGCGCCTAAGCGGTTGAAGATGTTTTGGCGGGGAAAGAGCATTGTCGATATTAGCCGGGACTTTTTAAACAGTAACGGCGCTCCGCAACATTCCAGGGTATCGGTGGCTGCCCCAGAACCTACGGAAAACGTTTTCAAAATCATACCGCGGGAGGTTGCCGAAAGTCTGGAAACCGGCGGTTTAGAAAAAGCTTGGCTTAGTAATCTTGAACGCTTGAATGTTTGCAGTCAAAAGGGGTTGGTGGAAAGATTCGACAGCACCATTGGAGCCGGAACGGTCCTTTTGCCTTTTGGAGGTTGCTGTCAATCAACCCCTGCCGAGTGCATGGCGGCGAAACTTCCGGTTTTAGACGGCGATACGACGACCGGAACGCTGATGTCCTATGGTTATAATCCGGCCATCGGCAGATGGAGCCCTTTTTATGGAGCGGTATATGCGATTATTGAAGCTGTTGCCAAGATAGTGGCCGGCGGCGGCAATTTTCGGCATATCCGCCTTACTTTGCAGGAATATTTCGAAAAATTGGGACAAAATGAAAAAAATTGGGGAAAACCTTTCAGCGCCCTCCTAGGAGCCTATTATACTCAACTTGAATTGGGGATTCCGGCTATTGGCGGGAAGGATAGTATGTCCGGCACTTTTAAGGACTTGACGGTTCCCCCAACTTTGGTGGCATTTGCCATGAACGTAGCGGATGTCCGCTCGGTTATTTCTCCGGAATTTAAGCAAACCGGCAGTCAAGTTATACGAATACCCTTGCAACGCGACTCTCGGGAGTTGCCTGATTTCGAGAGCATGGCGGTAAATTACGATCGTATTTACCAGCTCATCAGCAGCGGTAAAGTTTTGGCCGCCCATTCGGTTCGAACGGGAGGAATTGCAGAAGCCGTCACGAAGATGTGTTTCGGCAACCGGATTGGCTTTGCCTTCGGAGGTACGTTAACTACCGAGCGGTTGTTCGCTCCCGATTATGGCTCAATCATTCTGGAGATCCCGGCTTCAGTAGACGCTGCAATACTTTTTGAAAATATCGTTTATCAGGACTTGGGTTCGACTATAGCCTCCCCTGAGATTTCGGTTCATGGGGTAAAAATTGACTTATCACGCGCTTACCGGAGTTGGAACAAGCCTTTGGAAACGATTTTTCCCACCAAAGCCGGCGATTTTACTGAAAAACCTCAATCTTACAGCTATGCAGCTGGTGATGGGACCCGAATAAAATCTCAATGGAAGGCAGCAAAGCCCAGGGTCTTGATACCGGTTTTTCCGGGCACCAACTGTGAATATGATACCGAAAAAGCGTTTATTTGCGCTGGAGCAGCTGTGGAAACTTTGGTATTCAGAAATCAAACCGCCGCTGATATTGAAAAATCCATTGAACAAATGGTGAAGGCGATTAACAATTCCCAGATCATCATGTTGCCCGGCGGTTTTAGCGCCGGCGACGAGCCGGATGGTTCGGGGAAATTTATTGCGACAGCCTTCCGGAATCCTTATATCCAAGAGGCTGTAATGGGACTTTTGAAGGAACGCGACGGTTTGATGCTTGGCATTTGTAATGGTTTCCAGGCGCTGATTAAACTGGGTTTGGTCCCTTATGGAGAAATTCGTGATTTGGGAGAGGATGCCCCAACTTTAACTTTTAATACCATTGGGCGGCATGTTTCTACCATGGTCCGGACCCGGATCGTTTCCAACCTTTCACCCTGGTTTGCCAAGGTCAAAGTGGGTGATGTTCACACCATCGCAGTCTCCCACGGCGAAGGAAGGTTTGTTGCCCGACCTGAGATATTAGCGGGTCTTGCGGGGCGGGGTCAAATTGCTACTCAATATGTAGATTTGGATGGTAAAGCCACCTATGATATTCAGTTTAATCCAAACGGTTCCCTTGACGCAATTGAAGGAATAACCAGTCCTGATGGGCGAATTTTAGGCAAGATGGGTCATTCGGAGAGGGTTGGCAACCAGGTTGGTAAGAATGTGCCGGGAAATAAGGATCAACGGATCTTTGAAGCGGGAGTGGAATATTTTAGCTGATTGACAAACTAAAACAGATGAAATGAAACCTGAAGTCCCGTGAATTTTGATATCGTGCATAGGGAAGCGCACGATATTTATTTTTGCACAGCCTTCTTTATGTCCGGCCTTACTTTAAGATATCACAGTTTGATAGAAAATTAATAAATATAAATAGAATATGACAAATAGGTGAAATTGCAGGAGCCAAATAGCATTGATGACAACTAACCCGTGGGGCTGTCTTAAAGTTCTTTAAAATTAATAGGGAATTCACCAATCGCTCTCAGCAAGTCAGGAGTTACAGGAGAACGCTAGGTTGATGGCGAATAAGGAATAAGAAAGATGTGGAGTATTTTCATTCCCGGTTTTTTCGATTGATCATTTTTATATCGGGCTATGGAATTTTACAGGAATATTTTTTCATTTTGGTAGTATCCTTTATTGAGATAGAAGTGGGCATGATTTTTAGGGGGTGTATTAATGGAACAGAAAAGTAAAGGGGCTAAATCGTTTTCAAATTTGTTGTCCAAAACAGCCGGTTTGGTTTTTTTCTCCTTTTTGGCCATATCATTAGGCGTAGTCTTCGGTTTACTTTTTGAAGGCTGGGTTAAAGATCAACCGGGCACTCCGGTAAACACAGATAATTCATTACAGACCACCGATTTATCGACTGATGTATCATCAACCAGCAGTAAGCCCGACATCAACACGAATGCCGATAACGTGAGGATTATTGATGAAACCGAATCGTCGAAGCCGACTCACTCTTTGCCCGATAAGCAGACTGCGGGCGCGACGACAGTCAATAAACCGGTACAAACCCCGGTAGTGAACCCGGGGGTTTCGGTGGTGAATGTGAAATTCAAAGTGCGGGTCGGTCCTTATGCAAATCATAATGAAGCTTTGGCTGCTTCTCAACAACTTCATTCCCTGGGCTATCCCGTCTATGTGGGCAATAAACCTCCATTTTCCGTGCAGGTGGGAGCTTTCGCCGCTAAAGTTAACGCTGATCGCGTAAAAACCGAGCTTACCGGCAAGGGTTATAAAGTAAGTGTTGATCAAAATTAAATCAATGGAAGAATCGCTGCCCTAGGTCTATTCGAGGAAATTCTGGAATCCGACATTTTTGTGGAAAATAACCGGCCTATTTTGTTTAGCACAGCGTCATCAATAGGCTAGTTATTTTTTTTATTTTTTCTAGGGATCGAAATGGGTACGGCTTTTTAATTGGATCTACTTGCCAAACAAAGTAAATAATGTTATGTTGGAGTTATATGGATTCACCGTAGATTTGATACTCTGTTTTTATTTAAGCCATGAAAATGATAGGCAGCGGATACATTGCAATCATTGGTCTGCTGTTATCAAAATAGGTCAAAAAGATGGGAGGATAAAATATGGGTGAAGCTTGTAGATCTTGTTCATGCGCTTCTAATGAGTCCGATCCGCGTTATGAGCGGCTTCAAAAGATCATCGCCGAGCACCAAGGAAAGCCGGGGGCTTTAATTCCGGTTCTGCACCAAGCACAGGAATTGTTTGGTTATTTGGCAGAGGATGTTCAGGAGTTGGTCGCGGAAGGTTTGGGAATTCCTTTGTCCGAGGTTTATGGAGTCATTACGTTTTACTCATTGTTTTCTACCAAACCCCGTGGGGAAAATACCATCGGTGTTTGTATGGGAACCGCTTGCTACGTTAAGGGTGCGGCCGACATTTTAAAAGCAATTCAAACTGAGTTAGGGGTAGAAATTGATGATACCAGTAAGGATGGTTTATTCACTTTGACGGTGACCCGGTGTTTGGGCGCCTGCGGACTCGCCCCTGTCATTACAATCGGAGAAGATGTTTATGGACGATTAACTCCTGATAAAATTCCCGATATCTTAAACAAATACCGGAATAGCAATTTAAAATGAATTTAGCATTTATTTGATCATTTGGTTTGTGAAAAAATGAACAAGCGACTCCTCCAAAACGGGATCTGAAAGAGGAGTAAGATTTTAAATCGCAGTTCATCATGATTTGGTAACGCTTTTGTGGATGGCTTAAGATTTACCTCTTCCTTCATGAAATACAGCTCCGTTTGATACTACACACGCGCAAGGTTTTGACTAGTACAACGTATCGTGTGGATTTTTTGATTGCATCTAGAACGAACACACTCTCAAATTGGTGTTTCCTGAATAAACCTTGGTTTAGGTTATGGTTATTAAAGTTTTGGAAGTTTTGTTTTGATACTTTAAAACTGTACAGCGAATATTGGGGGGATTCATTGATGGAATCGTATCGCAGACATGTTTTAGTCTGTGCCGGGGCTGGCTGTATTTCGTCCGGTTGCAAAGAGGTTGAGCGGAACCTCATTAGCGAACTTCAAAGTCATCGCCTGGATAATGAAATTAAAGTCATCCAAACCGGGTGCATCGGCAGTTGCGATTTAGGACCGGTGATTGTGGTTTACCCCGAAGGAGTGTTTTATGAACGGGTTAAGGCACAGGATGTTAAAGGAATTGTTGAGGAACATTTAGTGGAAAATCAACCGGTGGAGCGACTTTTGCATAAGGATAGCACCGGTAAAACAATCACGCATTATCAAGATATACCGTTTTTCAATAAACAGTTGCGGATTGCTTTGCGCAACGTTGGAACTATCAATCCGGAAGTCATCGAGGATTACGTAGCCCGGGACGGTTATGCCGCCCTGGGTAAAGTGTTGACTTCCTTTAAGCCGGAAGATGTGGTGGATATCGTAAAACGTTCCGGTTTGAGGGGCCGTGGCGGGGCCGGGTTTCCAACCGGTGTCAAGTGGGAATTGACGATGAAAGCGTCCGGTGATGAGAAATATGTGGTTTGTAACGCCGATGAAGGCGATCCGGGCGCTTTTATGGACCGAAGCGTTTTGGAAGGAGATCCTCATGCGATCATCGAGGCCATGGCAATTGCCGGATATACCATAGGCTCTAAACAGGGGTATGTTTATGTGCGGGCGGAATATCCTTTAGCAGTCGATCGGCTTGGCCGTGCTATCACCAAGGCCCGTGAATTTGGGGCGTTGGGAAAAAATATCTTTCATAGCGGGTTTGATTTTGATATGGAAATCCGGGTCGGCGCCGGAGCCTTTGTATGCGGGGAAGAAACGGCCTTGATTGCTTCGATTGAAGGAAAAAGGGGCGAACCCAGTCCCAAGCCGCCATTTCCGGCAGTTAAAGGTGTTTGGGGGAAACCGACATTGATTAATAATGTGGAAACGTATGCCAATATTGCGCCGATCATTTTGAGAGGCGCCCAGTGGTTTGCCGGGATCGGCACGGAAAAGAGCAAAGGCACCAAGGTGTTTGCCATTGCCGGAAAGATTAAAAATACCGGTTTGGTGGAGGTTCCCATTGGAACGAAGTTACGAGAAATCATCTTTGATTTGGGCGGGGGAATCCCTGGCGGCAAAAAATTTAAAGCGGCCCAGACCGGTGGGCCATCCGGCGGCTGTTTAACGACCGAACATTTGGATTTGCCCATGGATTATGAATCGTTAAAAGCCGTCGGTTCGATGATGGGTTCCGGTGGTTTGATTGTTATGGATGAAGATACGTGTATGGTTGATGTCGCCCGGTTTTTTTTGGACTTCACCCAGGATGAGTCCTGCGGGAAATGTACGCCTTGCCGGATAGGGACCAAACGGATGTTGGAGATTTTGACCAGGATTACGGAGGGAAAAGGAGTCCCCAGCGATTTGGAAGCCTTGGAGACCTTGGCCAAACATATCAGCAGCACTGCTTTATGCGGTTTGGGCCAGTCAGCTCCGCAGCCGGTATTATCCACCATGAAGTATTTCCGGGACGAATATGAAGCCCATATTTATGATAAGCATTGTCCGGCCGGAGTATGTAAGGCTCTGTTATCGTATAAGGTCAAACCCGATCTTTGTCGCGGATGTTCGATCTGCGCTAAAAATTGCCCGGCTTCAGCGATTACTGGCGAAACCAAAAAGACTCACGTCATCGACAGTAAAAAATGCGTTAAATGCGGCGTCTGTATGCAGAAGTGTCCGTTCAAGGCGATTGAGTTGAGCTAAATGATCGGGAAGGAAAAAAGGCGGGGGCTAATTTAACCCTCGCCTTTTTTATAATGCCCGGATAAAGGAGTATCGCAATGCTCCCGGCTGAACCTTGGTATACTTTTCATTGGGATCACCGTATAAGTAAAATTGGTTTTCGATTTTTAAGGTTTCTGAGTTTAGTACCAATAGTTCTTTATCCGAAAGGAGAATCATTCGGTTTTCGTCTTCATACAAATAGGTTTCTTTTGTTTCTTGTTTGAATTCATAGATAGACTCAAGCTCAGATGTTGCTTCATTTAATTTGTAAATTTGTTTTCCGGTAGTTACCAATGTTACGAATGCCGGTTTTTTAATTTGATACATACCGATAGGCGGTTCTGAAGGAATTATAAAATTAGACTTAGTAAAATCTTGATCAAGCACGGTAATATCTTTAGTGGCTCTATTTAAAACAAAATATTTTGTTTTATCATGATTGGTGGTAATAACGGTTTTGGATTCTACATTGAAAAACGAGAGCAAAAATTTAGCTCCGGAACGGCCGCAATTAACGGTTTTAATTATTTTATTTTCGACTAAATCATAGAATTTGACTTCACTGTTTTGAAAACAATAAATCGCAGCTAGATTAGAGTCAGGTAAATGATAAATTTTATAAAAGGAATCATGGTAAATATTATATCCTGTACTGCATTTATGGGTAGTAGAATTTTTAAAATCAATTGCTTCTATATTGTATTCCGATAATATATAAAGACAATCTCTTTCAGGAATGTATTCAAAGTCAATCCAAGGTTTGGATGGTTCGATGAATTGTATTCCGTCGATAGAAACTTTACAGAATTGTCCCCGACCGGTCAAACCGAAACCGTTACTTTTCGTCTCAAATCCTGCAACAATTAATAGCCGTTCCTTTTCAAACCAACTTGTCAAAGTATAAATCAATTTGAGCTTTTGCTCTTGTACTATTGTATTATCCTGAGTATTAATGATTGACACTGTTTTTGCCTTGTGATCCAAATCCAAGTTAGCTAAAGCAATTCGTTCAGGACTTAAAACATATAAGGCCTGTATTTTTTTATCAGTAGAGAGTGTATTTTGTATGGTCAAGGGAGAATAGGTTATGGTTAATATATCCGAGAATGTTTTGGCTTTTTTACTTTTGACCGGCCTTTCGGTCACCGCATAAAGTTTGCGCTCATCGGTGGAGAGAGCTAAATTGCTGATTTCAACAGCAAAATCGCTTAATTTTTCCGATGTTCCTTTCTCAACATCATAATGGAGCATCTCCATTGATTTAGCATCGGGGGTTGGTTTGTATGTGATAAAAAAATGTTGATGGTCTTTTGTATACGTCCATCTAAAAGGCCAAAATCCCAAGTCAACTAAATCTTCGGTTCTGCCGGTGGCTATATTAAAAATGATTAATTGTCCGGCATTGCTTTCTGTTTTTTCACCTTGTGATTTGGAATTATCTTCGGGAGCATATATAGCTAAATATTTATTGGGATCAGCTGTTTTCATGATTAAGTGGGGGTTTTTTTCAAAATTCATTTTTTCAGTGAACGCGGTATCATGGTCACCCATATAAAGTATTTTGCCTCTTTCCGCATCGTATAAAAAATATTCGCGTCCGTAAACAACGGAACCGAAAAATGCAATAACTGCCACTAGTGCGAGAATTATTATTTTTATTCTTTTCATCAGCAATAATCTCCCTTTGCGTATTTACCAAATATGTTCGAAAATTCGCTGAAATTATTGCATATCCTGCAGGATTTTTCTGTTTTTTATATAATGTCTTAAAATAATGGGTGGAGGTATTTAATTTACAATGAAAAACAATTATTGGTTACTATTTTTGCTGTTATTTTTCTTGCTGGTCCCCGCTTACGCGGAGGAAACATTTATCGAATTAAACCTGCAAGTTGTCAATAGAGATACTCCAGTATTTACGCGCCCCCAAGAGCATAAATTGGGAAACGAATACCGCTTGAAGTTAGTGAAAATCGTCAACAGTCAACAAATTTCTCTACCGCCAAAAACAGAAGCCTTGGTTTTATATTATGGAGAAGTGAAACTGGGTTTCCCGGTTCAAAACTATGGAGTTTTAGTTGATTTCGAGGGTAAGGAGAAAACTTTATGGGTCGATTCGGACGCTGATGGAGATTTTTCAGAGGAAAAGTCTTATCCGATCTTTAAAAGCGATCAATACCCAGGGATTAACGTTTATTTTTCACCCGAGCCGCTAGAAGTTCAGCTCGCCGATTCCGTTAAGGGCCAAACTGTTAAAATAACTTTTCAATATGATTTGCCGTTTTTAATCGTTTCCCGGGAAGGACACGGGGATTATTTCTTCTTAAGGAGCAGAACCTGGCTAACCGGTTCGGTTGAAGACAACGGGGAAGAATTGAGGATCGCTTTGGTAGATACCAACGATAATGGTGTTTATAACGATCCGGAAGATATGGTTTTTATGGATTCAAATCATGATTTGAATTTTGGCCCCGGTGAAGGTAAGGCGCTCAATAAAGGAGTTATCTTTAAACTTAAAAAAGTTCGCTACAGACTGGATTTTCAATTTCTCCCGGAAAAAGTAATTTTGGAGGGGAAACGCTGATGGTGGTTAAGGGGAGAGGTTTGTTAATCGCATGTTTGATATTTTTGTCATTGCTTCAAAATCCATGTTTTGCTGCAAATCTGGATTATTCATCGAAAACTCTCGTCAATGGTACACGTTTCATATATCGGGCAGTACCGAATGGAAAAACGGTAACTGTCCGCATTGTTTTTCCGGCAGGATACTTAACCGAACCCCATCTGTTGCGGGGCATCTCTCACTTATTGGAGTATCTAATTTACCGGGGAAATCAGCGGATGAAACCTGCTGATTTCCGCAGTCTTATTCATGATAAGGGTGGCCGCTATGGCAGTTTTACAGCGCCCAATCGTACTGAATATTGGTTGGAATCTCTTCCCGATGAATTAATGCCTTCTTTAAAGGCATACTCGGATTGCATCATGGAGCCCGAATTGTCAGAGCAATCAATCACTTTGGAGAAAAAGGTTGTAACCATTGAAAAAGCAATGAGCAATAAGAGTGATTCACTTTTTTTATATCTTAATGAATTGTCCGAAAAACAATTTCAACAATCCTTAGGCAACATTAGTCGCTCGGATCTTGTAAGTTATCATCAACGGTATTACCGCGCGGCTCTTCGCACGGTTATCATCACCGGCCCTTTTAAACCATCTGAAGTAATGAATTTTTTTTCAGATGGACCGGCTCCAAATTCCAAACCCAATAGGGATCAACCGGAGTTTCCGCTGAGGGATGCTCTTGGGGATACGGTACTCGATGATTATTTACAGGGAGAAAAATATCAAATGTTGGTTGGATTCGATCTTCCGGAGTTAACCGGGAAAGAACTCTTAGTCGCAAAGACGCTCCCCATTATTTTGAATTATCAAGGACGCCAATACGATTATGAGAATGACCGTCCACTGGATTATCAGATTTATTTATTGAATTTAGGCAGCCATTATTATTTAACATTCCAATACCGGGATTGTCTCGCCAAATATTCGGCTCAAATTGAACAATGGCACCATAAAAATTTGGAACGGTATTTTAAATACCTCGGTTCTACCAATTTAAGCGCCTTTCAAAAACTATTGGTAAAAAGTTATGATAAATTTTTTGAGATCGTGCAACAAGATTCTTATCGTTTGAATGAATATTATGATAAAGTTCTCTTCGATAAAACCGCGATTTCCAGCCGGGATGCCTCTGCGATCCAAAGGCTATCGGTTAAAGATTTCAAGGCATTTACGGAAAAATATTTGATTGGCAAGAGATACCATACGATTATTATTAATGCGCTGTAGAAAGAGTTGAGAACCCATGGAAAAAAGCAGAAAAAGGTTTATCGTAATCCCACTTGTTGTGGGATTACTCTTGATGTTTATAATATTTCCCCAGCCGAGGCTTGCTGCCCAAACCGACCCAATACGCCGGAATGGTTTTATTTTTGCTCAATATAATAGTCCGATGGTTGATACGGAACCGGCTTCTTACTTGACAGTGATTTTAAAAACCGGTTATACTTCTGATCCGGAAGGGAAAGCTGGATTAACCGATCTGACCAATGAACTTTTCTATTATCTTTTGAAAAACAGTTCGGCTATTGATATCCAGTATCACACGGCTGCTGAATTTTCTTTTTTTAATTTCACGGTGCTACGTTCAGATTACGAAAGCTTTTGCAAGGAATTGGATTTTTTAATCAGGCAGGATGCTTTATTGTTATATGACTGGTGTAACCGGATTACACGTTTTCATATGAATGAACCTCACCCGGAACGATTGATTGCTGAAACAAATTACCGGGAGTTGATTTATGGGGTGTCCCATCCCTATTTAAAAGTAAATCATATCGTTTATCGTAACCTGACGATAACTGACGTGAATAATTGGTTCCGTTTAATTTACCGGCCGAGTAATTTAATTTTGGCATCATCTGCAAAATTATCCGATGAATTTTTGGGAAGACCATTTGGCCGCGATATTCATACTCCGGTTCAATTCCCCAATATTCCTCCTGTGGAATCAAAAGGTACCAAACGTTTTATTTATGCCGCAATCCATGATAATGTTTCCACGATTGTGATGGGTTTTCCAGCACCGCCACTGAATCAGAGGGATTGTATCACCACCATGCTGATTCAAAAGTATTTACAGAATAAACTGCTTGAAGAAATGAAAGAAAAGTCGGGACTTTGCCGTGCTGTGGAAGTTTCCTATTCGTATTTGGAAGAACTGTCTGTTCCGACTCTTACCGTAACATGCCAGAGTTTACCTGAAGATTGCCCAAAGATTGTTCATAAAACGATTGAAGTGATGAAAGAATTAATGGCCAACGGTATACCGGAAAATGAGGAGGAACGCATATTGAAAGAAGAGACCCAGCAAATGATGGTGCGTTATTATTCGCTGCCGTACGCTGTTCAAAATTTGGCATTTCAAACCTTTTCAGATCAAAGCTGGATCGGTGATGTAGCTATTTATAATGATAAATTAAGCCAAGTTTCCCGGGAACAGGTGAAGAGGGTGGTTACCGATAAATTGCCATTTTTAAAAATTTCAGTCGCCGGGCCGGAAATGTCCGATATTGATTTGAAAAAATTGCGCTCGGAGTCGGAGAAAGCTTTGATTCCGTAAGAACCATACCCATAGTCAACCACTGTATATCGGTTGCGAATCCTTTCGCGGTTTTGAAAGATAGGGAAGAAAATCAATAGAAAAAGTTTTCCCCCGTTAGGAATCCTTTGTTTTTCAGTGATTTCTCCATAAAAAAAATCCCATAAGTATGGAATATATAACTTCACCGAATATGCTGGTATCATATATTGTATTTCTTAATCGCCCAAAATTACTTTTGAGATAGCTTTTTTGTGTACTTAAAAGCGCTCACATCTTCCCTCCCAGCCGACAGTCTCCCCCCAAAGGTTAATGATTGCAAAAAGGAAAGAGGCCCCCACAAAGAAACAAGCAAAACATTTCATAATGTAACAATACTAATCAAAGTTCCAAAGAATACTGTATACATGATCATGTTGGTATTTCATTATACGATAAAGAGGGGAAAAAAATGTTTATGTTCATATATGACTTTTTTTGAATAAAAAAAGATAATTTTATCTAAAATATTGCAGGAGTTTGCAAAAAACAGCAGAAATTATAATCATAAGATTGCAGATGTGTTAAACCGGTTCATGTTAAAATGCCCGGTAATTGAATGAATCCAACCATGGAGGAAATCATGACGCAAAATAATCAAGAGTCCATTTTGCCGGCAGAAAGAAGAAAACGGATTTTAGAGCATATTCAACAAAATGGCAGTGGCCGAATCGAAGAATTGGCGGCTGTTTTGGGAGTTTCCGAGGCCACGGTGAGACGGGATCTATCCATACTGGAAACGGATGGTTTTGTCGACCGCACTCACGGAGGGGCAGTTCTTCCTGAAACGAGCACCGCCTTTGAGCGTCTTTACCCCGAAAAAAGGGCTATTCTTTCCGAGGAAAAGCAGGCGATTGGGATTAAGGCGGCCAGCATGATTTCGGATGGCGAAACCCTCATTTTGGACTCGGGATCGACCACTTTTGAAATTGCCCGGAACCTCACTTTTCACAAAAATCTTACGATCATCACTTATGACTTATTCATAGCCAGCAGCATCATTTATGATCCCTCGACCACTGTTATTGTTACCGGTGGGGTTCGACGGGACGGTTTTAATATTTTGGTTGGCCCGATAGCCGAAGAACTGCTTCGCCAGGTCAGAGTCAATAAAGCATTTATCGGGGCCGATGCTGTCGACTTTACACAAGGAATTACTAATGCGACATTTACGGAAGTATCCATTAAACGATTGATTATTGAGGCTGCCAATGAAGTAATTTTAGTCGCGGATCATTCGAAATTTGGAAAATTAGCTTTGGCTAAGGTATGCTCGCTTGATCAAGTTGATCACATTGTGACCGATCAGAAAGTTGATGATTCGATTTTACAGGGGATTTTGCGGTTGGAAATCCCATACACCGTTGTGGATACCGAAGAGAGAAATATTTAACTCTATCTATGCAGTCCCGATTTGCATGGATTGGACTTCTAATACGAACGAAAGGAGGTTTGTTTTTGCTGGCTTTGTGACTTTAATACTTAATCGTGGAGGCGTACACATCGATGAAAAAATTTCTTTTGGTTTTTGCTCTATTCGGCATATTGTCAGTGATGGTTGCACCAATGAATTCGCAATCTACAGCCTTGGCAAAAAAGAAGTACACAATCGCCACGGTTGTAAAACTAAGCGGAGTGCAATGGTTTAACCGGATGGAAGAAGGAGTTAAGAAATTCGGAAAAGATACGGGATATGCGACTTTCCAACAAGGACCGCCAAAAGCCGATGCCGCGCTTCAAGTCCAAATCATTGAGGATTTAATTGCGCAACGGGTTGATGCAATCTGTGTGGTTCCGTTTTCCCCCGAAGCTTTGGAGCCGGTTTTAAAAAAAGCGATGGACAAAGGGATCGTAGTTATCAGTCATGAAGCATCCAATATGAAAAATATCAACTATGATATTGAAGCATTTGATAACGCAAGTTACGGCGCACACTTAATGGATCATCTGGCGAAACAAATGGGTGGTAAAGGCGAGTACGCCGTTTTTGTAGGGAGTCTGACATCCAAAACCCACAATGAATGGGTTGATGCCGGCATTGCGCGTCAAAAAAAGATGTATCCGGATATGAAGTTGGTGACCGATAAGGTAGAATCCAATGATGACCAGACCCAAGCTTATAATAAGACCAAAGAATTACTTAAAAAATATCCCAATTTAAAGGGAATTCAAGGAAGCTCGGCTATCGATCCGGCGGGTTCGGGATTGGCTGTTGAAGAAATGGGATTACAAGGCAAAGTATTTGTTGTCGGGACTAGTTTGGTTTCAGTTTCCAGCAAATATTTGAATTCCGGCGCGACCAATTTAATCAGTTTTTGGGATCCGGCCGATGCGGGGTATGCGATGAATAAATTGGCCGTAATGATTCTGGACGGTAAGAAAATTAATAACGGCGTCAATTTAGGCATAAAAGGCTACGACAAATTGACACTCAAAGGAAAAGTGTTGTATGGCCAAGCATGGGTTGATGTCACGAAATCGAATATGAATCAATATAATTTCTAACGTCTCTCAAATAGCAGTTAAGCGAAAACCTTGGTTCTGCTTAACTGCTGTTTGGCTATATGCCATCCGAATGAATTAGGGAAGGATAATTGAAAATGGGCGAAAAAATATTGTCCTTAAGAAACATCACGAAATCATTTTTGGGTGTTAATGCATTGAAAGATGTCAATTTATCAATCGATCAAGGTCAAATCTGTTGTTTGGTCGGTGAAAACGGTTGCGGAAAGTCAACCTTAATTAAAATTATTGCCGGAGTTCATACGCCGGATGCCGGAGAGATTTTTTTAAATGGTAAACACTATGATCGATTACGCCCCCTTGACTCGATCAAAGAAGGAATTCAGATCATTTATCAAGATTTTTCAGTGTTTCCCAATTTATCTGTAGCAGAGAATATTGCCTTGAATTATCAGTTGGCCTCAGATAAGTCATGGGTCAATTGGAAAGAAGTCTATAAAATCGCGCGGCAGGCTCTGGAAAGAATCAATGTGCAGATTGAACTGGATGCGAAAGTGGAGGAGTTATCGGTTGCCAATAAACAACTGATCGCAATAGCCAGGGCTTTGCTGCAAAATGCGCGATTGATCATCATGGATGAACCGACCACCGCATTAACCTATAAAGAGGTCGTTACCCTATTCGGCATTATTAAGGACCTGCGGCAAAGCGGAATCTCAACTTTGTTTGTAAGTCATAAGCTCAACGAAGTATTAGAAATATCCGACCGGATCTCGATATTGCGCAATGGTGAAAATGTAATGGAAGGTGAAACTGGGGATTTTGACAGGCAGAAGTTGGTTTATCACATGACTGGACGGCAGATCACGGAAAGCTGCCGCAGTTCCGAAAAAAAATCCGAAGAAGGTTCCAACCTGCTACAAGTAAGTCATCTTTCCCGCAAAGGGTCATTTAAGGATATTTCCTTTCAATTGTCGGCGGGTGAAATTTTAGGAATCACCGGGCTGTTGGGTTCGGGTAGAACTGAATTGGCAATGGCTTTGTTCGGGATTCAACCGGCGGATTCGGGGGAGATTTTTATCGATAACGAACGGGCGGCGATTGACAGTGTTCAGGATGCAATGGATTATAAAATAGGTTATGTTCCGGAAGACAGGTTAACGGAGGGTCTGTTTTTAACGCAGTCGATTGGAAAGAATATCATTGTCAGCAATATCGACCAATTACTCACCAAAATGAAATCAATCGATGGGGCTAAAATCAAGCAGCAAATCCATAAGTGGATGGGAGAATTAAATATCATAACTCCCTCACAGGCATTGCCGGTTCAAAGCCTTTCCGGAGGAAATCAGCAGCGGGTCGTGATTGCCAAGTGGCTGGAAACCAATCCGCGAATTCTCATTTTAAATGGTCCCACCGTAGGGGTTGACATCGGTTCTAAAACGGATATTCACCAAATTATAAAAGAATTGGCGGCGCAAGGCATGGGAGTGCTGATCATCTCCGATGACATTCCCGAGCTTTTGCAAAATTGCGACCGGATTCTGCTCATGAAACAAGGCCGGCTTACGGAAGAGTTTCTTGGAAATGAAATTACTGAAAACGATTTATATCAAAAACTGGTTGGTACTGTGGCATGAAATTGAACAAGCGATATGACGGAAACGGTTATAAGGAAGTGCTAAAATGAAAAAAATCGTTCTGAAAAATGAGACGCTCGTTGCCTTAACAATTGTCGGGCTCTCCCTTCTTATCGGACTCATCAATCCCGCTTTTTTTTCGGTTGCCAATTTATTCGATATCGCTAGAAATTGCGTGATTACCGGTATTTTTGCAGTTGGAGTTTTGATCGTGCTTATTTCGGGCGGAATTGATGTTTCTTTCACGGCAATAGCCGCTTTCAGTATGTATGTGACTTGTAAAATACTTGAATTGTTTTCCGTTGACAGTCCGCTGATCGTTGTTTTTTTGATTTCGGGGGGGATTGGAATTCTCCTGGGACTGATTAACGCGGCTTTGATCTATTACTTTAGCTTGCCCACGATGATTGTAACGTTAGGCACCCAAAGTTTGTACCGCGGATTCATGCTGGCTTTTATCGGTACGGCATATATCATAGATATTCCCCAGAGCATGATTGGGCTTTCGAAGTATAATTTGATTCACTTTGCGGCAGCGGATAAAACAATGATCGGCTTACATTCCTCCATTCTTTTTCTGATCGCGGTGATCGTTTTAGGGTGGTTGATCCTTCGGTTTACCATGATCGGCAGAGGCATTTACGCCATCGGCGGAGACATTGAAGCTGCGAAAAGAGTTGGCTTTAATGTCAAAAACATTCAGTTCTTTGTTTATAGCTTTGTTGGCTTAATTTCCGGCATTGCCGGCATCATTCAGGCCTCCTTGACCAGAGTGGCCAATCCCTTTGATATCGTGGGAACGGAATTAAATGTAATAGCGGCGGTCGTCTTGGGCGGGGCCAGAATTACCGGCGGCTATGGAACCATTATTGGGACAATGTTGGGCGTTTGTTTGGTGGTCATTATCAATAATAGTTTGATTTTACTGGGAGTCCCGTCATATTGCCAACAAGTGGTGACAGGCTTGCTGATATTGATGGGAACGGGAATACCGGCCTACCAAAGCAAGGGAAAAGAATCCGGCCGAGAGCAGATTTGTTGAAGGGATCATTATCCACGATGGAGGTATTGCAATGAATAATAAAGACAAACAATCCAACCCGGATGTCCCGAAGAGTACCTTTTTGAATAACATTTTTTCCCGTTTTGTAGCGTGTGATAGAAGCTTTTTGCGGCTTCTCCTGATTACGGTGGCCATTTTTGTTTTGATGGCGATTTTGCAGCCGGATTTATTCCTGACAAGCAGTAATTTTAATTCCATGTCCTTTCAATTTCCCGAGTATGGTATTTTGGCAATGGCGATTATGATTACGATGTTAACCGGAGGGATTGATCTTTCGATTGTTGGTATTGCCAACCTATCGGCCATTTTGTCGGCGCTTATCTTGACAAAGTTTATTCCGCAAGGCGGCCCAAATGAAAGTATCGTTTGGATTATCGTTGGGGCGATTGCTGTTTCCATAGTAACCGGAATCATCTGTGGTTTCTTGAACGGTTTGTTCATTACCAAAATAGGGATAACACCGATATTGGCAACGCTTGGGACGATGCAACTTTTTACCGGGATTGCCATAGTAATTACAAAGGGAACCGCGATTTATGGATTTCCAGAACAATTTTCAAATATTGGAAATGGTTCTTGGGGATTTATTCCGGTGCCGTTGGTGGTTTTTGCGCTGATTGTTTGTGCTTTTGTAATTATTTTAAATAAAACTCCCTATGGTTATAAGGTTTATATGATTGGAACCAATCCAACCGCCTCGCTTTTTTCGGGAATCGATAACAAGCTCGTATTAATTAAAACTTATATATTCAGCGGAGTTTTATCATCAATGGCGGGATTGATCATGATTGCCCGAACCAATTCCGCAAAGGCCGATTACGGCACTTCTTACACCTTACAGGCTATTTTAATTGCAGTGCTTGGGGGAGTGAATCCCAACGGGGGCTTTGGAAGGGTCGCCGGGTTGGTTCTGGCCATTTTATCCCTGCAATTTCTATCCAGCGGTTTTAATATGCTTCGGTTCAGCAATTTTTTCAAGGAATTTGTATGGGGCGCAGTGCTGATCATTGTCATGATTATCAATTATTATGGAAACAAACGGCATTCCCAAAAAAGAGTGAACGCTAAGCAATGACAGCAGACTAAATAAAGGGAAGAGGTATGCCAAATGAATACCATGGATGTATTGAAAAAATTTATGTTAACACCGGCATTATCAGGCTATGAAAATGAAATGGCGTATAATCTCCGGGATGAATTCAGCCGCTATTCTAGTGACGTAAGGATTGATCGGGTGGGAAACACCATTGCCAAGTTTGAAGGCAGCGATAAACAGGCGCCCACCATAATGATTTATGCCCATATCGATCAATTGGGATTTATTGTCCGCAGGATTGATCCGGATGGTTTCATTCAACTTGAACGTCTTGGCGGCATTCCGGAAAAAGTTCTCCCCGGCCTCAATGTAATGATTTCTACTTTGGAGGGAAATTATGTGCCGGGTGTCTTTGGTAATAAATCGCACCATGTAACGCCACCGGAAGAAAAATATAAAGTCGATGCTATATCCTCCATGTATGTCGATATTGGAGCCTCTTCCGCGGATGAGGTACGGAGCTTGGGAATTGAAATCGGTTGTCCGGTGGTGTACAAGCCTTATTTTGAGCAATTGCTGGGCACGAAAGTTGCCGGAACATCCATCGATAATCGCGGTGGGGTTGCTGCGCTGGTTCATATCGCAAGTTTATTGCAAAAAGAAACCCCCCGTTCAACGGTTTATCTGGTTGGGACCGTTTGGGAAGAATACAATTTGCGCGGCGCAACGCTGGCCGCCAGGGCCTGTCAACCGGACATCGCCATTGCGCTGGATGTTGTCCTTACAGGGGATACCCCCGACTTAAAAAACAGGTTTGAGGTTTTCCTTGGGAAAGGTCCGGCATTAATGATGTACAATTTTCATGGCCGCGGTACATTGAACGGAACCATTCCCCATAAGGGACTGGTGGATTTGGCTATCCGTTCGGCCCGGCAATTCAATATTCCGCTGCAACGTTTTGCCGCGGTGGGTATTCTTACCGATTCATCCTATGTTCAGCTTGAGGGCAATGGTATTGCCGCTCTGGAACTGGGCTTCCCGGCCAGATATACCCATACGCCCACGGAAGTTTGCGATATAAAGGATTTGGAACAATTGGCCCGATTGATTGATGGAATGGTACGGGGGATTGATGAATCTTTTAATCTTTCCCGGTTTTGATAAGCGCTTCGTTTGACGGATAAATGATTGCAAAGAAGGTGATCCGTTGGCAGGACAATATTTTATGGGGATTGATATCGGTACTTATGAAAGCAAAGGTTTGCTTATGGAGGATAACGGCAGGATTATCGCCACCCAGGCTTACCCACATACGATGGAAGTCCCGGAACCCGGTTTTGCCGAACATGATGCAGAGAAGATCTGGTGGGGCGATTTTTGCGAAATATCCCGCCGGCTGATCGAATCAGCCCAGGTGAATCCCAAAGACATTCGCGGAGTGGGATGCAGCACAATCGCGCCCTGTTGTCTCCCGGTCGATGAAAACTGCGTCCCTTTGCGAAAAGCAATTCTTTATGGAGTGGATACCCGGGCCAGTGATGAAATCGATTATCTCAACAAAAAACTGGGTGAGGAGTTCGTTTTAAACCGCTATGGTAATCCGATCACCACCCAATCGATCGGGCCCAAAATCTTATGGCTTAAAAATCATGAACCGGAAATCTATCAAAAAGCGGCAAAGTTCATCACCGGTACAACCTATCTTGTGGCAAAGTTAACGGGAGAATACGTCATTGATCATTATACGGCTTCTTATTTCACCCCCATGTATGACATGGAAAATGGCGATTGGGATTTCCCCAATTTAAGTGAATTTTGCCGGAAAGATCAACTGGCGGCTTGCAAATGGACGGATGAAACGGTGGGCCTGGTAAGCGCAAAAGCCGCCCAAGAAACCGGACTGGCGCCGGGAACTCCCGTCATCGCCGGTACCGCCGATGCTTCGGCGGAAGCTGCGGGAGTCGGGGTTTTTGAGCCGGACGATATGATGTTGATGTTTGGTTCTTCGATCTTCATGATTCATGTCGTTTCAAATCGGATGGCGGACAAAAGGTTTTGGACCGGCCCCTATTTGTTCAAAGGGACTCACATGGTTGCCGCGGGCATGTCCACGGCGGGAACCTTAACCCGATGGTACCGGGACAATTTCGCCCAGGATTTGGTTGCTCAGGCCCGGACTAATGGCATCAATGCTTATGAGCTGTTGATGAAAAAAATAGAGCATATCCCGGTGGGCTCCGATGGGTTGATTGTCTTACCCTACTTCAGCGGCGAGCGGACGCCCATTAATGATCCCAAGGCCCGCGGCGTTATTTTCGGTTTAACCTTATTGCATACCAAAGAGCATATTTATCATGCTTGTTTGGAAGGGGTTGGATACGGTATTGCCCAGCATTTCAAAGGATTTTCCGAGATGGGAATCCACACGAAGAAGATCGTTGCGGTGGGAGGTGGTACCAAAAACCCCAAATGGCTTCAGATTGTCGCAGATATTTGCGGTTCCGAGTTATATGTCGGAATGGCTTATGGCGCCGCTTATGGAGATGCATTGTTGGCAGCCCTGGGTACAGGGTCGTTTAAAAACCTAAAAGAGATGTGTCAATCGATTCGGTTTGACCAAAAAGTAATACCCAACCCGGTTCATACAGCGCAATATGAGCCTTATCTAAAATATTATTCGGAACTTTATCAACAAACGAAGAGTCTTATGCACGAATTATAAAAAATACATCATTGGAGGGTTTGTCGTTATGCAATGGATTAAAGAATTGTTTGGAGTCAATAAACCGATTATCGCAATGTGTCATTTTCAGGCCATGCCCGGGGATCCGTATTATGATGAGAAAGGCGGCATGGAAAAAGTAGTTGAACTTGCCCGGCATGACCTTTTGGCGCTTCAAGAAGGCGGCGTTGACGCCGTAATGTTTTCCAATGAGTTTAGTCTTCCCTATCTGACCAAAGTCAAAACGGAAACCACAGCTGCCATGGCCAGGGTAATCGGACAATTGTTGAGTGATATCAAAGTGCCTTTCGGAGTGAATGTTTTATGGGATCCCTATGCTTCAATCGATTTGGCGGCGGCGACAGGGGCTAAATTTATTCGTGAGATTATTACCGGTGTTTATGCCAGCGATTTCGGCCTTTGGAATACGAATGTCGGTCAAACGATTCGCCATAAGAATGAGTTGGGTGTGCCGGATGTCAAAATGTTTTTCAATATTGTTCCGGAAGCAGCTACTTATTTGGGAAACCGGGATATTTGTTCCATCGCCCGATCCACGGTTTTTAACAACCGTCCCGACGCATTGTGCGTTTCCGGCTTAACGGCGGGAGTGGAGACGGATACTCAGACTCTGATTCAGGTTAAAAAAGTTGTGCCGGATACGGTAATACTTTGTAATACCGGTTGCCGTTTGGAAAATATTGAGCGTCAACTGGCCGTGGCCGATGGCGCAATTGTCGGCACAACTTTTAAGGTGGACGGCAAGTTTGAGAATTTGGTTGATCAATCGAGAGTGAAAGCATTTATGGACAAAGTGAAATCGATTCGCTAAGCCAACATTAAAAATATATCTACTTGAAGGCTAGCCTAAGGGATTGCCCAAAAGTCAATGCCTGGTCAGGCGCAAGCTTGAGGAAAATATACCATACATAGAAGCTCACTTATTGGAGTGACTATATATGGTATATTTTATTGGAGACAGTAGGATGTATAAATTTGGAAATTAATGAATTAAAAAAGTTTTTCTCCGTTAGGAATCCTTTGCTTTTCAGTGATTTCTCCATAAAAAAATCCCATAGGTGTCTATTATTTCATTGGACAAACAATATATAGTGTAATAAAATAGTAATGCCAACAAGATGTGGTATTCGGTTTTGGGCCGGCTGTTCCAGCTAGAATCCTGTATGAAGGTATTTTCAGGAGAATTCCGCGCTCCAGCCTCCAGCTCACCCCGAGGCCGTCTGGAAAAGCAATTCAAAACCAAAAAGAATGCAATAGATAGCTTTTTTGCGCAGGGCGCAGAGTTTTTTTGATCAACGTTTTGTCTTTTCTCTGCGCCTTCGCGCCTTGGCGGGAGAAACGATCATTTAGACTTCAAAGTATTTTCCGGGGCGAATTTTTTTCAAAGTGGTTTTTTTAGATAAACGGAGGGATGAAAAGTGGAGTTATCCACGAATGCAAAAGCTGTTTTGGAACGACGTTATCTTCGGAAGGATGCCGGGAAACCCATCGAAACAGCGGAGGATATGTTAAAAAGGGTTACCGGTCATGTCGTAGCGATCGAAGCAACAGCTTTTAACACTCCGGAGAATGAACTGACGGAACTGAAAGAATCTTTTTTTGCGATCATGGATCAAAAGAAGTTTATGCCCAATTCACCGACACTGATGAACGCCGGGAGGGAACTGGGCCAACTTTCGGCTTGCTTTGTGCTGCCCATTGAGGACTCGATGGAGAGCATTTTTGAATCTTTGAAAACCGCGGCCCTGATTCATAAGAGCGGCGGCGGCACCGGATTTAGTTTTTCACGGCTCCGGCCCAAAAACGATCAGGTCGGCAGCACCGGCGGTGTGGCCAGCGGACCCCTATCCTTTTTGCGGGTTTTCAACGCCAGCACCGAAGCGGTCAAACAGGGCGGCACAAGACGCGGCGCCAATATGGGCATCCTGCGGGTGGATCATCCCGATATCATGGAATTTATCTCCGCCAAAGAAGTGAAAGGCGAGATTACCAATTTTAATTTATCGGTGGCGGTTACCGATGTATTTATGGAAGCTCTTGAGAAGGGCGAATCCTATTATTTGATCAATCCCCACACCAAACAACCGGTGGGCAAGTTGCCGGCCCGGGAGGTATTTGAAAAAATCGTCCTTTCGGCCTGGGCCGGCGGCGAACCGGGGATCATTTTTATTGACCGGATGAATGAGGCCAATCCTACCCCGCAGGTGGGCGCGATTGAAAGCACCAATCCCTGCGGGGAGCAGCCGTTGCTCCCTTATGAATCCTGCAATTTGGGTTCTCTTAACCTGGCCGTAATGGTCATGAAGAATGACAACGGTACATATGAAATCGATTGGGACGAACTCGGCAGGGTCACTCGTTTGGCGGTGCGCTTTTTGGACAATGTGATCGAAGCCAACCGCTTCCCCATTGCAGAGATTGAAAAAGTCACCAAGTCCAACCGGAAAATCGGCCTTGGGATCATGGGCTGGGCCGATTTATTGATGAAATTGAAAATATCTTACTGCGGGGAAGAAGCGCTGGCTTTGGCGGAAAAAGTGATGGAGTTTATCGATAACGAGTCCAAGAAGGCCTCGATGGAGCTGGCTAAAGTCCGCGGCGCTTTCGCTAATTTCAAGGGCAGTATTTATGACTGCAAAAATGGTCTGCAATTACGCAACGCTACCACCACGACCATCGCCCCGACCGGCACTATCAGCATTATCTGCGATACCAGCGGCGGAATTGAACCATTATTTTCGCTGGCCTTTACCCGCCAGATCATGGATAACGACCGATTTGTAGAGGTCGACCATATTTTTGAGGAGATCGCCAAGGCGGAGGGATTTTATAGCCAAGAATTGATTGAGAAAATCGCCGAACACGGCAGCGTTCAGGAGATGGAAGAAATACCGGAGGATTGGCGAAAGGTATTTGTGACCGCTCATGAGGTTGATCCCGAATGGCATATCCGGATGCAGGCCGCCTTTCAGAAACATACCGATAACGCGGTTTCCAAGACCATTAATTTCCCCAGCAGCGCCACACCGGAACAAGTGGCCGAGGCCTATCATTTAGCTTACAAACTGGGTTGCAAAGGATTGACGGTTTACCGCGACGGCAGTTTGGACAACCAGCCGATGCAGAAGGGGATTGCCGCCCCCTCGGCCTCTGCCGCTCCGGAGGCGCCTTCCGAGGCCCATTTTTCTTATGGCGAGTGGGGTCATTTACAACCGATTAAACGTCCCAGGAGCCTGACCGGGGTTACCGACACCCGGCTTACTCCGGAGGGTAACCTTTATCTGACCCTGAATTTTCACAATAACCATCCTTTCGAGCTCTTTGCCCAAATCGGCAAGGCCGGCAGCGATATCTCGGCTTTCACCGAGGCCATTGCCAGGTTAATCTCATTGGCTTTCCGCTGCGGCGTTAATCCGGAAACGATCGCCGATGAACTGACCGGCATCGGCGGCAGCCGTTTTGTGGGATTCGGTCCCAACCGGGTGCGTTCGGTCCCCGACGCCATCGGCCAGTTTTTGACCGAATATTTGAATAAGATGGCCGACAATGAGGCCAAGTCGGAACTTTCCGCCCAACTGGAGCTGGGTCTGGCTGCATCCACTGAACCGGCTCCGGCCAAAGCCCAATCCGGCCATGGGAACGGGAAGAACGGCAAGGTTACCTACAATCTCTGCCCGGTTTGCGGGATGCACACCTTCGGGTATGTGGAAGGGTGCGCCAAGTGCATGAGCTGCGGGCATTCGGAGTGTTGACCGGACCAGGATTAGTCAGGATTGGACGGATTAAAAGATTTTTGGGATGGGCAGGGTAAGGGATTGAACCAGGATTATCAGGATTTAACGGATTATTTTGGGGGTACACGATTGATCTGGGGTTGAATGGTGTGAATGCTTATGGGTGATGGACGGAGAAATAAGGGAATGAACCAGGATTAGTCGGATTGAACAGATTATCTTGAATGTCCACGATTCATCTTGGGTTGAATTGGATGAATGGCAAACGGATATGGGCATGTCAAGTTAGATGGTTAGAGAAGAATTGACATTAGGAATTCATCGTATTGCGGCCGGGCCATTTAGGGCCCGGCTGGTAGAGTAGGTTTGCAATTAATTGTGTCTTGATATTTTTAACTATATAGAATTTGAGTTTTAATCTGAAACAATTGCCACGAAAGCCTCTACTTCCACTTTTTCACCAGCGTATTGATTTCCACGGGAAGATGAAGAATTGATGAAATTATAGGGTTTCAACGAAAAGCAAGTATGATAGATGGGTGTGAATTTTAGGAGTGAATTTAATGAATTTTTTTAACCAAAATGCCGGAGGATTGCAAGCAATATTTTCAATATTTCTATTTATTGCTACTCTTGTGTATGTAATTATAAATTCCTTGATGCACAGAGAAATGATAAAAGCAAGATTGAAATCCGAAGTACCGGAAGTATGTTTGGATTTAAAAAAGGTTCGTTCTGGATTTTATAATTTAGTTATAGAAAATATTTCGAGTACCCCAGCTTATGATTTAATTTTTTTAAAAGCACCGACCTTCAATTTGGTTGGAGAAATTAATTCTACTGATATAGGTTTTATAAAAAATGGTATTAAATATTTGCCACCGAATCAAACATATGAATCTTATTTTCTTCCATATCGTCAATTAAAAGATCAAAATCAGTCGATTGAATTTATATTAAAATATAAAAATAAAAGCGGAAAAGAATTTTATCAAACAATAGTCATTAATTTATCACTATTATATAATCGAATGGATTTCGGTAAATCGACTGAAGAACAAGTCATTGAAGAGTTGAAAGGAATAAAGGAAAGCATTGAATTATTAGTTGGAAGAATTGAGAATAAATGATTTCTTCCTTTTGATTAACTGTTTTCTATAAATGGAGTTAAAGAAAAGTACCAGCACTGATTTTAAAATCCGTCCCATCTGCCTAATCCGGCGCCTTCTCGAAAAGAAGCGAGAAATCCTGGTTCAGACCTCTACGAAGCCTCTTACAAAAGCAATCTTTTTAGGAGGACCTTATGGCAATGCAACACTCCGACATCACCCAGCGTATCATCGGTTGTGCCATGCGAGTGCATTCCACCCTGGGCAACGGCTTTCAGGAAGTCATTTATCAACGAGCTCTGGCTTTAGAGATGGAAGCTGAAGGACTGAATTTTGAACGGGAGAAATCCATGTTAATTTATTACCGGGGCAAGGATATCGGTACCCGACGGGTGGATTTTTTCGTGGAAAATTGTGTGATGGTCGAATTAAAAGCACTGATTCAACTGGAGGATGTCCACTATGCCCAGGCCCGGAATTATCTTGAAGCGTATCATATTGAAGTAGGATTATTGATTAACTTCGGGGCCAAGAGTTTGGAGTTTAAGAGAATGTACAACACCAAGATTGACCAGGATTAGTCAGGATTAATCGCCTTTTTCAAAGGCGCGGATTACACAGATTAAAAATTCTTTTCTGTATTAATCTTAAACAAACAATTAATAAGCTCAAGTGTGACATGTTAGAGAAGAAGGCACTTAAACAGCAGTGAATAAATCCGTCCAATCTGAAAAATCTGTGAAATCCTGGTTCAGACAGTGTTTTAGCCCCGCGAAGTCTCTCGAAAAAGAGTAATCGTCAGGAGGATCTTATGGAAATGCAACACTCCGACATTACTCAATGTATCATCGGTTGTACCATGCGAGTGCATTCCACCTAGGGCAAGTCGTTTATTTGTTTTTCTCCGGTATATACGTAATTACTTCCTCGACCGGAACCTCAAAATATTCACAGATTCTATGTAATACCTCCATTGAAACGTATTCGCCCTTGCTCATTTTAGCCATCGTATTGGGAGAAAGTTTCAGTGTAACTCGTAGCTTTTCCTTGGTCATCCCTTTATCGATCAGTAATTTCCACAATGGATTAAATGAAAATGCCATTATTAAATCTCCTTTGGAAGCTCTCTTTAACCTCTGAATAAGAATTCTATAAATATTAAAATAATTTCTATAACAATCGTTGACATATTCTATAGTTTATTATAGAATATGTATATAAAACATTAGAAATAATATTGAAATTAATAGTTTCTTTTGGGTAAAATAAATTAACTATGTATTTTAGTAGGTGTTTTACATTGTATTTGTATTTTAACATAATAAGGAAATCCCCTCAAGTTAGTGAATATTGTTTAACTTGATATTACTGCGAACCAAAATTTTGAATTACTCCATGAAATTGACTTCCAAAACGTGATTTACCCTTTTCTCTTTAAACTTTTAACTTTATGAATCAGGAGGTCCTCCACATGCTCGACGATACCAGCGGTGGCATTTATCAATTCATCTTCGAGCGCTTAATCCAGATTCATGACGAAATCGTCTTCCACGACCCGGAATACCGGAAACTGGGGGAAGAACCGCAACAACTCATGAAACACCTGAATGAAGAGCTAACTCCGGCAGGCCAAGAAAGGTTGGATCGCTTCGATTGCTCCCGGACAGAACAGATGAATAGACAGGATGAATTAATATACAGCCAGGCGCTGATGGACGGGGTTCTTTTTGGCTATTGGGTGGCCTTGATTGGGCGGGGAATGGAGAAGATCAAGGTGTGATCGACTCACCCCATAAGTATAAGTCAATTGGCGGCTATGCCTCTTTGACTGTCGGAGTTTATCTTATTTTGCAAATTAAAAGTTTGCTATGGTATAATAAAAGTGAAAGAAGATAAGAGGTGTATAAAAATGGCACAATTAAAAAGAGATCTTGAAAGGTCAATAGTACATTCTAATCCCAAACCAACAACACCACCACCTAAACCACCAATCAAATCACAGGGGAAATAATGATTTTAAGGAGGTTTATTGTGACTCAAAATAAAACAAAACCGATTGAATATAAAAAAGCCCATGGAGAAATGTTAACTCATTCTAACGTGGAGCCAAAAACTAAACGCCCTAAACCTCAAATTATTCAGTTTAAACAACAGGATAAAAAATGAGTTTTAGTGATATACTTAGCTTTTTTCTTTATGTAATTCCAGGATTTATTTCAACTGAAATTTATAAATCCGTATATCCAGGAAAAAAAGTTTCAGATTTTACTCATCTTACTTGGAGTATATCTTTAAGTATTTGTTTTTTTATTTTTACACGTTGGGTAGATTCCTTGTTAAAATGGAATTTATATCCTTTTGGAGTTAAATTTCCTAGGATTAGAACTATATTTATTTTAATTCTGTTATCCATAATTTTTGCTTTATTACGAATACTAAAGAATCTTTTAGCAGATAAATTTGAATGGTTAAAATTTATAAAAGTAAAGCCTTTGGCAATTTGGCCATTTGTTAATAATGATCCTGAGTGGGCCTGTGTAACATTAACAAATGGTGCAAAGTATCTTGGATGGATTTCTGAATGGACTTATGACCCTAACGAAACAGATCAGGACTTTTTATTAGCAGATGCTGAAAGAGTAGATGAAGAATTTAATACGATTTATAAGATCGATGGAAAAGGTGTATATTTAAAAACTTCTTGGGTTGTAAGTATTGAATTTTTCAAAGGTCAAAGTATAGATGAAAAAGAAGGATCTCAAATTACTCTAGAACAAGCTGCACCTACAAAAGAAGAATTAAATATTAATAAAATTTAACGATATTCGTCACCAAGCATTATTAAAGTTATAATTATGCTCTTTTCCTATTCTCCGTCCTTCCCACCAAATAATCGATACTGACTTTAAAAAAATCAGCAAACTCAATCAATACATCTATTTTTGGCTCTCTCGTCCCGGTTTCATAACGGCTAATCGTTGCTTTTTTGGTTTTAAATAACGCTGCCAATTTTTCTTGGGTTAATCCGGCTTCTTCCCGTAAAAGGATCATTCTTTCTCCTAAAAGATTTTTCTTGTTCTCTGTCATGAAGTTTTCCTCCTGAAAATTCTAAATTGTTCTTGACAGTTACCATTTTGTCGACTTATAATAAAAGCAGAAAAAGTTTCCGAAAAGGAAACTTTATAAACTGAAATTATGCTTGAAATGTGTGTATTTAATTTATTTTATCAGACTTCATGACAAGCTACAAGTAATCAACTTATCATAATTACAAAGATAGTAGTTAATTTACCCTTTTCCCTTCAAACTTTTAACTTTATGAATCAGGAGGTCCTCCTCATGATCGACTATACAAGCACCGGCATCCATAAATTCATCCTTGACCGCCTATACCAAATCAACGACGAAATCGTCTTCCACGACCCGGAATACCGGAAACTCGGGGAAGAACCGCAACAACTCATGAAACAACTGAATGAAGAGTTAACTCCGGCCGGCCAAGAAAGGTTGGATCGCTTCGATTGCTCCCGAACGGAACAGATGAATAGACAGGATGAATTAATATACAGCCAGGCATTGATGGACGGGATTCTGTTTGGCTATTGGGTGGCCTTGATTGGGAGGGGAGTGGAGAGGATCAAGGTGTGATCGACTCACCCCATCAGTGACCTGGGCGGCATGAGTTCATTGGTAGCTATGCCCCTCCCTTTGACTGACGGCGAGATATGAACGTGAAAGGGAGGGGCAGGTCGGAGGAAGCAGCATAAAGTGAAGCTTTTTTAATTGAGCGGATTCAAGATTGTTTTTGGATGGTTTTTTGTGATAAAAGCCGTGATAAAACGATCTTCCCCTCCCTTTCACGAAAATTTAGCAGCTTCGGCATCATAAGATGCCGGCAGTCAAAGGGAGGGGAGCAGCCATCAGGCAGCTACAGGCACCCAAGTAACTGGGAGGGGAGAGTCGAAGCGGCAAAAATCGACTCACCCCATCAGCGACCTGATCGGCATGAGTCAATCGGTAGCCATGCCCCTCCCTTTGACCGTCGGTACTGTATGAATGTGAAAGGGAGGGGCAGGTCGGAGGATGCAGCATAAAGTGAAGCTTTTTTGATTGAGCCGATTCAAGATTGTTGTTTGATGGTTTTCTTGTAGCAAAAGCCTTAATAAAACGATCTTCCCCTCCCTTTCACGAAAATTTAGCAGCTTCGGCATCATAAGATGCCGGCAGTCAAAGGGAGGGGAGCAGCAATCAGACAGCTACAGGCACTTAAGTAATTGGAGGGGAGAGTCGAAACTGGATTGGAGGAGTTTCAAATGTCAATTCTTTCGCGGGTTCGGGATTTAAGAAAAAATCAAACACCCAGGGAAAATATTTTGTGGCAAATTCTTCGAGGCCGGAAATTGGATGGATGGAAATTTGTCCGGCAATACCCTATAAAATTTATGGATGATGATCAGGTAAGGTTTTTTATAGCCGACTTTTATTGCCATAGTGCCGGACTTGTTATTGAACTGGATGGAAAGATTCATGAACACCAAAAGGAATATGACGAATTTCGAACTTATTTGATTAATCAACTTGGGATAATAGTTTTACGGATTAAAAACGAAGAACTGAAAGATATTGCCGGCGTTATGAATAAGATTAATGTTTTTTGCAACAAAAGCCGCTAATAGGCCTTAATAGAGCAGATTCAAGGGAGAGTATCAATGGATAACGAAAATCCTATTCAAATAAAATTTTATCCGGAAAGAACGACTTGGCCTTTTATCCATGGCCTTTTATCCGCTGCCCGGGAAACCGGCAAAGAAGGTCCGGTTGCCCAACATTTAATCGGTGCCAAACTGGAATTGCGTTTTCCTAATATTGTTGTAAGTAATGAATCATATTCAACTGCAGATGACCAATTGGGGCGCAAAGGCGATTTTTCTTTGGGAGATACAGTATTTCATGTGACAGTTGCTCCAATGCCTGCGCTTTATGATAAATGTAGAAGTAATGTGAACGAAGGATATCGGGTATATATATTAGTCCCGGATCGTTGTTTAGCTGCAACCAGACAAAATACTGAATTAACAACACCAGGACAAATTGCTGTAGAATCAATAGAATCGTTTGTCAGTCAAAATATTGAGGAATTATCTTTATTTCAAAAAGATAAGCTGATTACTGGATTGTGTAATTTATTACATACATATAACCGTAGGGTAGACGCTTCAGAAATTGATAAATCATTGTTAATTGAAATCCCTCAGAATTTAGAATAATTAAGCTTCTCAACTTAAAGAAAATTAATGACTTATAAAGGTATAGGTCATTTTTTTCTTTTAATTGTCTCAATATAATTCGTAATCATCGCGAGCAGAAAAGCTTCTTCCTCTTTACCCATAACTCCCTGATTATCCCGTAATATCGCTGCTACTTGATTTTCAAAGCTATTATCGTTTCTACCCAATAAATGATCCGTGGTGACATTGAAAAATTCGGCAATGGATTTAATCATGTCAAGATCCGGGAAAGCCCGATCCGTTTCCCATTTTGCCAAAGCATCCCGATTAATCGAGAGTTGTTCG
>JAEZCE010000012.1 GCA_023429995.1 Bacillota bacterium | reverse complement strand
GATGCAGGCTTATTATCACTCTCAAAGGCTCCCCTTCCCTGTCCCAGATGATAGCTTTTTGAAGGAGGGAAGGGGATTGAGGGGTTAGGTGAAATAGGCAACTTGATTCGCCTTACACTTTAGTTTTTGGCTGTCAACTTTACGAATGGTGTCTGGTTTACTCATTATATCAAGCTCAAACTATTTATTTCAACTCTATCGAAGTTTTTTGCCTTTTGTACAAGGGAAAAGAGGGGCATGAGGTTCAAGAGGGCCAAAAAATAAATAAGAATGAAAAGGATTGGTTTTTATAGGTAAAGAAAATGTTTCGAGAAATGCAATCACCCAAGGGAGAAATGAAAAAAAGGATTGGAGAAATGCAATCACCCAAGGGAGAAATGAAAAAAAGGATTGGAGAAATGAAATCACCCAAGGGAGAAACGGAAAAAATGATTGGAGAAATGAAATCATCCAAGGGAGAAATGAAAAAAATGATTGGAGAAATGAAATCATCCAAGGGAGAAATGAAAAAAATGATTGGAGAAATGAAATCATCCAAGGGAGAAATGGAAAAAAGGATTGGAGAAATGAAATCAGAAATCGCTTCTATAAGAAGCCCCTTTATTTATTTTCAAAATATATTTTCTTTTGGCAGGATTAACCGATCAGGGCTCGAAATGATATTGTCGGGCTCAATATAAGGTTATTTCAAGTTTATCTTTTGATGATGATCAGATGATCATATGAACTAAAATTTCCTAACGGATCCTCAAACAAAATCGAGCGGAGGGACGCTTTTGAAAGCAATGATATTGGCAGCAGGGGTGGGTTCACGCTTGGAGCCGCTGACCTGTAATATTCCTAAACCGATGGTTCCGGTGGTCAACCGGCCCGCCATGGAACATATTATTCAATTGTTGGCCAAAAATAACATTCGGCAAATAGCCGCCAACGTTTGGTATTTACCGGAGAAGATCCAGTCTTATTTCGGCGACGGGCGACAGTTCGGAGTGGAGCTGCAATATTCCCAGGAAAAAGAGCTCATGGGTACTGCCGGAGGGGTTAAGAAATTAGAGAGTTTCCTTGATGAGACATTCGTTATTATTTCCGGTGATGCTTTAACCGACATTAATTTGGAGGCATTACTCGCCCGTCACCGTCAAACCGGCGCCATTGCTACGATTGCCCTTAAAGAAGTGCCGGACCCGCGTCAATTTGGCGTGGTTATTATCGATGAGGACGGACGGATCAAGGCTTTTCAGGAAAAGCCCGAACCGGACCAGGCTCTCAGCAAACTGGCCAATACGGGGGTTTATGTGTTTGAACCGGAGATTTTTAAACATATTCCTGCCGATACCGTTTATGATTTCGGGAAGCAACTATTCCCGAAGCTGGTTGAAATGAACGCCCCTTTTTACGGCCATAAGATGAAAGGTTATTGGTGCGACATCGGTACCTTAAATCAGTACCGGCTGGCCAATTATGACGTCTTAAAAGGCCTGGTGAAAATCGATATTCCCGGTATCTGGCATCCCAATGCGGTTTATGTGGGAGAAAGGACAATTGTTGCTCCTACAGCCAGGTTTGGGCCGAAAGTCGTGATAGGGCGCAACTGCCATATTGGATATGGTGTGGAAGTGTTCGGTGAGACTGTTATCGGCGATAATTGCATCATTGAAGAGGGAGCATCCATCTTCGGAAGTATTGTTTGGCATAATACCCAGATCGGACGCGATGCCAGGTTGGTGGAGTGCGTGGTCGGCAGTGAATGTTATCTTAAAGACGGTTCCATCATTGGCGCCGGCGTGATATTGAGTGATGATTGTATTGTGGAACCGGGCAGGGTTATTGAAGCCAACTCCAAGTTTTGGCCGGGGAAAGTTGTGGGGAATTGATTTTAGTTATTTGTTATTAACCAATCACTGTATTTAAAAAGAAGGTAATACTTTGCGATTTCATCGAAATCATATTCTGCAAGTTGTTTTTGATATTATCGTCGTCAATGCGGCTTGGTTTGGCAGTTTGGTACTGCGTTTCGACGGGCGGATACCGTATACATATCTTCATCATGCATATCGGATTGCATTGGTTGTAACCGTAATTCGAATCGGGGTTTTCCTTTTTTTCCGGCTTTATCAAAGTTTGTGGAGCTACAGCAGCATTCCCGAATTCTTTTTAGTGGGAAAAGCGGTGACTCTTTCGACCTTAATTATTTGGTTTTTTGCATTAAGCGCTCAGAGCCTGCATATGCTGCCATTCCCAACCCCGAAAGCGATTGGGATCATTGATTGGCTATTGAATATTTTAGGTCTCGGCGGTTGGCGGTTTGCGATCCGGTTCCGTCGGGAATGGGTGATTTCCCGCTCCAATGCTAAAAATGCAGTCAAGAAACGGCTGTTAATCATTGGCGCTGGTGAAGCCGGCTCGATTATTATCCGCGAGATCTTTAAAGAGCTTCCTTCAAACTATTTAACGGTAGGCTTTATCGATGATGATCCTTGCAAGCAAGGACATTCACTTCATGGAATCCCTATCCTGGGAACCCGCAAAGATATACCGCGATTGATTCAACAATATGATATTGAAGAAATTATCATTGCTTTACCCTCGGCCTCCAGACAGGATATCCGGGAAATTTTGGCTATGTGTCAACAGGCTACAGCCCATATTTTAATGGTTCCCCCGGTCACTGAGATTATCCGGGGCACCGTATCCATGAAACAGCTTCGGGATGTTCAAATTGAAGATTTATTGGGGCGGGAACCGGTACGGGTTGACTTGGCTGCGATTGCCCAATATTTAAATAAAGAACGGATCTTAATCACCGGCGCCGGAGGCAGTATTGGTTCGGAAATCTGCCGCCAGGTCGCTAGATTTCAGCCGGAAGTTCTTCTCTTATTAGGACGGGGTGAAAATTCGATTTTTGAAATTGAACAAGAACTCACGGCGAATTTTCCTCAACTGCCTAAGATATCCATCATTGCCGATATCCGGGATCGGGCCAAACTGATTCAAGTTTTTGAAACCTATCATCCCACCGTGGTGTTTCATGCCGCGGCTCATAAGCACGTCCCTTTAATGGAACTGGCCCCCGATGAAGCCGTAAAAAATAATGTTTTTGGTACTAAAAATTTAGCCGAACTTGCCGATGAATATAAGTGTAAACGTTTTGTGCTAATTTCCACCGATAAAGCGGTCAATCCCAGCTCGGTCATGGGGGCTACCAAAAGGGTCGCTGAGTTGATTATTCAGGATTTAAGCACCCGCAGCCGGACCAAATTTATGGCGGTCCGTTTCGGTAATGTCTTGGGAAGCAGGGGAAGCGTGATTCCCTTTTTCCGGAACCAAATCGCCCGGGGTGGGCCAATTACTGTGACTGATCCGGAGATTACCCGTTATTTCATGACCATTCCCGAAGCTTCCCAATTGGTGATTCAAGCGGGAGCGCTTGGCCAGGGCGGGGAAATTTTTATCCTCGATATGGGAGAACCCATTAAAATCGTGGATCTGGCCCGGGAATTAATCCGGCTTTCCGGATTTGCGCCGGATAAGGATATTAAGATCGAGTTTACCGGATTGCGTCCGGGTGAAAAAATGTATGAAGAGCTGATGACCAGCGAAGAAGGAGTCCGGACTACCCGTCACGAAAGAATCTTTACCACCCAGGTCCAGGGAATGGAGCATAATTTGCTTACCGAACGTTTGGACAAGCTGTGGGGTCTTTTGGGCGCTGATCGGGTTGTTATTTTAACCCAACTCGGGCAAATCGCTTTGGAATATAAACCATGGAGAAATGGGCAAATGAAAGAAGAAGACCAAATCGGGTAAATTGAATCGATTGACTTTTGAAGGCCTTTGGTTTCTGACGCTTACTTGGATGAATAAACAACCTTTGCGTTTGGAGTGAGGCCTATTATTATGCCAAGAGTTTCCGTTATAATCAGTTGATTATTTTTTTCTTTCGACAAAATGCTCTCAAAATCAATACATACCTGATGATGAAAGGTGTTATAAAGTGAAATTGGAATATGTTTTCTTTATCGGCCAGACTTTTCAGAAATCAAGAGGTGATGGTTGCTGGATTCCATAAAAACCTTTAAGTGATTAAAACCAATGCTGCATCGGGCTCTTTATTTAGTGGATGCATTGGTTTTTACGATATCGATGAGCGTTTCGAAAACCATGATCGACTGATATTAATGTATTTACCGCCTTAAATAAGAGAATCAAAGGAGTAAACGTTCCATGAAAGCCATCATCCTCGCCGGAGGCGCCGGTACTCGTCTATATCCATTAACCATGGTTACTAGTAAACAGCTTTTGCCAGTTTACGATAAACCAATGATCTATTATCCCTTATCAGTACTTATGCTTGCCGGTATTCAGGATATTCTAGTAATCTCCACCCCCGACGACACACCGAATTTCCAGAAACTTCTCGGCGACGGCGCTCAATTTGGTATCAACCTTTCTTACGCGGTCCAACCTTATCCCGGCGGACTAGCTCAGGCTTTCCTTGTCGGTGAGGAGTTTGTCGCCGGTGATGCCTGCGCCATGATCCTCGGTGATAATATTTTTTATGGCAACGGTTTAAGTAAATTGTTGCAAGAAGCCGTTTCCAATCAAGATCGGGCCACAGTTTTCGGTTATTATGTGGAAGATCCCGAACGCTTCGGGGTCGTTGAGTTTGATCAGGATGGTAAGGTTATATCGGTGGAAGAAAAACCGAAAGTGCCTAAATCGAATTATGCTATAACCGGTCTGTATTTTTACGATAAGAAAGTTGTCGAATACGCGAAAGCCCTCAAACCCAGCGCCCGGGGGGAACTGGAAATCACCGATTTGAACCGGGTTTATCTTGAACAGGGTAGGCTGGATGTGAAATTATTAGGCCGTGGCTTTGCCTGGCTCGATACCGGCACTGTGGAAAGTCTTTTGGACGCGGCTGAGTTTATTAAGACCATTGAAAAACGGCAAGGTATCAAGATTTCAGCGCCGGAAGAGATCGCTTATGTTCAGGGGTGGATTGATAAGGAAGAACTTTTGGAATCTGCAGAACGCTATGGCAAGTCGCCCTATGGACAACATTTAAAACGGGTGGCGGAGCAGAAGATTCGCTATTAGCTAAAAAGAATTTTGGCTTGAAATGATGGCCGTAAAGTCAAAAGCTAGTAGAGCGTATCGTAAATAAACGGCAATCAGAAATGGGGAAGATACGCTCTACTTAAGTAAAACGTTCACAATCATTGGGTAGTTATTTAGAGAACGTTTTACTAGTAGCCGATAGTCGATAAAATGAACCCGATTTGAATATGATATAATAAAGTATCAAATCGGAGAAGTGATATGCGTGAGCCTTCCTATAGAAATTGAAAACGAAATTGTTGAAAGGTTAAAACCTCTTGATCCGGAAATGATTGTCCTCTTCGGGAGCTACGCCTATGGTGAACCTGATGAAGACAGTGACATCGATCTTTACATTGTTACCAAAGACGAATACATGCCTCATAGTTGGAAGGATAAAAGTAATTTAAGGCTCAAGTATTCACAGCAGCTTCTTGACTTTAGAATTAAGTATCCTGTTGATTTAATTGTATATACGCGACCGATGCATAAGAAATTCATTGAAATGAATAGTTCCTTTTCAAGAGAGGTAATGAATAAAGGAGCTCGGCTTTTATGAGTCAATCCCGTTATCCTAATGAATTTGGAGTGCTTCCGAGTGGTAAGCCAACGCTCGAAGATGCAAGGGAATTTTACGATTTTGCCAAAATGAATTATGAAAACACGAAACAAATAGTTTTAGCGGTCTAAATGAAACGAGAATAAGGATATTTATTATAATCGATCGAGTTAAAACTGATCTGGATCGAGTGAGAACATCCGTTGTCCGTATTGAAAATGATCAGGGGGAAAAATCCGCGCTTTATTTGACGCCAGGGAAGCGCAAAATGATGTCAACGAGCGGATTTTTAAAACGATGAACCGCATAGAGAATAAACTGAACCGCAGTTCGTTTCTCCTCGGGGGAGAAAGATAGAATGAGGGCGGTCCCGATTTTACCATCCATACTTTCAGAATCTCGTTTCGTAAAGGAGTCAATAATTTATGAAAATTGTCGAAACCAGCCTTCCCGGTGTTCTAATCATCGAGCCTCAAGTATTTGAAGACGGACGCGGCTGGTTTATGGAGACTTACTCCCGTTTAAAATTGAGTAAGCAGGGTATAGACATTGAGTTCGTCCAGGATAACCATTCCCTATCTGTCCCCAAAGGAACCTTAAGAGGGTTGCATTTTCAGAACAATCCCAAGGCTCAGAATAAACTGCTCCGTTGCACCCGGGGAGTTATTCTGGATGTGGCGGTGGATATCCGAAGTGGTTCGCCTGACTACAGAAAATGGGTGGCAGTTGAGCTATCGGCTGATAACAAAAAACAATTATTCATCCCAAAAGGGTTTGCTCATGGTTTTGTAACTTTGGTTGATAATTGTGAAGTTCAATATAAAGTCGATGAGTACTATGCGCCGGAGTACGACCGGGGAATCCGTTTTGACGATCCCGAGATCGGGGTCTGTTGGGGTGTAACGGATCCGGTGCTTTCGGCGAAGGATACTAAGTCACCGTTGCTGAAGGATAGCGATTGTAACTTTAGTTACTAGGTTAAATGCAGTTATTGGTATATTGGTTTTTTTGATTGCTATAATGATATCTTAAAGCCTAACGCCCATAATTTGACCCAAATAACCAATAACTAAAAAACAATAACGAATAACCAATTTCCAACGGCAACAGCCAAATAAAAGGAGGATGTATATGAAAATCTTAGTCACCGGCGGCGCCGGTTTTATCGGTAGTAATTTATTATACCACCTTCATGAAAAATATCCGGATTATCAGTTGATCAATGTGGATAAACTTACCTATGCCGGTAATTTGGAAAATCTGAAGGGGCTCGAAGGCGAAAAGAATTACCGGTTTGTCAAAGCCGATATCACAGACCGCCCTGCCCTTGAACCATTATTTCAAGAAGGGCTAGATGGTGTTATTCATTTGGCGGCCGAGTCTCATGTGGACCGCAGTATCACCGATCCGGATGTTTTCGTTAATACGAACATACTAGGTACCCAAGTATTACTCGATTTGGCGCGCCGCTACAAAGTACCCCGTTATTTACAAGTCTCCACCGATGAGGTTTACGGTAGCCTGGGGCCGGAGGGTTATTTCATAGAGGAAACTCCGCTTGCTCCCAATAGTCCGTATTCTGCCAGCAAAACAGGGGCTGATTTATTGGTCAGAGCGGCATTTCACACTTTCGGCCAACCGGTATTAATTACCCGCTGCTCCAATAATTACGGTCCCTATCAATTTCCGGAGAAATTAATTCCATTGATGATTTCCAATGCTTTGGAGGATAAGCCTTTGCCGGTATATGGCGATGGATTGAATGTAAGGGATTGGCTCCACGTGAAAGATCATTGCCGGGGAATTGACGCCGTTTTCCATAACGGCATCTGCGGTGAAGTATATAATATCGGCGGCCATAATGAACATGCCAATATCGAAATCGTCAAGCTCATTCTGAAAACCATCGGCAAACCGGAATCTTTGATTCAATATGTAAAAGACCGCCCCGGTCATGACCGCCGTTATGCCATTGATGCTACCAAGATCAAAAACGCTTTGGGTTGGGAGCCAACGATAACTTTTGAAGTTGGGATTCAGGAAACCATCCGGTGGTATCTAGAAAACCGTGCTTGGTGGGAGAGAATAAAGTCCGGGGAGTACCAGAAGTATTATGAAAAGATGTATGGGAATCGCTAATAGTTACTGGTTATTGGTTTTCAGTTATTAGTTATTAAGATATTGTGGTGAAAGTGTTTTAAAGGGTTAGAGTCAAAGATGTAAGGATATTCTTAAAATTTATTTAAATCCTGAAACTTGGTAATAGCCAATATTCACCAACGATCAATAACTTATCCGAATCGCAAGCATCCATTTGGTCGCAAAAAACTATCAATAATCAGCCAACAAACTAATAACCAGTAACAAGTAACTAATAACTAATAACGAGGTTATGCTATGAAAATCGTCATTACCGGCGCCAAGGGGCAACTGGGTAATTCTTTACAAGAGACTTTAACGCAGGATCAGTTGTATCCTATTGATTTGCCGGAGCATAATTTAATTTCTTTCAAAAATACCATGGAATATATTAGGGAAGTAAAACCGGATTTAATTATTCATTGCGCTGCCAAAACCCAAGTGGATGACTGTGAATTAAAACAGGATGAAGCCTATACTGCTAACGTAATCGCTACAAAAAATGCGGTGAATGCCTGTCAGGCTGTGAATGCAACAATGGTTTATATTTCGACGGATTACGTTTTTGATGGTAAGGGAACTCGGCCATATAAGGAATATGACCTTTGTAATCCCCAAAGTGTCTATGGCAAGACCAAATGGCAAGGGGAAGAAATCGTGAAAATGCACTTACAGCGTTTTTATATTGTCAGAACAGCCTGGTTGTTCGGGGATAAGGGTAATAATATTGTGCGGACCATTTTAAAATTGGCCGATGAAAGAAAGGTTCTTAAGTTTGTCAATGACCAAGTCGGCTGCCCGACCTATGCCGCGGATTTGGCGCTGGCAATCAGCCGGCTGATTCAAACCAACGCTTACGGCATTTATCATGGAACCAATGAGGGAGATTGCTCTTGGTTCGATTTTGCCCGCCTGATTGTAGAACAAGCTGGTAAAAATTGCACGGTTGAGCCTATTTCCTCAGAAGAATTATCCCGGCCGGCTCCCAGACCTAAATATAGCATTTTGGCCAAAGACGGTTTTCATTCATTGGGAATAACGACTCCATCCTATCAAGATGCTTTGCAGAGGTTCTTAAATAAAAATGGCTGTTAGCGATTGGCTACTGGCTATCGGCTTTTTTCAACGCTTTTTCGGATTAGTTTTTCTATTAAACCCAGCACCATTCTTGAAGAAGGCTTGAGCAGATTTGAAAAATGGTATAAAGGGTATTATATTGATAAAAAGGGGATTGAAGATTAACAAAAGTATAAGACGGGACTTATTGTAGAAAAAATAATTTATATTTCCTAAAGGAGCGTTCATCATGAAAATAACAATAGCTGGAACCGGTTATGTCGGACTTTCAAATGCCGTATTATTGGCACAACATAATGAAGTTATAGCACTGGATATACTTGAGGAAAAGGTCGCGCTGATTAATCAGAGGAAATCCCCGATTATCGATGCGGAGATAGAAGAATATCTCACTCATAAAGATTTACAACTCACTGCAACTACAGATGCATATAAAGCCTACAAGGACGCGGAATATATAATTATCTCTACACCAACCAATTATGAGCCGGATAAAAATTATTTTAATACCCGGACAGTTGAAGCAGTCATTGCCAATGTATTATCCATCAATCAGGATGCGGTCATGGTGATCAAATCTACTGTTCCGGTAGGATATACAAAGAAAGTACGGGAGATGTTTGAAACCGAAAACATCATTTTTTCACCGGAATTTTTAAGAGAAGGTAAAGCTTTATATGATAATTTATATCCTTCACGCATTATTGTGGGGGAGCAGTCGGAAAGAGCAAAGGTATTTGCTAACCTGTTGATGGAGGGAGCCATCAAGGAAAATATTCAGGTACTGTTTACTGATTCTACCGAAGCAGAGGCAATAAAATTGTTTGCCAACACCTATCTGGCCATGAGAGTGGCATTTTTTAATGAGTTGGACACTTATGCCGAAATAAGAGGTTTAAATTCCAAACATATTATTGAAGGAGTTTGTCTTGACCCACGTATCGGAAGCAATTATAACAATCCGTCTTTTGGTTACGGCGGGTATTGTTTGCCTAAAGATACCAAGCAACTACTGGCCAATTATGCCGACGTTCCCAATAACATTATGGGAGCCATCGTCGATGCGAATCGGACCAGAAAAGACCATATTGCAGAGATGATCCTCAAGAGAAACCCTAAAGTAGTCGGGATTTATCGGTTAACCATGAAGACGGATTCCGATAATTTCAGGCATTCCTCGATTCAGGGTGTTATGAAACGGATAAAAGCTAAGGGTATTGAGGTTGTAGTTTATGAACCTGCCTTAAAAGAAGATAATTTTTTCAATTCAGGGGTTGTTAGAGACCTTGAAGAATTTAAAAATATAACGGATGTCATTGTGGCCAACCGAATGACGGATGAGATTAAGGATGTTGAAGATAAAGTATATACAAGAGATTTATATAGCAGAGATTAAAATATTGTTTTTATAATTTTTGGAGTGAAGTTTAGCTAAATTCAAACAGGATAAAAAGGCATGCCCCTCGTATCCGTTATCCTCGCCGGCAGCGGCGGCACCCGCTTCTGGCCTCTGGAGGTAGAACAAACCTAAACTCAATTATTTATGGAACTGATCAGTTAATTGCAACGATTCATGTGGATAACGTAATCGTTGCCGCAACTCGCGATGCCATATCAGGCTTAGAGCGTTAAGGAAAAAGGGATGACGGAATTCCTTTAGACTCAACGTGTTACCAATATTGCAATATTTGATGAAACTTAAAGAGAGAAACTCTTCTGTTACCTACACTGAATTTAATAATTAAATTGCATTTATAATCACAAATTAATTTTGTTTTAAAAAAATTATGATATAATTAAACTGTATCAGTACAACGATATGGTTTTTATATATTTGGGGGTGTTGTTAACCCCGGGAAATAAAGATGAGGTAAATTCCATGGTTAATGGATAAGATGCCTGTTAGTTACGGAAAACCCTTTATGAAATTTTACAATACAACACATCCTGATGACGAATGAACAAAGAATCAACAGCGAATAATTAAGAATAAATAAAGTGAATCCCGGAGGTCCTTCTTTTGGAAAAACTTTCATTGGTTGTTCCCTGCTTTAACGAACAGGAAGCCATACCTCTTTTTTATCAGGAAACCACATCGGTCCTGGAAAAAATCCATTGCGACCATGAAATTCTTTTTGTGAACGACGGTTCTAAAGACCATTCTTTACAAGTGATCCAAACCTTGACCGGTAAAGACCCAAGGGTGAAGTATCTCTCTTTTTCCAGAAACTTTGGTAAGGAGGCGGCTATGCTTGCGGGGATGAAATATGCAACCGGCGATCGGGTGGTGATTATGGATGTAGACTTACAGGATCCACCGGCGTTGTTGCCGGAAATGATAGACGCTATTGAAAAAGAAGGATACGATTCGGTAGCGACCCGCCGGGTCAGCCGAAACGGAGAACCCATACTGCGGAGTATATTTGCCAGGATTTTTTACATACTGATTCATAAATTGTCCGACGCCGATATCGTGGACGGCGCCCGGGATTACAGAATGATGACCAGGCAGATGGTTGATTCGATTTTAGAGCTTAATGAATATCACCGGTTTTCCAAAGGCATCTTCGGATGGGTAGGTTATGAAACCAAATGGCTGGACTATGAAAATATCGAACGGGTAGCCGGCGAGACGAAATGGTCTTTTTGGAAACTATTAAAATATGCGCTGGAAGGGATAATCGCTTTTTCAACCCTTCCCCTTCGGGTGGTCTCATTTTTTGGGCTGGCATTTTCGGGTTTCGCTTTTCTGCTACTTCTGGTAATCATTCTCCGGAAGATGTTATGGGGTGATCCGGTGGCCGGTTGGGCATCCACCATGTCGGTTATCATCTTGGTCAGTGGTTTGCAAATGATTTTTTTAGGCATCATGGGGGAATATTTAGCCCGGACCTATATGGAAACAAAAGGGCGGCCTAAATATTTCGTGAAGAAAAAAAATATCTAAAAAACTCGTAGTTTCAGCGAGGAGCGCATGATGATCAAAAAAATTTTCTGGGAGCCGACCGAAAGTGTTTCGGTTCAATTTTTCCGTTATATCTTTGTTGGTGGAATCGCAACCCTGATCGATTTTGGATTGCTTTATCTGTTTACCGAATACGCGAAAATATTTTATCTGGTTTCGACGATACTTTCCTTTACCGTAAGTGTGATTGTACATAATTATTTAAGTATGAACTGGGTTTTCAAAGGACGCGCTTCGGGTAAAAAGTTGTTTGAATTCGCGGCTTTTACGGTGATTGCCCTAATTGGACTGGGCTTAAATGTCCTTTTAATGTGGATTTTTACCGAGCATTTCCGATTCTACTACTTGCTATCCAAAGTTTTTGCAACAATATTGGTATTTCTATGGAATTTCATCGCCAGAAAATGGTTTGTTTTTCAAACCCGGGAACATCAATAATTGATTGACGGTTATTCTTTATAGCAGCAGTTACTTGTGGCTTATCAACTGAAGCAAAATCAAATTTTTGTAGTCATTACTCCTTAAGTGACATAGATTAGTGACGTGTGAGTTGTCAAATGCTATGGAGGGGAAATGATGACAAATCCAATTTTGGTGCTGATGGCTGGCGGTTATGGAGAAAGATTTTGGCCTCGTAGCAGGCGGAGTTTTCCGAAACAGCTGTTATCTTTTGATGGAGAAAAGACCTTATTAGAGGAGTCGGTGGCTCGGGTTCAAGAGCTTACCGAGACGGATCGAATCTATGTGGTAACCAACTGCGAACAAGCCACGGCTGTACAAAAACAGTTGCCTTTTTTGCCTTCCCGAAACATTATCGTTGAACCTCAATCTAAAAATACCGCGCCTTGTATTGGCCTAGCCACCGTTTATCTCCAGAAGTACTACCCGGAAGAAGATCCTGTCATTGCATTTTTACCAAGTGACTGCAGGGTGGGTCATGAAGAAAAAATGCGGAATACTTTGCGCGCCGGGTTTAGGGTTTGCATGGAGAAAAAAAGCGGGATAATCTTTGGCATGGAACCGACCCGTCCGGAAACGGGCTATGGATATATTGAGCTTGGACAAATCATCGGCGAATGTACCCTTGAGGGTCAAAAAAAACCCTATTATCGGGTAAAGGGTTTTCGGGAAAAACCTTATCCGGAAGATGCCGAAACATTGGTGGCGGCCGGTAATTGTTTATGGAACGGCGGAATTTTTATTTGGCAATTGAAAAATTTAACCTTGGAAATGGAAAATTTTTTACCGGAACTATATAAGGGTCTTCAATATTTTTCCCCTTTTATCGGCGCGTCCGATGAAATGAATCAATTAACCGAAATATATGCTACTTTACCGCCAATCTCGTTTGATTATGGGATTTTGGAAAAGACATCCAATCTGATGGTTATTCCTTCGGAATATGGTTGGGACGATTTGGGCTGCTGGACTACGTTGGAAAGAATACTGCCGCCGGATGAATCCGGAAATGTTAGCCAGGGAGAATTTTGGGGGGTCGATACCCATAACTGCATCATTCATAGCCTCTATAAGCCCGTGACGATGATAGGGGTGTCGGACTTGATTATTGTGGAAACTGAAGATGTGTTGTTGGTATGCGCTAAGAATCAAGCTCAGAACGTAAAAAAATTGCTTCAAGAACTCCGGGAGCGCGGCCGGGTGGATTTACTCTAAGCTGTTATGGAAGGAGAAGTCTACTACCCTAAAGAGTAATGAAGTTATGAAGCGGGAAGAAACAGGGTGATTGGAATTAGCCGGAGTTTTTTACAATACAGATTTGACCGTGATTCATCATAGCCCTCTGCCGTTGAAACAGAAATTTGGTGATTTGGTCTTGAATATTTTTGTCGATTTGTTGAAAACTAAGACCAATTCCGTGAAAATTTTCGTCTTTAATCGTTCGCATGATTTTAGCAACGAATAATGAAGGCGAGCTGTTGCCGGGCAATATCATTTGACAGGTCACGCTGGCCCCGGTATCCAGATTCAACTGGGGATCGATCACCGCAAAGAGGCCATTGATCGAAAGGTTTACCACGGTTCCCCGATATTTACCGTTTTTACCGAAAAATTGAAATGGAAAATTGACTTCACACCGAAAAAAATGCCTCCCGACTTCTGCCTTTAAATCTTCCGGCAGGTTGACAATAATCACTGGAGGTTCCTTCTCCACCCCGATGAATTGGGTCGCAAGGACATAGTCACAGGCATTATTGTCGCTTCGGCATATTATAGTAACGCCTGCGCCCGGCTGCAGATTTTTTAATATTTTATCGTTTTCGGGTATGAATACTTCCATACGATCTCCTTCGGAATTCCAAATGGAAGTACGATAGATTATTTTTTGGCCATTTTCATTTAAGATTTCCAATTGAACATTCTTTCCGGGTTGAATCAATTTTTGGGCAATCAAACGTTCATTCATCAAAGGTTACACCCCCAAACCAAATTTCTCTTTTAGGGAATTCAGCAGATTTACGGTGAAAAATATTGAAATAGCTCTTTTTTAAAATTTCTAGATTTAAATAGTTCATTTTGATTCGTTAGCGAGTAAAATTAAATTCCAAGCTCCGTTTGTAATCAATCCGAATACCTTTTGAACCAACTTGAGTATGAATTATGGGGAGTTAGGGATACTAGTATTAATTCAGATTGGTTAAATAGGGGGAAAAATTGGTGGCAGACTTGAAAAACGATTCGATAAGGCATGATTTTTCGGTTCCCGTTGGTTCAGAAAGCCAATCATCCGGTGAATCAGATGCAGAAAGTCCACATGAACAACCGCTTGAACAACCCGTGCGCCAAAACCCGAGAAAACAAAGATTATTGTTAAGTAATCTTAAATCACTAGGACAGTTGAATACGCCAACATCAGGAGAAAGCAGTATACATACCATGATTATTGTCGGCCAAATTGAAGGCCACATCATTCTCCCCGGGAAAAATAAGACAACAAAATACGAACATATTATACCACAACTCGTTGCAATAGAGCAAAATCCCAATATTAAAGGTTTGTTAATAATTCTGAACACCGTTGGGGGAGACGTTGAGGCCGGACTGGCAATTGCCGAAATGATCGAAAGTCTTTCCAAACCATCCGTTTCATTGGTTTTGGGTGGTGGACACTCCATTGGCGTTCCGATAGCGGTGGCTACCGATTATAGTTTTATTGCGGAGACAGCTACCATGACGATTCATCCTTTACGGTTAAACGGTTTATTGATTGGTGTTCCGCAGACCTTCGAATACCTCGATAAAATGCAGGACAGGATTATCAAGTTTGTAGCCAGTCATTCCGAAGTCCCGGAAGAAAAATTTAAAGAATTAATGTTCAGAACGGGCGATTTAGTTCGAGATATCGGCTCAGTTCTTATCGGAAAGGAAGCAGTCCATTGCGGCCTTATTAATGAGCTGGGTGGGATTAACCAAGCTTTAAAAAAGCTGGATGAGTTAATTGAACTGAATACTGAAAGCAGGAAACGAGGCCTTCAATAATGTTTTATACCATTGTACCGCTAGAGTACATCTTTGAAGAAGATGAATCCGAAGAGACTGAATCCAAAAAGCAAAAAAAGGATGACATCGAGATCAAGCGCGAAGGGGGCGTTAGCTTGATGGTAGAAGCCGGCCCGTTTGGGCAATATAAGATAACCCGGCTGATTAGCACCAATCCCAATGATTATTTAAACCCCCAATGGCAACCAGGAACCATCATGTCGGCTAATTGATGCTCAGAGTTTAAAACGAAAGAAGACGGCTTGTCCCAATGACCGGCCGGCGGCTTTTAGGAGTTTTAGTTTCTTAAGGGAAACTTCACCGGTGGTACGTTGATGGTAATACACCGGGGTTTGGAAAATTCGGAATTTTTTCAAAGCGGCGTATCCCGAAATGATGACATTAGGGGCAAAAGTATCTGTCGGTAGTTTAAAAAACAGGTCCCTAAATTTCTTACTGCGCATCAGCCTGTAAGGTGTATTCGTATCCAGGATTCCGGAGTGATAAAAAAACCGGACAACGAGTTTTGATCCCCAGGTGATGATTTTTCTTGAAACCGGATTATGCCGCTCCACCCGGATACCCAATAAAAAGTCGTAATCAAAGCGTTTAAGCCACAACTTATCAAAGTCAGCGACTTCCAATTCATCGTCGGAATCGACTTGGAATAACCATTCGGCCCTGCAATTTTCGCGATACCCTTGTAAAATAGTAGGTCCATGCCCGCTATTGTTTTTTTGATGAACGATAATTCTTGGATAACGGGCTGCCACTTTATTGAGTATTGAAGAGGTTTTATCTTTAGAGCCGTCATTGTATGCATGGATTTCAAAGTCAATTTGGAGTTGGCATAACTTGGCATGCCATTTTTCCAATACGGCGGTGATGGCTTTTTCCTCATTATAAATGGGCATAATGACCGCTAGTTCTTTAATTTTCATTTTTGGCACCCCCTGATTTTGGTTTGGTAAATATCAAGCGCGTTCTCAATGGTGCGGTCCATATCCAGGTAACGATAACTTCCCAGGCGGCCTCCAAATATAACTTGCGGTTGTTCTCGGCTGGCCTCCGCATAATGCTGATAAATTTTTTGATTGCCCGGAGTATTTACGGGATAGAAAGGCTCATCCTGAGCTGTATAAGCTTTTGGATATTCTATGGAAATAATCGTCTGGCTCGGGCTTGTAGGCCGATCCGGTGTTAAGTGTTTAAACTCGTGGATTCGCGTATAAGGCACATTGGATTCGGCGTAGTTCATAACAGCGATTCCCTGAAAATCGGGTATGTTTATTGTTTTTTGTTCAAACGAAAGGGAGCGCCATTCCAAATGCCCGTACTGATAATCAAAGTAACGATCGATAGGTCCGCTGTAGATTATCTGACAATCTTTCGGGATTAAATCTTGAATGGTAAAAAAATCGGTGTTTAAATAAACTTCAATATTTGGATGATGCAACATGGATTCGATTACATGTCCGAAGCCCTCTAGGGGAATTCCCTGCCAAGGATCGTTAAAATATTGGTCCAGATAATTATAGCGAACGGGGATACGATTGATAATTTCCGCGGGTAAAGTGTTTGGGTCTTTTCCCCATTGCTTGAGGCTATAGCCTCGAATCAGGGCTTCATATAAATCCCGGCCAATCTGAGAAATTGCCTTTTGTTCCAAGTTAATAGGATTTTCGTAATTCTCATTGTCCCGTTTTTCCTCCAGAAAAGCAGCCACTTCATCCGAATTAAGATTCAATTGATAAAAAGTATTGATTGTATTGAGGTTAATGGGCATAGGATATGTTTTGTTCTGAAATACCGTTAGTACCCGGTGTCGGTAATTGTTAAAATTACAAAAATTACCAACATAACGCCAAACACGTTCGTTCGAGGTGTGAAAAATATGGGATCCGTAAAGGTGGCATTCAATACCAGTCTCCGGATTTGAGAAGGTAAAGCTATTACCCCCGATGTGGTTGCGCTTTTCGATTACGGCCACGCGCTGGTCTAGGTCACGGGCGATTCTCTCGGCGATGGTCGCTCCAAAAAATCCCGAACCTACCACGAGATACCGAATATGATTTAAGTCCACCTTTGTAATCTTCTTTCTCTAAAATGATACGGTCTATATTCCATAAAATAACATTAACACAAATGTAAGATTAAAAGCAAGTTACAAAATGGATAATTTTGGATAACCAATGCCGCTTATTTGCAAAATTTCTATAAATTGGTTTAATTCTTTTCGGATAGCGCCTGAATAAGCCGGCTACATCTTTTGGAATGGTGACAACCTTTAAGAATGATGAAGGAATTCCTTAAAAATCCCAGAATAATAAAATGCTACAATGTTTTATTATTGGAGGGAAAACGTATTGCCGTTATTTGAAGGGATATTGATCCTGATTGGAGCTTTAGGGCTATTTTTATATGCAATCGGCCGCTTCGGAGATGGAGTCCAAAAAATGGCCGGAGAGAAAATCCGGGGAATTCTGGAAAAGCAAGGCCGAAGTCCTGCTTCAAATATATTTACCGGGGTAGGAATGGCTGCGGCTCTTCAGAGCAATTTTTTAACCTTTGGACTGATTTCCGGGTTAATGAATGCTGGGTTGTTGGGATTATTACCTGCGTTATGGATTATGTTGGGTGTTAATTTGGGGATGACGATTAATGCTCAATTGATGTCCATTAATTTGGGTGTAGCCATCTATGGAATGTTATTTTTCGGTTATTGGCTTTATTTTTATGGCCGGAAAAGGAACTGGCATTATTTGGGTCAGGCAATTTTCAGTTTAGCTTTGATGTACTTGGGATTTGAGATATTCCATCAAGCCTTTGCGTATTTACTAACCATTCATAGTTCTTTTCTGTTTATGACCCAGATATTTTTAAAGCCTTGGCTTGGATTCTTGCTAGGATTAAGTTTAGCCGCTTTGTTGCGGAGCAGCAATACTGTGGTAGCGCTAATCCAGGGATTTATCGGAATTGAAATTGCTTTATTTCAACCGTCCTTTTTAAGCGGCGCAGTGGCAATTGTTATCGGGGCAAATGTCGGAGCTTCAGTTATCAATATGCTCACCGGTTTGGATCGTCTGCCCATCGTCCGCAAGGCGAATTGGCTTCATTTCGCCTTTAATATGATAACCGCCTTGATTTGGCTGTTGTTATTGCCTGGTGTATTTAATTTCTTAGGCTGGATCAATCAAAATATTTATGGCGCTTTCCAATGGGTTGAGACTTCGGTGTTTCAATGGCGGGTTGTGCCCAATTTTGTCGACAGCCGTTGGTTTAATGTTTGGCAACTGGCCATGGCCCATACCTTATTTAATATGTCGGTCATTCTGATATGGTTTCCTTTTACCCTTTTGGCATCGAAATTTAAGTTTTTGAACCATACTGCGGAAAAGGCCAAAATCAGTTCGGGCGGAAGCACTTATTTGGATCGGCGGGCTTTACAAAGTCCGGCTTTAGCCTTGATATTAGCCTCTCATGAAGTCAATCAGATGGCTTCCCTTACACAAGAGATGCTAAAGTCGGCCAGGATGGCTTTTTTAAAAGGACAAGTTCATCTTCTTGACAATATTTACCGGAATGAAGCAATTGTCGATGATTTGCAGGAACAGATTACCTTTTACCTTTCGGCTCTTTTATCACAAAATTCTCTTACTGAGGCTCAATCCCACCGCTTGGCGGGTTTGTTGCATATTGTCAGCGATATTGAGAGGGTGGGGGACCATGCCAACAGTATTGCAACGATAGCAGAGAAAAAGAATCAGGAACAACTGCCTTTTTCGGAAATTGCCATCAATGAAATCGAACTTTTTTACGGAAAAACTATGGATTTATATAATAGAGCCTGTCAAGCATTGCGGGAGAATAATCTGGAAGTGGCAAAACAGATTGAAAACCGAGAGAGTAATATCGATAAATTAGAGGAAGAATTACGCCAGAATCATATTCACCGCTTAAATCAAGGTAAATGTTGGCCGGGTTCCGGAGTCGCCTATGTTGAAATGTTGAGTAATTTACAACGTATTTCGGCGCATTCCGCCAATATTGCGACGCTTGTAATCGAAGAAGGTGAGGAATAATGGCTGGTACGAAAAACGTAGAAGAAGAGTCTACCGAACAAGAGAATGATGACCGTTTTGCCGAGCAACGCACCGAAATTATTGGTGTCCTGCTGCTGGGGCTGGCTTTATTATCTTTAACCGCAATTTATTTTAATGGCGCGGGATTTGTCGGCGAAATTTTAAAAAGAGGGTTATTTTATGTTTTCGGGCATAGCGGTGCGATTATTCCCGTTGTCTTTGTGGCCATTGTCGGATGGATGTTACTTGTTTGGCGCAGGGGTGTGCGCTTTGGCAAGCATTTTGTTACTTTGATATTTTTATTTTTATGGGCTTTACTGATATTACATTTTTTTAGCGGGGTGGTTATTTCCTCCACCGGTTGGGAGGATGCAGCTCAAGGGGGTGGAATTGTCGGTCATTTTTTGGCCTTAAAACTTTTGCAGCTTTTTGGTAAATTCGGGACCGGGATTTTCATGTCGATTTGGCTGATAATCTTGGCAATATTAGCTCTGGACCGACCGTTAATTGTATTTTTGGTGGGTTTGGGAAAACGCCGGGCACGACCGGCGCCTTTGGAACAGGAGATTCCAAACAGGGAAACGTTAACAGGTCCAAAACAGCCGCAAGTAGACCCAGTGATCAATCCTTTTAAGAATGACCCTAATCCACCCATAGAAAGTAAGGCCTATTCCAATAAGAACGAAGAGGTCGGGGTAAGTCCATTGCCGCCAAAGCAGTCCCGTTCCAGCGTAGTCATGGACACGCTGCAGAATATATTGAAAGAGAAAGAAAAGGCTAAGAATGAAAAAAAGGGGATTTTGAAAAGCGATTCTCCCCAGGATTTATCGGTACAGCCACAGATTAGGCCTTCCCAGAAAGCCGGTGAGTATCAACTCCCCGATATTAACTTGGTGGGCCCTTCTGGTGCGGCTCGTCAAAAAAAGGTTGCTAAACCTGTCGATCAATCGCTCATGCTGGAACAGACCTTGGCTAATTTTGGAATTCAAGTAAAAGTACTGGAAGCCCATCATGGTCCAGTCGTTACTCGTTATGACCTCCAACCGGCTCCCGGCGTTAAAGTGAGCCGGATTGTGAACTTAGCGGATGACTTGGCTTTAGCCTTGGCGGCAAAAGGCTTACGCCTTGAAGCTCCGATTCCTGGAAAAGCGGCTATCGGTGTTGAAGTCCCTAATCTAGAAGCCCAAATTGTCACTTTCAGAGATATATTGGATTCAAAGTCATTTTGGAATACCAGCCGACTGAGCGTAGGCCTGGGAATGGATATTGCCGGGGAAACCGTATTGGCTGATCTAAGCAAAATGCCCCATTTATTGGTGGCCGGAGCTACCGGATCCGGGAAAAGCGTTTGTATTAACACCCTAATTATGAGTGTTTTATATAAAGCCTATCCTAATGAAGTCAAATTTGTCATGATTGACCCTAAGATGGTTGAATTATCAATGTATAATGGCATTCCTCACTTAATGGCTCCTGTAGTAACGGAAGCCAAAAAGGCGGCGGGCACTTTAAAGGTTGTAGTCAATGAAATGGAACGTCGTTATAAATTGTTTGCCGAAGCAAGGGTTAGGGATTTGGATAAATATAATTCTCAAGCCAAGGAAGGAGAAACACTTCCTTATATCGTAGTAATCATTGACGAACTTGCTGATTTGATGATGCTCGCCCCGGTTGAAGTCGAAGATTGTATTTGCCGTTTGGCTCAAATGGCCAGGGCGACAGGAATCCATTTGGTTGTGGCAACCCAGCGTCCTTCGGTGGATGTCATTACCGGTTTAATCAAAGCCAATATTTCTTCCAGGATTGCTTTTGCGGTTTCGTCACAGATTGATTCCAGAACGATTTTGGATAGTGTCGGAGCCGAACGTTTACTTGGCAGGGGAGATATGCTATTTTCGCCAATCGGTTCCATGAAACCCCGGCGGGTGCAGGGGGCTTTGGTTACTGAAAAAGAAATTGAAGCCGTTATTGAACATTGGAAGAATCAAGGCGGCCCCAAATATCAGGAACATTTTCTAAATATCCCCGATAATAAAAAAGAAGCTGTCGTCGAGACCGAAGATGAGCTGCTTTGGGATGCCGTCCGGGTTGTTATTGATTACGGCTCTGCATCGGCATCGGTGCTTCAAAGACGTTTAAAGGTCGGGTATACCAGAGCCGCAAGGCTTGTAGACTTAATGGAAGCGAAAAGAATGATTGGGCCATATGAAGGAAGCAAACCTCGGGAGGTTTACATCACTGCCAGGCAATTGGAAGAAATGAAAAAACACCAACAAGAGCAGTAATTTTCATTTTTTCGGAAGGAACTCCAATTAATTACTAGAATATATTAGTGGGTTGACAAAAAACGGTAATCAATTGGAATTTTAATTTTTTCTAATTTAGCTATTGCATAAAGTGTGAAGGTTTAACTCGCGGATGGAATCTTCATCCTTAATAGTAAAAAAGTCCATCATTCATAATAAATATAGAAAAATTTACAATTTAATAACTCAAAATCGGGGGTGAACTTTTTGAAGGAGATCGGTGACTACCTTCATCGGGTTCGGGAAGAAAAGAGTATTTCTTTAAAAGAAATTCAGGAAGCAACCAAAATCAGTATGCGATACTTGGAAGCAATTGATCGTGGCGATTTGGAAGGCATTCCTGGCGAAGTTTACCGTAAAGGTTTTTTGGTGAATTTTGCAAATGCAATTGGCTTGGACGGACAAGAGGTTTTGCAAAAATATTACCAGATGAAGAATGCTGCCGAACTAGAGCAGCAGCAACAACAGCACCAGCCCATACCGGAACAACAGCATCACCAAGAGCCGACCCCGGTAGTTGTTCGGGAAAAAGCGGTGAAATCCCCGGAGCCTCAGGATGACGAGCAATTAAAAGGGCTTTATTTGGGAATCGTGGTAGCATTAATTGGGATCTTAATTGTAGCCAGCTTTTTCTTATTCCCTTTTCGTCAAGGTAATCAAGAGGATGGCGCCGCTGTTACGAAAGAAGAGATCTCCGCAACCGACACGATGGAGACGCCAAAACCGATTGCGCCGATCACTGTTAATGTTACTTTTAAAGAACGGGTTTGGGTACAGGTAAAAAGCGATGGTGAATACCTATATGGGGCTGAAGGAATGAGTTTTGATTCTTCGGAACCCCAACAGGTCTGGACTGCACAGCGGGAAATGATTATCAGAATGGGAAATCCTGCTGGACTCATCATTAGCCTAAATGGTAAGGATCTTGGCCAGCTCGGTGAAAAAGGCAAGACCAAGTCGATAAAGTTAACCCCGCAAGGTTTAGAAGCGCTCTGAGCGCTTTTTTTTTACAAAGTGGTATTTGTGTAGAAGGAGCAATACCATGGATTTGAAAGCGCATTTGTTTGAAACCGAGAATTTGTATTTATCGAAATGGGCGATACGATCAGCGGAAACAAAAGGGCGGAAGTATCCAGAGCCTGAATGTCCATTACGCCTGGATTTCCAGCGGGACCGGGATCGCATTATCCATTCGAAGGCTTTTCGTCGTCTCAAACACAAAACACAAGTTTTTATAGCTCCAGAAGGCGATCATTACCGTACCCGTTTGACACACGCTTTGGAAGTGGCCCAGATTTCCAGGACTATCGCCAGATTATTGCAATTGAATGAAGATTTAACGGAAGCGATTGCTTTGGGGCACGATTTAGGGCATACCCCTTTTGGCCATGCCGGGGAAGATGCTTTAAACCGGCTTTCACCTAAAGGATTCCTTCATAATCAGCAAAGTTTACGAGTTGTTGATTGGTTAGAGGATACTGAAAGAGATTATCCGGGATTGAATCTCACCCTGGAAGTGCGCGACGGAATTGTAAATCATACTGGACCTGATTTGCCATGGAGTGCAGAAGGAAGGGTAGTCCGTTTTGCCGATCGCATTGCCTATGTGAATCATGATTTGGATGATGCAGTCCGCGGAGGGGTTCTTCAAATATCGGATTTACCTGATTTCATAACCAGAACCCTTGGAGTGACGGCTTCAAAAAGGCTAACGGTTTTAATCCGTGATATTGTTGAGAATAGTTATGATACCGTAGATATCGCTTTTTCTCCTGAAATTCAGAGCGTTTTTGATCAGTTACGGTATTTCCTATTTGAGAAGGTATATATCGGTTCAATAGCGAAAGTGGAGGAAGCAAAAGTCTATAAAATGCTGCACTGTTTATATGATTATTTTGAGGAACATCCCTCTGAGATTCCAGGGCATATCCTGAAGTTTTCTGGGGAGGATCCCCATTTAGCAATTATTGATTATATTGCTGGAATGACCGACCATTTTGCCACAGAAACTTTTATAGGAAAATTTGTTCCCCAGAGTTGGAGATCGAGATAAGATTTGGCTGTCGGCTTTATGGTTATTAGTTATTGGTGATTGGTTGATGGTTGAGTAGGGAAGACTTGAGATTGTAAGTTGGTGAGAAAGATGGAGCGGTTAAAGCAGGAATTATTTGAACAAATTAAAGAGCATAATGATATTGTAGCGGTGATCTCGGAATATGTCAGTTTAAGAAAATCCGGCCGGTCACTGGTGGGTTTATGCCCTTTTCATGGGGAAAAAACTCCCTCCTTCAATGTTAACCAGGAAAAACAATTATTTTATTGTTTTGGATGCGGTGTTGGCGGTAATGTTTTTAATTTCATGATGAAGTTGGAGAATATTGATTTTATTGCTGCCGCCAAGATATTGGCGGAACGCGCCGGTATACCGTGGCCGGATTATCATCCGGATTCTACCGAAGACCTTCATCGGGAAAGTTTATTTAAAATCAATAAACTGGCTGCTGCATATTTTAATCAGTACCTAGTAAAGATTGATTCGGCAAAACAAGCCAGAAATTATTTACAGGACCGGGGTATCGCTCCAGAAAGCTGGCAGCGGTTTCATCTGGGATACGCTCCGGCGTTGTGGCATAGTTTAACGGATATTTTGCGAAAGAAAGGGGTAAGCCTTGAGGATGCCGAAAAACTGGGTTTGCTTAGTTTGGGAGAAAATGGCTATTATGATCGTTTTCGGGATCGTTTAATCTTTCCCATCACTGATTTGAGAGGAAATGTTGTTGGTTTTGGAGGGCGGGTTTTTGATAACAGTCATCCCAAATATCTGAATTCACCGGAAACTGAAATTTTCCATAAGGGGCGTTTCCTTTTTGGACTGACCCTTGCGAAAGAAACCATTCGGAAAAAAAATCAGGCTATTATCGTTGAGGGTTACTTGGACGTGATTCAGGCGCATCAAGCCGGATATACTCAAACAGTGGCTTCGCTAGGCACCGCCTTAACCAAGGAACAAGCCCGGATGATAAAGAAATATACTTCGGAAGTTGTATTAGCCTACGATGGAGATGCCGCCGGGCGTAAAGCGACAGAACGCGGAATGGCAATTCTTCAGGAGGCAGGGTTAAAAATTAAAATATTAGATTTACCTGCAGAGGATGATCCGGATTCCTTTATTAAAAAAAATGGCGCGGATGCTTTTAATACTTTACTCAATAACGCTCTCGATATCACGGATTTTACACTAAAACAGGCTTTACAGCAATATAATATTAGTACGCCGGGGGGGAAGGTTCAGGCTCAGCAAGCAATGTTGCCTCCAATCGCATTGATTGACAACCGGCTTACCCAAGAATTTTACTTGCGGCAATTAGCTCGTGAACTGGGAATTTCAGAAGTCTCTATTTTTGCGGATTTTGACGACTGGGTGAAAAAAAACAGGAAAAAATCTCCGGTTCTGGATAGAGAGCGGAATAATAGTTATACTAAAGAAACAGGTGAAAAAATCGGGCTCTCTATGGGCATGATAAACCCAGATAAGCTTTCACCTCTAAAACGGGCTGTTTTTGAGACGGAAAAGGAACTTTTGCAATTCGCCTTGCAGGAATATGATAACTTAAAGCGAATTAAAGAAGAATTGAAGGCAGAAGAGTTCAGCTTCGAGATTTGGCGGGATTTGTTGTTGGAAATCGAGCGAGTAGGAGCTTTTGATAAAGACTCTCGGATTATTTTGGCTGAGATTCAAGGTTCGTTTCAGGAAGTTGCGGCCTCATTAATCGCTGAGCAAGAGGTCAAAGAGTCCCAAGCTGATCTGGGAGGTAATATTCAGCGTTTGAAAATGCTGCACCTTCAGGAACAAGTTCAAAGTTTAACTGAACAACTTACCTCAGGAAAGGATGAAAATGGTAAAACCTTGTCTGAGGCTAACCTAAAAATGAAAGCTAAAGAGTTTACCGAGATCAAAAGAAAGTTACAAAAGGATTTCCCCCAATTTTCAGCGGGAATCTAGTTGATGGGGCGGGTTTAAACAAATTTGAAGATTAATCATAGATATGATTCATGGAAGTATGAAGTTCCTACCCCCGGAAGGATGGTAATTTAAAGTTGACTAAAGAAAAGGCCTTGCCAAATATCGAAGGAATTAAGGAACTGATTGCAAAGGGCAAGAGAAAAGGGATTATTTCTTACCGCGAGATTATGGATTCTCTTGAGCAAATTGACTTATCGACTGAACAAATTGATGAAATTTATGAGGCCTTTGCCAGTAATGGTATTGAAATAATGCCGGATACCAGTGAGAGTGAAGAACCAGCTGAAGAACAAGAACCTTTCCAAGTCGATACTGAAGAAGTAGAACTTGATCTGACGATCCCAGAGGGAATTGCCCTTGATGATCCGGTTCGGATGTATTTGAAGGAAATTGGGCGGGTGCCTTTGCTTTCGGCTACCGACGAAATTGATTTGGCCCGCAGAGTCGAAGAAGGCGAAGAATCGGCAAAACGGCGGCTTGCTGAGGCAAACCTGCGGTTAGTGGTGAGCATTGCCAAACGTTATGTAGGCCGGGGCATGCTTTTTCTTGATTTGATCCAGGAAGGAAACCTGGGACTGATCAAGGCCGTTGAAAAGTTCGATTATCGTAAGGGATATAAATTCAGTACTTATGCGACCTGGTGGATTCGTCAGGCAATAACCCGCGCAATTGCAGATCAGGCCAGAACCATCCGGATACCGGTACATATGGTCGAGACTATTAATAAATTAATCCGGGTTTCCCGGCAGTTATTGCAAAGTCTGGGGCGTGAACCTTCCGCTGAGGAAATCGCGGTAGAAATGGAAATGAGTCCGGAGCGGGTTCGGGAAATTATGAAAATCGCCCAGGAACCTGTTTCTCTCGAAACCCCAATTGGAGAAGAGGAAGACAGTCATTTAGGCGATTTTATCGAAGATCAGGATGCTCCGGCTCCGGCTGAAGCCGCTTCATTCCGTTTGTTGAAGGAACAGTTGGAAGAGGTTTTAAATACTTTAACACCCCGGGAAGAGAAAGTTTTACGCTTGCGTTTCGGTTTGGATGATGGCCGGGCCCGAACTTTGGAAGAAGTCGGCCAGATTTTTAACGTGACCCGTGAACGGATTCGGCAAATTGAAGCCAAAGCGCTGCGTAAATTGCGGCATCCAAGCCGCAGCAAGAAATTGAAAGATTTCTTGGATTGAGGAAATGATTCTTCTTGATGTTTTGAGCGATTCATTGTATAATACTTTATGTCACTTTTGGGCCCATAGCTCAGCGGTGGAGCAGTCGGCTCATAACCGATCGGTCCTTGGTTCGAATCCAAGTGGGCCCACCAATCGAAAAAATGTTAAGTGGGGAAACCCCACTTTTTTTGTTTTATAGGCGAAATGTTTTATGGAAAGCAGGATTTTGGTTTTTTCATCCATAATATAGATATATTTAGATTAGAATCAAATGGGTAGGAGGGGCTGTATGCCGCAATTACAGCATATTATGGAGGGGCTTAACCGGCTCGCGCCTTGGGATTTGGCGGAAAGTTGGGATAATGTCGGCTTACAAATTGGCCGCTTTGATCAGCCGGTTTCCAGAGTTATGATTGCCCTGGATCTGAATGAACAAGTCATACGGGAGGGACTTCATTGTCAAGTTGATGGTTTTGTGGTTCATCATCCTTTACTTTTTAAACCCCTTTCAAAAGTTAATCTGGATACTCCTATCGGGCGATGTTTGGAAGAATTGATAAAACATCGACTTTTTTTAATTGCTGCCCATACGAATATGGATATGGCAGCGGGCGGCTTAAATCAATTTTTGGCTGACCGATTTGAACTGACCGATATTAAGCTCCTGGATCCCTGTATGAATTCATCCTCGCAAAGGTTATACAAAATAGTCGTTTTTGCGCCGCCAGAATATATTCCAGCCCTTCGAAATGTGATGGTTAAGGCTGGCGCCGGGGTTATAGGCAACTATGCGGATTGTGCATTTGAAGTCGGGGGCAGCGGTACTTTCCGGCCATGTAACGAGGCTATACCTTTTATTGGTAAACCGGGAGAGGTAAGCCGGGTTGAGGAAATCCGTTTGGAAATGCTGGTGGCTGAAGAAAGTTTACTGAAGATTTTGGAGGCGGTTCATGACAACCATCCTTACGAAGAACCGGTGATTGACGTTTATCCGCTTCAGAGTCCGGTAAGACATGGCATGGGGCGGATCGGCAGGTTGAAGGAGCCGTTGAAACTTTATGATTTGGCTTTACTCGCCAAAAAGAAATTATCGGCCAAAGATATTCGAATTACAGGCGAGCAGGACAAAATGATTCATACTTTAGCGATTTGTTCGGGCAGCGGCGGCAGTCTTTTGAATAAGGTTTTGAGAAAAAAAGCTGATGCCTTTTTGACGGGTGAATTGAATTATCACGATTTTTTATTGGCCAAGGATAGTGAGTTGTCGGTTGTTGTGGCGGGACATTGGGCTACCGAGCATGGGTTTGTGGATTTGATGATTCGTTATTTCAGTGATTATTTCAGAAATAATCCGGGATGCGAGTTTATCCCGAGCACGTCCCTGCAAGATGAACCGTTTATTACTTTATAAATAGGAGCTTAAATGGCTAATTTACCGATTTTATATCGAATCCAAGAGCTTGACAGTAAAGCGCTGGCCTTAAAAAAAAGTTTGGCTCAGGCGGCGAGTAACCCGAATTTGGCGGCTTTACGGACACTCCATCAACAAAGTGAAAAGGCGTTGACCGCCGTCAATGCTCAACGCCGCCAGAATACCATCTCCCAACATAAGTTGGAACTGGAGTTAAAAACCTGTCAGGACCTTCTCCAACATGAAGAGGATAAGTTATATAACGGCACCGTGGTAAGTTCGCGGAGTCTGGAGCAAGTCCAGCAGAAAGCCCAGGAATATCGCATCCAGCAAGGAAAAATTGAAGACCAGATATTAGAGCTATTGGAAAATGATGAAAAGCAAAGCGCCGAGCAGGAAGAACTCCGGAAAAGGCTTACTTCCTGTGAACAGGAAATCGCAGAAATCGAAAGGGAAATGAAACAGCAATCGGCGGAAGTCGCTTTACAGCTGAGTGAAATGGAGATGGAACTTGATGAATTAAGACCCCAAATTCCTCTCCCTTGGCTGGAACGTTATCAAAAAATAGCCAAAGCCCATTCCGGGATCGGTATTACCAAGATCAAAACGGATAGCTGCGGAGCTTGTCATGTTGGTTTGTCCGACTCATTGCTGCGTAAAGCGAAGCAGGGTGAAGACGCATTGATTTTCTGTGAAAATTGCGGAAGGATTTTATATTACTCTTAAGTTCAGCCACGGATGATCTCTCAAAACAGATTGATTGGAAAGCGGATGAGGTAGAATAAAAAGACGAAACATTGATAATCAATGCAATCAAGTAATATAATACGGCTAGTGCACCAGTTTAGTAGTGCGCAATGGCACTAAGGAGCGGAAGTGCCTTTGAATTTAAATTTTGACTTGGATAAACCGATTTATCTACAGATTATTGACGAAATCAAACGAGCGATCGTCCGGGGAGAACTTGCCCCCGGTGCGAAGATTCCTTCACAGCGGGAATTAGCACAGCAAATTAAGGTCAATCCGAATACTGTGCAAAAAGCTTATCAAGAGATGGAGCGGATTCGCCTTGTTGAGACTTTAAGGGGACAAGGAACATTCATTTGCAACGAACCTGAATTACTAAAGAGTATTCGAACGGACATGGCGAAGGAAGCTCTGGAAATCTTTATTAATGATGTAAAATCTTTGGGATTTGCTCCCGAAGATATCAGGGAGATGGTGGAAAGCGCCTTGAAAATGGGAAATAGAGCACAAAGGTGATGTTCTGGAAAGAAGGCCAGGATGGCAAAGAGTTTTCCTGTTGTTGAAATTGAAAATGTATATAAAACATATTATCGTACACCCGCCATTTGCGGTATAAATTTAGTGATTAAACGGGGAACTATTGTGGGGCTTTTAGGACCAAACGGCAGTGGAAAATCAACGCTTCTTAAGTTGATAGCCGGCATTGCCCAGCCGACAACGGGGAGTATTGCAATTGAAGGAAAGAAGCCTTCTACAGTAACAAAAACCCGGCTGGCTTTTTTACCGGAGCAAAATTGCCTCTATGAATGGATGACTGTAGCGGAAACCATCCGTTTTGTATCCTCGTTTTATCAGGATTGGCAAGAACAACGCGTGGAGCAATTACTTCAAATCTTCAAGCTCAATCCCGGCGAGAAAGTAGGCCATCTTTCCAAAGGATATAACGCCCGTTTAAAACTGTTGTTGGCCTTATCGCGGAATGTTCCTTTGATATTATTGGATGAACCTTTGTCCGGAGTTGATCCCCAGTCGCGTTCAGTGATTGTCGAGACAATTTTAGGTCAATACCATACGGAAGAACAGACCCTGGTGATTGCAACCCACGAGATTGAAGAAACCGAAGCCATTTTTGACGAGGTGGCTTTCATCAAGGACGGGCGGGTCGCCTTATACGATTCTGCTGAAAATCTACGCATGAATTATAATTTATCTATAAGGCAGCTTTGGGAGAAGGTTTTTTCGTCATGAACTTTTGGCAGTTATGGAAGAAAGATCTCAACGGCTTTGTCTGGAATTCCGCTTTTTTTATGGCGCTTTTTATTCTATTGGTAGACCTGGTTTTTGGTAGGAGAAAAAATGTCTTATGGGTTCCCGATGATATTCATAAGTTGCATTTGATTCATGACTGGGAATCACCGTTTGGAATACCCGGTACTCCGGTTATTGTATTGACTTTATGGGGGATCGGGATGGCCGTTTATACCCTTCAAAAAGAATGGAGTAGTAAGGCGATTTTTCTTTTAAAATCTTTGCCGATAAAAGGTTATCAAGTCTTAGGCGCCAAACTCGCTGGAATTGTGAGCGGAGTACTGATGGTGATTCCCTTATCGCTGGGGATTTATTTATTGACCTGGCATGAAAGACTGGCCTGTTTTAAGATGCCAATGCTAACGGCGGTATATTTTGGGTTTGTAATAATTCTATGTTTATTGACGATTATCATTTATTTCGCTACGATTGTCCAGTTTGCTTTTTTAATAGGCCAATTGGTTCACAGGTTTCGGTTTGTCATTTCCGTGACCGCTCTTTTGTTTGTTTTAAAGTTTTTAGATATTATAGGGATGATATGGATTCCGTTATTAAAACGAATTCCGGATCTGGTGATCCGGTTTAACACAATGCATATCAAGATTGACGTTTGGTTTTTCCTGGGCTCCCTGTTGGCTACTATTGCGCTTTTTTTTGTCAATTGTTGGTTGTACGAGCAAAAGGTTGAACTATAACCATCAGGGTTGGGTGAGAAGGTGCCGGTTATGAATTTATGGAAATTATGGAAGAAAGAAATGAATGGCTCCCACTGGAGTTCCGTTTTTTTCATGGCTCTTTTTTTATTATTTATAGAACGGGGACGGCGAGATGGATTTGTATGGTTTCCCCCGGGAGTTGCAAAATGGGATTCCCCATTCGGGATCCCGATGGGCTTATTTTTTTGGCTTGGTTTATGGGGGATCGGTATGGCTTTTTATGGCCTTCATCACGAATGGACTCGTAAATCAATTTATCTTTTAAAATCATTGCCTTTAAAAGGGTATGAAGTCCTGGGCGCCAAAATTATTGGAATTATCTGCGGCTCATTAGCACTTGCCCCTATAGGGGTAGGCGCTTATCTTTTTAACTGGCATGAAAAGTTGTCCGGATTTAAAATACCGGCGCAGACAGCCTGGCGCTTCGGGTTATCAGTGGTTCTTATTTTACTCTCCGTAGTATTTTTCCTGGTCACAATGGTACAGTTTGCCTTTTTACTGGGTAAATTGGTTAACCGCTTTCAATGGATAGTCTCGGGAATAGTTTTTGGTCTCAGTATAAAGTTTATTTATGAGTTTTTAATTCGTAGTAAACCTTTGTTAAAGCAATGGATTCCGATTCTCGTGATCCGTTCCGGAAAGGACTGTTTCGATCCATGCCTCTGGTTTTTTCTACCGCTGTTTTTAGCCGGTGTATTGTTCCTTTTCATTAATAACTGGTTGTATGAGCGAAGAGTCCAATTATGACCTTGTTGTAAATGTCATAAATTAGCGGTTGAATATGAAAAACTCCTTTTGAGGGGTTTTTTTATTTTTCAGGTAGACGAGTTAAAAACTCATTCGATCCAAAAAATATCTTGACACATAATAATTCGAATATTATACTATCATTAGTGCACTACATTAATAGTGCACTAATTCAATAGATTTTATTGATGAACTTAAATTTGAATTTTGCAGCGCTGGTGAAAACTTAAAAGGAGCGATCTTTTGATGAAGAAAGTAGTTATTTTAGCTATTATGGTCTGCGGGCTGACTTCTTTATTGGCCACCAATGCATTTGCATCCGATGGGCTTTCAGGTACTTCTTATGTTGAATATGTTCATAATAACACTGATGCTAAGGTGGATATTCAAGGCGGTATGGAAGTTTATCCAAGCTTTCTGCCCCATACTAAGTTCGGCGGGGATTTTTTTCGCTCATTAGTCAAAGGCAACAGCGGCCAGGATGCTACGCTTGGGGGTTGGCGGTTTAAATCCGCTTTTGGTATTATTACAAGCGATCAATTTGAACTTGATTGCGTGGGGTCAGTTGCCTTTTTAAACGGAGACTCCGAGACCGGTAATGTGGAATATCGACCCTTCATGCTTGGTCTTGAGACAAAATTGGCTCTTAATGAAAGAATGTACATTGATGGCAATGTGGACTGGGCCGTTGCGTGTAAGAATTACAAAAGGGATAACATCAAAGATGTCAATGCCGATTATATGATGGCTAAAGCAAAGCTTAATTATCTCGTAACCGATAAATTCGGCATGAATGTTGGTTATACGTGGGACAAAATAGATGTTGCAAATAATAAAACCAATACCAAAGGCTATACTGCCGGAATAGTTTATCGGTGGTAAGAGGATTAATTACCGGATCCAGATCCGGGAATATTAAGAAATTGGCAAAACATAATTTATAATATACTAGCGCTGCATTTTTATTTTAGTGGTTCAAGTTAGTTTATCCATTTTTGGTGGTTACCGAAGTGCAGTAAAATTCTTATGGGATGGGAAATTGGATTTAGTTTAATACACTTTGTAAGAGATTGAAGGATGATCACAATGCCGAACAGGAGAGAGGTTAATTGTTTCCCGCCGGATGAAAAACCTCCGCTGGTTGCTGAATGCTTTTGGAGGGTTCAATTTAATGAAGTGGATTTTTTGAAGATAGTATGGCATGGCTGGTATCTTAAATATTTAGAACAGGGAAGAAATGAATGGGGGCGGAAATTTGGCTTGAGCTACCTTGATATGATTAAAAATGGATTTGCGATGATGATGGTTCGGGTTCACATTGACCATTATTATCCGCTTCAATATGATGAATTAATCCGCATCAAGACCATAGGCCATTGGACTGATGCAGCAAAAATGAATATGAGCTATGAAATTTATGCCGAAAATGGTATGTTATCAGCTCAAGGTTATACTGTTCAGCTCTACACCGATTTATATGGCAAAACGATGTTTCTACGGCCGGAATTGGCCGAGGGACTTTTTCAAAAAAAATGGGATGAGTTACATAGCTGCTCAATTGTAAATCCCTAATAATCAGTTAAGTTAATTAACCTAAAATTTATATGAGGTGTTTGTCTATGAAAAAATGTCTGGTCGGCTTAATAGGAATCATCACATTTGTTGCTTGTTTCTTCGGTGTAGTGGCAGCATCGCCACATTTTCACCCCGGGCCGCCCGGTAAACATGGACCGGATGAACGTCAATTAAATGCAGACGCCTGGTATGTCATTTCCCGTACCTGGACAGTATTGGAAAACGCCAAAAAGATCGGAGGAGAAAATAATCATTTTTTCGATTTAGGACAGGACTACCTAACTAGAGCTCGGACATTCTACATGAATCACGTTTATCGGGACGCGATTTTTCATGCGCTCCGGGCACGGAAATTTTTATTTCGAGCCATCGAAGAAAGTGGGGAAAGCCCCCAGCCCTATTATTACCCGGATGAAAGGGAGAGATATTACATTCGGGAGGGTCGACTGGAAGGGGAATTTTAAATTAGCGATTATTACGGAGGATCCCCCAAAAACGCCAGTTTGGAACTGACGGAAAATGCAGAATATAAGTTACTGGAACCGTATTAAAAAGGTTGAGGAATAAGACGATTAAAACCTTAGCGTTAGATTTTAATTATTTTGCTACCATAAATTCCGGCAAGTAACTTTTTGGATCAGAATTTGTCGGATTGTGAATGGGATGAAAGAAGGATTTGTCAAATGGGAAAAAACCTGTCTCCGAGGTTAATGTTGCTTGCGTTGTTATGGCTGTCAATCTCCGGTATTATTTTGGCAGCGCCTAAAAATCCGGTGGTTTACCGGGGAAATTATGATTCGATCAAGGAAACCATTGTTAAGACTGTTCAAATAAAGATGGCAGAGAATCAGATGATCGGTTTAAGCTTGGCGTTGGTAGATGGTAACCGCACAGTTTGGGTGGAAAACTTTGGTTATGCGGATGCAGAGCATAAAATTCCGGTCACAGGGTACACGATTTTTCGGGTCGGTTCGATATCCAAATTGTTTACAGGTACGGCTATCATGCAACTTGTCGATAAGAAAAAAATTGAAATTGATCGGCCGTTACAGACTTATATTCCTGAGTTCTCCATGAAAACCAGGTACCCGGAGGCCGGTCCGATTACAATACGTTCAATTATGACTCATCACTCGGGAATTCCCGGCGATTGGTTCGCGGATGACGCAGGCCCTAATCCCCCATACTTTGCAAGCCTGGTTGATACGATTAAAGATGATTATACCGCCTATCCACCCAACTATATCTATGCTTATTCCAACTTGGCAACATCATTATTAGGGGTGACTGTGGAACGGACCAGCGGGGAGAAATTTAATGATTACATGGATGAACATATTTTAAGGCCTCTTAAAATGAATCATTCAACCTTTGAAATGCGGGATGATTTAAAGTCATTTCTTTCCAAGGGATACAATAATGGAGAACTCGCTAACGAGGATAATAGGCGAGATATTCCAGCCGGAGGACTTTATTCGAGTGTAAATGATCTGGGTAATTTCATGAAAATGATTTTTGCAGGGGGTAAATACAAAGAAAAAGAGATCTTGAAGCCTACAACCTTAAAGCAGATGCTTACTCCTCAAAACAACAATATTCCGCTGGATCTGGATGTGAAAATTGGGCTGAATTGGTTTTTATCCGATCCTCAGCTTGATTATGCTGGACAAGTCGCTCATCATGCTGGCGATTTAATTCTTTACCACAGCATGTTGAAAATTCTTCCCCGGCAACAATTAGGTGTGGTGGTATTGACAAATTCCACTTCAGTGTCGGGTAATGCAGCTGGAGGTATAAACGAAATCGCGACTGAGGTACTCAAATTGGCCTTAGAAGTGAAAACCGGGATTACCGAACCATCGCCTCAAAATGATTCTCCCGTACCGGTTCAATCTTTTTCAAAGGAACAATGCCGCCAATTGGCGGGTGATTACGCTGGTGGCTCAGGACTGGTTTCAATTACCCAGTCCGATAATAATTTAGAAATGATGCTTAATGGTACCACCTTCCGGATGGTCCCCTATAAAAACGGATGGTTCTCAATCCAAAATCAAGTTTCAAGGTCTAGTCCTTTATTAAAAGAAAATGAACCCGCGCTTTCATTCATGACCCAAGTTATCAATGGTTGTAAGCTACTTATTGCCAAATTCAATGGGGGAAGAGAAATTTTTGGTGAAGCGGTTAAAACGGCGCCGATTCCTGAAGTTTGGTTAAACCGGCTCGGTAAATATCAAACCATCGGAGAAACGGAGAACAGTTCTACTCATTATGCAGAATTAAAAATAGAACGGGGCTTTCTAATTTGTATAACGCAGGATAATACGACGGGAGCACTGAACAGTAGTGTGGTTACGCCGCTGAATGAAAACGAATTGCTTTCCCGGGGGTTGGGCCGAAACCTGCATGAAACTCTCAGGGTAATTCGGAGAAACGGTGCAGAAGAATTATTTTATTCCGGCTATCATTTTGTAAAAGTAAATTGAAAGGAAGAAAATAATGCAAAAATCATTAAGCAGGCTTAAAAGCGGTTTATGTTTTTTATTGGTGTTTGGTCTGTTCGTGCTAATCCCGATGACTGTCGGTTACGGTTCTGACACTTCTTCAAACCGATGTGAGATTCTAGAATGGAAAGGGAAAAACGTGTATATTAAAAAAACCCCTTCCCATTTTCAAGTCGAGATCAATTATAATTGCGGTTTATCCCCCAGACAAATGGGAGAAGAATATGCAACCGGAATCTTACATTTGCTTCCCAGCTATGAACAAATTCTAGATTCCTACCTGGCTTATTTTATTGGTAAGGAGAAGTCGACTTTTTTGTTTCTTTTAGATCGAACCAATGGTATCAAAAATCAAATTCCACGAGAATATCGGGATGAAATCGAAGGATTTGCCTCCCGCCTATCCGGAGCTAATCGCGATCAAGTGGGAGACGGCCATCTTTCCCTTAATGAGCTTTATGTTGTGAATACCTTAGGCGATGTGTTAAGATTGAACCAGTGTTCGGCAGTATCGGTTTTTGGAGCTCGCTCGGCTACCGGACATACCATTACGGGCCGCAATTTCGATTGGATTGAAGGTGGAGAAGGACAAATTCATCAAATACAGGCAATCATCATTTATAAAAACGGGGTCCAATCCATCTGTTCAATTGGTTATGCCGGATTATTCGGAGTCGTCACTGCCTTTAACCAGTATGGAGTTTTTGGGGCGACCTTGGATAGTCCAACTGGAGTGGATTATTCGTCATCAGTGGGAAAACATTCATATGATATGGATTTGAGGTATGCTCTGGAACATAATTATAATATTCCCGGAGTTGCCAATTACCTCGTGGATACCTCAAAAAGTTATACTTTTAACCATTTGATCTTTTTATCGGATTCTTTCCAAAGCCAGGTGTTGGAAAATAATTTTAGCGGCACAGGCAGTAATATGCATCGGGCCTTACGAAACGAATATTCGACGCTAAATCCCGGTATACCATGGGGAATTGAGAATTCGGTTGCCGCAGTGAACGCTTTTATGTTATGGGGTAACCACGATAATTTTACCAACGTACCCTCGAATACGATGCGGTGGAACTCCATGATTACCTTGCTCAACTCCGCCGGTAAACGCGTCTCGCGTGAGGAAATGAAAAAGATCATGGGTTTCCATGCCGGAGATGAGCCGGAAGATGGTGATTTGTATCGGAAAGGATCGACTTCGCAAATTATTGTTTTTGAACCTTTTAACCACCATTTGGAAGTTTATTTTCATCCTAAAAATGGGGAGCCAACCGGTGTTCCCAATTTCGAAACGATTCCGGTATGCTTTGATTAATCAAACCTTTCCAGACTGAGGATTCCATGATGTGCGTTGATGAATCAAGAATGAGTTTGACAGAATAGCATCGACATGTTAAACTATATAAGCTTTATAACTGTCTCGGGTGACCGCGGGCCTTTGGTCCGAGGAAAGTCCGAGCTCCATAGGGCAGGATGCTGGATAACGTCCAGGGGGGGTGACCCCACGGAAAGTGCCGCAGAAAAGGAATCGGCATCTTCGGCTGCGCCGAAGCTAGTAGAGTTAGAGTTTACACTCTACGCTTTGAAGGCAAATAAGGGCTCATGCTCTTATTTTAAAAACTGAGGATACCAGAGCTGAAAAGGTGCGGTAAGAGCGCACCAGTAGTCAAGGAATTGGCTAGCTTGGCAAACCCCATCCGGAGCAAGACCAAATAGGGGAGAGATAAAACGGCCCGTTTTTCTCCCGGGTTGGTCGCTAGAGGCGTCGGGCAACCGCCGCCGTAGATAAATGGTTACCGTGTATTCATTCTTTGAATGAATATTCACAGAACTCGGCTTATAGAGACAGTTATATCTGAAAAACCCGTTATTTCAAATAGCGGGTTTTTTGTTTTCAAAGATGGAGAGTTGCTGAAAAAATGGTATAATAAAAGTCGTGCCAATTTCAGGGAATGGACCTGGCGCGGAAAATTTTTTCGGAGGAACGTCCGTGGAGCAAATTATTGATATTGATGTTCCGCTATACCGTAAGATCGCAATTGATATAGCAGGAAGAATATCCAAGGGTGAATTCAAAGAAGGCGATCGCATATCCGGCCGTTCAACATTGGCCGGGGAGTATAATGTCTCTCCGGAAACGATCAGACGGGCGGTATTTTTACTTGAAGACATGAAAGTGGTTATCTCCAGCCAGGGGAGCGGTATTTTTATTCATTCAAAACAGAACGCTTATGCTTTCATTCAAAGGTTTCAAAATAAAGAATCCATTAGTTCTCTAAAAGCTGACGTTAAAAAGCTGTTAATTCAAAAACAACAGCTTGAGACGGAAGTCGAAACCATCTTAGATAAAATAATTGATTTCGCCGATCGGCTGAAAAATACCGATCCAATTTCCCCGCTGGAAATCGAGATTGCCCCTGACTCCCACCTGATTGGCAAAACCGTTACCGACACTAAATTCTGGCAAAACACCGGCGCTACTATCGTTGGCATTCGGAGAAAGGGAACCTTAATCCTTTCCCCCGGACCCTATATCGGTTTTGAAAAAGGCGATTCCATCTTGGTTGTCGGTGAAATGAGCATTTTAGAAAGAATCAAACATTTTATGAAGGAAACCAAAGAAATGGAGCACCAGCCCAATTAAAAAAGGCTGTTATAAAATCAGTTCAATTCTGGTTTTATAGCAGCCTCTTGTTGATTTTTTTAATTCTCAATCAATCCCTTTTGGACTAGAAAATCGCGGGCCACATCCTTAATGGCTTTTTTCTCGCATTCCACTTGATAATTCATTTGTTGCATTTCGGCATCATCGATTTTTCCGGCCAGCAGGTTGAGAACTTCTTTCAACTCCGGATGTTTCTTGAGTGTCTGCTCCCGGATGAGCGGCGCCGCATAATAGGGAGGGAAGAAGTTTTTATCGTCCTCCAGGACTTTTAATTGATAGCGGATCAGTTGCCCGTCGGTGGAAAAGGCGTCGGTGACATCAATTTTGCCTTCGGCGATGGCCTGGTATTTTAAGGCCACATCCATTTTCAGCGGTTCACCCTTGAAATGAAGTCCGTAAGCCCGGATCATTCCATCAAAACCATCCTGGCGGTCAAAAAATTCATGTTCCGCCCCAAACTTTAAATTGGAAGATAAGGGAGCCAACTGGCTTACTTGGGTGATGTTGTTTTTATCCGCAAAGCTTTCCTTGACTGCCACGGCATAAGTATTGTTTAAACCGAGGGGATTCAACCACTCAATCTTAAAGCGCTCGGCAAATTCCTTTTTGACAATGGCGTAAACGCGGTCCGGATCGTTGAGGACATCCATTTTTAAATGGGCTGTCAGACCCGTTCCGGTGTATTCCGGATAGATGTCCAAATCCCCTTTTTTGAGAGCCTCGAAACAAACCATGGTACCGCCGAGATTTTCTTTATACGATACTTTTAAATCGGTTTTGTCCTGAATCAACTGGGAGAAAATTTCTCCCAAGACCATGTTCTCGGTAAAATTTTTGGAACCAATGGTGATTTTGTCCGAAGAGGAGCCGCAACCGGCTAAAATTCCCACACTTACCAATAATAATAAAGCCAAAAACCCCATCCATAATTTTTGTTTCATCAACATCCTCCTTTAATTCCTTTTTTTAGACTGGACTAATTTTTTTTCGGCATATTCCAGTAGCAAATCGCTACCGATGGCAAGCAGGGACAAAGGGATGGCCCCGGAAACGATCATGGAAACATTTGCCATTTGAACACCTCTATAGATTAAGTAACCTAATCCGCCTGAACCGATTAACACTCCGATAGTGGCGATGCCAAGGGCGGTCACCAGGGCAACCCGGATTCCGGAAAGTATGATCGGCAAGGCCAGCGGTAGTTTTACTTTCATCAGCAGCTGGATTTTGGTCATGCCCATCCCGGTTCCGGCTTCCAGCAAACCTAGATTGACGCTTGAAATTCCGATATAGGTATTGCGCACGATCGGCAAAAGCGAGTACAGAAACAAGGCCACAATTACGGTGGTGTCTCCGAGTCCGAAAAACATCATCAAAATAGCCAGTAAAGCCAAGGACGGTACGGTTTGAATGATGTCGGTCAGCGACATTACCATTCCGGCAAGGGTTTTATGCCGGGTAATTGCGATCCCGGTGATAATGCCGGTCACCACGGCGAGGATGACGCCGCTAAAAGTGATTTGTAAATGTTGATAGGTTGAGATTAGAATTTCCGACAAATCGCATCCTCCTTTTTTAAAACTTGCGTAATCCTTTGGGAGTTACGGCTTTTTGCAATCCGCCGATCAGGAATCCGGCGATGATAGCCAGGAGACAAGCAGGCAGCGCGCCGGAAAGAATCATATGATAGTTATAGGTTTGCAGGCCGGTAAAAATCAGATCTCCCAATCCGCCGGCGCCAATCAAAGCCGCCACTGTAGCCCAACTGATAATATAGACGGTGGATATTCTGACGCCGGCGACAATTACCGGCAATGCCAGCGGCAATTCTATCCTCAAGAGCACTTGAAGCGCGCTCATCCCCATGCCTTTGGCGGCTTCAATATAATGCCGGTCGATTTCGTGAATTCCCACATAGGTGTTTTGTAAAATCGGCAAAATCGAGTAGAGAATCAGCACCGTCAATCCGGTTTTCACGCCAATTCCCAGCAGTGGCATTGCCATTCCGAAAAAAACCAGGCTAGGTATGGTTTGAATGATCCCGGCCGTGGTCATCACGGGCCCCGCAATCTTTTTTTTCCGGTTTAAAAAAATGCCCAGCGGAACAGCAATCATGGCGCCTATCACTACAGCGACCAGGGAGATAAAAATATGCTGGAAGATGGCATTGAAAATCAGCTGCTTTTTTTGAAGCGTAAATGTAACCATGTCAAGAAGCATGTTCGTTTCCTTTCCATACTACTTCCGCCAAAGCCTTAACCATGCTGGTCTTGGTGACGATTCCCCGTACATGGTTGTCGTCATCAACAGCTATGATAAATTTGAGATTTTGGTGAATCAGATCATCGAATACGGATTTGGCATTGGCGGTGATTTTGGCGGTTGGGACTTGGGAATCGATCAAGTCGCAAATGCTGCGGCCGCTTTTACCATGCAGGCGTATCTTCTCAATGGTCAGGATTCCTTCCAGTCTATTTTCCTGGTCCACGACGATCAGAGCGTCGACGGCCTTTTGACGCATCAGGGAAATGCTTTCGGCAATGCCTTTATCATGGGAGACAGTGACCGGATTGGCCTTCATTACGTCTTCCACGGTTTCCACATCCAAACCGGTATGAAAACGGTGTTTGCCGATGAATTCCGCCACAAAGTCATTGGCCGGATTGGTCAGCAACTCTTCGGGCGAAGCGGCCTGAACAATATTTCCATCTTTCATCAGCACGATAATATCCCCCATTTTCAGGGCTTCGTCCATGTCATGGGTTACGAAGACCACCGTTTTGTGGAGCCTTTTTTGGATTTTTTTCAATTCATCCTGCAAGGTTTCCCGGGTGATTGGATCGAGGGCGCCGAATGGCTCATCCATCAGGATAATCGGCGGTTCAACGGCCAGAGCCCTTAATACACCGATTCGTTGTTGTTGTCCGCCGCTGAGCTCCGAGGGATAACGGTCCATATACTGATCAGCGTCCATATCGACCAATTGCAGCAATTCCCGGGTGCGGTTTCTCCGTTTTTCCCTGGGCCATTTCAAGAGTTTCGGGACGACTTCAATATTTTGAGCAATCGTCATATTGGGAAACAAACCGATCTGTTGGATGACATAACCGATTTGGCGCCGGAGTAAAACCGGATTGACCCGGGTGATGTCGGTATCATCGATGAAAATTGAACCGGAGCTGGGTTCGATCAGGCGGTTGATCATTTTGAGAGTGGTTGTTTTGCCGCAACCGCTGGGGCCAATAAATACCACGAATTTTCCTTTCTCAATTTCCAAATTCAAATTGTGAACCACCGGTGTTTTGTTGTAAGTTTTGGTGATGTTTTGGAGTTTTATCATGCAGCTTCCTCCTCAATGAATTCCGGATTTCTGTGGCTAAAATCATGCTGAGATGGATTTTATGAGCCTTCCGGAGAGATTGAATATGTATAATGAAAGTATATCCGTTGTTTTTATCATAACAGCCGCTAAAAAAATTGTCAACCTCATTATCGATTTGAAGTTGTCGGTATACAATTTTTAACATCTAATAGGCTTTTTAGGTTGGAAAAGGGCCAATCCGGTGATAAGAGGAACCATCCCGGATAAAGTTTACGATGGATTTGTTTGGAAATTAATGGTATATTGAAATCAGGTGGGAGAGGAGTTGTCGCTGTGAAAAAAAGATTAGTAAAAAGCATGATGATAGTTCTGGTGGTGAATTTGTTTTTCATCGCCAATATCTCGTGGGGTTCATCCTCTGTAGTCAGTCGGTATAATTTTTTGCAAGTTAAAAACGGGCGGTTGTGCGACCATAAGGGAAGTCCCGTCCAATTGAAAGGTATGAGCACCCTGGGATTATGGAGTCCCTATAGCGGTGAAACCGTTAAAAATTTGGTTCGCGATTGGCATATTTCGGTTTTGCGGGTCGCCATGTACACCAAGGAGAATGGTTTTATTGATGATCCGTCCTTTAAGGAAAAGGTGAAAAGGTTGGTCGATGCCGCCATAGCGGAAGGCATTTATGTCATTGTCGACTGGCATATTCTTTCCGATGGGGATCCCAATCAATACCAGAGGGAATCCAGGGCTTTCTTTGTGGAAATAGCCAAACGGTACGGCAAATTTCCCAATCTCATTTATGAAATTTGCAATGAGCCCAATGGAGACGCCGTGTCATGGGAAGGGCGGATTAAACCCTATGCCGAATTCATCATTCCGGCGATCCGGGCCATTGATCCCGATAACATTATTGTGGTGGGCACGGATACCTGGAGCCAGGGGGTTAAGGCCGCCGCCGAGGCTCCGCTGAAATTCTCCAATATTATGTACGCCCTTCATTTTTACGCTGGCACTCATGGCCAAAGTTTACGGAATAACGCCGAGGATGCTCTCTCCAAAGGGGTTGGGATTTTCGTGACCGAATGGGGCGTCTCGGACTGTACCGGCGGCGGCGGGGTTTTCCTGGAGGGGGCCCAGCAATGGCTGGATTGGATGGATAAGCACAAATTGAGCTGGGTCAATTGGTCCTTCTCAAATAAGAATGAGTCGAGCGCGGCCTTATTGCCGGGAACGGGCATGGGTGGCCCGTGGAGCGACAATGATCTTTCCGTTTCGGGAAAATGGATCAAAAAAAAGATAATGCAACCCTAACGGGTTCAGGTAATATTGACCAGCAGGAAATTTGTTTTTTTACGGGAAACCTCAAGAAAGAGTAAAAGGGGAGCAATTTCTTCTTGGGGGACTCATGCGAATTCATAAAAAAGTTAGCCGATTATTGATTTTTATTTTGAGTGTATTCCTAGTTCAGTCCGTCGGTTTCGCCAATTCCACGGTGGAATCCTGGGCGCTCAGATTGGAAAGAGAGCTTGGGCGCAGTAATTATCAAAGTGTGACCACGGAAAAAGCCGTGGTTCGTTTACCAAAAACCAGAGAACAGGATCTCCAGCGGGTATTCCGGCGTTTGGCGAACAATTGTAGGCGGGACCGGGAATTGGATTATACCCTGACTGTGGTCCGGGATGATACCCCCAATGCTTTTGCCCTGCCTGCGGGGTATGTATGTATCAACACGGGCCTGTTGTCAATGGTCAAAAATGACGGTGAACTGGCGGGAGTTTTAGGCCACGAGATGGCGCACATTGAATGCAATCACGCGATGAAGGCTATTTATCGCGCCATCGGCTTTTCGGTGGCCTTCAGCCTCATTTTGAACCAGCAGCGCGATAAGGGAAATACAAAGGAAGTAGCAGGAATGGCTGGGATTTCTCTGAGATTATCCCAACTGGGGTATAGCCGCCAGGCTGAAATGGAGGCGGATCGCCGGGGGGTAGAAATTATGGAACAAGCAGGGTATAATAAACAGGATATCGTAAATTTCTGGCAGCGTTTCCAAAGCCAAAACGGCGACGCCTCCAAATTTCTACCTTTTCTGTCAACCCATCCCACGATCGATAACCGGATCGAGCAAATTAAGAAATTACCGTGATTTTTTTCCAATAACCAATCGCTAATGACGCCAAGGAGAGTTCTCATTGATTACCAGTTGCGCCAATAATTTAATCAAAAATGTCAGCAGTTTACACCATAAAAAGGGCCGGTTGGAGCAGAAACTATATCTAGCCGAGGGAATCCACCTGGTGCAAGAGGCTTTGAAATCAGGGATAATGCCGCGGTATTTTTTTTGGTCGGCAAAGCTAACGAATTCAGTTGAGGGTGTCCAACTTTTAGAAGCATTGAAGGATCAATACGAGGGTTATGAAGTTTCGGAAACGGTTTTTTCAAAAATCTGCGAAACCGAAAATCCCCAGGGGATCATAGCCCTTTTGGATCTCCCGGAAGAACGGCGCGACTTGGACCTATCTTCCATTAACCTGGGAATCATTATCGACAATCTTCAAGATCCGGGGAATGTGGGAACAATTATCCGGACAGCCTGGGCCGGCGCCTTGGATGGAGTTTTAATGACCTCACGCTCTGCCGATCCCTATCAGGGGAAAGTGGTGCGCTCAAGCCAGGGCGGTATTTTTCACTTGAGGATTGATAGAGGCTTAACGCCGGAGAACATTTTCAGAGAGGCCGAAAAGCGCCATATTCAGATCATCGCCGGTGATGCCAAGGCGGATCAAGTTTACTTCGAGCGGGATATGACCTCTCCAACTTTGATACTGGTGGGAAATGAAGGCCGAGGATTCCAGGAAGAATGGGAAAAATTTTCAATTCAAAAAGTGAAAATTCCCCAGCCTGGAAGCGCGGAATCCTTAAATGTAGCCGTTTGCGCCGGAATTTTAATTTATGAAGCCATCCGGCAACGCAGTATGAAAGAGACTTGTAAAAGTTAAAGGGCTCTGATATAATATTTTTAGGCTTTGCGGTGACCGTTTTCACGACAACAGTCAGTGAAAAAGGGGATGATATTGAAGTGACATTGTCTGCGGATTTTTTTTGGAAAGTCTTTGAGACGACAGGTTCAATCACCGCCTATCTGATTTATCGGGAGATTGTAAGAACCGGTCTAGCGTGAATACTTTATGCGCAAAAAGCGCCAAAATTTCATATGAAAAAGTGATGATGGAGAAAAGTACCGCATCCGGGATGGATACAGGAAGAAAGGGCTCGCGTCAGCGTTGACTGAAAACCTTTCCCAAATCCGGTGTTACTAATGCGCATGCAGCGCGTTAAGGGAAGTTCTCTCTTGAACTGCAGGCTGAACGTGCAACACCGTTCCATGGAACTTTGCTGCGAATAGTAGGCTGAGACGGCGCTCCACCGTTATCCGGAGGAAGTATCGGATGATATCCCGTACTTGTTACTTACATTTTTTGGGTGGTTTAACGAAACTGACCTTTCGTCCCGATGGGGATGAAAGGTTTTTTTATTTTTCCGGGCTGTTAATTTTTTCTGTAAACGCCAGGATTCTATAAACAAGGAAGAACTTGATTATAATTTGAAGTTTTCCAGGAGGCCGATAGTATGAAGGAACAGTTGGAAAAGTTAAATCAGGAAGCGCTAAGTGAAATTAATGCTTCGAATGAAAGTTCCCAGTTGAATGAGATCCGTGTCAAATACCTGGGGAAAAAAGGTTCTTTGACCTCGATATTGAGGGGAATGGGCTCTCTCTCTCCGGAAGAAAGGCCGGTCATTGGAGAACTGGTGAATCAGGTCCGGGAAAAAATCGAAACCTTATTGGAGCAGCGGGGCCGGGTTTTGGCCGACCAGGAACAACAGCAAAGACTGGCCAGTGAGAAACTGGATATTTTTCTGCCGGGCCGTAAATCCCCGGTGGGTCACGGCCATCCTCTCCAATTGGTATTGGAGGAGATTGAAGAGATTTTTATGGGCCTTGGTTTTACCATCGCCGAAGGGCCGGAAATCGAAACCGACTACTATAATTTTGAAGCGCTCAACCTGCCGCCGGATCATCCGGCCCGGGATATGCAGGATTCCCTTTATATCACCCAGGATGTGTTGTTACGGACCCAGACTTCTCCGGTTCAGGTGCGGACGATGGAGAAGTTTTGCCCCAACCCTATCCGGATTATCGCTCCAGGCCGGGTATACCGCAGGGACGCCCTGGATGCAACCCATTCCCCCATGTTCAATCAGGTGGAAGGGTTGCTGGTTGATAAAGGAGTAACTTTCGGCGATTTAAAAGGAGTTTTGACAGTCTTCGCCAAGAAACTTTTTGGCGAGGAACGCCAGATCCGGCTTAGACCCAGCTTTTTCCCGTTCACTGAACCCAGCGCGGAAGTGGATGTGTCTTGCGGTTGTGGCGGAAAAGGCTGCCGGGTATGTAAAGGAACCGGTTGGCTGGAAATTCTCGGCTCCGGTTCCGTCCATCCCAAGGTTTTAAAAATGTCCGGCTATGACCCTTCGAAAGTGTCCGGTTTTGCCTTTGGGATGGGAGTGGAACGGATTGCGATGCTGAAATATGACATCAAAGATATCCGGGTTTTTTATGAAAACGACAGTCGTTTTTTGAGCCAGTTCTGACCAGGATTAGTCGGGATTAAACGGATTTTTAGGATTAGAAGCATTAACAGGATTATCTGGATGGTAGATTCGTGGCATTGTTGGGATTGAATGGGATAAGTAAGATTGCGGGTAATCAATGAGTTGGATGAGCAGGAATTACGGGATTCAATCGATTCGTTTTTACTGGAGGTAAGAGGATGAGGGTTTCATTTGAATGGCTTTCCAAACTGATGGATATTGATATTACCGTTCAGCAACTGGCTGAAAGGATGACCATGTCCGGAATTGCGGTCGAGGAAATTGAGGATCAGGCTGAAAAGTACCGGGGAATCGTTACTGGGAGGGTATTAAGCCTTGAAAAACACCAGCAGGCCGATAATCTTTTGATTGTCCAAGTCGATGCCGGAAACTTAGGCGCCAAGCAGGTTGTTACAGCGGCCAAGAATCTTGCGGCGGGGGATATCGTCCCGATTGCCTTGCCTGGATCGACCCTGCCGGACGGGAAAAACATCGATGAAGTGAACTTTAAAGGAGTCCAATCCCAGGGAATGTTATGTTCCGGCGCGGAGCTGGGACTCGAAAAGGAATCAACGGGGATCTGGGTATTTTCCGATGCCGCCGTCCGGCCCGGTCTGGCGGTTGCCGAAGTATTGGGAGAAACCGACCGGGTTTTGGTGTTGGAGCTCACCGCCAACCGTCCCGATTGCCTGGGGATGATCGGGGTGGCCAGAGAAGTTGCGGCGATCCTTAATAAAAAGTTTAAGGAGCAACCCATTACCTTAAAAGAAACAGCCAAGCCAGCCGCGGAACAGGCAAAAGTGGAGATTATCGATGGGGACCTTTGCCCGCGGTACGCGGCGCGGGTTATCAATCATGTGAAAATCGCCCCCTCGCCCCGGTGGATGCAATGCCGCTTAAAAGCAGCCGGGGTCCGGCCCATCAACAATATCGTCGATATTACCAACTACGTAATGCTGGAATACAATCAGCCGCTTCACGCCTTTGATTTGGACCATATTGCCGACCATCATATCAGGGTGCGCCGGGCCGCTGCAGCCGAGAAATTGGTGACCCTGGACAATGTTGAAAGGGTGCTTTCGCCGGAAAATCTGCTGATAGCCGATACTCAAAGCGGTTTATGCGTTGCCGGAGTGATGGGCGGCTGCACCAGTGAGATTACGGAAAATACTCAAAATATGCTTCTGGAGGCGGCCTATTTTAACCCTTCCAGTATCCGGAAAACCGGGAAGCAGCTTGGGATGAAAACGGAAGCTCAGATTCGTTTCGAACGGGGAATTGACCCCAACGGTGTTGTAAAAGCCCTAAACCGGGCCGCCCAATTGGTGGAAGAACTGGGCGCCGGAGAGGTGGCCAAAGGCTATTTGGATCAATACCCGAAAGTCGTTGCCCCGGTTGTCATCCATACCAGCGCTTCCCATATCAACGGCTGGCTGGGGACGAATATTCCGGCCTCTCAAATTGAAAATTACCTGGAAAGGGTGACTTTCGAGGTGAAATCCGAGGGCCACGACAGTTTGGAGGTCACGGTTCCCACTTACCGGCAGGATGTCTCCTGTATGGCCGATCTGGCCGAGGAAGCGGCCCGTCTGTACGGCTATAACAACATTGCAGCCACCATTCCTCAAAGCACTCAGATCGGAACCTTGACCGCATTTCAAAAAATGCAACAAGATTGCAGGAAATTGCTCCAAGGGATTGGGATCTCCGAAGTGATGACCTACAGTTTATATGCCTCCTCCACTGCAAAGCGGATTGGCTTTGATTCCGGGGATTCGTTGGCAAAAACCATTAACTTGATGTCGCCCCTCAGTGAAGACCAGGCCGTGATGCGCACCAATCTGGTTCATCATCTTCTGGAGACGCTGGCTTTCAACACCAAACGCCGCCAGCCCGACATTTCCGTTTATGAAATCGCCCGGGTTTATTGGCCTAATTATAACGGGGCGCTTCCGGAGGAACCGCTTCATCTGGGCGTGGCGCTGATGGGCCGGCAACGGGAGGCCGGTTGGAATCAAAGCCGTTCCGAAGTGGATTTTTACGATGCCAAAGGAATTGTGGAACTGATTTTTGATAAATTCCGCTTGCCGGAAATATCTTTAAAACCGTCCGCACAGCCCTTTTTTCATCCCGGACGCTCGGCGGATGTTTATGTGAACGGAAAAATGGTTGGATTCTTCGGCCAAATTCATCCGAGCATCGGAACGCTTTATGAACTGAATAAAAACGCTTTTCTTATTGAGATGGACCTGACGATCCTGGATGGGCTGCGCAATACCGGTATTATCGCGTTTAAGCCGCTGCCCAAGTTCCCGGCGGTTCAGAGGGACCTGGCTCTGGTGGTGTCCACCCAAGTCACCGCCCAGGAAATTATGGCCAAAATCCAGGAAATCGTGGGCGAACTGGCGGAAAAGGTGGATCTATTCGATGTTTACCAGGGTGATCAAGTTCCCAAAGGAATGCGTAGCATGGCGTTTAGCATCACTTACCGTTCAAGGGAGCGGACGCTGAATGATAATGAAGTCAACGATCTGCAACAAAAGTTACTGGCCAATCTCCATCAGGAATATGAGGCCAAAGTAAGAGAATAGCGGTTTGATAAGGAAAACCGGGGGTGAGTCGAAGTTCGAAGCGGCTCCCCTTTTTTTATGGATAAATTTATTTTTATGTCCTCCCTGCCCTTCGGCATACATACGCAACAGTTCGGTATGCATACGCAAGAGTTCGGTACACATACTGAGTCGTCCGGTATGCGTGCGCAACGGTTCAGTATGCATACGCAAGAGTTCGGTACACATACTGAGTCGTCCGGTATGTGTGCGCAACGGTTCAGTATGCATACGCGAGAGTTCGGTACACATACTGAGTCGTTCAGTATACGTGCGCGACGGTTGAGTACCTTGACGCAACGACTTAAGTACCTTTACGCGATGGTTGGGCGCCTTGACACAACGACTAAGAGCCTGTTAAATCCTGGTCCGAATTAGCCACAGGACAGAGACACCGAGAAAGAACTTTAAGGATGATGGGTAAATAAGAAAAGGTTAACGGAGACAGGAATAAACGTCTTTATTAAAGGCGCATTGACAGGATTAAAATGAACAAATAACGGATGACCGTTTTTATCCTGGTTCATTTTTTTTATGTCCTCCTGCCCCTCCTAAGCCACGGTTGCAGCAATCACGCGATTTTTAACCGATGGGTCGCACCCAAGAGGGGGGTCAATGTCATAAGGCTACAGATACATTTTTTGGAAAATTTATTGCAAGTCGAAAAAACTGGTTCTTGACCTCTCTCTAGCTCTCCCCCAATGAAGTGGACTAAAAGAGGCAAATTCAGTGGGAGAGTAACCCCACGCACAAGTGCGTGCTGCCTTCGAGGCCAAAAATCTTCTAGAGGTCAGCGGCTAGGGTTACTCTTCCACTGAAACAACTACTTTGAACAACATCGTTGGGGAAGAGCAAGAGTTAGGTCAAATAGGCAACTCGACCCACGTCCCATTTTATGGAAGCATAGCCTGATGACATTGAGAGGGGGGTGCCCCCTCCGTGATCATCGTTTGTCGAAGGCAAAGCTTGGCAGGTAAAGGGTTTTGTGAGGTAGGAGGGGCAGGAGGGTCACGAATCAAATAAAAACGGAAGGGGTTTTTTGGGTAAATTATCGATCGGTTTTTTATTTAACGCCTCACCCAAGGGTGGGCCAACGGGTTGAAGTACGGTGGGGATTGGGTTTGGGGGCGATGTGGGGCAGAGGGGGTGTTGTGCGGAAATATATATGTTTTTTTAAGGGTTTTGAGGGGGCGGTTTGTTTTAACTGGCGATAGGTTAATCCGGATAGGGTTCGGGTATAAAAATGAGGGATACGGGTTGCGGCGGAGGGGAAGATTAGAAAGCTTGGAGAGACAAGTTTAAAAATGAAGCTTTTGAACTTCTATGAGTCAGAGAAAGAGTTTCTATAATTCAGATTTGCCGCTCACGATGAGCTAATCTACAGTGCGGCGTTGATGGACGGGATGTTGTGCGCACATAATATGTGCGACGGGTAGTGGGTGGCCTTGATTGGACAAGGAGTAGATAAAATAAAAGTATGAAGAAAGAAGTTTGAAAATCAGACCGGGGAAAATCCTTTTTTTATTGCATTCCCAGAAGTTGCAAAAAGAAAAATCAATCAGAATCAATTCCATACTTAAATCGAATGTACTTACCGGCACTGATTTTAAAATCCGTTTAATCCGTTGAATCCTGGTTCAGATGATGTTTTAGGCTATAATCAAATGCCCCTACAATAGGCCCGAATTTCAGGTGATGTCGGGAGGAGGGTAGGGGGTAGGAAGAAGGCATGTCCCATGAAACCTCTTTTGGAAGAAGTGTTGGAGGTGCTGGACGGCAATAAAGAACTGACCGGCGGGGAAGACTAACATAGTTGTACAACCAAATGGGAGATGTCTCTTTTCTGTTTCCCCCAATAAAGTAATCTTTCTGTCTTGACATTTTTAATAACCGTGTTAAAATTAAATTACCAATGGTAATTACCGGTGGTAATTTAATTTTTTTGGGGACAACTACAATGTCAAAAGGCATGTCTAAAGGAATAACAAAGGAGAATGTTGTAAATATTACGCTTGAGCTGATTCGGGATAAAGAAAACATTCGAAGCGTTAATTTAAGAGAAATTGCAAGGGCGCTGGGATGTGCCCACACGAACCTCTATAATCACTTTGCGGATTTCGATGCAATTCTATGGGAAGCGCTGGATGCAGTTCTTGTCAGGTCGGCTGAATTTATACTATCCGCTATGAACGAGATCCAAACTCCTGAAGAGAAGCTTCAGCTATTCTATAAAAGATTGATTGACTATTATCTTCTAAACAGAGGTTGGTTCAGACTTCTCTGGATGGAAAAGCTGCGGGGAAAAAGATCCGATAGCAATATCAAAGTTACTGCCGATGTTGTTGGAGAGTATGTTGTGATGCTTGCCAAATTGTTTGAAGAAATCTATTCGGTTAAGCTTACAAATGAGCAAGCCATGTATGTTTTTCACACCGTTCATAGCTACATTTATGGAGAAATATCCATTTTCATTGCAGGCAGAGGGCTGATTTCCGAGGAAGAAGAATTTAACAAGTATGTTCTAAGAGAATGCATCAAGTTAAGCAAGCTTCTTGTTTTATCGGCCTGATCATGTTTCTTAAGCAAGGGTATCTGCCTGTAATATTGACAATAAATTTTGTTTTTCCAAGGGAGCGGGATTTGACTTGAAGGAAGAAACTATCACAGAAAGAAATCACAAGAGGGCCGTTATGTCAAAACGTATAATGCAGGTGATTCTCGCCCTTATCGGTATTTTTACCCTATATACGGCCTACTTAGGATTTGCTTATGGCGCGGTTAACTGGTACTATGGATTCTCCGCCGGGCAAGAATACTCAAAGGGGCTTCGTATGTTGGACAGCAATATGCGATTTTACAGCGGCTTATGGCTTGGCATCGGAATCATCTTGTTTTGGATGATTCCACGGATCGATCGCGACAAGACGACGTTTCGGGTTATTGCATTATTTTTTTTCCTTGGCGGAATGGGCCGTCTGATCTCCATACTCACCTGCGGACTGCCTTCATATATCTATTTGATTTTTGTACCACTTGAACTGGGCTTCCCGCTTCTTACCCTGTGGCAAAAGCGTATCGTAGACGGAAGCATTTGACCAGGAGTTATGAAAATTTACCAGTATTCTATATAGAAGGGGTTAATCATATGAAGCGCAAAACCGATTTCAACTCCGGTGAATTTCAATTGCATCCAAACCCTAATTTCAATTATCAATTAAATCGCACTTATAACGTGAGTAACGGGAACCTTGATGAAATAAAGGAACTTGCTGGAAAGTTAACAGGTATTAACGTTTGGGAAAAAGAAATGAAGGCCCTTGCTGAAAAAGCTTTAAAGGAAGGCAGGATCAAAGATGCAATTGCCTATTTTAGAATGACAGAATTCTTTATGTATGACAGTAACCCGGATAAAATAAAAACGTATGATCAATCAATAGAATTGTTTTATCAGTATCATGATGAATTGTTTAAAACGGGTATATTAAAGCTTGATCATGTTCCTTATGGACAAGGATATCTACCTGTAATCCATACCATGCCTGAAGGGGAATGTGTAGATACAATTCTGTTGCATGGCGGATTTGATTCCTATATGGAAGAGTTTCTTCCTTCTTTATTGTATCTCAGGGAAAATGGATTCCAAGTATTTTTATTTGAAGGTCCAGGCCAGGGGAGTGTCCTACGAAAGCAAGGCATTACTTTTTCGGTTGAATGGGAAAGACCAGTAAAAACATTGCTGGATTATTATGATTTAAATGACGTAACAATAATAGGCATATCGATGGGGGCTATTTTGGCGCCGAGGGCGGCAGCATTTGAAAACCGGATCAAAAGAGTTGTGGCGTGGAGCGTATGTACAAACATGCTTGAACTGCTTCTTGATGCTATTCCCAAAGCAGAACGAGAAGTTTTAAAAGAATTGCTAAGGAAAAAAGATAAAAATATTATAAACGGTATCATGTATAAACAGATGGAAAGAGAACCATTAATTGACTGGAGTATGCACCATGGTTTTTATAATATGAGAGCGGATAACCCATATGACTTTATGTTAGCGGCAAACAAATATGAATATAAAAATGTTGCCGATAAAATCACACAGGACTTCTTATTGCTGGGCGCTGAAAAAGACCACTTAATACGGATAGAAAATTATAAATCAGCTATTGATAGTCTTACAAATGTAAAGTCCTTGACATACAGAATGTTTACAGTAAAAGAGAATGCCGCCAGTCACTGCAATACCGGAAATCCTAAGTTAGTCCTTGATACTATCATTTCCTGGATAAAGATTATTAAGGTTCATCAATAAATGGGTGTGTTACTTTCCCATATTTTCTCACTACATCATATGTAACGACAAGATGACCGCCCCGGGGGATTTTTTGCCCAAAATCACGGCCCATATTTAACAAGCAATCTAACCTTTTTCACAATGCGCGTTACAATTGAGACCCAAATTAAGTAATTCCCAGTATGATGATTTTTTCTGATTTCCCCAATCATGATTGTCTAAAATCATTCGTAAGCAGCTTTAAATCTGGCTGCAACTATACAGTCATGAATTGTCGAGGGGTTTGCTGTTGATGGTGGAGGAAAAGAAGTGCGAAGAGTGAAGTTGGAAGTTTGAAGTGTAGAATGGATATCGTCTCTGTTGATTTACAAGCTAAATTGACAGCAGTAAATATTTAAGCCGCAATTGTTTTCGTACTATAATAAGCCTTCAAGGAGGAAGGCGCTTCTGCACCGCCTCTTTCAGGACGAAAACGGCGGTTGCTGTCGGAAGCCTAGGCTAAGTTGCCAGACAGAAGGCCATGGAAGGCGAAGACCAACTAGAAACCCTGGATGAATAAAGGGAGGTTCGGAATCCGTAGGTGCCGACGATTTTTTGGATACTTTTTGATCGCTCAAAAAGTATCCCAGCCGGTGGAATCCGTGGACAAGAAGAATCGGCATTCATTTATCAAGAAATTAAAGGCGAAAAAGGTAAACCTACTATGGCCCGATTTGCCGCCGGGAAGAGATAATCTACAGTGAGGCGCTGATGGACGGAATGTCGATTGATTATTGGGTGGCGCTGGTAGTACGGGAAGTGGAGAAGATAAAGGTTTGAAAAGTAGCGTCAAGAATGTCTATTCACCTCACCCATCGCCTTCTTTGAAGGCGCGCTTTCTCCGAACGAAGCGGTACAAGGAAGCGGATTCACGGAGAGGGATGACGGAGCTTGAAATTTGTGTTTTTTAAATGTTCAAATTGAGGGTTCAAAAAGTAGGCGTAAGTTTAAGGCGATTCACCTTTCCCCGTTCGCCGGGGAGAGGCCGGGAGAGAGGTGAAAAAATTCCATCCTCGACCGGAACAACCAGATCGACGAGGAGATTGTCCAAAACGACCCCAAATATAAGGAGCGGGGAGAGCGCGAGCGCACAGCTCCCGGTGAACTGCTGAAACTGGCTGTAGCCAAATTGTCCCCGGAAGATAGTTAAGCTGTTGAAAGAGTATGTCAATAACTGGTTTGATCAGATTTGACGCTCACGACGAGTTAATTTACAGCGCGGCGCTGATGGATGGGATATTATGCGCACATAATATGTGCGACGGTTATTGGGTTGTAATGGTTGGGAGAGGAGTGGATAAAATAAAAGTGTAATAACTGATTCACCGAAGATAACATCAATCGCAGGCCATCCAAAAGTTTTTTAGACTCCATCGCCATAGGTTACTCTCCCCCGGAATATGCTGCTGACTTGACATCATTGGGGGAGAGCAAGAGAGAGGTCGTGGGAGCCTCCCATCGCCCAAAATATTCTTTTTTTAGGAGGTATTACCCCATGCTCACCGACAAAGATCTCGGCATCAAAAAATTCATTCTCGACATTTTAAAATCGGAAGTATCTACCGGCACTGTTTTAAAATCCGTTTAATCGGTTTAATCCCGTTAAATCCTGGTTCAGACGTTGTTTTAGGCGATAATAAAAAGCCTCTGAAATAGACAATTATCCGGTCAGTCCGTTCACGGCCGGCTGGAAATGTTTTGCGGCAATTCAGGTTCCAGCGCCGGTAAAGCCAAATACACGGCCAGCCCCGGCTGTAGCGGCTGCAAACGGATGCCGTAAGCGGGACCGTAAGCGTATTGCAGCCGGTGATGGATGTTGGAAATCCCAACGCCATGCCCTTGACTGCCGGAATCGTAACTGTCAAGCTCCAGGCTGTGAATGATTTCTTGGAGCCGTTTCGGAGTTATTCCGGGGCCGTCATCAACGATGCATATTTCGAGAACATTGCTTTTTTTGGTTGCCCGGACTACGATGGCTATTGGGTCCAGGCTTTTTTCCACCCCGTGGATGAAGCAGTTTTCAACCAATGGCTGGATGCAAAATTTAAAAACCCTAATATTGAGGAGCGCGTCGGGGACCTCTAACTCAAAAGTAAACCGGGCGCCGTAGCGGATTTTTTGCAGGGAAATATATTCCTTGAGATAATTCAATTCTTCTCTCAAAGTGACCAAATCTCCCATGTTGCGGGTGGAATAGCGAAAAATATTGGTTAAGGAACGGAGCATCTGAATCAAGGGGGTATTTCCGGTTGCAACGCCAAGGCCCACCAGACAGTCCAGGGTATTAAACAAAAAATGGGGGTTGATGCGGGCCTGGAGGGCGCGGAGTTCAGCCGAACGGGCCAACTCCTCCACATGGCGCAACCGTTTGGTATTGGAATAAAGAATGGTGATGACGGAGGTGGCGATCAATAAGAGTAATACAATAATGATTAACGGTCCGGAGGCAATCCGGCTTATGGGATCAACCACTTCGGCGGCTGGGTACTCAACGGTTAATACCATTCCCAGATAGGAGTCTTTTAAAAAAACCCCGATCATTTTTTGATTTTGATTCCAATAAGTGGCAAACCCGGAGATATCTTTGGGATGAGCAAGCATTTGACGGATTAATGGATTCGAACTCGGCTTGCTCAACAATTTAATATTGCCCCGGTTATAGCGATAGGGGCAGGCCACCATGATGCCATCCGTTGTATAGATGGAAACCGGCATCTTTGACCAGTTGGCATCGACTAATGAATTATCGGTGAGAGCGCTGTTGAGGTCAAGCTGTGCCCCAGCCGCCCGCAAAATTTTTATCCCCTTCAGGCTGAAACTGAGTAACGGTACCAGGGTCGTTAGACCGGATTCGTCGATGAAGGGTTTTCCCACTAAAGATTGACTGTGTTCCATCAGGAAGCTGGTAAAGGGTTGAGGGGATTTACCGGTTAGATATTCATGCCACCAGGGCAAATTCCGGATATAGTCCGGCCGGGAGTTTGTGGAAGGAATTAAGGTTCCATTGGGATAAGCAACCCAACTTCGGATAATACTGGAGGAATAATTCCCCATGGCTTCCATTTCATTTTGTAACAAAGAAGGGTCGGCGGAGGCGGCGGCAGAGGATGAAACCAGACTATCCAATCTTTGAGCGACTTTAAAAAAGACTTCGTTCAGTTGTTGTTGGTAGAAGTTGGCTTCCCATAGTAAACGTTGCTCCAAATGGTTTCGCAATTGATGGGCAATTTGAAAATAAACGAAAAAGCTGCTGGCGACGGTGGCAATGATAATGAGGAAACAAAAGGCAAGCCAAATTTTGTAAAAAAGACTCTTCGTATAAGAAAAAATCGGTTGCTTGGTCACTGGTACCTCCGCAAAGCCTTGAACACTCACTTGGAACGGTAGTGGCTCGGGGTTATTCCGCATTCCCGGCGGAAAATCCGGCTAAAATAAGCAATATCAGCGTAGCCGATCCTTTCCGCTACTTCCTGGATTTGCAGGTTGGTATGTTCCAATAACTCTTTGGCCTTAGCGATCCGGTAGTGGGTTAAGTATTCCAAAAAGTTTTGGCCGCAATGTTTGGCAAAACGCGAGCTCAAATAAACAGGGTTTACGGAGACGCTTTTGGCTACTTGGGTTAAAGTTAACGACTCCGCATAATGTTCTTTAATATAAGCCTTGGCCTGTCCAATATAGGCCGGTAGACGACCGTCGTCGTCTTCCCCCTGGTTTTTGCTTTGCAATTGAGCCTCAATTTCACTGCGCAATTGGTCGATTTTCAATTGGTCCCGATTTAAACGCTCTTTGATACGCTGAAGAAATGCTTCAATATCATCGGGGAAAACCGGTTTAAGAAGATATTCCAATACATCAAGCCGGATAGCCTGTTGTGCATAGGCAAAGTCGTTGTATCCAGTAATAATGGCCGCATATCCATCCCAGCCTTTTTCCCGCATGAGTCGCAATAAAGTCAATCCATCGGTTACCGGCATTTTGATGTCGGTAATTATCAAATCCGGTTTGGTGACTCCTAAGGAAAAAAGGGCATCTTCCGCTCCCAAGGCTTTGGCGACCACGTGAAAATCCGGGTCCGCCCGATGGACGAAACTGGCTAGTTTTTCCAAAATGCTCGGTTCATCATCAACGATCATCACCTGATACAAGTCAATGCCCCCTAGCTCTTTAAATTCTACCATAATAAGACATCCCCATGCAATAAAAGTTGGAATAAGTTAAGATAGTCCAAAAAACGCTTAATCTTGTCTATGCCTTGACTGGGATAAAATTGATATAATGAAAGTAACGTTTTTGTAACGTCATTATTTCTTTTATATGTCGATGATGTGGAAGGATGGTGAGAGATTCCGTTTGATTTAAAGCTGGTTTGAGAATTCGTAAAAAAGGAAGGGGAAAGTAAATGTTATCGAAAAAATGGTTTTGTTTTATGGGATGTTTGTTGCTATTGGTAGTGCTCATTCTTCCAACTTTTGCTTCAGCAGCAGATGTGACCACAATCCAGTATGCCTTTTGGGGAAACCCAGCTGCGATAGGTGTTGAAAAGGACATTATTGATGCTTTTGAAAAAATTCACCCGAATATCAAAGTTCAACCCATTGCGGTTGGTTATAGCGATTATCATACTAAACTGCTGACTTTGATTGCCGGAGGCCAAGCTCCGGATGTTATGCGGATTGATTCATACTTTATGGCTGACTTTATAAAAACTAATGCATTAAAGGATATTAGCAGATTGATTCAACGGGACAAATTAGCTATGACTTCCTTTTATCAAGCCGGATTGTTGGATTGCATGAAAGGAAGTAAATATTATGGTTTACCTTGGAGTACTGCGCCGTGTTATGTGTTTGTGAATGCTAAAATATTCAAAGACGCAGGTATAAAAATTCCTTCCCCAGATTGGAAATATGAAGATTTTATCCGGATCGCCAAACAATTAACCAAAGGGTCGGGGGCCGATAAACAATATGGATTCGGTTTTCAAACCTCTGATCTCATGCATTTATTGCCGTTTGTTTGGGGTAACGGTGGAGATATTTTTGATAAGAACCGTAAAAAATTTACCCTTGATCAACCTGCCGCATATCAAAAAATTCAGGAATTGGCTAACATGATTAAAGATGGATATTATCCGGACCCTGCCCAATTTCAAGGCGAGGTGCTCAACCGTTGGATGACCAATTATAAACTGGCAATGCGGATAGGAACTGCCCAGGATATCCTTTCGTTTCAAAACATTGATAATTTTGAATTTGAGGTTCTTCCCTTTCCTGGAACTACCAAATATCCAAAAGTTACCATCTACAAATCCAATGTTGTGGGGATAAGCGCTTCAACCAAAAAAGAAAAGGCGGCATGGACTTTTCTGAAGTTTTTGCGTGGCCCGGGTGAACAAGGTGAAATCCTTTATATGCATGCGAAACGGATGCCGCCCACCTTTGATAATCCGGAATTGTGGAAAATGTATGCTGATACGACTAAATCTCCCAAAATGGTTGTCGAAGTGACAAAAGCGATTGCCAATAATTATGCACATACTCTGCCGTTACGATCCGGATGGATGGAAATTCAAGGCTTATTATTACCGCAATTGCAACGAGTTTACTCTGGACAAATTGATGCTGCGCGAGGGATGAAAGAAATCGCCCCAAAAATCACGGAAGTTTTAAAGCGCAATAACTAAAATAATTATTAGGAGGAGGGGTGCTCCTCTTGCATCTCGGACTTTTGCTGCCTAATGTTAATGTTTTCTAAAATTATTATTTGTTCGAGCGTTTAGATTATTGCACTAGGAGGTGCCCTTATGAAGACGAGGTCGAAAGAAACCCTATCTGGATATTTTTTTTTAACGCCAAACTTAATCGGATTCATCGCTTTTACGGTTTTTCCGGTAGTTGCATCTTTGCTATTAAGCTTTTCAAACTGGAATTTGATAAATTTGCCGACCTTTGCCGGGTTAAATAACTACAAAGAGGTTTTTCAAGATTCGATTTACCTACAGGCACTGATTAATACCGTTTTTTTCTCTTTCGGTAGTGTTTTGGCAAATATATTCCTGGCACTATTCGTAGCATCATTATTAAATCAAAAAATCCGTGGAAGCAAGTTTTTTCAGGCCGCCTTTTTTGTACCGGTTGTTTATTCGACAGTAGCAGTAGCCCTTATTTGGCAATGGTTGTTTGATTACCAATTGGGTTATTTAAACCATATATTGTCCTGGTTCAAATTAGGCCCATATCCCTGGATAATGTCCCCACAATGGGCAATGCCAAGCATTATATTGGTATCGGTTTGGAAAGGGATCGGATTTAATATGGTTATTTTTCTGGCTGCTTTGAAAGGTGTTCCGGAAGAACTATATGAATCGGCAAAAATCGATGGTGCAGGCGCATGGCGGATTTTCTGGAATATTACCTGGCCGATGATCTCACCGGCTACCTTTTTCGTCATAGTGACCTCTATCATTAATTCATTTCAGGTATTTGATGTTACGACTGTTCTAACCAACGGCGGCCCGGGTAATGCCACCCAAACACTAGTAATGCTCATCTATCAACATGCATTTCAATTTTTCCGGATGGGGTACGCTTCGGCGATTGCTTATACTTTATTCGGCATTATTCTCATTTTTACGATAATCCAAACTATAGCGTCAAAACGATGGGTCCATTATTAGAAAAGTATTCATGGAGGCTTAGCGATGACAACCGATATCACTGGTATTAAGTATATTAAATTAAAAGAGCACCTTTTAAAAGAAAAGAATTATTGTTCAACCAAACATAGCTCCCTGGCCAAGTGTTTGAGTTATTTAATTTTGGGATTAGGGGCTTGGGTCATGCTATTTCCGCTGATTTGGGCCGTTATTGCTGCGTTTAAGTCTTATACGGATTTATTTAATAACCCATTCAGTATCTGGCCGAAAGCATGGCTTTGTCAAAATTATATCGATGTCTTTAAAGCTGTACCTTTTCATTTGTATTTCTTTAATACATTTAAAATCGCAATGGCAACCACAGTCGGGACCTTAGTTACCTCTTCGCTGGCGGCTTATGCGTTTGCTAGATTAAAATTCCCCGGCCGTGATTTTTTATTTATGGGTTATCTGGCGACTTTGATGATTCCCAGGCAGGTCACTTTGGTACCGACCTTTATGATAATGAAATGGTGCGGATTATTGGACAATCACTTATCCTTAATATTGCCGGGCTTATTTAGCGCGTACGGTACTTTTTTACTACGCCAATTTTTTTTAACCATTCCCTTTGAGTTGGAAGAAGCGGCGATCATCGATGGCTGTGGTTATTGGAAACGCTTTTATAATATTGTTCTTCCCCTCTGTAAATCGGCTTTGACCACATTAGCCATTTTTACATTAATGACCCAATGGAATGATTTTTTGTATCCAATGGTCTTTTTGAATAGTGAACAAAACAGAACCCTTGTACTGGGACTGGCAATCTTTCGCGGTGACGCCGATGTCCAATGGAACTTGTTAATGGCAGCCGTGGTAATGGCCAGTGCTCCGATAGTGGTTGCGTTCCTTTCGGCGCAGCGCTTCTTTATTGAAGGAATTGCCACTACAGGGATGAAAGGCTAAAAGGAGAAAAAGAGATGCAGAAAAATGACGGTATGAATTATGCTCCCCAGGGCAAACCCAAACCAGTATGCCAAGGGGGGGAATTTGTTTTTGCCGCAATGGCTTTGGATCACGGTCACATCTATGGCATGTGCAATGGCTTGACGGAAGCAGGCGGCACTTTAAAATATGTTTATGATCCGGATCCCCAGAAAGTCGCCAATTTTTGTAAGACGTACCCCAATGTGAAAGCAGTAGACAATGAGGAGGAAATCCTGAATGATCCGGCCGTCCGTTTAGTGGCTGGAGCCGCAGTGACATCCAAACGATACGAGCTGGGCCTGAAGGTAATGGATCACGGGAAGGATTATTTTACCGATAAAGCGCCGTTTACCACCTTGGAACAACTGGAAAGCGCCCGGCTTAAAGTGAAACAAACCCAACGAAAATATGCGGTTTACTATAGTGAACGCCTTCATGTGGAAAGCGCTGTTTTTGGAGGACAGCTGATTCAAGAGGGCGTCATCGGACGGGTGATCCAAGTGATCGGACTGGGTCCGCACCGCTTGAATGCTCCCAGCCGTCCGGCCTGGTTTTTTGAAAGGGAAAAGTACGGCGGCATCCTTTGCGATATCGGCAGCCATCAGATTGAACAATATTTATATTTTGCCGGCGTTCACGATGCCCAGGTCGTCCGATCCCAGGTTGCCAATTATAATCATCCCCAATATCCCGAATTGGAAGACTTCGGAGAGGCGATGCTGATTGGCGATAACGGAGCCACCAATTATTTCCGGGTGGACTGGTTTACTCCCGATGGTTTAAGCACCTGGGGCGATGGGCGGACGATTATTTTAGGAACCAAGGGCTATATCGAATTGCGTAAATACGTGGATATTGGCCGGGATACCCAGGGCGACCAGGTGTACCTGGTGAACGAAAGCGGTGAAAAACATTTCGCAGTGGCCGGGCAGGTCGGCTATCCGTTTTTCGGAGAACTGATTTTGGATTGCATCCAGGGGACCGAAAAAGCCATGAGTCAGGCTCATACTTTTAAAGCGGCCGAGTTGTGTTTAAAGGCTCAGCAACAGGCAACGGTGATTCGATAGGAGGAGAAATTATGGATAAAGTACGCATTGGAATTATCGGTCTTGGAAATATCGGCTCCATGCATGCCAAGTACCTGGTGGAGGGGAAAGCGCCGGGTGGAGAACTGGCGGCGGTTTGCGACAGCAGAGCGGAGCGGCTGCAATGGGCAAAGGAAACGCTGGGTCCGGCGGTTCAAGTTTATGATAGTCCGGAGGCCTTTTTCAAATCCGGTGGGATGGACGGAGTTTTAATCGCCACTCCCCATTATGCCCATCCGGATATGGCGATTCAGGCTTTCAGTCACGGACTGCATGTTTTGATTGAAAAACCGGCCGGCGTATATTCCAAACAAGTCCGGCAGATGAACGAGGCCGCGCTTGAAAGCGGTAAAGTTTTCGGGATTATGTATAATCAACGGACCAATCCCGTGTATCAAAAGCTAAAGAGCTTGGTCCAATCGGGTGAACTCGGCCAGATAAAGCGGACCCATTGGATCATCACCACCTGGTACCGTTCCCAGAGTTATTACGATTCGGGTGGGTGGCGCGCCACCTGGTCCGGTGAGGGCGGCGGAGTTCTTTTAAACCAATGTCTGCACCAATTGGACCTCTGGCAATGGATTTGCGGCATGCCTATCAAAGTCCGGGCTTTTTGCGGGTTCGGAAAATACCATGCCATCGAGGTGGAAGATGATGTAACGGCCTATGTGGAATATGAAAATGGCGCCACCGGAGTCTTAATCACCTCAACGGGGGAAACTCCGGGCACCAACCGCTTTGAAATCATCGGCGACCGTGGTAAAGCCGTGATTGAAGAGGGAAAGCTTTCTTTTTGGCAGCTTCAGGTGCCGGAACGCCAATTTAACCGGGACTATCGGGGGGGCTTTGGCGAACCGGAGTGCTGGAAATGTGAAATTCCCATTACCGGGCAAGAGACCGGACATGCCGGAATCACCGGCGACTGGGTAAGAGCTGTTTTGAAAGGAACTCCGTTATTAGCGCCGGGAATAGAGGGAATCCATAGCTTAGAGCTTGCCAATGCCATGGTTTTATCGACTTGGCTCGATAATTGGGTGAAGATTCCCGTTGATGAAGAACTTTATTTTGAAAAACTGCAAGAGAAAATTGCAAGAGAAAATTGCAAATCGTTGACTACTCCGATAAAATGAGAAAGCATGCGGCGCGCCCGGTTTGGCGAAGAAGATCCGGTTTTATCCGGATCTCCCGCCGACCGGGCTATTTTACTGCTAGTCCGGATGGGTTGGGCAGAAGCAATCTCGACATGCAGCTGTCAGGGACATCTTTGGTTCGAGGGGTTATTCCAGGTATTTATGGTAAGTTTCAGGGTCATAATATAACCACCCGTTCTGAAGATTGTGAATCATAACCAAGGAGGAATTATTTACCCTGGAAGCAGTTCTACCATCCATCCATGAATTTATATCGTTTATCCAGAACCGCCTGGGAAACCCGACGGACTTATATTATCAGTCTTTTGGAAGCCATTCGTTTTCGGTCGTATTCTTAAGCTCATATACAGATAAAACCCAATTGCAAACCTATTTGCTCACCCCCCTGTTGGAGGTGGGGAAAGAAGCCAATCCCACTTGGGAAAAATTATTGAGTTTAATCCCCAAAGGAATCCACTTTCGCCGGGACCGGATGGAGGAAGCAATCCATGACTTATTAAACGGGTTTACTCTGGTTCACCTTTCCGGCAGCGGAGTAATTTTTACTTTCGATACCCATCAAGAAGTTAAGCGTCAACCCAGTGAACCGCTAGTGGAACGGACCATTCGCGGCCCCAAAGTCTCGTTGTTGGAAATCATGGACGAAAATATTCTCTTGATCCGGCGGGCCATTAAAAATTGTCATTTGCGGGTTGACGGGATGAATATTGGCGATCGGACCCAAACCAGGATTGCCGTCCTTTACCTGGATGATGTCGCCGATCAAGGCATTGTTGCCGAAGTCCACCGGCGGTTGTCCGCCATCAACATCGACGGGATAGTCGACAGCGGCTATGTGGAACAATTGATTACCGATAACCGGTACTCGGTTTTTCCGTTAACCCAAAGTACCGAACGGCCTGATAAAATTGTGGCCGCCGTACTGGAAGGCCGAATTGCCATTCTGGTGGACGGGAGTTCCAACGGGATTGTGGTGCCGGTAACGGTCAATGAGTTATACCAAAGCCCTGAGGATTATTATTTTTCTTTCTGGCTGGGCGCTTTTTTGCGGTTCTTTCGAATCCTCGGCAATAATATCGCCGTTGCCCTTCCGGGGTTATATGTCGCCCTGGTCGGGGTCAATCCGGAACTGCTGCCGATCAAGTTTGCCCTCGCCATTTCCGGGAGCAGGATGGGAGTGGCGTTTCCGATCTTAATCGAAATATTGGCGATGGAGACGGTGTTGGAGGTATTCCGCGAAGGCAGCCTGCGGTTACCTATCACGGTCAGTCAAACACTGGGAGTGACAGCCGGGATAGTTTTGGGCGCTGCGTCCGTGGCTGCCGGTTTGGTTTCCAACGCCACCCTGGTGGTAGTGATTATTACCGCGATTGCCTCTTATTCCGGTCCCAATTACGAGATTGGGCTATCCTGGCGGGTTCTCCGGTTTATTCTCATTTTGGCCGCGGCTTTTATGGGGATTTATGGCCTGTTGATAGCGGCAATTATGATTTTAACCCATGCGGCAATCCAGAATTCTTTTGGAATAGCTTACCTCGCTCCCTGGGCTCCGATAGAAATCCTTGAACTCGAAGATACGGTGATCCGGAGGCCGCTGTGGATTCGCCGCAGGTTACGGATTTATCACCCCACCGACCGTTTCCGCTCCGGAAAGAAAGGGGATTCATCGTGAAACCGATATTTAAAGAGCCCCGGTTATCCCCGGCGATGTTTTTTATTCTTTTACTGACAACTTTATCAGGATTGGATTTTTTGATTACTCCCTATGATGTCGCCAGAACTTCCGGCCCCAGCGCCTATTGGGCGGTTATAGTATCTTTGATCCTGACCCTGCCGTTCATTGGGTTGGTGACCCTTTTTAAAAACCGTTTTCCCGATGAGGACCTCTTTCAGGTTGCCTCCCGGGTCTTAGGTAAACCGTTGGCGTTATTGGGTAATTTGAGCTTTCTCGGGGTTTTCCTGATTTGGCTTGTCACGGTGGTTCCCAATGCCTGCTATTTAATATCGACCTATCTTTTGGACCGCACCCCGGTTATGGTCATTGAAATAATGCTGCTGGCGGCGGTTGGCTACATTGCGGTTTCCGGGCTAAAAGCAGTATGCCGGATGGCGGCTTTCATTTTTATCCCGACGATTGTTTTTCGTTTGGTTATGCAACTGCTCTCTTTCCAAAATATGACGCTCAGCTTTTTACAGCCGGTATTCTCCATGCATCCCCTGAGTCATTTAAACGGAGGGATAGCGACTTTAAGCAATTTCATACCGCTCAGCACGGCATTTTTAATCTATCCGCTCCTCAAAAAGCCGGGTAAACTCAGCGCCGGCCTGCTGGGTGCGGCAGCCTCGGGTACTTTACTCCTTTTTCTGAGTGTCGTTGGCACCATCGGAATTTTCAGCGCTCCCGTCTGTCAGCGCTTTATCTGGCCTAATTTGGAAGCAGTCCATTCATTGAGCATTCCTTACCTGGTAATGGAACAATTCGGCTTATTATTTATTATGGTCTGGCTGACCATGTTTTTGATCGCCGTCGCCTATTACTTCGTTGTTTTGGCCGGCGGCCTTACCCAACAATTTCCGGCATTGAACTTTCACTATACCATCATTGGATTATTGATTTTAATAGGGATTGGCGGATTCATGATCTTCCCAACCACATACCGGGTCAATACGGTTTTTACAGGTATACGTCATTATGGGATAGGGCCCGTAGTCATTTATCCCTTCATCGTTTACGTTGTCGCTTTATTCAGGGGAAAAAGAGGGCGGCTCCATGAGGCATAGCCGAATCGTTTTTTTTCAGTTTTTAGGGATGTTCATACTTTTATCGATTTTACCAGGGTGTTGGGATTTGGAGGAAGTGGACCGCCGGGCTTTCGCCACTACGGTGGGGATTGATACCAATCCTGACCACCAGGTATTCCTGACAGTACAAATACCGATACCGCAAAAAATGCTGCCGCCGGGAGCCGGAGGGGCGGGAGTCACTGCGCTTGAGGGGAAAAACTTTACAACTGCCAGTGTAATAGGTCAAAGTGTCGGGAATGCGTTTCATGAATTACAAACAAAAACTTCACGCCGCTTGGTGATTCAACAAAATAAATCGATCATTATTGGAGAAGATGCAGCCCGTATGGGAATCTCCGAACTAATTGACTGGTTTAGCCGCAGCGCGAAAGCTCCACCGCAGGCCCTGGTTTTCATAACCAACGGGAAATCGGCCAGGGATATCTTGACTTTTTCTTCACCGCAAATGGTCCTTCCGGGACTGGAGTTCATTACCGCCGGATTATCCGCTGTAAAATACGACCGGACTTATTTCATTCCGGTCTGGAAATTTGCCCAGAAAATACTTTATAAAATCAAGGATGCTTACGCTCCCTTAATCGATGTTGGTCCTAAGGAAGGCAATTACCAAATTTCCGGATTGGCGGTTTTCAATGGGACTAAAATGGCGGGAAAACTGGATGCCAAGGAATGCCAGTGTTTCGGAATTTTAACCGGGCAGCTCTCCTCCGGCGGGATGAGCTTTGGAGAGGGCCTAAAAGTCTCCTTACGGAATGTCCAGGGGCGAACTGAGATCAAAGTCATCCCCCGAGGGGGGCAATTTCCGGATTTCGTGGTAAAAACCATGACTACCGCCAGTTTGGATGAACGGACCGATCAGAAAACAAACCTCGATGGCAAAGAGATCGAAGCACTGGAAAATCAAATCGCCCAATCCTTAAAAGCGAGACTCAACGCATTGATTTCAAAATTACAAGCTTTGAATGCCGATGTGATTGACTTTGGCGAACAATTTCGCATTCAGCAACCTAAAATTTGGGAAGAAACCGATTGGAAAAAGATCTTTCCGAAGGTTCCTTTTCAAGTGGCTGTCAAGGTATCCCTGCAAAAAGACGGGGTCTTGCGTTAATCATTATAAAAAATACAGTTATCCTTTGATCTCCAAGGCTGTTGGTGAAAACGCATTGACAGACTTGTTTATAACCGGAAAGCAGGTTTTTTAGGTATCCTATCGAATATCCTCATAATTTGGTCATAAAGGGAAAGCTTCAAAAGGAGATCGTATTTTTTATGTGCGAGAGAGCTAAGAAAATCAAGATAAAGATCATGAAAGACGGGCCGTATATTGTTTCGGGCAATCTTCATTTAGCCGAAAAAATAATCGTTCCCAAGGGCAGAGGATATGAATTAAAAAATGGACGTGAATTCCCCTCCTCGGAAGAATTGGCCCTCTGCCGTTGCGGGAAGTCGAGAAATAAGCCTTACTGTGATGGAGTCCACCGAAAGAGGGATTTTGACGGCACTGAAACCGCTTCCAGAGAGCGTTATGAAGAGCGGGCGGAATTAATTGAAGGTCCGGGTCTTGACCTATTGGACGATTATCGCTGCGCATTGGCGCGTTTTTGTCACCGCAAAAAGGGAGATGTCTGGGAACTGGTAAGCAACTCCGATGAACCGGAGGCAAAAGAAGAGGCCATCATAGCGGCCACTCAATGCCCGACAGGACGATTGGTTGCTGTTGGTAAAGATGGAAAGCAAATCGAACCCGGGTATGAGCCGGCCGTTGAAATCCTTCAGGACCCTGAAAAAGGAGTAAGCGGTGGAATTTTTGTCAAAGGAAAGATTCCCATCGAATTTTCAGACGGGCATATCAATGAGCTCAGAAATCGTGTGGTACTGTGCCGTTGTGGCCAATCCAAAAATAAACCCTTTTGTGATGCTACCCATGTATCGATAAAATTCTGCGATCAAAAGTAAAAATCCGGAAATAAGAAGGAGGAAGTTCAATGAATGCTCAACTGATTTGGGATGGGAAAATGGGTTTTACAGCAAGCGGTGATACCGGGCATGAGGTTAAAGTGGATACCGGTAGTGAGGTTGGAGGTTCTGATTCCGGCGCCAGGCCCATGGAATTCTTGTTATTCGGTTTAGGAGGCTGCACTGGCGCGGATGTGGTTTCGATTATGCGAAAGATGCGCCAGGAACTGGAGAAGTTAACCATTTCGATCCGTTCCGAACGCGCGCCGGAACATCCGAAACGTTTCACGGACATCCACTTGATTTATCGCATGAACGGGAAAAATCTGGACTTCGAAAAAGCCAAGCATGCCGTGGAACTTTCCCAAACCAAATATTGTTCGGCCGCGGGATCGTTAAATGCCAAAATCACCTATGAATTAATCATTGAATAGATTCTTAAACCTGGAATCTTTATGACTTGCTCGGTGACTAAGTCGCCGCTTGATAGGCCAGGGGGTCGAGGGGCGAACCGGCCGGAAAAACCCGCGTCCCCAGTTCTCGGTCTAGCAGTAAGAGACCTTCTTTGGAATCATTCACCGGTTTTACTTGTTCGGCAATTTTTTGCGCGTCCGCCTCTTCCTGAACCTGCTCATTTATGAACCAGCTTAGCAAGGGTTCGGCAGTATATTCATTCTCCTCCCGAACCGCTTTCATCAGCGCGCCGATCTTTCCGGTGATAAATATCTCATGCTGATAAGCGGCTTCCCAGGCCTCTGTCGGGGAGTTCCAGAAAGCCTGCAGTTGTGTTAAATCCAATAGCTCCACCCTGCCGCCCCGGTTGATAATGTGGTCGAAGAATTTCATGGCATGGGTCATTTCCTCATGGGCCTGACAGCGCATCCAATGGGCCATCCCGTCCAAGTTCCCCGAGTGAAAATAGGCGGCCATGGAGAGATAGATATAATAGGATTCCAATTCATTCTTGATTTGCTGATTCATTAAATCTTTGATTTTTTGGTTAATCACGGGTTCATCATCGCCTTTAGCTTTTTGTAGGTTATTTGCAATTATTATGGGAAGGTTTGACTTTTATTATCCAATGTTTAGAAGGGGATCCTGACGGATTTCACACTCGTTTCTCCCTTCCCGCCGGTTTTCTTACCCGGAACACACTTTGGTTCTACCCCCCCTCGTCCCAACATAAATTGTATCAAATAGGACGGGGGTGTTTGATGGATGCGGCAAGACATTTTAAAAAACTTTCGGACCGGTGTTGAAGGGAATTTCGCCAGGGCCGCACTTTGGTGCATCGGATTTACCTTGATCTGGGCGCTGATCTCGCTCGGACTTTACGCCATAGAAGGAAGTAAGAGTTATTTTGAGATTCATGCGGTTTTATATTTTAAAATTATTTTGGCGGCTGTCGTTTTTCTGGGCCGCTATTTATTGTTTGGCCAGTACCGGCGGGAAAAATGGCTTGGCCCGATGATAGGTATTGTTTTTTTATTCGCTTTGGGAGGGCAATGGAATGAATTTCTAAAAGAAGGATTCCCATGGTTTTATGGATTATTGAAAGGATTGGATTCAGTCCTCTGGGGACTGTACCTCGGGTTATTCTTGGAGAATCTAAGCGGTTTGTTTTCCTTTTGGCTGCATTCTTCCAGGAAAAACGGCGCCGAATTGAGACAATTCCTCGGTACGCTCCGGCAAGACACGGTATCCCTCGGCATTATACTGACCTTTCTGGCGGGATTGGCATACTATTACTTAACCAGTTTTTATTTGTTGGATACGCTTTTTTACAGTTATTTACTCTTCGGGCTGGTGGTCGGCGCCGGACTTGGTTTCTATGGCTGCGGCCAAATTAAATTAAACCGTTGGCTCTATCAGGACATTGCATCGCTTGATGAGGAGATCGACCGTTATATCCAATGGCAACCCCTGGCGCGATGTCATGAACAGGCCGGAGATTATGAGGTTCTGGATTTAGACAGTAGATTAGCATGGCTTCAATATTTGACGTTGATCCGCAATCACCTGGTTCAAATGGGACGGCCCAGATTTCCCTGGCAAATATGGTGCAGTTATCTGATATTCAGCGGATTTATCTTAATCATCCCCTATGTTTTCGGGCTGGCGGTTCAAGTAGGCTCCTTCAAATGAAGGAGTTTTTTAATGGGAAATATAAATTTAATATGTTGGACTTCGGGAATTTGCCGATACCGATAATAGAGGTGTTAAAAATGATAGAACGCAAAAACCCCGAAACCGAAGAGGGGCGCTTTATTTTTCGAATCATGGGCGATGAGTATGTGGTCAAGGGGCAAGATGATCCGGCTTACATGGGAGAAATCGTTTCTTATTTGGAAACGATAACCGATTCCATCATCGCTTCCAATCCTAAATTAAGCAAATGCCAAGTAGCGGTGCTCGCCGGGTTGAAAATAGCGGATGAATTTCATAAATTGCGTCAAGAATATCAATACCTGGATCAGCTGTTAAAAGAAGCGCGGTAACGAACTATATAGGAGGATTGAACGATTGAATTGGGTTGATTGGTTAATCGGCGGATGTTTTCTTTGGATGATTTTTCGCGGTTATTGCAAGGGATTTGTGGAGCAACTTTTTGGCCTTTTGGGAAGTGTCTGCGCATTGATCTTAGGGTTTTATTTTTATCAAAAGGCCGGCAGCTACATTGCTTCCAATATTCATCTTTCCACGCCGCTTGCGAATATGATCGGTTTTATCCTCATTGTCGTCGGCATTAGCGGAACCGTTGCCTATATCGGTAAATATTGGCATGAAATGCATAAGAACGAACCGGTTGCTTTGATTGACGGAGCACTGGGCGCCGTATTGGGAGCTTTTAAAGCGGCTGTGATTTTAATCATGATTTTGTTAATGATTATTGCCTTGCCATGGAATTTTTTTCGCGCTCCGCTTGAAACATCGACCTTTGCCGGAGATTTATTACGGCTGGCCCCCTATTTTTACCTATTGCAAGATCGTTCCCTGCCGGCGGATATTCCCCGGTTGGTTGTTTCCCCGGAAGGTTTGCAGCTGCGGGCGATGAGGGAACAAAAGCTCGAAGGGGCAACCTGTCTGGCCTGCGGAGGCAAAGTCCGTTATCTGGGGTTTGTCAAAGCGGGCTTATCGTATTATCCCCAAACGTATTGCCCAAAATGCCACCGGACCAGTGACGGCTGTTTAACATTCGAAGGATACCATGCCATTTATGGGGTATGTCCTTACGAACGCCTGGGAACCATGGGAGTTATCGCCTGTAAAGTATGGCCCAATCTTAAGCCTACCAGTGTTCATGGCAAATGTCCGGTTTGCGGACGGACCCAGTAAAACAAACCGGGGTCGCATTGCCGGGGATTTGACTCCTCTTTCCCCCGCGGTCCTGCTGGTAGAAACAAACCCATCCTTCAACCGCCGGAAAAGGTAGTGTTTTTCCAAATCTCATTTTCTTCGATATCCTCAAACTTCACTCCAAACCGACAAATGATATTTCAGCGAAACAGAAACCCATAAATAAGGTTATTTTTGCATGGAAGTCTTATCGGGTTTCAGGTCTTTTTCAGATTGAAAGCTTATACTGGACCTAAGATAAGTCATCTTTAACCTGTATTGTGATCAGTAAAGCGGATTGGGGTCAAATCCGGTAAAGTTTGGAGAATCACGTATGAAATACTTAATTGTAAATGCCGATGATTACGGACTTGACGAATGTATCAATCAGGCCGTTATTCTCGCATACCGCAATGGAATTGTAACCAGTACGACAATTTTAGCCAATGGAGAGGCCTTCTTCTCCGGAATTGAGGGCTTACGAGATAATTCAGGACTTGGAGTCGGCGTCCATTTAACCTTGGTAAACGGCACCCCAATAAGCCGTCCGGAAGAAATACCCACCTTAATGAATGGTGAAGGTAGATTTTTTAACAGTTATCAGGAATTCATCCCGCGATTTCTATCCGGGAAAATAAAACTAAAAGAGATCCGGATGGAATGGGCGAAACAGATTTCCCGCGTCCGGGCTCAGGGAATTGGAATAACCCATTTAGACAGTCATCAGCATTTACATGTTTTTCCCGGAATCAATAAAGTTACCGCGGAACTTGCCCGGGAATTTGGTATTTCCAAAATTCGCTTACCCCGGGAGAAGATGACGTTTTTGGGTGGGGAAACGCCTTCGATTAGCAGGATGGTGGCCCGTAATGTCCTTTCCAGTGTGAGCATGCTGTCGAAACAATATTTTTCGAACCCGGGTTTGACATTTCCTGCGCATTTTTACGGTATGCTTTGGGGAGGTCATTTAAACCAACACAGGCTTGAAACTATCATCCGGAATTTACCGGAGGGAACTTCGGAAATCATGACCCATCCGGGCTTATCCACTGAAGCGTTAAAACAGAAATTCTTTTGGAGTTACCATTGGGACGAGGAATTTGCCGTCCTAACCTCCATTAAAATCAAAACAATCATTGCTCAGAAACAAATCCGGTTAATTCATTACGATAGTTTATAAAGAGTGAGATCTTGGGGGTACATGGCGATGGTTAGAAATTCCGATAAAATTTTTCTTTTACTATTACTGGTGACCTTTTCCTTGTTTTTTGCTTTTAACAGTGACCTTCATATTACAGATACCGTGGAATCGAATTATGCTTTGACAGCCAAGGAAATGGTACTCTCCGGAGACTGGATGTCCCCTCGCATTTATGGACATTTTTGGTATGACAAACCGGTTTTTTTCTATTGGCAAATTGCTTCGGCTTTTAAACTGTTTGGCTTTCATGAGTTTGCAGGCCGGTTTTGGCCGGCCCTGATGGGAGTTTTTTCGCTTTTATTGATGCTCTGGTTTGGCGGTAAGTTGTTCCCCGGACAATCGGTAGGGCTTACCGCCGCCTTAATTCTGGGAACCAGTTTCGAATTTTGGATGATTGCCAAATTCATCATTACCGATATGACGCTTTTTTTCTTTTTCAATGGCGCCCTCGCTTGCTTTCTGCTGGCCTACCGCGGCGGTCCCCGGGAGAAAAATTACTATTATCTGTTCTATATTTTTTGCGGTTTGGCCACGCTCACCAAAGGGCCCATAGGATTTCTGCTACCGGGCCTGATCGTCCTAGTGTTCTTATGCTGGACCCGAAACGGGTCTGAATTGAAACAAATGAAAATCATACCGGGAATTCTTTTGTTTCTTGTTGTTACAATTCCTTGGTATCTTGGAATGTATCTCCAACATGGACGGGCTTTTATCCTCAACTTTTTTGGAGTGCATAATTATTTACGGGCCACGGTTTCCGAACATCCTAAAGACAATGTATTTTATTATTATTTTTTAATCCTGTTGGTTGGCTTTTTCCCCTGGATTGCCTTTTTGCCCCAGACTATCAAAAATCTATGGCCCAAAGGCAAGGGGTTGCATCATGCCGATTCGGATACGAAATTCCTGATCGCTTGGATAGTAGTCGTCTTTATGTTTTTTGAATTCATGGCAACCAAGTATACTACTTATACTTTCGCCGTTCTGTTTCCGCTTTCTATATTGACAGCCCGGTTTTTTGAGGGGCGAAGGGAAATTCCGGCTAAAAAACTCATTTGGTCTGGGCTAGTCATTTTTTTATTCAGCGCCTTATTTGTGGGAGCGGCTTATTTTATATATTGTACCCGCGACTCTTCCTGGGTAAGTTTGCTGCCGATGGCATTGATCACTCTGGTCGGCTTGGGTATGTGCTTTTATTTTATTTTGGCGAAAAGCACTCAAAAGTTTTTGATGATCTTTCTGGCTATAATTTTACTATTCAATATCGTGGTCGTCAAAACGTTGTTGATTCCGATGTCCCAGTATCGGTCCGGGAAAACGATTTCCAGTGTCTTAAGAAGAGTTTACCGTTCCGGGGATTTATTAACCTCCTTTGGAACCTATCGAACCTCGGCGGTGTTTTATTCCGGTTATAAAATTTATGATTTAATCCATCATACCGGAGTCAGGAATCAAAATTTCAGCAACTTAAGTTGGGCTAGTAAATATGTAATGCCGTCGCTCCGCCGGGAAGATGTTTTACGAAGCCGCGCGAAACGGGTCTTCGTTATCATGCATCAAAAGGACTTTAAAAAATTCATGAAAGAGTATCCGGTCCCCTGGAAAATCATTCGGAGTACGGAAAATGATTACTTATTGCAAAGAAACGATCAATAAAAATGGAGGCAAAAATGAAACGGGTTTCGATCGTCGTCCCTGTTTATAATGAGGAAAAAGTAATTGATGTTCTTTATAAGGCCGTGTTTCAGAATATGAAGCCGTTACCCTATGATTTTGAATTAATATTTGTTGATGATGGTTCCAGTGATGCGACTCCATTGGTGTTAGAAAATATTACCCGCATGGATCCAAAGGTACGGGCGCTTATTTTATCGAAGAACTTCGGGCATCAATATGCTTTAACCTGTGGGCTGGATTATGCCGAGGGGGATGCGGTGATAACCATGGACGGCGATATGCAACACCCGCCGGAGATGTTACCGACACTGCTTGGTAAATGGGAAGAAGGTTTTGAGGTTGTTCAGACCATTCGCCTGAATACCGAGGGGGTATCCTGGTTTAAGAAATTTACTTCCAATATCTTTTATAAGTTTATGAATTCCATCTCTCAGGTTGAGATGAAAGAGGGGATGTCCGATTTCCGTTTATTGGATAAAAAAGTGCTGGAAAGTTTGGGCCTTTTCAAAGAACGGACACGTTTTATCCGGGGCATAATCGGTTTAGTCGGATTTAAACAAGTCACGGTTGAATTCATAGCACCAAAGCGTTTTGCCGGTAATTCCAAATTTTCACTCAAAAAGATGGTGCATTTCGCCATGGATGGGATTACATCCTTTTCCAATGCGCCCTTATATTTGACATTTTATATGGGAATATTGACATCCCTGGTTAGTTTTGGTCTCATGATCCATGTGTTGTACATTAAAATTTTTACCAACCAGGCTACACCCGGATGGGCAACGCTCGGAGCCGGCGTCTTTTTTTTAATCGGCGTCCAATTCATTTTTTTTGGAATTCTAGGCCGGTACATCGCGGGGATCTTTGAAGAAGTGAAACAGCGGCCGTTATATGTCGTCAAGACTGAATTGAAAAATGAAGCAATGAGTGTGGCGTTAAAAAAAATAGTTTAATGAGTTCATCATTCTGGAGGAATATCTATGGCTTCTGTATTGGTTACAGGCGGAGCCGGTTTTATTGGTTCCCATATTGCGGAGTTATTGGTTGAACAGGGTTACGAAGTCTTCATTATTGACAATCTATCAAAAGGGAGCAGTGTTAACGTCCCGTATCCGGCATTTTTTTGGAAATGCGATATCCGTTCGCCTGAAGTTGAAGATATTTTTCAGCAACATACTTTCGATTATGTCATTCATTTGGCAGCCCAAACGGCTGTCTCCGTATCCAATGTCAACCCCATTGAAGACCAGGATACGAATATAGCCGGTCTTTTGAAAATTTTGGATTTGTCACGGATTTATCGAGTGAAAAGGTTTATTTTTTCTTCGAGTGCGGCCACTTATGGAAATCCCTCCAGGGTTCCGATTTCTGAAGATCTTCAGCAAAGGCCGATTTCTTTTTACGGACTCAGTAAAATGGTTGGGGAAAAATATATTCAAATGTACCACGACATTTATGGACTGGAATATGTTATTTTGCGGTATTCCAATGTTTACGGGCCACGTCAGGATTCAAGCTTAGAGGGGGGCGTGATCAGTATTTTTATAGAATGCTTAAAGAAAGCCATCCCTTATACAATCTATGGCGACGGTAAACAAACCCGGGATTTTATATATGTTAAGGATGTTGCCGAAGCCAATATCGGGGCCATGCAAACATCATATGGTAATCGAATTTACAATATCAGTACCAATATTCAAATGAATCTCAATGATATTATTGAGGAATTGGGCAGAATTACCGGAAAGCGATATCCCGTTCATTATCTTCCTCCAAAGCCAGGCGATATTTATCATTCACAGCTAGATAACGGTCAGGCGAAAAAGTATTTACACTGGCAACCGGCTTATGACCTTCATCATGGCTTAACCTCATTTTTAATGCCTCTTTGATGACAATATTTCCCCTCATTGTGACCTTTTTTATCAAGATTGACGATAGGATAAAAATCCTGCATCGAGAATACCTAGCAGACCCGTGTTAAAAAAGGTATAATAGATTCGATCCGAATCTTTGATTTTGGCTTTCCCCCTGTCCCTCTCCATTTACGGGGCATACTACGGAAGAGGCGATGGGATGGACTGGGTAACTATTGGCAGATTTCTGATTAAGCCAATCGCGATATATTTAGCGGCTTTGGTGATCGTCCGGTTTATGGGAAAGCGGGCTTTGGGCCAGCTAAGCCTGTTTGACTTAGTCATTATGGCCGGTATTGGTGATGTTATCGTAGTGGTAGGTTTGGAACAGAGGGTATCTTTTGGAAAAGGGCTTGTCATCTTAGGTCTCATCGGCGGGTTGGAGGTATTCTTGTCGATTGTTTCCTACCGTTCCCCTTTGTTTTCCCGCTTTTTTGAGGGAAAACCGACCCTCCTCATTAAAGACGGCGTTTTACTCGAAGAAAATCTGGCGAAGGAACATCTTTCAATGGCTGATTTGCGCCAGGAACTTCGAAAGCTGGGAGTTTCAAAAATTTCCCAAGTTTCACAGGCTGTTTTTGAGGCTTGCGGAAAATTTAGCGTAATCTTGAAAGAAGAGCCGGAGCCCATTAGCTGCGCCGACCAGTTGTTAATGGAAGAGGTTCGGCAATTGCGGGAGGAAGTAAAGGGATTGAAAGAATTCATTCAAAGTAAAAAGGGGGATCTTGTTGGGGATCTTGATGATTTTCATTGACGGTTTGGGACTTGGTAATGAGGATCCCGCCACCAATCCCTTAATGAGCGCAAAAACTCCTTTTTTGAGAGAATTATTATCCGGCGCTTCTTTAACCGCATCCGCCATTGGAAAAGGGATTCATCATCCGAATATGATTCTATGTCCGACCGATGCTTCCCTGGATATACCGGGATTACCCCAAAGCGCTACCGGACAGACCACTATTTTTACAGGCATAAACGCTTCAGCCGTTGTCGGTCGTCACATCAACGGTTTACCCACCTACACCCTGCGGAAAATCATCCGGGAAGCCAGTATTTTTAAGGTGATTAACGAAGGAGGAGGCAAAGCGGTTTTTGCCAATACCTTTACCAGGGAGTATTTTGAATCCGTCGAGCAGGGGAAATGGCAGCATTCCGTTACCACTACCGCAGCTTTAGCTGGGAATTGTCGTTTATGCATGCCCGATGATCTGTTGCGGGGGGAATCCGTTTATCAGGACATCACCAATGAAAAACTGCGGGAACGAGGTTATGATGTGCCGATTTGGGAACCGGAGGAAGCAGGGGCGATTCTTGCCAATCTGGCGGCCAAAAATGATTTTACGTTATTTGAATATTTTCAAACGGACCATTGCGGACATCATCAGGACTATTCATTAGCCCTCACATTGTTGAACCGGTTGGACCGCTTTTTAGGAACCCTCGCCGGGAGTTTGGCCAAAAACCGGCTCACCTTGCTGGTAACCAGTGACCATGGGAATATTGAAGATCTTAGTATAAAAACGCATACTCTAAGCCCGGTTCCGACCATCGTAATCGGTGATGTGAATGGGTTCAAAGAGATCCGCACCCTGACGGATATTGATCCGTCCATACTAAAATTTTTGGGTTTTTAAGGATTGCGTCGATGGAACTGGTCATTTGGCAATTTCGTTTAGACGCGCCATATTTTCGAAACTATTTGAACGGAACGATACATTAGAGCAGTTTTTGTCTGCTAATTTTGAATGGAGTTTCTTATGTTAACCTTAGAATCAAGTCCAAAGCGTTTAGAACTTTTAGCGCCTGCGGGGGATTGGGATGCGCTGCTGGCGGCATTATCCGCGGGAGCCGATGCGGTTTACCTTGGCGGCAAACTTTTTAATGCCCGGCAAAATGCGGCGAATTTTGATCTTCAGCAGTTAAAGGAAGCTGCCGACCTTTTGCATCTCCATCATAAGAAGATTTATATCACGGTCAATACCTTGGCGGCTGAGAACGAATTACCGGAAGCCCTTGAATATCTCTGTCAATTATACAATCTGGGCGTCGATGCCGTCATCGTTCAGGATTTGGGTCTGATTCATTTGGCCCGTAAATATTTGCCGGGTTTAGAACTACACGCCAGCACCCAAATGACGGTTCATAATCATGAAGGCGCCATATTCCTGAAGAATTTAGGATTCAAGCGGGTTGTCCTGGCCCGAGAAATGACTGCGGCCGAAGTTGAGTCGATTGTCCATTCCTCCGGCATGGAAATAGAAGTCTTTGTCCACGGCGCTTTGTGCGTTTGTTATTCCGGTCAATGTTTAATGAGCAGTATGATTGGGGGGCGTAGCGGCAATCGGGGGCGGTGCGCTCAACCTTGCCGGATGGAATACCAGCTGGGGTTCAATGGGGAAAAACTTGTGGAGACCCCCGGAACTTATTTGCTTTCACCCAAGGATATTGCTTTAATCCATGATATACCTGAGTTACATAAGATCGGCGTAACATCCTTAAAAGTAGAGGGACGGATGAAACGTCCGGAATATGTCTATCAAGTTACGAAAATCTATCGGCAGGCGTTGGATCGTTTTTACGGTAATCCAACCACCTTTACGGTTACTCCCCGGGAGGTTCAGCAACTTGAACAATCTTTCAACCGGGGATTCAGCAATGGTTATTTTGGCGGAAATCGTAACCGGGATATTATGGGCTTTCGAAGGCCCAACAACCGGGGCGTGTATTTGGGGCGGATTATGGGTTGCGATTCTTCACAAGGGAGCATTACCCTGAAACTCCAAGCCGATTTGGAACCGGGAGATGAAATCGAAGTTTGGGTAAGCCAAGGCGGGCGTGTCGTGACGCCGGTACGGGAGCTTTTTAAAGATCGGGAAAAGATTTCCGCGGCAGTCACGGGAGAAACCGTTTCGATCCATGGAGCCGGGAAACTTCACCCGGGGGACCGGGTTTTCAAAATTTTTTCGATTCAAAACGATCGGGAGACCCAACAAGCTTTAGGTAAGGATAATCCAAATTTAAAAATTCCCTGCTCGGCTCTGGTGAGTGGAGAGCTAGATCAGCCATTGCAGGTGACTTTTTCAGATCCGGACGGTCATGTGGGTTCCGCCGATACCGGAACCCGGTTGCAGGCTGCCAGAAACCGCCCGCTTACCAAAGAAACCATCCGGGAACAACTCAGCCGGCTGGGAAACACCCCTTATTTCTTGAATGAATTACACCTCCGGATGGGTGAACATCTGATGGCGCCCCTGGGGGATCTGAATCAAGCGCGGCGTGTTGCCATTGAAAAATTAATGACTGGCGCTTTGGAAGCATATCGCCGGGAGAAGGTTTCTTTCAGGAATCTCCAATCATTGTTCAATTTTCACGGAGAAAATCAGGAACGCAAATCCATTCGGCGTTATGTAAGCGTCTGGGTGGGGGATGAAGAGAGTGTAACGGTTGCCGCCCAAGCAGGAGCCGATTTAATTTATGTCGGAGGAGATGAGCTCTCCGGCTATCATTGGACGGAGCGGGCTTTAGTAAATTCCATCGAAACGGCTCATCGGGCCGGCTCCCGTCTGGTAATCGCTATGCCCCGAATTAACCGCGAAGGCCAGTGTGAGCAATGGCTTTCTTATTTGCAAATGATTTCAAAACTTTCCGCTGACGGAATTATGGTGTCCGACTTGGGAACTTTACAAAGGGTTTTCGATGGAACAACCCAACCCATTTTCTTAAATTACACTTTTAATTTTTTCAATAGTTCTGCATTAACGCTCTTGAATAATTCCCGGATCATACAGTATACGCTCTCGCCGGAACTGACTTTGGAGCAGATCAAAGAGATTTCTCTGAATTGTCCCGAACTTCGGCTGGAATGCCTGGTTCAAGGCCCTCTCGAGTTGATGGTGTCGGAATATTGTCCCATCCATTCGTCATTCGCGAAAGAAACCGCCGGGGATGAATCTTGTCCGGGACTGTGCCGCCAAAACCGTTATTTTTTAAGAGATCGGCTGCAACTTGATTTTCCGATTTACACCGACCAGTTCTGCAGGCTCCATCTCCTGAATACCAAAGATCTTTGCCTGTTTGGAGATCTACATAGGCTGCGTACTGCGGGAGAATTGGTTTGCCGCCTGGAATTGAAGACTTTTGGCGCCCGTCAAGTTGGGCCTTTTGTTGCACAATACCATAGCGCTTTGGGTGCTATTGATAAAGGGCAACGATTGGAGAATGAAGAATTGATCATGAAAGATTTTAAGTCCTTAACCGGCAGGGATATCACCAAGGGACATTATTTTCGGGGAGTCGAATAGGCTCCTGAAGATATTTTATTTACAGTGCCATTGATTTATGGTAAAATTATTCTAGTTTTGCGCTGATGTCCGTTTGAAGTTAATAGACGGACGCGTAAAACCCTTGGCTGGGAGTTTCGATTCTCCAACGGAACCCTCGGCGGGGGGCGTTTATAAAAAAAGGAGGTGACTTTCAACATGCTGACATTGGAAAAAAAGCAAGAGATTATCTCGAAGTATCATTTACATGAGGGCGACACCGGTTCGCCGGAGGTACAAATCGCTATTCTTACTGAGAGGATCAATTATTTAACCGAGCATCTTAAGGTCCATAAAAAAGACCATCATTCAAGACGCGGCCTGTTAAAAATGGTCGGTCAACGGCGCGGTTTATTAAATTATCTGAATCAAAAAGATATTGAGCGTTATCGGGCAATCATCGAAAGATTAGGTCTCCGGAAATAGTCGGAAAAGCGGGTTACCCGCTTTTCTTTCTATATAAAGGGATATACTATGGATAGTTATCAGTTATTCGCTATCAATGACAATCAATAGGCTTTTAAAAGCTGTTTTTTAACGATTGGTTGCAATTTTTATCCTAATAACTGTTAGCAATATTAAAATGAAAAAAGATCCGTGTTTTTGGACTCACGGAAGTTTGAAGGAGGTTTGAGTTGATGCAAAAATGGGAGATGACTTTAGCGGATCGCCCTCTCATCATAGAGACGGGGAAGATGGCTAAACAAGCCAACGCATCGGTACTGGTACGCTATGGTGATACCGTGGTTTTAGTCACTGCGGTGATGGCCCAAAAAGCCCGGGAAGGTATTGATTTCTTTCCGTTACTGGTTGACTATGAGGAAAGACTTTATGCAGTGGGCAAAATTCCAGGTGGATTCATTAAAAGAGAGGGCAGGCCGTCAGAAAATGCAGTCTTGGCAGCTCGAATGATAGATCGCCCTCTACGGCCGTTATTTCCGGAAGGATTTCGTAATGATGTACAGGTAACAACCACGGTTCTCTCGGTGGAGCCGGATAATGAGCCGGGTCTTGCCGGTATGATTGGGGCCTCGGCTGCCCTACATATTTCAGAAATTCCGTTTGCCGGACCGATTGGAGGCGTCAAAGTCGGGAGAATTGACGGTAAGTTTATCATTAACCCAACTGTGGCCCAAATGGAAAAGAGCGATCTTCAGTTAACGGTTGCCGGGACCAAAGATGCAATTATGATGGTTGAGGCCGGCGCCAAAGAAATTTCGGAAGACGACGCTTTAGAGGCTATTCTTTTTGGCCATTCCGTAATCCAGGAAATTGTGTCTTTCATTGAAAAAATCCGTTCGGAAGTCGGAAAGCCCAAGATTGAACCGGTTTTGGATGAACCGAATCCGGAAGTTGATAAAATGGTGAGAGATTTTGCCACTTCCAAAATGGCCGCAGCCATCAAGACCAACGAAAAGTTGGAAAGAGAAGCGTTAATCGAACGGGTGAAAGATGAAACGAGGATTCATTTCACCGAAGCGATGGGAGAAGAATATCAGGCTGCTTCCGGCGATGTGAATGAAGTTTTGGAGAATATCGTTAAAGAAGAAGTCCGCCGTTTGATTGCGGTCGATAAGATCCGCCCGGATGGCCGGAAATTGAATGAAATCCGTCCGATTTCCTGTGAAGTGGGGCTATTACCCCGTACCCACGGTTCGGGACTTTTTACCCGAGGTCAAACTCAGGTTTTAACTGTCTGTACCCTGGGACGAGTCAGCGAAGAGCAGATTTTGGATGGTCTAGGTGACGATCAATCCAAACGATACATTCACCATTATAATTTCCCCGGTTTCAGTGTCGGTGAAGTTCGTCCGGTTCGTAGCCCGGGGCGTCGAGAAATTGGTCATGGAGCCCTTGCTGAACGAGCTTTAGTGCCGGTAATTCCCAGTGAGGAAGAATTTCCTTATACCATCCGGCTGGTTTCCGAAGTCATCGAGTCCAATGGTTCTTCTTCTCAGGCGAGTGTCTGTGGAAGCACGCTTTCATTAATGGATGCCGGCGTGCCGATTAAGAAACCAGTGGCCGGAGTGGCGATGGGACTTCTTAAAGATGGCGATGATTTTGCCATTTTAACGGATATTCAAGGTCTGGAAGATCACTTTGGAGATATGGACTTTAAAGTAGCCGGAACCAAAGACGGTGTTACCGCCATTCAGATGGATATCAAAGTGAAAGGCATCGATCGGGCGATCTTGAAGCAAGCCTTGGCCCAAGCCAAAGAAGGCCGCCTGTTTATCCTCGATAAAATGCTGGCTACGATACCGGAACCTCATAAAGAATTATCACCCTATGCGCCCCGCATTATCCGCTTTTCGATTGATCCGGACCGGATTCGGGATGTCATTGGGCCCGGCGGCAAAATGATCCGCAAAATCGTTGAAGATACTGGCGCAGAAATTGATATTGAAGATGATGGCCGGGTATTTATCGCGGCAGTGGATGCCAAGGCCGGCGAGAAAGCGCAACAAATCATTAAAAGTCTGACGAGTGATGTGGAAATTGGCGCCACGTATATGGGGAAAGTAACCAGATTAATGAATTTCGGAGCATTTGTGGAAATTCTACCCGGTAAAGAAGGTTTAGTCCATATTTCCCAGCTTGCCAAAGAACGAGTCGCTAAAGTTGAAGATGTGGTCAATGTTGGCGATGAGATCATGGTTAAAGTCGTTGAAATTGATAAGCAAGGACGGATCAATCTTTCCCGGAAAGCTTTATTGGGTGAAGAAACAGCCGAATAATCTTCACCCCAATTTTACGTTTTCCTAATTAGCCGTAATATTTTAATTTTTATTTAAATAGAGCCTTCCCTTGGGGAGGTTTTTGTTTTTAATGAAACCGGTTTTCTTAGTTAGTTCAAAGTTGCACAAAAGATTTGATCTGGTATTTCTGGGAGAACTCGGTTAGAAACCGGTTCCTGGGCGCCCGGTAATAGATTTTATGGTTGAGTTTTTTAATAAACCTCTCTTTGGACCAAGGCAACTTTTCATAGTAATATTGCAGCCCTACTTGCCAAAAATCCTGGGGCCAACAGAGCAGAACATACATCACTTCCAGCTCTTCCTGGGTTAATTTGCTTACCGTCTGATACTCACTGAGAATAAAATTGGAAATCTCCAAACGCCACCCATTGTGTTTTAAATTTCGCACCAATAGGTTGATTAAGTCATGAATTCTCATATCAAGCAGGCAGTAATCAAAGTCGACCAATAATAGCCCCTCTTGAAAGGTGCGGAGTATATTGCGACCCGAGTAATCGTGATGGCAAAAACTGAGACTGATGGAGGCAGCCTCGGCGACCCCATGGTAAGGTGATTTTAATAGGGCTTCATAACTGGTGATGGCCTGGTGATAAAAGGGACTGAAATTTCTTAAAAATAGGCGGCTAAAAATTGATGAATCTTTTTCCAGGTTTGCAAGACGCTGAAAGTCCTGCATTTGTTTAATCCGTTCTGCTAGTTTATGGGGCCATCCCAGCCAGCAAGTGCGCTCGGGATTTGGGATGCGCGGTTTAAAGCCGGCGCTTTTGGTATGAAAATCCGCGAGAAAACGGGAGGCTTGTTTCAAATCCATCAGAATGCGGAAATCTAATTCAGTCCCTAAATACCAATGGGTTAAAATATATAAATTATCCTTATAACGAACAAAGGGTTCATTTTGGCTGTTGCGAATGAACTTTGGCAAATTGGTAAAGTTCTGACCATATAGATACAGTTGGGCTTCATCAATAAATTGGAGATCGGTGGCGCTTAGCTTTGATTTTTTTAAATATTTGATTCCTTCATTCGTTTTAACCTGCCAGATTCGGCGATAAGCTTGACATGTTTTAAATTGAAGACCAAATTGAAAAATGATTTCCTCAATATCTTCTTTTTGTAAATCGGCCCCAAAATCTGCCATATCTCACTCGCCGCCTCGTGATTGATAGTTTGAAAATTGTTGTTGAAATTGCACCATAGGGTCCTTATTCCGGACATATTTTTGAAATTTTCGAAGCAGCCTTGCAGGGCCGTAAGCAGCATGTTGATCAAAATAGCGGATGGCCAGCCGCCAAAATTTTTGGGGGAAAAAGAACACGGCCTTCATTACGGCGAGCTCGCTGGAAGATAAGGGATTCACCGCCTGGTAGGAATCGATGACTAATTTGGCAACCGGATATTGCCAGCGGTATTTTTTCATGATTCTTCTGGTAAACTTAATGACATCCATAATTGGCAAATCCAGTCTGCAACTATCAAAGTCAATCATAAAAATCTCATTTTCCGGTGTTAGGATAAAGTTACGGGTCGCCGGATCCCCATGACAAAAAGTTTTTTTGAGCCGCGCTTGTTCCGCCAGTGTGTGGTAATCGCTCTTTTTCATTTTGGCAATTGCTTCGGTGGCCATCGTAAGATACGCTTCAACATTGGCTAAATAGGAAGCGGCAAATTGATCTTTGGGAAAAGTGAGGGCTAATTCTTTGAACCTTAATAAGTCTTGATAACGTTCTTCAAAATGTTTTAAACATTTCCCCAAATGATCCCGCATATTGGAAGCAGGTGGAGGGGTAAATCCACTGGTTTTTTGATGGAAGTCTGCCAGGACTTTCATGGAATCAACCAATTCGGTTTTATTACGATAATCGCATTGCCGTCCTTCAATCCAATCAAACAGGGTATAAGCGAAATTCGGATCGAAAACTGATGTCTCTCCGGTTTTGGTTGGAATGAAAGGAGTCATTTTCAAAAAACCCCTTTGATTTAAATGGGCGATGGCATGGTGAACAAACAGGATGCGCCCGGGAACTAAGGGCGATAATTTCAGGTTTTTTAAACCCCTTTGAGTGTATACTTTATAAACATCGCGAACCTTTTCAAAACGATAAAGTTCAAGTTCCCAATGGTCTAAAATTTGTTGCAGGTCGGAATGGGTGGTAATGGTCATCCTGCTCCTCCTAATGATTGAATGAAAAAGTAAAGATGAAGAGGGTTATCTTTCAAAAAAAAGACGGCGCTTGGTTTCTTCAGAAATAATTTCCCAAATACGGTTTTGATAACGCCTTTCCGGCCATGGCAAATTTTCTTGATAGCGTTGATGGCAAAACCGCCAGAAACGGCGGGGGAAACGCAATAAGACCGGAATAATTTTGAATTCGACATCAAGTAAAGGCCTTTCATGGTGGTAGGCTTCAAGCAAAATATCGAGAGAAGATTTGTTGGAATCCCAATTTGTTGCCTGTAATACTCTCATTGCCAAATGGGCTAATTCTTTAAGCCAGTAATCAAAATTTACAAATTCAAAATCAATTAAATAACACTGGAGATGGTCCATGATGATATTTCCCGGAGCCGGGTCATTATGGCAAAACCCTTTTTCCTCACTCAGGAGCGAGTCGAGTCCGGAAAATTTTTCGAGTTCCTGAATAACCTCACGACTTTGCTGTAAAAAGTAATCGCCCCACTCGATTACTGCTCGGTCTACACGGTTTAAGTCACTCCTTGCAGGCAATTGCGGTATAAGATTTTTTAAAAAATCGTGATAACAATGATATTCCTCGATACCCTGTCTGTTATAAAGTTCTTCGGGAAAGGAAGTTTGGCGTGAAAATTCATGGATTTGGCCAAAGAACCGGCCGATCCTTCTTAAATGTTGCGGGGTGCTAAAAGACGGTTTTTCTCCGGCGCGGCACTGAGATAGACTGAAATTTTCACCGTTCCATTCAAAATAGCATTCTCCATTACGGGTAAGGGATATCGGAACCAATTGGCTTAACCCTTGCCGATGTAGTTCATTCACAATTCGGGCAATCATTGAAAAATGGTCCGGAATGCCTTTTATTTTTTTTAAGATATAAGTCTGCTCTGGGACAATTACTTTCCAGACAGAGTGAAAAGGCTTGATGGCAGTTGCTGAAATTGAATAATCCCGGCTGATTTTTTGCAAGAGCTCCATTAATTGAATGATTCTTCCTTTCCTTAAAGCTATCGGTTTTTTCAATCCGTATATCTTATGATTTGACAAGGGCAAATGTCATAAAAAATTTTAATCTCGCTCATTGTTCCTTCTTTTGAACTTTTGGTAGGATCGGCTTGCTTATGCCAAGTTCCCAACTACGGCTTCCATGAATAACATGATGGCTGGAGGTGCATGGTATGGGAAATCCATTTAAACACCTTAGGTATTTAAATCAAAAAGTTTTTTTGGTTATTCTGGCGTTGTTATTTTTAAAAGCTTTAATAGCAGCCAATCCCATTGATATTATCATCTTAATTGGATTAATCCTGGTGTTTATTGGTTGGTTTGGCGATGGCCGTTAACTACCCTTCAGAGGGAATTCAGGAAGTTTTAAAATCCTACTGCTTAGCCCAGGATTATCAGGTCCATGGAAGTGTATTTTTTGCGCCTTTATTGGAGCCATCTTGTGTTTTGAAGCCGCTAAAAATAGGATCGATCCGTTCCCACTTAACCGGAAAATTGTTAGCACAGGAAACATTATCCGGGTACCTACCCCGGTTAATGAAAACAGAATCAGGCGGCTATTACCGGTGGGAACGAGGTAACCGCTATATATTGACAGAAAAAATCCCGGGGCGGGTTGCCGATTATCAATCTACCAAAGATTTAAAAGCTGCCACTATTGCAATGACTAATTTTCATAAGCTTTGTCATGAAGTGATTCAATCCGATCCTAAAAAATGGGCAATGATTAAATTTGATCCACTGAAGCGGTGGAAGCAATGTTTAAAGGAAATGGCAACTTGCCGGGAAATAGCCATCCGATTACGGGAGGATGCGTTTAGTCGCCAATATATCCAAATGTGGCGCCGGTTTTATGAAATGGCATTTCAAGTTTTGAGGGAATTTCCTAGTCCGGTTGTTCCGATGCGAGAAACCATATGTTATCATGATTGGGCTTTCCATAATGTGATTATTCATGGCGAGCGGGCTTATTTGATCGACTTCGATGATATGATTATCGATCACTCCATCCATGATCGGACTAATTTAATAAGTCGATATTTACGGCTTTATCACTGGTCACCCAATGCGCTGTTAAAAATTTTATGGCTTTTTGATCGCCATTACTCCTGGCAAAAAGGTGAATTGAAATTACTGCGCCTGTATCTGACTTTCCCTTATGAATATTGGATATTGGGACGACAGTATTATCTCGAAAAACAACCATGGAGTCGCCGCTATTATCAAGAGCAGTGGCAGCGAAAAATCAGTTACCATACCGAACGATTAAAAATTTTAGATCTTATTATGACGATGGAATGAGGGATTTAATTTGTGGCAATCTGGAACCGCATTTTCGCCTGGGCCTGAAGCCCGCTGGATAATGGCTGATTTTCATATTCATAGTACTTATTCGGGAGGTTCTCTTTATCCAAATGAAATTTTGACCATGGCCCGGAATGGATTTCTGGATGTTATCGCAATTTCAGATCATCAGGACCTCCAAGGGTCAAGAGAAGCTTGTGTCCTTTCCATGAGCAATTTGGGATTGCCCCAGTCAATTTTGTCTCAGGAAATTTCTTTGGGGAATCACTTTCATTTTTTATTGATCGCCGGTAAACAACAAAAATGGGGAAATACAAGTCGCAGTGCGCTTTTGGAAAAATTCAGCATACATCATCAATTCGGCGGAATCATTATTCTTGCTCATCCCTGGACGATGCCCAATTCCGGATGGGCCAGGGGATTTTTAAAAGAAATCATCACAGTTGGTTTGCTGGATGCGGTTGAGTTTTTTAATTCATCAATTTTAGAGCAGCCTCCTGAAAATTATACACAATTGCGGAGCTTTTGGGAGGATTGGATAGCGCCAAGCAATGTTGGAATTACGGGGGGGTCGGATTATCACTATCATCATCAAGGCCGCGCTATTGGTTCTGGCAGAACTTATCTGAAAGCATTTGGGCCGGGAGAAAAAGGGGTCTTGGATGCTTTAAGGGAGAGGCGTTGCGTGGCTGGACTTTTTAGCTATCAAAACATCGATCTGGGCTGGCTTGGAAAAGGCCAAAGCATCCTTCTGGGTAGGGAGCCTTGGCTTAATGAACTTAAACAATTTATTGTCCAGCTGCAGCTGGATCTTAAGAGAATCCGGTTTCTGAAATCAAGCATAAAAAAAGACTTTACCCGGTTGATAGAAGGCGGTTATTATCAGATGGCGCGGGAACTATTGATAGCCCAGCCCAACGGGTGATTGTTTATAGGAGTGTTGAGAGATCCCCTTTGTTTGCAAAAAAAAGTTTAGATACAACATATTGGGTTTTTTGGGTGTGAACTTTTAATGGCAACCAATATATGGTATTGAGAACTTGATTTCAGGCTTACAAAGACCTGCATGTACCCAAAAAAAATCCCTAAAACGCTTATAGAAAAGAGGAAATTGGTCGATAATGGAGAATACAGAGAGCAAAGTGGTGTCAAGTGGAGTGAAGTGGGGAAAAAATGTAGCGGGGTTTTTTACGTATGTTGTTAGGAGAGTATCAACACTCTTTAGATGAAAAAGGCCGTTTGATAATCCCGGCAAAATTTCGCGAAGATTTGGGAGAAAATTTCGTGGTTACCCGGGGTCTTGATAATTGTTTGTTTGCCTACCCCCTATCCCAATGGAAAATCATTGAAGAAAAAGTTAAAGAACTACCCACTTCCCAAGCTGAAACCCGTGCATTCGTTAGAATGTTTTTTTCCGGAGCAGTTGAAGTAGAGTTGGACAAACAAGGACGGATTGTGATTCCTCAGCAATTGAGGGAACATGCCCATATCGATCGGGATACTTATGTCATTGGAGTTTCCACTAAAGTTGAAATCTGGGCCAAAGAAGTTTGGGAGAATTATTCGAATCAAGCTGAACAATCCTATGAGGAGATTGCTGCAATTACTAAGATAGGAATTTGAGGTGTTTATCGAGTGTCCGATTTTGTTCATCAATCGGTGCTACCGGAAGAGGTCATTCATTATTTAGACATTAAGCCAGCAGGAATTTATGTTGATGCTACGGTTGGTGGAGCCGGACATGCTTTGCGGATTGCTGAAAAGCTAAGTGAAAATGGTATTATCATAGGCATTGATCAAGATCAGATGGCTATTTTAACGGCAAAAGAACGCCTGCAGCATGTAAAACCAAAAGTTTGTTTAATCCGGCGCAATTTTGCATATATCAATGAAATTCTTGCGGAGCAAGCGATAAAAGCAATTGATGGAATTTTATTGGATTTGGGTGTTTCGTCACCCCAGTTGGATTTGGACGAACGGGGTTTCAGCTATCAAGCTGATGCGCCTTTGGATATGCGAATGGACCAATCGGAACCCTTTTCGGCGGCAGATTTGGTGAATACGGCATCAGTTCGTGAGCTCTCCCAAATTCTTTGGGAATATGGCGAAGAGCGCTGGAGCAAACGGATTGCGGAATTTATTGAAAAGTATCGACGGGTTAAGCGGATTGAAACGACTTCGGAATTAGTTGAAATCATCAAGCAAGCGGTTCCAGCTGCCGCGCGTAGAAATGGACCGCATCCCGCCCGCCGTACTTTCCAGGCGATTCGAATTGCGGTCAACCGGGAACTGGATGTTTTACAACAAGCACTCGAACAATCACTGACAATTTTAAAGCCCGGAGGGCGGATTGTAGTGATTTCTTTTCACTCTTTGGAGGATCGAATCGTCAAATCGACTTTTGCCAAATGGGCAAAAGGATGTATCTGTCCTAAAGAAATTTTGGTTTGTCAATGCGGACAAGTACCGAAAGTTCAGATCATTACAAAGAAACCTATTCTACCATCACAGCAAGAGATCGACTTAAATCCTCGGGCGCGGAGTTCCAAGCTTCGGTGTGCCGAGAAATTGGTCTAGGCATTTAGGAGAGTGCATAACATGATATTGGCAGAAAAACGGCAGATATCAGAAAAATATAATGATACTACGGTTACGGTTTCGAAGGTACGTCCAAATCATTGGGCGGAACTAAAGCCCTTCTTGATCGCTGGCGGTTTATTTCTGTGCTTAAGTTTGATTAATCTCTGGATTCAGGTGGTTAATGTGAAACGCAGCGACGAAATTAAAAATTGCCGGGCCGCGATTAGAGGATTAGAACGGGAGTCTATTCAAATTCGAATTGAAATGGCTCAGTTGGAGTCGTTTGAAAGGGTTTCCAAGATTGCCCAAACAGAGCTTCATATGAAGGTTGCGGGACCTACCGACTATCAGCTTATTGCCGGGGTGCCGTCCCTCCAACAAAAAGTACCCAGACCCTATAATAGCGCAACAAAAACAGTTCTTCCCAATAACCATGTTTGGGGCAAACTGGCCAGTTGGTTAGAAGGAGTTCGAGCGGCAATGGCGCAATCCAATTAACTTGATTTTGCTGGAGGGAAAGTAAGTGAGTTATAGCGGGATTCATTCCAAAAAGAGAGTGGCCATTTTACTTTTCGCAGCAATTATACTATTCGGAAGCTTAATTTTACGTGTGATTTATCTTCAAGTTTTTATGGCGGGATGGCTGAGGAAATCCGCTGAAGACCAACGGTTCCGGGCGTTATCTGTTTTACCGCGCCGGGGAACCATTTACGATCGGCTGGGAAATGAATTGGCCATTAGTGTTGATGGGGATTCGGTATATGCCGTACCGGCGGAAGTTGGTTTTGAAACCAGTCAAATCAGCACCAAACTGAGCGCGAATGAAAAGAAAGCCGCTATTGACCGGGAAAGGACAGAAATCGCCAATACGGTGGCCGGAATATTGGCGATGAATCCAGAACGGGTAAAGAGGCTCATTAACTCAGGAGCCTCTTTTGTTTGGCTTAAACGTAAAGCATCAATTGCTGAAGTCAACGAACTTCGGAAGCGCCTCAATAATAAAAAAAACCGGATTCACGGGATTGAAATTACCCAAAAAGCACAACGTTTTTATCCACAATCGTCTCTGGCCAGTCAGATTCTAGGAATTGCCGGTATTGATAATCAAGGCTTGGAAGGTTTGGAACGTCAGTATGACTCCTATTTACGGGGAGTTCCAGGCAGCGAACAGGCAGAGTTTGATACCACCGGCCATTATATACCCCAAGGCGATCGCAGATATTTGGCTCCGATAGATGGTGATTCATTAACACTTACGATTGATCAAAATTTGCAATACATTATCGAGCGGGAATTGGATAAGGCCATTGCTGATACAAAATGTAAACGAGCCATGGCGATTATTATAAACCCGCAAACCGGTGAGTTATTGGCTGCTGCATCACATCCTAGTTTTGATGCAAATAATTTTGGTAGTTATTCTGTACAAAACAGGCGAAACCCTATTTTTACGGACATGTACGAACCCGGTTCCAGTTTTAAGATATTCACTTCAGTTGCTGCCCTGGAAGAGGGCCAGGTTACACCGGAAACTAAATTTTTTGATCCTGGTTTTATTTTAATTGATGGGAAAAGAATTAGTTGTTGGAAAGCGGGGGGGCATGGCAGTCAGACTTTTGTCGAGGCCCTGGAAAACTCCTGTAATCCGGTTTTTGCATCCATTGCGCTTCGATTGACGAAAGAAACCTTTTATAAATATATTAAAGAATTTGGTTTTGGGAGTAAAACAGGGGTGGATTTCCCGGGAGAGGCCAGTGGCAGTCTACAACGGATTGATAAAGTAAAAAATATGGAATTGGCTAACATTGGATTCGGGCAAGGCATTTCGGTAACTCCAATCCAAATGGTAATGGGCGCTGCGGCGGTTGCTAACGGTGGTTACCTGTTAAAACCGCAGATTGTAAAAGAAATCGTTTCAGCCGATGGCAAAGTGAAACAGAAATTTCGTCGCCAAATAATCCGACAGGTATTATCCAATAAAACTGCTGTTTTGATGAATCGCTTGTTGCAACAAGTCGTTACCAATGGTTCGGGAATGCAGGCTTATTTAGAAGGATACCGGGTTGCCGGTAAGACCGCCACTGCCGAAAAGGTTGAGCCGGGAAAACGTGGTTATTCGGATAAAGTTATTTCGTCTTTTATCGGGTACGCACCCGCAGAAAATCCACAGATTTTGGCCTTGGTGATAATCGATGAGCCGGGTGTTCCGGTTAGGTTTGGAGGGGTTATTGCCGCTCCCATTGTTGGAAGTATCTTCAAGGATGCGCTTCGCTATTTAGGCGTCAAACCAAGATTTGAACCGGAAGTAAGCGCTAAAATGACCAGTGAAGAAGTAATCGTCCCGAATATTCAGAATATGAGTACGGAAGAAGCCATTGCTTTACTCCGTAAAAATCAACTTGGCTACCGGATGATCGGCAGCGGGGGTTATGTATTTGATCAAGTACCCAAGCCGGGTGCAGTACTTAGTCGGAATAGCAAAGTAATTCTTTATTTCACTCCCGAGGCGGAGTATCAATATAAAGAAAAAAATAACACCCAGTTGGTATTGCCTAATTTTCGCGGTTTGTCTTTGCGAAAGGTCAATGAAATTTTGTCCGAAATGGATTTGAAGCTTACTGCAAAAGGAACTGGGATAGCCGTCGAACAGAGGCCGGCCCCGGGAACTGTTATTGAGCGAGGGTTAATCGTCAATGTTACTTTTGCCCCTAAACCAGATATTTTACCGTAAATTACTTTCTTTGATTATCCTTCCATATGTGAGAAAATTAGGATAAAAATGTTTCTTTTGACACAAAATATTAATCATATTGACATGTTTTCCTTTAGATGAGAGCAGGATTGTTCGTAATTCTAACGAATAACCTTAGTCGTTTTGATTATACACTTGATAATCGGTACCTCAATGAAGTTGCTTGGAAGGTTTTTTCATGGAAAAAATAGAACCCAGGAGTTGGCTCGGAAGGAAGGAGTTTTCATCCGGTGAAATTAAAGGAAATCATCAAGAATATTAGCGTCTCAAATATTTATGGCACAACGGATTGCGAAATTTTGGGTATCAATCAGGACTCACGGATCGTAGCGGCTAAAGATTTGTTCCTATGCATTAAAGGATCCCGTTATAATGGACATCTTTATTTAAAACAGGCAGCGGAAAATGGCGCTGTGGCTGCGCTGGTTGAGGATTTACCTGCGGATAATTATGGCTTAACCATCATTCAAGTTCCATCCGTTGATGAGGTTGTTAAAGAGGTGGCCGGGACTTTTTATGATTACCCGGATCGCAAGTTAAAAATTATTGGAGTAACGGGTACGAATGGTAAAACCACCACCACCTACTTATTAAAAAACATTTTGGAGAACGCTGGTTTTAAAGTCGGACTCATAGGCACTATTGTGAATCTAATCGGCAATCAGGTTGTAGAGACTCACGCTGCTCATAATACAACCCCTGGGATCCTCGATTTACAAATGTTATTTGTCCAAATGGTTCAGGCGGGAGTCGAGTACGTTGTGATGGAAGTATCATCCCATTCAATTGCCCAGTCGAGAATTTCGGGACTATCGTTTCGCTCCGGAATTTTTACCAATATTACTCAGGATCATTTAGATTATCATGGGACGTTTGAGGAGTATTTGCGGGTGAAAACTAAATTTTTTGCCGGTTTGCCGACGGTTTCTTGGGCAATCATTAACGGCGACGATCCTCATGTCGATTATATTATGGAACGTACGCCAGCCCAAGTTATTACTTATGGTATTGAAAAGAATGCTCAGATTCGAGCGGAGAATATTCAATTAACTCCTTCAGGAGCCAGTTATATCGCAACGACCCCACGAGGGAAAATACAGCTTAATCTTAAATTGACCGGTTATTTTAATATTTATAACAGTTTGGGCGCTTTAAGTTCGGCCTTGGCTTTAGGAGTGAGCACTGAGGACATTAAGCAAGGCCTTGAAGGAATATCCGGTGTACCGGGTCGGTTCCAATTGGTCCCTGGGGCCGTGAAATTTGGTGTGATTGTTGATTTTGCCCACACCCCGGACGGCTTGGAAAACATTTTAAAGACCGGGAGGGGACTTTCGCCACGTAGGCTATTACTGGTATTTGGTTGCGGTGGAGACCGCGATCGGACCAAAAGACCTATTATGGGAGCCATTGCTGCGAAAATGGCTGACTTTACGATTATAACCTCAGACAATCCCCGTACAGAGAATCCTGCGGAGATTATTCAAGAAATTGAGGAGGGTTTTCATAAAGCCAATCCGAATGCGCAATATCTTTTAGAAGTTGATCGGGCAAGCGCAATCCGAAAAATAATCGCTATGGCCCAGCCGGGAGATTTAGTACTGATTGCCGGGAAAGGGCATGAAACGGATCAAATCTTCGCCGATCATACAATTCATTTTGACGATCGCGAGATTGCCGCTGAAGCACTCAAGGAGAAAAATAATGGTTGAGTTTACTTTGGATGAGCTTATAGCAGCTACAGGAGGAGTTTTGACCCAGCGCGGCGCCTGCCATAGTTTTACCGGAGTGGGCACCGACTCACGCCAAATCAATCCTGGGAACATATTTATTGCTATAAAGGGAGAACGTTTTAACGGCCATGATTTTTTGGACGAAGCGACTCAGTTGGGGGCTGCTGTCTTGATTGTGATGGATGATAGACCAGTGTTTGAAGGAGTGACGGTTATCCAGGTAAAAGATACCCTGAAAGCGCTGGGAGATATCGCCCGCTTTCACCGGAGCCGTTTTAATACGCCATTACTGGCGATAACAGGTAGTAATGGAAAAACGACAACCAAGGATTTAATTGCCTCAATTATCGCTAGAGAATTGAAGATCGTGAAAACTGAGGCTAACTATAATAATGAAATTGGTTTGCCTTTCACGCTTTTAAAAATAAATTTTCAAACTGAGGCCGTCGTTGTTGAAATGGGTATGAGGGGTCTTGGGCAAATTAAAAACCTGGCCGCAATTGCCCAACCTACGATGGGACTGGTTACCAATGTGGGCTTAACTCATTTGGAGCTCTTGCAAACTCAGGAGAATATCGCCAAAGCGAAATCGGAGTTAATCGAAGCTTTACCCCAAAGTGGTTTGGCGATTTTAAATGGGGATGATGCCTTGGTGCGTAAAATGGAAAATCATACGCGCGCCAGGAAGGTTTTTTACGGTATGGATGGTCCTGACCTGGATTATCGGGCTGTAATGATTGAAACGACTGATTCGGGTTCCCGATTTAAAGCTGTTTTTGAAAATGGAAGTCTAGATATCGCTTTGCCGATACCGGGCGGTCATAATATCATGAATGCAATTGCAGCCGTTGCTGCAGCAATCGAATTGGGAATTTCCAAGGAAAGCATCCAAAAAGGTTTGGCTGAACCTAATCTTAGCGGCAAACGTTTAAACATTATTGAAAAAAATGGTTATCGAATTATTGACGATACTTATAATGCCAGTCCCTCTTCGGTTAAAGCCGCTATCGAAGTTTTACATTCAAGTCAATCCGGCGAACGAAAAATCGCTGTCTTGGCCGATATGTTGGAATTGGGGCCAAGCGCTGGAGAAATTCACTACGAGATTGGCTCTTATGCCGCCTTGAAAAAAATTGATCATCTCTTTGCTTTTGGGGTGTTAGCCGAAAAGTATGCTGAAGGGATGAATGATTTTGGCGAAGGTCATGGAGAATTTTTTTCAGATAAACAAGCTTTAATTGAGAAACTTAAGGCGTATATTAGACCGGGAGATTTTATCTTGGTGAAAGGTTCCCGTGGGATGAAAATGGAAGAGGTTGTCTACGCCCTATCCACGGAGGAGGTCCACATTTCATGACACTTTTACTCAAACTTATTTTCGCAGCTTTCGTCGCATTTTTAGTTTCACTGGCCTTAGGACCGATTACGATTAAACTATTACACCGGTTGAAATTCGGTCAGAGTATCCGGACGGATGGACCCCAAAGCCACTTGAAAAAGGCCGGCACTCCTACAATGGGTGGGATTTTAATTTTGCTTTCCCTTGTGGTGGGATTGTTGTTCGTCAAAGCTTATTCCCCGATTGTTCAATGGCTTACTTTTTTGACGTTGAGCTTTGGCTTGATTGGGTTGGTGGATGATTTAATCATTATCATCACCAAAAAATCCCTTGGCCTTACCGCAAGACAAAAATTGTTCGCTCAAATCCTTTTTGCGGGTTTGGCAGTATTTTTTATGATTCGCAACCAGTTTCCAACTTCACAGTTAGTACCATTTGCCGATTTACAATTGACTTTCCCGGCAGGGGGATTTGGTAACCCCGTCTTTTTTTTGTATGCTGTCTTTGTAATCGTTGCTTTTTCAAATGCCGTAAATTTAACCGATGGCCTCGATGGACTGGCCGGGGGGACTACTGCAATTGCCGCCTTGTTTTTGGGGGCTCTGACTTTATTTCAGCATCACCCGGACTTGGCGATTTTTGCATTCGCACTGGCGGGAGCTTGTATCGGTTTTGTTTGGTTTAATGGTCCGCCGGCCCAGGTTTTTATGGGGGATACGGGTTCTCTGGCGCTTGGGGCGGGCTTGGCTGGTATATCCCTATTTAGTCAAATGAGTCTTTTTTTCGTAATTATTGGTGGAATTTTTGTAGCGGAAAATCTGTCGGTCATTATTCAAGTGACTTCTTATAAGACTACCGGGAAAAGGGTTTTTCGGATGAGCCCCATCCATCACCATTTTGAACTAGGCGGTATGGTGGAGCCGAAAATTATGATCCGGTTTTGGATTATTGGTATCGTTCTAGGGATTATCGGTATTCTTGGTTATTTGATCCGTTAATAAAGATAACGAAACAGGTTGATTTGAAATCCAAATAAATTGAAGTGATTAGTCCGTTGGAATCTTGAATATGGAGGCTCCGCTCTTGAAGCGCAATCCATCTGATTTGTTTCTATTTACCGTTATTATGGCTTTATTGGTACTTGGCTTAATTATGGTAACCAGTGCCAGTGCGCCGGAATCTCTGTCGGATACCGGCGGGACCAGCGTTTTTCATTATGGGTTGCGCCAGTTGATTTTTGCGGTTATCGGTATCGGTCTTATGTTTTTTATGATGAAATTTCCGTATCAGTATTTAAAACGTTTCACGGTATCAGTGTCCATTGTTTCACTGATCTTACTGATTGTGGTATTGATGTTTGAAGCCAAGAAAGGATCGCATCGCTGGATTGATTTAGGGTTATTTGAGCCTCAGCCTTCCGAATTTGCTAAATTAGCGGTGATTATGTTTATGGCTCATTATCTGGCCGAGATAAAAAAAGGGGTAAATAACTTCATTATCGGGATGTTTATTCCTTTGATTTGCGTTTCGATAGTATGCATGTTAATCATGAAGGAACCAGACTTAGGAACTACGATAGTTATCTTTGCAACCTTCATGATGATGCTTTTTGCCGGGGGTGTCCCTTTTTCTTACATGAGTTTTTTGGGTTTTGTCGGCTTGGGTATAGGCATCGTAATGGCTGTGAATGCAGATTACCGTTTGAAACGGTTGATTGCTTTTGTTAATCCTTGGAAGGATCCTCGGGGAGATGGGTGGCAAATTATTCAGTCGTTGTACGCATTGGGATCAGGAGGGCCCTTTGGTTTGGGTCTTGGAATGAGCCGTCAAAAGTTTCATTATTTACCGGAAGCCCACACTGATTATATATTTTCAATCCTGGGCGAAGAATTGGGCCTGATTGGGACCTTAACAGTGTTGGTTTTATTCTTCTTTTTGGCCTGGCGTGGTTATAAAATCGCCATTTCCTGTCAGGACCCATATGGAAGGCTGTTGGCCACAGGTATTACTTCATGGTTGGTGTTTCAGGCTATTTTAAATATCGGGGTCGTGACTTCATCGATTCCGGTAACCGGAATTACATTGCCATTCTTAAGTTATGGGGGTTCATCGCTACTGGTCAGTCTGTTTAGTGTGGGAATTTTACTTAACATTTCCAAGAATACAACCCCTTGAATTTTACGGCAGAATTTAGAAGCCGGAAGCCGGTAGTCAGGAGAAAGAAGTGCCAGGAAGTAAAAATCTCTGGTTACGAATAAATTTGGAAAGAACTTCTTCTGGATTCCGGCTCCGGTATTCTGTATTCTTTAATAAGGAAACGAGGTTAGTCTTATGCGCGTGATATTAGCTGGTGGAGGCACCGGAGGACATATTTATCCGGCAGTAACGATTGCCAAAGAATTTTTGCGGCGCGATCCCCAAACGGAAATATTATTTGTAGGCGGCAAAAAAGGACTAGAATCCGACATTATTCCCAAAGAAGGTTTTCGGCTGGTAACGATAAATTTATCGGGAATTCCAAGGAAAGTGAGTCCAAAGGTATTCACTGCATTATGGCTTGCAGCCAAAGGAATGGCAGAGACTTTCAAGATCGTCCGGCAGTATAAACCGGATTTGGTGGTTGGGACCGGGGGCTATGTTTGTGGTCCGATGGTGCTCGCCGCTCATATACAGGGAGTTCCTACCGCTATTCAAGAGCAAAACGCATTTCCCGGCTTAACCAATCGAATTTTGGGACGTTTTGTAAATCATATTTTTCTGGCTTATTGGGAGGCAGCCAAGTTTTTTCCGGCATCTAAAATCTCTGCTTCCGGAAATCCAATCCGGATTGAAGAATTCGCTAAAGTCAGTAGAGATGCTGCTGAGAAAGAGCTTGGCATTAGCCCGGGCTGTATCAATTTATTGGTATTTGGCGGTAGTCAGAGCGCTCGCCGAATTAATCAAGCCATCTTGCCAAATATCAAAAATTTGTTAGAAAATTTTTCAAAATTACAAATAATACTGATGACCGGGACCAAAGAGTACGATAATATAAATGAAACTGTTCAATCGTTGAAGTTATCCCAAGAGCAACAGAGTCGTCTTAAATTGGTGGCCTATTTTTATAAAATCGCGAATGCTTATAAAGTATCCGATATCGTATTGGCAAGGGCAGGAGCCATTTCATTGGCTGAAATCACTTGTTTCGGCATTCCGGCTATATTGGTGCCTTATCCTTATGCCACCAATAACCATCAAGAATTCAATGCCCGTGTTTTAGAAAATCATGGAGCCGCTGAAGTTATCTTAGAGGGAGAGTTGACTCCCGAGTATTTGTTGAGCAGTCTGGATCGTCTTTTACAGGATGAGAAATTACGGCAAAAAATGACTAAAGCAAGTATGGATTTGAGTCGCCCCAAAGCGGTACAGGCGATTGTTGATGAATTATATCGGATGACATCTTGAAGGGACAAGCATTTTAGGTACGGATATCACACCATAGACCATCGTGGAATATGATGGCTATGGTCTATAAATATTAGGAGGCTGCATTAGAATGATGGATTTAGGAACAGTTGTGTCGTCGGGCACTAAAACTGCTGAACGGTTGGAAATTATAGGGAGAAACAGTTTATACGGTTCGGTGAAAGCAAGCGGTGCGAAAAACGCCGTTCTTAAACTTATGGCAGCCTCGCTATTGACGAATAATCGCTGTATTATCCGGAATGTTCCAAGAATTAAAGATGTCGAAATTATGATTGGGGTTTTGCGCGCGCTGGGAGTTGATGTAAATTGGGAAGATCAAACGACATTATTGATACATTCCAATCACGGACTTGGATATTCCGCTCCTGATGAATTGGTACGCGAGATGAGGGCATCGGTTCAAGTTATGGGACCGCTCCTTACCCGTACCGGACGGGTTAAATTGTTTCAACCCGGTGGGTGCAATATAGGTTCCCGTCCGATAGATTTGCATTTAAAAGGCTTCAGGGCTTTAGGAGCAGAAGTCATTGAAGAACACGGCTATGTTTACATTCAATCCAAAAGATTGAAAGGCACAGAAATCCATCTTGATTTTCCGAGTGTGGGCGCAACCGAGAATATTATGGCTGCGGCAATACTTGCCGAAGGAACTACAATTATTCGGAATGCTGCTAAAGAACCTGAAATTATCGAGGAACAAAACTTCTATAACCGTTTGGGCGCTAAAATCCGGGGAGCCGGTACGGATACCATTCGTATTGAGGGAGTAAACCAATTAAACGATCGGGAAATAGATTATATGGTCATACCGGACCGGATTGAAGCCGGTACGTTTATGATCGCGGCAGCAATTACCGGTGGCGATGTAACCGTTGAAGATGTGATTCCCGAACATTTAGAAGCTCTGACTTCTAAACTACGTGAGATTGGAGTTACGGTGGAAACGGGCGAAGAACAAATCAGGGTTCGTACTGAGCAAAAATTAAGAGCAGTTGATGTAACCGTATTGCCGTATCCTGGTTTTCCAACGGATTTGCAACCGCAGATTACGGCATTATTATCGATTGCCGAAGGAACCAGTGTGATCACGGAAAATGTTTTCGGGGGACGTTTCAGTTATGTTGACGAATTGATCCGGATGGGCGCCTCGATCCGGGTTGAAAGCCGGAGTGCGATTGTTAAAGGAACCCATGCTTTGAGTGGCGCTGTGGTTTATGCTCCCGATTTACGGGCAGGAGCTGCTCTGGTCATTGCGGGACTGGCGGCGGAAGGAAAAACAAACCTCGAGGGCCTTCAATATTTGGATCGGGGATATGAAAATATAGAGGCCAAATTATTCGCTCTTGGGGCGGAGATTCGAAGGGTTGGCTGAAGAATTCATCATTCGGCAACGATTTGGGTAGATGAAGATAGAATAGCAACCGCTTATAATTAACAGAATGAAAGCAAATCGTCTTGAAAGTAGGCAAATGTCTCGGCAGATGCCTATTTTTGTTGCAAATCGGTATATTGTGCTAAATTTGTTGGATCTGGTATAATAAACTAAAATGAGTACTACGTTTGGAGGAACCTTTATGTTATCGGATATCGAAATCGCTCAAGCATCAACGATGATTCCCATTCAAAAGATCGCCGCTGCATGCAAAATTCCTGAAGAATACCTTGAACCTTACGGAAAATATAAAGCAAAAGTCGATTTGAAATTTTATGATGAAGTAAAAGCGAAGAAAAACGGGAAGTTGATTTATGTCACGGCCATAACTCCCACACCTGCAGGTGAAGGGAAAACCTGTACCGCAATCGGACTGGGGCAGGCCCTGGGGAAAGCCGGGAAGAGCGTGATGCTTTGTTTACGGGAGCCTTCCTTAGGCCCGGTATTTGGAGTAAAGGGTGGCGCAACCGGTGGGGGCTACTCACAGGTTATGCCGATGGATGAAATCAACCTGCATTTTACCGGAGATATTCACGCGATAACCACGGCCCATAATTTGTTGGCTGCTCTCGTTGATAATCATATCGCTCATGGCAATGAATTGGGAATTGACCTTAAGCGGGTGGTCTGGCGGCGGGTGATGGACATCTCTGATAGGGAGCTGCGCAACATCGTTATTGGGCTTGGTGGCAAGGGTGACGGGGTGGTTCATGAAAGCGGCTTTGATATTACCGTGGCTTCTGAAATCATGGCGATTTTCTGCCTAACGAGCGGTTTGGCTGATTTAAAGGAGCGTTTGGAGAAAATCGTAGTGGCCTATAATACCAAAGGCGAACCGGTTTTGGCGCGGGATCTGAAGGCTGTCGGGGCGATGGCCTTGCTCTTGAAAGATGCTTTAAATCCTAATTTGGTGCAAACACTGGAGGGGCAACCGGCGTTCATTCATGGCGGTCCCTTTGCCAATATTGCTCATGGAAATAATAGTATTATTGCGACAAAAATGGCGTTAAAATTGGCCGATTATGTGGTAACCGAAGGGGGATTCGCATCCGATTTGGGGGCGGAAAAATTCTTCGATATCGTTAGTCGCACTGCGGAAGTGAAGCCTGCGGTGGCAGTTTTGGTGGCTTCGGTGCGGGCGCTGAAATTCCACGGTGGAGCGGCGAAAGAGGATTTAAACCAGGAAAATCTGGCGCCCTTGGAAAAGGGCTTGCCCAATTTGGAACAACATCTTCGAAATTTACGGGAAAATTACGGACTTCCTGTGGTGGTAGCGATCAACCGTTTTCCCACGGATAGTGATAGCGAATTGCAGTTTTTGTTGGAATATTGCCGTAAATTGAAAGTCAAGGCCGCAGTTTCCGAAGTCGTAGCCAGGGGCAGCGCCGGTGGTGAACAACTTGTAGAACAAGTCCTGGCGGCCTTAGAGGATGAACCTAATTCTTTTGCTCCTCTTTATGAATTGGAACTTCCTTTGCAGGAAAAAATCGCCGTGATAGCCCGTAAAGTCTACGGCGCATCCGGAGTTAAATTTACGAAAGAAGCGGAACAAGCCCTGAAGAATTTCGTCCGGCTCGGATTTGATAAATTACCGGTCTGCATTGCCAAGACCCAGATGTCTCTTTCCGACGATCCGGCACTCAAAGGCGCACCTACAGGTTGGGATTTGACCGTCAGAGAACTTCGGATATCAGCCGGGGCAGGGTTTGTGGTGGCTATTGCCGGTAGCATCCTGACCATGCCGGGTTTGCCAAAAGTCCCAGCTGCTGAAGGAATTGATATATTGGAGGATGGAAAAATCGTGGGGCTGTTTTAGAATAAACCAATCACCAAGTTCAAGTTAGCTCTAAGAATTTATGTTGCTCCCAGCGTGTGCAATGCAGCAACAATCTATGTGTCAGGAAGCCTAAGTGCTTTTCGGCCCAAATTGATACTCCGATACCGGGCTGTCCCAAAAAGTAAATTCGTGCGATAAACGCACGCAGGATAAAGAAATATAATATATTAAAATAATTCATTCGATGAAGCTATATATTGTATGTCTTATTGATTTTAAGTTGCTTTTTAGACAGCCTCGCCGGTGGCTAGGTGAATAGGACCTACATAGCCAGCTTTTCCCTAAACCAGTCGATGATCTCCGGAAATACTTCATCCAAATAATTTTGCGTACAATGTTCGCCATCTTCATAATAGTGAAGTAGCTTTTCTCCCTGAGCCCATTTCATTATCTTTTCAGCATGGACTTTGGGAGTTGGCATGACTTCGTCATTTCCGGCGTGGAAAAATAGGAGAGGCACTTCCAGAGCGGGAGCGTTTTCAATGTCCCAATCGAATTGATTCACCGCTTCGGCCAGAGTTTGGCATCCGGTCATATAGGTGACTCCCCGCTGCCAGATTGGATTAAGGCGTTTGAGACCTGCGAGGCCGCCGATGAAGGTTAGGCCGCTGTTGCCGACGACGCATTTTATCCGTTTGTCATGGGCCGCGCACATCGGCGCCAAATACCCGCCTAGGCTGAAGCCGACCAAAGCGATTCTCTGTACATCAATAGAATAGATTGGATTCTTTTCAAACCAGTCGATAATTGCCGACACGGCTTTGGGGTATTCTTTAACGTCAAATTTCATACTTTTCCATAGTTCTCCTTGACCAGGACCGTCAAATGTAAAATGGTTAAAACCGTTTTGCCGGTATATTGTACCTTGGGCGTGGCCTTCCGCTTCTTTAATATTGTCCATACCGTTGATGAAAATAATCAGTGGCTGATTAGGAACTGCAGCAAGTCTGAGATATCCGGGGATTTCGACGCCCCCAAAGGGCACATCGATGCGGATGGGCCTTTCTTTTTCGGGATATAAACTGATGGCCATTTGATAGCTTTTTCTGGCTTTCTGTTGAGTGGTTTCTTTTTGGTCTTGGTCAATAAAAAAGATATGTTGGCCAACATGATAACAGCCCACTGCTTCATGAAACAGGGATTTTGCTTGAGTTTGGTAGCTGTTTGCCAATGCCAGTTCAGCTTTTTTGTACAAGGCATCGCCTTCTTTGGACCATTCCCCACACCAATCCAGCCAATTCATCATTCGTGACACCACTCGTTTTAACCGGCCATAATCGACTCCGAAGGATAAGATTCTTCCATACCAGCGGTGATAAACTCTTTTTTCGTTAAAAATGAACCGGAACGCGAACTTTTCTTTGAAAGATAATTTGACCATAGCGATTTCCTCCTTTGAATTTATTTTATTTGGATAAATGCTCAAACATCCAATCTCCCATTTTTGGCAAAAGTTCATCGAAACAGCTGGAACAAACATGTTCAGCATCTTCGTATACCCAAAGCTCTTTTTCCCCTGATGCCCATTCATTGATTTTATGAGCCTGCCTCAGATCAAAAAGATAGTCCTTGCCGCCGTGAATGATGAGTAAAGGTTGGCGTATTTTGTCGAGAAGCGCTGCCAGTGACAGCTGTCCGTATAATTGCTGGAGTTCGGCATCGTCTTTTATACCATACTGGGCGCATAAGGCTCCATGAACCGGTGGTGGAAATTTTGCCAGCGGTTCTGCGTCAAAAAAACTACCCAGACAAATACAAGCGGTAATCCGTTCAATTAGCGCCGCCGAACGCACCGCCAGATGGCCTCCGAAACTTACCCCGAAGAGGCCGAGCCGTTTGGGACGGAAAAGGGGACTAGCGGTGATGAAATCGATTACGGTTGAGATTACCGATTCAATTTTCGGACTTAGCCTGGACTGTCCGAGGAGTTCCCCTTGACCCGGGGCGTCAATACAAAGCGTCGATAGGCCCCTTTTGAAAAAAGCCTCGCTGAAGTAGAAAAGTTCCACTTCTTTCGCAGAGTCCAGCCCATTCATCAAGATCACCAGCGGACTATCCGGAGTAGCGACCCGGAGGTAACCTGGTAAGCGTTTATCCAAATACGGAACTTCAATCCGTTCTATTTTGGGGCTGAAAAATTCGAGCATTTTAAGGAAATTGTCGCGGGAAGCTTTACGGATATCCAGTTTGGTCTGTGAATAAGGCTGAAACAATTGTGTGTAATGAAAATAATCGGACGCTCTATGCCATAGTTCCACAGCGGTTACTGTTTGGTCTTTACGCCGCGCTTCATCGGCAAGACCTGCATAGCGTTTGGCCATCCGAAAAATTTCGCCAAACCATGCCGCGAAATCCATGGGGTCGGCTTTAATTCTTTTAAAGTCTCCATACGAAAACCCCAACCGCAAAAGCCGCTGCTGTAACATTTCTAATTCCGGAGAAAGACTGCAATTTTCCAAGACCATACTGTTTCCTCCTTCAAGGATTAATATATTAATGATAGTTGTCGTGACAAGTATTATCTAAAAAATTAGATATTCCTGGACATTTTTTGAAGAATGTTTTTTAAGGTTTCAATTTCTTCATCCGTAATATCTTTGCGGGCCTTTTGCAAGACTTCCATCGCGCCCGTAATCATCTCCCCGCGAAACTCCCGCCCTTTCGGAGTCAGAAATACCAAAAGAATTCTCCGGTCATTCTCATCAGACTGCCGGGAAATAAAGCCTTTTTTTTCTAATTTCTCTAAAATCCGTCCGGTATTCGGCTGATCTTTAGCTGTTTTTTCAGCTAATTCTTTTTGGGTTACTCCGTCTTTATCCCATAAGCGGTTTAGAACAGCCCATTGTTCTGCGGTAATTTCATAATTACTAAAGCAACGGTTTAGTTCATTTTTTAATTTTAGGGCCACAACATTGATCCAATAACCAAAAGAATTATCAATGTTAAATTGCAAAATAAACAACTCCTTGAATATACTTGTCATGAATATTATTGTCAAGACAATTATAATTTAATGATCGCTCACTGTCAAGTTTGAAAGCAACCCAAATATTAATTAACTTCCAGCCAAAGAATAAAGTGCTTAGGGAAACATCGTAAGGGTAGGTAAAAAGGAAATATCAAAATTGTTGACATTATCCTTAGAATGTAATATCATCTAAGTGGACATATCAACATGTCATCATGATGGCATGTCCAGGAATTCCGAAACTTTTTTTATTGAATGGAATGATCTTTGAATTCGATATGACGGTACGTCAATCAGATATTAAGTTTTGGCCGGAGGTGAGTGAATTGATAAATGGAATGGCTCCGAAATATTTCATCGTCAAAAATAAAGTGCTGGAAATGATCGATAAGGAAGAAATCGCTTCAACCGGCATGATCCCAAGTGAGCGGGAATTGATGAAAATGTTCGAAGTCAGTCGAATTACGGCAAAAAAAGCCATTGATGATTTGGTAAAGGAAGGGTATCTCTACCGGGTGCAAGGCAAAGGAACATTTGTGAAAAATGAAACCCTAAACCAAGATTTAGTGTCCATTACCAGCTGCACCAATGATATTCTTAATATGGGCATGGTTCCTTCAAAGAAGTTGTTGGCTGCGGAAGTTTTATCGGCAGACCAAGCGCGGATGAAAAGACTGCAATTATGTGACGGGGATAAAGTTTATATGGTCAAGCGCGTTTATTTTGCCGATCATGAGCCACTTAACTTGACAACAACCTATTTACCCTGCAAACTTTTTCCGGGTATTGAAAACTACGATTTTGGTGTTGAATCAATCTATCATACACTAGAAACCCAATACAATACTCGGATTACCAAAGCAACCCGGACCATCGAAGCCGTACTTGCAGCGGATCAAGTTTCCGAAATTTTAGGTATCCAAGAGGGAGAGGCGATTCTTTTATTCAGAGCCGTAACGCTCGGTATCGTAAATGGAAAGGAGGCGCCGATCGAGACATTTAAAAGCTATTACCGAACCGATAAATTTAAATTCTATATCAATCAGGTTAAATAAGTAAACGTGCTTTTCGAATCGTAATAAAAAAAGTACACGAACAATAATAAGGAGCAAATTCAATGAAAAAAAATCGTTTACGGGTAATCGTTGCAATTTCACTCATGGCGGTCTTGGTAATGTCCTTGTTCGTTACAGGTTATGCAAAACAACAGGATTTGAGAGTCGCCTTAATCACCTCTGCGGCTGGAGCCAATGACAAAGGGTATAACGAATCGGCTATCAAGGGTCTCGAACAGGCAAAAAAATTGTTCAAAATCCAATATAAAGTGGTTGAGTCCTCGGATATTCCAGGTAGTTTGACCCAACTTGCAGAGAATGGTTATCAGGTGATTTTTAGTCTGGAGTATAATTTTGACGCTCTCATTAAAGGAGTGGGCGGAAAAAAAGCGATCGCAGCGCAATATCCCAATACAACATTTGTGGTTTTCAACGACAGCCCCAATATCGATGAAAATGGAAAAGTTATCAATAAAAATGTTGTGTCAGTCCTTTTTGATGTGCATGAGTCTTCCTTTATGGCCGGTGTTTTGAGCGTTTTGGTGAATGAAAATGCCAAAATTCTCTTTAATACCCAAGATTATAACTTTACTGCCGGGGATGCCGGCCGGAAAATCGGTTTCATTGGAGGGACCAAGTCCAATGGCATTACCGTATTCAGCTATGGCTTTGCTGAAGGAATCAACTATGAAGCGAAAAAATTAAATGTTAAGTACACCTATTTCAGTGATTACAACGCTGGATTCACGGATTCTGCAGCAGGGGCAACTAAAGCCAATACTTATTATCAAAATGGGGCCAATGTCGTATTTGGTGTTGCCGGAGCAGTTGGCGACGGTATCGACTCGAAGGCTAAAGAAGTCAAAAAACTTTCCATTGAAGTCGATGCCAATAAAGACGGCAATCAACCGGGTTATGTTCTGACCAGTGTCCTCAAGAATACCAGGGTACCCGTTCTGGCTATTATTAAGAACCTTAAAAATGGTACTTTAAATCAAGTTAACGGTAAGGTTATCAATTACAACCTGGCATCAGGCGCTACCGGTATTACTGATTTGAGTGTCATTGAGTCAAAAGTGACCCCCCAAGGAAAAACGAAATGGACTGAGATCAAGAGTGAATTAAGCACTGTCGCAAAAAAAATCGCCAATGGTTCCATCAAAGTAACCAATGCTCAGGCGGGGGTAACCTTCCATAAGGCTAATCTCAAAGAGCTTTCCATGCCGAATGATTAATCATCAGAAATCTTAATACAGAAAGCAGTTTCTTTCAAAATAGTGTGGCGCTGGGTAGACTTTATCAGGCTTGTGTTGCTAGTCGTACCCGTCGAGAAGGTTAAGTTTTTCCTATGTCCCGGAGGCTGTCTAAAAGGTAATTTAAATCGCTAAGAAATACAATATATAGCTTCTTTGAACGTGTTTATTTCAATATTTGTATTTCTTGATCAATAAATTTCCTTTTGGGACAGCCCCAAAAAATAACGAAGGATAAAAGCGATGAATGCAATTAAAGCAGTAAACTTAACCAAGAAATATGGTAATTTTATCGCGAACGACAATGTTAATTTAGCGATTCCCAAAGGCGAAATTACTGCAATTGTAGGGGAAAACGGCGCCGGCAAAACAACTTTGATGAATATGTTTTACGGCCTGATACGGCCGACTTCCGGCAACATTTTTGTCAACGAACAAGCAACGGATTTCCATTCGCCTCTCGATGCAATCCATGCCGGTCTGGGAATGGTGCATCAACATTTCAAATTGGTTCCCAGTCTGCCGATTTATGAAAATATTATGCTTGGAGCCGAGCTTCCGAAAACTTTGACAATTAACAGGCGGTTATCGATTCGATCTCCTTTCATTGATAAAAGAAAAGAACGTATTGTAATTGAGAACTTGATTCATGATTATAAATTCCAGCTTGATCCGGATGAACGGGTTGAAAATATCTCGATTGGCGCCAAACAGCAGGTCGAAATATTGAAAATGCTTTACCGGAATGTGGATATTTTAATATTCGATGAACCCACAGCTGTTCTGACACCCCAAGAAGTCGAGGAATTGCTGAATAGTTTCAAAGAATTAAAGAAACAAGGGAAAACCGTCATTTTAATCACGCATAAACTTCGGGAAGTCATGGACGCCAGTGATCAGGTCATTGTAATCCAAAGAGGGAAGGTTGTAGGCAATAAACCGACCTGTCGGACAAGTACCGGGGAAATCGCCATGATGATGGTCGGCCGTGAAGTACTTTTTCAAACGGAGAAAGAACAAAAGGTACTGGAAAACAATCCAGTTGCCTATCAGGTTAAAAGCTTAACCACAATCAATTATTTGGGCAAAAAAGTTTTGGACGATATCAGTTTTGAAATCAGAGAAGGCGAGATTTTGGGAATCGCCGGTGTAGCGGGCAATGGCCAAAGTGAATTGGTAAAAGTTTTATCCGGGCTGATGGTTTCAACCGAAGGCACTGTCCACCTGTATGACCGGGATTTAACCAATCAATGGCCGGCTCGGCTTCGTAACATGGGTGTGGGCATAATTCCCGAAGATCGTTTCGCTCAAGGGTTATGTAAGGAAATGTCGCTCGGGGAGAATTTAATTGCCGGTTATCACGGAAAGGATCAGTTCTGTAAGAAAATCCTACTTAATCAAAAAAACATTTGTCAAAACCGGGATGCATTATTACAAAAATACGACATCCGGGTTGCTAATCCGGAAGGAACGGTAGCCCAGTTATCCGGTGGGAATGCTCAAAAGGTGATTATTGCCAGAGAGTTTGATTCGGGCTTAAAGGTATTGCTGGCCAGCCAACCCACACGAGGTGTCGATATTGGTTCGATCGAATTCATCCACCGCTGCATCTTGAATTTGCGGCGGCAAAATAAAGCCGTTTTATTGATTTCCAGTGATCTTAGTGAAATTATGAGCCTTAGCGACCGGATTTTGGTGATGTATAAGGGCAGAATTGTAGGGGAAGTTACCGGAGACAAGGTCGATAGCGCAAAGCTGGGACTATTAATGGCAGGCATCGTTAACGAATCCGCGACCGGCTTAAACAGGAACCAGGCATAAAATGATCCAGAAGGGTCCAATAACCTTTAACAATGAGGAACATGATGAAAAATAAGCAGGTAATGATATCTTCAATTTATAGCGCCCTTCTTCCAATAGTGCTTGCGCTATTTGTCGGCGGGATTATCATTGCAGTGATTGGCGAAAACCCGTTTTTAACTTACCGGATTATGATTCAAAAATCACTTTTTACCGGCCAGGGTATTTTAAAAACCTTGCATTTTGCGGCCCCTTTGATTTTGACAGGCCTCGGCATTGCGATTACTTTTAAGGCCAATATTTTTAACATGGGGGTGGAAGGCGCGGCTGTTTTGGGGGCCTTTTTTGCGGGAGTGGTAGGCTTTTGCCTTAAGGGCATCCCGCCGGCATTCCACATTACCCTTTGCCTGATAACCGGGATGCTCACCGGAATGATTGTGACTTTCATTCCCGCCATATTGAAGGCTTACTTTAAAGTCAACGAAATGGTTGTTACCTTGATGCTTAATTATATCGTGGTTGAGATTGTAAAGTTGTTGGCGCAAGGGGTTTTTAAAGATCCTTCCTCAGGTTATGTATCGACTTATGCCATAGCCGATAGCGCCATGTTTAAAAAAATCTTTAACAGCGACTTAACCTTGTTTTTCTTCATAGCGCTGATCGTGTTAATGATTTTTTATGTGATTTTCACCAAATCCAAACTGGGCTTTGAAATCACCGCCATGGGGAAAAATCCGGAATTTGCCGAAGCCACCGGAATGAATGTTGCTCAAAAAATCATGATCATCATGCTAATCAGTGGCGCAGTCAGCGGTCTTGCCGGAGCCGGTTTCCTGATGAGTGAAAAATACCGTTTCACACTTGATTTTTCCGGTAACCCGGGACTCGGTTGGGATGGAATGCTGGTTGCTTTGCTGGCTAACCACAGTCCCATGGGTGTTCTCGTGGTTTCGGTTTTTTATGCCGCTTTGAAAAACGGTAGCGAATATATGGGCCTTTTTACCGATGTGCCTAAAGATATTGTAGGAGTCATCCAGGGTATCCTGATTCTTTTCCTTTCGGTACGGTTCGTCAGTCAAAATACTAGTTTCAGTAAGAAGGTAAAAAGCCTATTTTCAAAAAACGCTGTTGAAAATGGAAAAAGCAATTGGCAATGATTGAATCATTGCAAGGGATATGGTAACCGCAGGATTCAAAATCTCTGTTAGTCGATGGCGAGTGGGAGTGGGGCCATCAAAACGGAAGGAAGATGGATATGAATCTGATTCAAAATATATTATATGATATGGTTTATCATAGTACGCCTTTGATATTAGCGGTTTTAGGCGGTCTGTTCGCCCATAAGGCGGGTGTGCTCAATATCGGTCTTGAGGGCATGATGCTGATGGGAGCTTTTTCAAGCGCATTGTTCCTTCTACTGACAGGCAGTTTATGGCTGGCTCTTCTGATTAGCGTCCTGCTCACACTGATATTGGGGTTAATCTTTTCCTATTTCAGTGTTACCCTAAAAAGTAACTTTATCATCACCGGTTTTGGGATTAATCTGTTTGTGGCGGCGTTAAGTACTTTTGTATTAAAATTCATGAAACTTGCCAACATCAATGTAAGTTCCATCGTGAATGTATCGAGCTTAAAAATTTCCATACCTTTTATTTCACAAATACCGGCATTGGGAAATATTCTAAGCGGACATACGGCTATCACGTATACCGGTTTCATTTTAATCATGGTTACCAGCATCCTGTTATATTACACGAAATTTGGAGTTTATGTCAGAGTGGTTGGAGAAAATGAAGAGGCGGCCAGGTCGGTGGGGATTCGGGTCAATAACGTCAAATATGCCGCAGTCCTCATTGGCGCGGCTCTTTGTGCCCTTGCCGGAATGGAACTCTCTGTTGAACGGATGGCTCTTTTCACCAATAATATGACGGCCGGACGAGGTTTTATTGCAATTGCAGCTATTTATTGCGGTAGGGGTGAACCGTTGCGATGCGCGCTTTATGCTTTGCTTTTTGGCCTCGCCAAATCTTTGGCAATTAATTTGGCGCTCTTTGCCGGACCGATATCGGGATTATTCGAAATTGTGCCTTATCTTGCAATTATCGTCGTTTTAATGATGGTTTCAGTTCTTCAAAACCGTAATAATACCATGAGGGGATTTAAACTTGAGTAAATCAGCGCTCATCATTGTAGATATGCTAAAGGATTTCACCGACCCGGAAGGCCTTGTCTATTATCCGCAAAATCAGGAAGTTTTGCCGCGGATAAAACGAGTGTTGGAAGAATGCCGGAATCATGGCTTGCTAATCATTTTTTTGAAGCATTTTTACCGGAAAGATAAATTCGATAAAAACCTTCAAAATATGAGACCTTGTTGCCTTGAAGGAACGGATGGCGATGAAATCGATCCCTCGCTCACAGTGGATCCGATGAAAGATTATGTGATCAAAAAGCGCCGTTATAGCGGATTTGTTGGAACGGACCTGGATATGGTGTTGCGCGAAAATCACATTGAAACTGTAATCATCGTCGGAACGAAAACCAATTGTTGTATCCGGGCCACGGTCACCGATGCATATAATCTCGATTATTTGCCGATCGTCATTGAAGATTGCGTCGCAACCAATAGCGAAACAGTCAATCAGGTCCATTTGACCGATATCAAAAAATATTTTGGAAAGGTCATCCCTTCGGAAGAACTTTTTAACCTTTTGAACAAAGGGGAAATTTTTTAAATGAAATACGACATGATCACCAGTGGATATGTAAGTATCGACCGGATTATCAAGACCAAGACTCCGGTCCGCTACGGATATACTTCCATCATTGAAAATAGCGATAATGCCAGGATTTATTACGGGGGTTGTCCCACCAATATTGCATATCTGATTGCAAGGCTCGGTCTATCGGCTCTTCCCATTATTCGCTTGGGCGGAATCGATTATCAGGAAAACGGATTTTATGAGTATTTAAAGAATGCCGGTGTTTGTCTTGACGCCATCAACTTTGTGCCCGGGGAAACCACTTCCAATTGTTACTTGCTTTCGGATCAAGACAACAATCATATTGCGATTTTTTATCCGGGCGCGATGGATAGTCAGTACGCCGCTGAAATGAAGGACGATTTTTTCAGGGAGGCCCGCATCGCCGTACTTACGGTAGGGTCCTATGATGATAATGTCGAGTTTTATCAAAAGTGTCTTCATTATAATGTTCCGCTTGTTTTTGGAATGAAGTGCGATTTTGAGGCTTTTCCCAAAGAATTGTTCCGGAAAATCCTATTTTCCAGTAAAGTCGTTTTTACCAATCAGGAAGAACGCCGGGAAATCGAGAGTATTTTTAACTTTTCCGCCATTACCGAGTTGTTTGAAAAAGGAAAGGCTGAGGTTATTGTAACGACTCAGGGTAAATCGGGAAGCATTGCTTATCAAAAGTCCCCTCAGGGGATTATTTCCAACACCGTTTCCGCCGCGGTATATGGGAAAGTAGTCGATACAAGCGGTTCCGGAGACGCCTATATGGCCGGATTTTTGTATGGTTACTTAAATGGAGCCCCCGTCGATGAATGTTGTAAAATGGGCAGTGTGCTTTCGTCTTTTATTATCGAGAAAGTCGGTTGCACCACCAATGCCCCTGATCGCGAGCAATTTTTAAAACGTTATCAGGATTTTTGCCTACAAGAAAGGAAATGACATGGAGACACTTTATTTACGCGGTGGGGAACAATCCATTGCCAAATATGTGATTTTTTCAGGCGACCCTTGGCGCGTTGAGACTTTGGCTAACTTATTGGAAGATCCTAAACACATCGCTTTTAACCGGGAGTTTAATACTTATACCGGAACGTATCGGGGGCTTCCGGTGACCGTTTCTTCGACCGGAATTGGGGCGCCCTCAGCCGCCATTGCCATGGAGGAAATGTACCAATGTGGTATGGAGGTTGCTATTCGGATGGGTACTACCATGGGCCTGCGGGACGATTTATTGGGAAAGCTGATCATTCCCACCGGGGTTATGCGGGAAGAAGCGACAAGCAGCACGTATGTGCCTGTATCCTATCCGGCTGTTGCGGATATTGAACTTTTAAACTGCATGAACCAAAGCGTACTGCAAAACGGCAGAGGTTATGTGAATGGAGTTACGGCCTCGATGGATGGCTTTTATAGCCGGATGCGGGAATCCAAACTCAGCCATAAAATGCAAACCGATATCGCTCAGACTTTTGAGCAGCTTAAAAAAATCAATGTTTTGGCTGTCGATATGGAATCCAGCTGTATGTTGGTTTTAGCGAACTTAATGGGGATTAAGTGCTGCATCGTCACAATGACCACAGTGCTGGAGAATCTTAAGCAATCTCTCATGGGTGAGGAGCGAAAACAGGCAGAGCAAGATCTTTGTCAGATTGTACTGGATGGATTAAAAATTTATCAAAAAGAGGTTGATTCGAAATGAACAATATCGATTTTTTAGGCACAGGGAAACGCTTCGTTATTGGTATGGTTCATTGCCTGGCTCTACCGGGAATGCCCGGGTTTTGCGGAGATATGAAAAAAGTTATTGATCAGGCTGTTTCCGATGGGATCACCCTTGAAAAATCCGGAATGGATGCCATTATTGTGGAAAATATGGGCGATAATCCGTTCGGGGTTGTTTTGGACACCGAACAAGCCTGCGCCTTGGCAGTCGTAAGCGCTCATGTGTCTGCCGCGGTAAAAATCCCCATCGGAATCGATGCGGCAATGAATGACTATAAGACTTCTCTTTCCATTGCCAAGGCTGTTGACGGTGGATTTGTCAGAATACCTGTTTTTGTCGATACCGTTGAGTTTTTTGGCGGAATTATCAAACCTTGCGCCAGAGAAACGATGATTTTCAGGAAAAATTTAGGGGCGGAAGGCATTAAGATACTGGCGGACATTCAGGTAAAGCACACCCATATGGTGCTTCCCCATATTACCATTGAAGATTCGGCTAAAGCAGCTGAATCCTGCGGCGCGGATGCAATTATCGTGACCGGGACTCATTTCGGGGTGGAGACGCCGATCGAAATCATTCAGCGGGTCCGAAAGGTCACCAAGTTGCCTTTGATTGCAGGCAGCGGAGTAAAGATAACCAATATTAAAGACCAACTTGCCATTGCCGACGGCGCCATCGTAGGAACAAGCCTGAAGGAAGGCGGGATGCTTGACAATCCCGTGTCTTTAAAGTTGGCAAGTGAATTAATCAGCACATTAAAAGGATAAGTGATTAAAATGATGAGACCGATGAAACTAGCAGGCAGCCAATTGATGTTTGGTTTAAACTGCCTGGAACACTTAAAATCTCTTTCCGGCACCAAAGCGTTCATTGTTACCGGCGGCTCAAGCATGAAAAAGAGCGGTATTCTTCAAAAGGTCATTGATTTATTGGGAGAAGCCGGGATTGCCAGTGAAGTTTTTTCAGGGGTAGAGCCGGATCCCTTATTTAGTACTGTTTATCAAGGCGCACAGGCAATGAAGATTTTTGAACCGGATATTATCGTCGCTTTAGGCGGCGGTTCGGCAATGGATGCAGCTAAAGCAATGTGGGTTTATTATGAGCATCCTGCGCTCACCAAATTATCCGATATCCTGCCGCCCCGTGGGATACCCAAACTCAGACAGAAAGCCATGATGGTGTGCATACCCTCAACCAGCGGTACTGCCAGCGAGGTGAGCCGTTCAGTCGTCATCACCGAAGACGGGACTCATCTGAAGTACGGCATTGGGAATATGGAAATGATGCCGGATGTGGCAATTTGCGATCCGCAAGTCACCTTGACCATGCCACCCCGAATAACTGCGGAAACAGGAATGGATGCGCTTACTCATGCTTTGGAAGCGCTGGTTTCTACCAGAGCGAATTACCTCAGCCATATTTTAGCCGCGGCAGCGGCCAAGGATATCATTGATTATTTGCCCCAAGCCTATCAGGAGGGTTCCAATCTGGAATACCGGGAAAAAATGCTTAATGCTTCAATGACCGCGGGACTTGCATTTACCAATGTGTCATTGGGTATCGTTCATTCCATGGCCCACACGATCGGCAGTCTTTTCGGCATCTCTCATGGATTGGCCGATGCGGTGTTGCTTCCTTATGTTATCGCCTTTAACCGGACCAACGAGTCCGCCCGGGCGGCTTATGATGCATTTGCCGGGGAAATCGGCAGGGAAGACCTTGGGGAGGTCGTTAAGGAATTGAACCGTAGTTTGGGTATCCCCGCTTCTTTCGGGGATATTATCAAGAATCAAGAGGAATATATTATCAAGCTGGATACCATGGCGGAAATGGCTAAAAAAGACGGCTGTACGAAAACGAATCCCGTGATACCCGGCAAAGATGAATTTAAATCGTTATTTATGAAAGCTTATCGTGGAGAGTAAAACTCTTACCCATGGATACGAATATATTTTGACAACAGCAGAAAGGTTTGATCCATCCATGAAATTAATCTGTTACTTATCAAACGGTTACCCGACGATTGAATCCTGCATCCGGATTGCGGATGAATATGTAGCTGCCGGATGCGACATCATTGAAGTGGATTTTCCCTCCCCCAACCCATTTTTAGAAGGAGAGTACATTGCCGGAAGAATGAAGGAAGCCCTCAAAAATTGCAGTGACTATGAAAAGTATATGGATGGTATCGGGCAAATGAAATCCCATCATCCGGATACCCAATATCTGATTGTGATTTATGAGGAAACAATCCAAAATATAGGGGTGGAACGGTTCATCCGGTTTTGCATTCAAAACCAAATCCGCGATATCATTTATGTTGGCGGCAATAATAAGGCTGTTAAAGACGCATTGGCGGACCGTGGTATCCGGATCTCCTGTTATGTTCAATTTCATATGGCGGAAGAAGAAATCGCGGCGGCGCTTTCATCCAACGGATTTGTATATATGCAGGCCAAGCCGACCAGTAACAATGTAAATCCGCAGTTTCCCACCTTAAAGGCTTGCATTCAGGAGTTAAAAAGAAGGGGAATCCGCAGAGAAATCTATGCCGGAGTTGGCATTTACACCACCGATGATATTGAAATGGCCAAAAATTCCGGGGCCGATGCCGTCTTTGTCGGCAGTACGATTTTAAAACTACAAAACGATATTCCCCAAATGAAAGAAAAAATCGCGGAACTTAAAAAAGCCTGTAGTGGCTGAAGACTATTTTTTTTAATATCGATTAGGATGAAAATAAATATTTGAATGCCTGACCACGCATAGTAAAACTATACTGCGGGCCTAACGAAAAGAACTTAAACAGGATTAACATGATTTTATGGATTTACAGGATTTTTTTAAGACCATTTTTTAATCCTGTGAATCCTATCTCCATTAATTTCTAATTTTTTTTGGGACCATTTTTTGAAAGATTTCATTCAACATGTATCGATAATTGAAACTTCGCATTAACCTCCTAAACAGGAGGTTTTTTTGAGATCTTTTCATGGATAATGGATATAGGCTCCCATTTCAAAAAAAGCAGGAAATAGAAATGGGGAATAGAATGATTCATTCATAATCGTCGTAATATTGATCTATGAAAAAAGAATACGGCTATTATGATAAATGTGATATTCAAAACGGAAAAGAACTCATTTTTGTGTGCGGGAAAAAGGGAATATCATCGAATGCAGGGATCGGAGAATAAAAATGAAAGCCCCGCGGTTAAATAAAAATGATAAAATTGGAGTCATAACTCCATCCAATTCCATTACCGAACAGCTGATGCCCCAATTCAATCAGGGCGTCGCATATTTAAAAAACTTGGGATTTGAAATTGTCATCGGGAAACATGCTTTGGCAAATACCCTTGGATACTCGGCGAAGCCCGAAGAAAAAGCGGATGATATCAATGCCATGTTTAAGGACTCTTCCATCCGCGCGATCATTTGTTCGCAGGGTGGCGACACGGCCAACACCTGCTTACCGTTATTGGACTTTGAAAATATCAAAAAAAATCCTAAAATAATGGTAGGGATTAGCGATATTACAGTTTTACTCAATGCCATCTATGCCAGGACCGGAGTTATTACATTTCATGGTAACGACCTTGTCTGGGGCTTTGGAAGAGAAACTAGACCCTATGACAGACAAGAATTTATCGACCGCTTTATCCATGGCAAGATAGGTTTGATAAGCAGTAACGGGACAAGAACCACCATTCGCGGGGGAAAGGCTACCGGCAGATTATTGGGAGGCAATTTACGCTGCCTGCTGAAATTGGCCGGCACACCGTATTTCCCGGATTTTGCGGACTCAGTTTTATTCCTGGAAAGCTTCGGCTTTTCCCCGGAGCTATGCTTTTGCTATTGTATGCAATTGGAACAACTGGGTGTTTTTTATAAAGTGAAAGGAATTGTTATCGGGCATATTTGCAATGAAGCGGCTGAAAACAGAACCGTTCAGATGGCGGATGTGGTGGAAAGGGTTACTGCTAAATATGGTTTGCCCATACTTAAGGTCAATGATTTTGGTCATAATTGCGCCAATACTGTTTTACCGGTAGGAGTCAAAGTGGGTTTGAATGCTGATGAAAAGACTATCGAGATTCTGGAAGAGTGTTTGGAATCGTTGAAATAATTCTCTGTCATTCAAGGGATTCATTCTGTGACGGAAATAATTCTTTCTGTCATTTAAGGAATTTATTCTGTGACGGAAATAATTCTTTCTGTCATTTAAGGAATTTATTCTGTGACGGAAATAATTCTTTCTGTCATTTAAGGAATTTATTCTGTGACGGAAATAATTCTTTCTGTCGTTCAAGGAATTTATTCTGTGACGGAAATAATTCTTTCTGTCGTTCAAGGAATTTATTTTGTGACGGAAATAATTCTTTCTGTCGTTCAAGGAATTTATTCTGTGACGGAAATAATTCTTTCTGTCGTTCAAGGAATTTATTCTGTGACGGAAATAATTCTTTCTGTCGTTCAAGAAATTTATTCTGTGACGGAAATAATTCTTTCTGTCGTTCAAGGAATTTATTCTGTGACGGAAATAATTTATTTCTGTCATCCGATGAATCGTTTTGGTTCGAAAATGTTATTTTGTTGGTAAAAAAATGCGATAGAAAACGCTCTCCTGTTGGAGATAAATTGATATTAAACAAGGAGGACTCTGATGGATTTTTTATCAACCATTAAGGAAAAGGCGATTTCGGCCGGGAAACATATTTTACTGCCGGAAAGCAGCGACCCTAGAGTTTTGAAGGCGGCCCGGGAAATCACGGACCAAAAGATTGCCAAAATCACTTTGCTCGGGGATGAAAAGCAAGTGAAGGAAAAGACTGAAAATTTGGGACTCAACCTCTCCGATATCGAGATCCTTTCACCCCAGGATTACCCACAGCGGGCTTTATTTGTGGAAACTTTGTATCATTTGCGAAAAGACAAGGGAATGACATTACCGGAAGCGGAGCAACTCCTAACCAACCCTCTATATTTCGGAACCATGATGGTATATTCCGGCCAGTCCGACGGGATGGTCGCCGGATCCTTAAGCACCACCGGCGATGTGCTGCGGCCGGCCCTGCAAATCATAAAAACGGCCAAAATGTTTAAAACCGTTTCCGGAGCGTTTTTAATGTTTGTTCCCGGGTGTAATCTGGGCCATCACGGACTCTTTGTGTTTGCGGACTGCGCCGTTAATGTCAATCCGGATGCTCCGACGCTTGCGGAAATAGCGGTCCAGGCAGCCTATACAGCCAAATCCCTGACCAATTTCAGCCCGGTTGTCAGTTTTCTCTCTTTTTCCACCCAAGGAAGCGCCAGGCATGAAATGGTCGATAAGGTTGTGGAAGCGGTTAAAATCGCCAAAGATTCCCACCCTTCCCTGGAAATGGACGGGGAATTTCAAGTTGACGCCGCTTTAATTGAGGAAGTCGCACGTCTGAAGGCCCCCGGCAGTACCGTGGCAGGAAGGGCCAATGTATTGATTTTCCCGGATCTTCAATCCGGCAATATCGGCTATAAACTAGTTGAAAGATTGGCCGGAGCGACAGCGGTGGGGCCCATTCTTCAGGGGTTGGCCAAACCGGTCAATGATTTATCCAGAGGCTGCAATGTTCAAGATATCGTCGATATGGCGGCGATTACCGCCGTGCAGGCGATGAAACAGGTTTGAATGGGATAAGGAGTGTAAATGAATTACATTCGGAATTCGGCAAAGGCCATTATTATTAAAGATAATAGAGTATTATTAACAAAAAATATTGATGATGCGGGATTTTTTTATTTATTTCCCGGCGGGGGACAGGAATTTGGAGAAGAATTGCATGAAACCGTAGTAAGAGAATGTATGGAAGAAGCGGGTTGTGAAATTGATGTAGGAGAACTAGTATTTGCCCGTGAATATATTGGCAGAAATCACGAATTCGCAAAGTGGGATACCAATTTGCATCAGGTGGAGTTCTATTTTAGGTGTTCGTTGTTATCAGAGGATGAAACCATCCGTAACGGGAAAATTCCCGATACAAATCAAGTAGGAGTTGAATGGATTCCTATAATCAATCTATGCGATATCCGGTTATATCCTCAAGAATTAGCTGCTAAAATAAAACGGAAAATATCAAAACCGGTTTATCTTGGAGATGTCAATTAAACAATAATAGTCATTCCTAATGAATTGTCACTGTGCTGTCTATGCCTCTTTGAGCTTGTCATCATGGGGGGAGAGCAAGAGAGAGGTTTAAACCTAATGATATTACTTAAGTCTCGGTTGTATATTAAATCATCAGTTATACTTGAATATTTTATACCCCTAAATAGTAATGAGGGTATCAATGATAGGAGTGATCACCAATGAATCTTTCAATTCGGGAGATGGAAGAAGAAGATATCCCGGTGGTATGTGACTTAATGTTTGAATTAACCGGCCATCCAATCAGTGAGGAAGATATGAAGAATCGCTGGGAGCTTGTGAAAAAAAGTCCTCTGGATGAACTTTATGTTTGCGAAGCGGACGGGAAGGTGGCCGGGGTTTTTGGTTTTAGGATCCGCGAAAATCTTGAGGAAAAGAGCAGGTTTGGCGAAATATCGGTCATCGTAACCGGCACAGCCAGCCGGAGACTTGGTATTGGCAAAGCCATGATCACGTATGCCGAAAAACTGGCCAAGGAAAAGGAATGCATTGGGACCTGGCTTGTTTCCGGTTTTGGCCGGGAAGAAGAAGCCCATCAGTTTTATAAAAATCTCGGATATCAAGTAAACGGTTACCGGTTTATCAAGCCCTTTGGGGAGGAATGATCGGGTTTTTACTCAAGTCTCCAGGATGTCCTTTAACGCATCGGCCACATATTCGACTTGCCGGTCATCAAGCAAAGTGTGAAGGGGCAAAGTAATTTCATTTCGATATTGTTCAAAAGAATTTGGATAGCTTTGGATATCGAATCCCAGTTTCTTGTAGGCTGTATGCATCGGTAGGGGTTTGTAGTGAACGTTGGTGGCGATTCCTCTTTCAGCCATCTTGCGGATCACCGTATTACGGTAGGTTTCATCCCTGCCCAGGAGCCGGACCAGATAAAGGTGTCCGTTGGATGAGCTGGAGCTATGAGCGCTAAAGTGTTTTAAAATATCCACCTGGCAATTATTCAGGGCTTGGTCATACATTTCGATAATCTGCTTTCTTCTCTTTAAGAGGGACGCGTATCTCCGCAACTGTCCCAATCCCAAGGCGGCCATGATATCGGTCATATTGCATTTATAGGCCGGATAGACGATATCATATTCCCAGGCGCCCATTTTGGTCTTGGCCAGAGCGTCTTTTGACTGGCCATGTAAAGATAGAAGCATCAGTTCATGATAGAGCTCCTCATGATTGATTCCCGGGATATCCCGCCAGGTAATGGCGCCGCCTTCAGCCGTGGTCAGATTTTTCACGGCGTGAAAGGAGAAACAGGTAAAGTCGCCAACTTCTCCGCTGGGTCTTCCTTTATAAATCGATCCGAAAGAATGAGCCCCATCGGCCACGATGGCAACCCTGCCGATAGCGGCCTGCAACGGATTGGCCGGCCGGAATAGGTTTTTGCCGGCGGCGACGATTTCAAATAAGCGGTCATAATCGCACATCACTCCGGCAATATCCACCGGGATGACGGCTTTTGTTTTTGGGGTGATGGCCCGTTCCAATTGGTCATAATCCATTTGATAAGAATTTTTCGCGGTATCGACGAGAACGATCTTGGCTCCCACGTGATGAATCACACTGGCCGATGCCGTATAAGTGTAGGCTGAGGTAATCACTTCATCGCCCTCGCCCACGCCGAGCAGTCTTAAAGTCAGTTCCATGGCGGCAGTTGCCGAATTTAAACAAGCGGCCTTGGAGGTATGGGTGTATTCGGCGATTTTTTTCTCAAACTCTTTTGTCTTCGGGCCGGTCGTAATCCATCCGGATTTTAAGGTATCGATGACTTCGTTGATTTCCAGATCGGTGATATCCGGAGGCGAGAAAGGAATACTCATTTGAAGGGATTGGGTTGGGGAATTGATCATGATTGGCGTTCTCCTAAATCCTAATGGATCATTATTTTTGGTAATTTCGCAAACGGAAGCCAAAAGAAGAGTTTTCTTACTCATTCAAGTATAACACTATTTTACTACCTGGCAACAATAATTTGTATTTCACCCCGCTTTTACCAAGTTGCTTCAAAATTTACTTTTGAGGATAGCCCTAACCAGCCGGAGATGGGGGTTTTGAGTTAAATTTTATAAAAATCCACTCAAATATTGTTTTTTTACCCTCCCCAATCTGTTATAATGAAACAAATCAATATTTGAGGTGACCGTTGTGGAAGAAAATGATGTGCCAATAGATGCTTTGCAAGTGGAATCCATCGCCATTTTAGACTGTGGCGGCCAATATACCAAGGTGATTGATAGAAAAGTCCGCGAAATGTCGGTAAAATCCAAAATTTTTTCCATCAATACGCCTGCAGAAAAGTTGCGGGATTTTCAAGGAATCATCCTTTCCGGGGGACCCGCCAGTGTTTGGAGTGAGCAAGCCCTCCGCTATGATCCGAAGATACTGGAACTGAATATTCCTATCCTGGGGATTTGTTACGGTATGCAGCTTATCAATCAGCATTTCGGCGGCAAAGTGGTGCCGGGGCATACCACGGAATACGGAGAAACGGTTATCGATATTAAGCGGGATTGCCCATTATTTGCAGGTCTTGATTGCAAACAACAGGTGCTGATGAGTCACGGCGATTCCGTGGTGGAGCTTGCCAAGGGCTTTCAAGTAGCTGCGGAATCGGGAGATGTTTACGCGGCTATCTATGATCCCAAACGGAAGATTTACGGTGTGCAGTTCCATCCGGAAGTCGATCTGACGGTCAACGGCAAAGATATCATGGAGAATTTCCTGATGGATATTTGCGGACTTTCCGGTAACTATCGTTTGGAGGACCGTATCGATACGGCAATCGCCAAGATCAGGGAAAAAGTGGGAGACCAAAAAATACTGGTCCTGGTTAGCGGCGGGGTTGATTCGGCCGTAAGCGCAGCATTGCTGGTCAAAGCCTTAAACCCTGATAATGTCTATGCCATTCATATTGATCACGGCTTAATGCGGAAAAACGAAAGCGATTTGGTTTGTGAGAACCTGAAGGCGTTGGGACTTAAAAATTTGATTCGCGAAAATGCCGAAGCCACCTTTTTCAACAGTGTGATTGAAGTGAACGGTCAAAAAATCGGCCCCCTCACAACGCTGGTCGATCCTGAGGTTAAACGGAACTTAATCGGGGAAGTTTTTATTCAGGTCGTTCGAAAGACTGCGGAAAGCCTGCATTTGGACTTCGATAAAACATTCTGGGCTCAGGGCACTCTCCGACCGGATTTGATCGAAAGCGGCAATCCCGATGTAAGCAGTCACGCCCATAAGATTAAAACCCACCATAACGATGTGGATATCGTCCGGAAAGCCAGGGAAAAAGGCCTGGTGGTTGAGACCAATTGGGACTGGCATAAAGATGAAGTACGGCAAGTTGCCAGGAGCCTTGGAATTGACGAAAGCATCGCTTCGCGGCAACCCTTCCCCGGCCCCGGTTTGGCTGTCCGCATCATGTGCAACGACGGAACCAATATTGTAACCGCCGAACAGGCCGCTAATTTTAATCAACTGATGAACCAAATCGGCTCCGGGAATGACGGACAAGTCGTTCCCATCAAAACTGTCGGGGTCCAAGGAGATTGCCGCAGCTACCGGTATTTGGCGGTCGCTTCGGGGCGGGGCATGGATTTTGATTGGGATCAGCTTTATCACATGGGGAAAGTCCTTCCCAATCAAGTGGATTTCATTAACCGGGTTGCCTATTGTTTGAATCACCAGAAATTATCCGGCCCGATCCAGACCTATCCGATGTATATCAATCATGAAAATGTCGATCTCCTCCGTGAGGTGGATGATATTGTCGTAAAAAGACTCAACCGCAAACCCATTAGCCAGGTGTTTGCAGTATTGCTTCCCATGGGGGTCTCCAAAAAATATTCGGTGGCGATCCGCACCATTATTACCAACGACTTTATGACCGGCCGGCCGGCCTTTATCGGTGGAGAGATTACCAGGGATTGGATGGCCGAATTGGTCAGGGAAATCGAACTTGCAGTTCCCCAAATTGATTTGGTGCTTTATGATGTTACCAGTAAACCGCCGGCTACGGTGGAATGGCAATAGGATGTTTCAATTTTGGAAGGGTAAAGGTTCTATCCTTATTAAAATAGGGAATAGAATGGAACGCATTTGAAAAGAAACCATTGAAAAACCTGGCGTATGCCAGGTTTTAAATTTCTGAAATTTATTAAAGTCATGGATAAATTTAACCGATTTATGTATATAAGTTTATTCTTATTTTAGCAGGAAAATTGTCATGAACAAGGAATTTATTTTATAGAAAATTTATAGGAAAAAGGAAGAAAAGCTTCGATTCGGGAAGGGACAAACGCCTTTGAATCTATCAAAACTGAGTATGTTTTCGGAAGTCAAATGTTCGTACATAGAGTCCTTTGACAACTTTGATGAACTTGTCAAACCGGATGAATGGCATTTGGCCAAAACCAGTGAAGATAAAGATGAGTTTGTGGTTAAACCCCAAAAACCCAATCCTCTTGAGGATTGGGAGATTCGCTTGTTCCGCGCCAAAAAATTTGTTTTTTCGATGAATGCCTGTTTGAATTACGGGCAGTTTGTCGATGTATTGGAAAGTACTTTAAAAAGAATATCGGGATATTTGACCCCGGCCGATATCGTGGCCATGGGGGTGCATGGTTATTATCTGTACCCGATCAGTTCCTTGCAAGAGTTTTCCCAATTGGTTTTTGCCTGGAGCGACAACTATCTCAACAATGAAGCAACCCAAGTGGAAATCGGTGATTTAGGGGTTGACGTCGCTTTTCAGGAGGATAGCTTAAAAATCAATATTGTTTGTAAATTAATCACCAAAGCGGAGTCGGCCAAATATTTTTCAGCCAGCGAAACCCAAACCTTACCGGAAAAAAATTTAATCATCCATATTGAAGTATCATCCGATGAACCTCTGAAACTCCAAAAATCGATTTCGCAGGCTTTATCCCAAACAATCAAAACTCATGTGTATCAAGCAACCAAATTGATAGAACAGCGGCTTGAAGGGAAAAAATAACGTAAATGGCGAAACCGAACGGAAACTATTGAGGGAATCCCAGTTGTAACGCTTCTTTTGAAAAATTGGTCTTTATACCCATTTGCCCAAAATCCATACAATCGTAAATAACGAAATCAAACCATTCCAGCATCTTCTCCTCAGGTATACGACCCATCAACAATTCTTCCAACATTTTTCCCTCATCGCCGGGGACGCCGTCTTTACAAAGATAATATCTCACTCCATAGCGGGGAATAATGGCCTGGAATGAAGGATCCTTCCATATTGAATCGGGAATGTAGGCGTATATATGATAAGCTGTGTAGGTTTTGTTCAGATTAAGGATTCCAAGCAGCCCCCGGGTATCCTTGGCTTCGGAAGTTTGATGGAGAAAGCGGATTCCCATTTCCTGCAGACTGGTTAATAAACTTAAAGCGGCTTTTTGGATTTCCGTCGGAGTCGGCAAGTTGGTGAAGGCGCTGTCGAATTCTATAAAAAGGTTGCGCTGTTGTTTGAGTGAAGTTAAGAGTGGGTAGCTTTTTGACATCCCCGGTTTATTGGGGTATGATACAAAAAAACGGGCAATTTTAAGGTCTTTGCTATCTTTGATCGCAAATTGTTTGTTGTGAAAGGCCATTGTTCCACCTCGGATTTTTTAATTATTATTATACCATTTGGCGAATAAATAGCAAATATAAGGGGGGATTAAAGTGAAATCATTCCGGAAAGAGTTATGGTTCAACATCAAGGAAAGAGTGGAATTTGTGAATATTACCCGGGATGTCGAGGAAGTATTACAGGAAAGCGGTATCAAGGAAGGGCTCTGCCTGGTCAATGCCATGCATATTACGGCCAGCGTCTTTATTAATGATCATGAATCCGGGCTTTGGAGCGATTATCAAAATTGGTTGGAAAAATTGGCTCCCCACAGTCCCATATCCCAATACATGCACAACCGCACCGGTGAAGATAATGGCGATGCCCATTTAAAAAGGCAAGTCATGGGCAGGGAGGTTGTAGTGGCGGTGACCGAAGGGCGGTTGGACTTTGGACCGTGGGAACAAATTTTCTATGGAGAATTCGACGGAAAACGCCCTAAAAGAGTGCTGGTAAAAATAATCGGGGAATAATCCAATGGTCTCCGGAAGGAATAACGCCGGCCGTTGCGGAATAACTTTCCCACAGCATCGATAGGATATCCTTCCAGTGGGCCAGAAGGAAAGAAAGGTAAAAGGAGGCAAGCGGGTATGGGGAAAATCTATTCCAAGATATTATTGGGGTTCGCTTTGATCATGGTTTTGGCGACTTTCGGGTTTGCGCAATCTCCCAATCAGACCGGAACCAAAAATAATTCCGGGTTGGAAATAACAGTTTACAATGAGGATTTGGCATTAATCAAGGAAAGTCGCGCTTTGGACATCCCGGCCGGACAGGGGTCCGTTAGCTTTACCGATGTCCCGGCGTTGATCGATCCGACCTCGGTCAGTTTCAAGGCGGATCATGATGGGATACGGGTTTTGGAACAAAATTATGAATATGATGTAGTCAGTGACGTCCGGTTGCTTCAAAAATTTTTAGGCGAAAAGATCAAAATTACCGGCAATCAGGGAGAAAGTTTTGAGGGTTACTTACTGAGTACCGGTGACGACCTTATTTTAGCGAGTGCCCCAAAAGGCGGTGAAATCCGGATCGTTAAGGCATCCCAGGTTAAATCCATCATATTTTCCGAGCTGCCCAGCGGTCTCGTCCTAAAACCCACTTTGGTCTGGATGATACAGAATACCGGCAGGACGGGTAGCTACCCTGTCAAGGTTACTTATCTGACAGGAGGAATGTCTTGGAAGGCCGATTACGTTGCGACCGTCAATCCGGCCAACGACAAAGTGGATTTGGCCGGTTGGGTTACTTTGGACAATCAAAGCGGCGCTGATTTCAATAACGCCCGGCTCAAGCTAGTTGCCGGCGACTTGCACAGGGTAGGACCGGATGAAGCCGGGGAGCTGAAAATGGCAAAGCCGGTTTTAAGGGCAATGTCCGGAGACGGTTTCAAGGAGGAGTCGTTCTCAGAGTATCATTTATATACTCTTAACCGTACAACCACTCTGCGAAACAATCAAATCAAACAGGTGGAGCTATTGACCGCCAATTCGATCCCGGTCAAAAAACTTTTCGTTTACAACGGGGCCTTGAACCCTAAAAAAGTCCAAGTCATGCTGGAATTTAAAAATAATCCCGCCTCCAATTTGGGAATCCCATTACCCAAAGGCCGGATCCGGGTACAACAGTCGGATGGGGACGGCTCTTTACAATTTATCGGCGAAGACCGGATCGATCATACCCCTAAAGATGAAAAGGTCCGGGTCAATTTGGGAAATGCCTTTGATGTTGTGGGAGAGCGTATCAATACCGGTGTCAAAGAACCGGCTAAAAATATTCGCGAGGAAAGTTACAAGATTACTCTGCGCAATCATAAAGAAACCCCAGTCGTGGTTGCGGATATTGAAAACTTGGGCAATTGGAATGAATGGAAAATCATCAACAATAGCCATGATTATGTCAAAACCGATGCCGGAAAGGCCGAGTTCACGGTGGGTGTTCCGGCGGGAGGGGAGACAGTCATCTCTTATACAGTTCGCTATAAAATACAATAGGAAAAAAGGTTTGCATATTTTTGGAATCCATGGTATCATTTAATTTAATATATATTAGAAAACGATGACAGGGATATGTTGTTTTGCTTCATTAGAAGAGATGGAAGGCCGGCGGCTGAGAGCCTTCCTTAATCAAGAGCATGATGATACCACCCTGGAGTGGTTGCCGGAATTAAAGTATGGCAGCCCGGCGCGGCCGTTATCCGTTCTTAAGTCGGGTTTTTTACCAAAAAAGGTGGGACCGCGGAAGTAATATGGATTGATGCATGATTACCATGGGCATCGTCGAACCTTTCGTCCTTTTAACAGGATGAAAGGTTTTTTTATTTCTCCCGCCGATTGTCACCATGGATAATTCGTAACCATCAAAGATATGAAGCTTATTTCCAACGCCGAATGTGAATAACTTATAAAGAGGAGTGGTTTGTAATGCAAGATCATCATGTGAATATTGGAATTTTGGGATTAGGCACGGTGGGAACCGGCGTGGCGCGCGTATTGACTGAACAACAAGCCCTTTTAAAAACCAGGGCTACCCTTAATTTTAACTTAAAGGCTATTGCCGAACTGAATTGGGATAAGGAAAGGGATTTAAACCTTCAGGGAGTCCGCTGCACTTCCAATGCTGATGATATCCTGGAAGATCCGGAGATCGACATTGTTGTCGAAACCATGGGCGGCTATGAACCGGCCTTTACCTTTATTCGTAAAGCCTTAAGAAACCGCAAACATGTCGTTACGGCAAACAAAGCTTTGATTGCTACCAAAGGCCGGGAATTGTTTAAAATTGCGGCTGAAAACGGCGTAGATCTGCTATTTGAGGCCAGTGTGGGCGGAGGAATTCCGATCATCAAAGGACTGCGGGAAGGATTGGTCGCCAATAAAATCGAGAGCATTTACGGCATTTTAAACGGCACTTCCAATTTTATCTTGACCCGTATGCATCAGGAAGAGCTGGAGTTTGGGGAGGCTCTGAAAGAAGCCCAAGCCAAAGGCTTTGCGGAAGCGGATCCAACCCTGGACGTAGGCGGGGGGGATGCAGCGCATAAATTAACCATTCTGGCTTCCATCGCCTCAACGGCTTTTGTCAATTTCAGCGATCTGTATGTGGAAGGGATTACCCATATCACCAAGCTGGATATCAACTTTGCCAAACAATTCGGCTATACGATTAAATTATTAGCTACCTACCGGGCGCTGCCCGATGGATTGGACCTGCGGGTCCACCCAACCCTGATTCCCAACAGTCATTTATTGGCGGCTGTCAATTTCGAATTGAATGCGATCTTTGTCAAGGGGGATTTCGTTGGGGATACCATGTTCTATGGGCCGGGAGCAGGGGAACGGCCGACTGCCAGCGCAATTGTGGGGGATATTGTCGATTTGTCCCGGGATTTATTGTTAAAAGAAGGCGAACAGTTCTGTAACCGGACCATTAATCCCGATCATGCGGTGAAAACCTTACCGATTGAGAAAATCCACAATCGTTTTTATCTGAGGCTTTATACGAAGGATGTCCCCGGCATTTTTTCAAAAATATCGGGCGTCTTAGGCGACAACGGCATTTCCATTTCGTCGGTGGTGCAGCTTGAGACCCATGGTAAGGAAAACTATGTTCCGATTGTGATCTTAACTCACGAGGCTTCTGAATTTGATATGAACCGGGCGCTGGAGCAGATCGGGAAATTTGATTTCGTTCGGGAAAATTACTTGAGATTGCGGTTGTTTTAAAAAATATCAAGCATTGATAGGGACCAAGATAAGTCCAGCGCGATACACCTGGTTGTTAATAGAGATAGGAGAACCATTAACAGAAAGGCACCTTTATCAACCAATCAAGATGAAAACTCGGAAGTCATTTGACCTTTCATCCGTTTTAGAGGATGGAAGGTTTTTTGTTTAATAAAATTTAGAAAATATAGTTTATTTATCAAGAACTTTGTACTTTAAAACATGTGAAGTTTGGAAATTTTTACTTTTATAGGAATGTCAATTATTCCTGGGGTGTAGTTGGAATCTGGAGGAAACGGTTCGTAGGATAAAAAAGGAAAGTCTATTTTAAGTGTGAGTTTTTGATAACTTATTGTTAAAAACAGATAAATATTATATTATGGATTAAATATGAAAGGAAGCAAAAGGTAATGTTTTTTAGAAGGCTTTGGTTTACCTACTTGATTATTATTACCATTTCGTTGCTTATCACGGCCATAGTGACCGGGACGATGGTCTCCGATAGAATCAATAATGATGTTAGAAATGCCACTGTACAGACGATTAAGCAAACAAGTATTAACATATCAAACATACTTGATAGTCTTAAAAACACCTCGAACTTCGTGGCTATGAACCAGAATATTCAAGATAACCTCACTCATAAAAGTAAGGGTATTCGGGGCGTAAATGCAGAAGTGGCGCAGATTAATAACGAATTATCATATCAAGGGATTTTTAATAATAAATATTCATCGATTGAGCTATTTGTTTTGCATAAAAAAAATTATCCTCTGTTGTATTTGCCAAATCATGTAATGGATGCTGGTGTAATCCAAGCTAAAGATTGGTACCAAAAAACGGTTGGGAGAAAAGGTTTATTTTACTGGCATGTAACAAATGAATTTGGAACACCGCAAATTTCTGTATCAAGACTGATCGGTAATTTAAAAGACTTTAATAAACCCATAGCGGTATTAAAAGTCAATATCGACTTAACAAAGGTTGAATCTCTATTATCCGATATCAAGCTGGGTAAGACTGGCAAGGTTTATTTGCTGGACGATAAATATAGACAGATTTTACCGCAGGAAAACAGTTTTATAAATATAGACCAGATGTCATTCGGAAATGATTATGGAAACAAGTTTGTTACTATCGGCGGCAGGAGTATGATGGTAACATATCGGACTCTTCCCTTAAATGATTGGAAGCTAGTAGGTATGATGCCAACCGGTGAAATTAGCGAAAAAGGTTATATTTTTAAAAGTATTATCTATAGCATTGCCTTTGTTAGTTTCATTTTAGCCTTGGTTGCTTCTTTTTATTTTTCATACAACATTGCAAGACCGATAACCAGTTTGGCAAACACAATGGAAAATATTGACGAAGGAAATTTGAATATCACTGTTGAGACATCGGCAAAAGGCGAAGTAGGATTGCTTTATAACAATTTTAACCATATGATCAGGATGATCAATGAACTTATTCAAAAGGTGTATGTATCCGAAATTGCGCAGAAAGATGCTGAATTAAAAGCTTTACAAGCGCAAATTAACCCCCATTTTTTATACAACACGTTAAACTCAATAAATTGGATGGCTCTAAAATACAATGCTACTGATATCAGCCAAATGGTCAGAGCGTTGTCGTCGTTGCTAAGATATAGCCTTGATAATAGTGCGACGGATAAAGTAATCAGTGTAAAAGATGAGATACAGCAATTAAATAATTACTTAACGATCCAGAGCATTCGATTTCCAGATAAATTTGAGGTTATTATTAATATTGACACAGTGATCTATGAATGTAAAATGATAAAGCTATTATTACAACCGCTGGTTGAGAATTCCATCATTCATGGAATTGAAACTTATGGCAAGAAATGTTTTATAGAAATTAAAGCTATTCTTGAGGATGAAGAAGTCATATTTGAAGTCATCAACAATGGCCACTTGATCGATTTAAATAAAGTAAACGCTTTATTAATGTCTAAAGATGTCCCAAAAGGTATTAGTGGCATCCAAAATGTCAATAACCGAATAAAGCTTTATTATGGCGACAGTTTTGGCCTTCAATACAGCATTTCCGAACAGAAGACAATTGCCAGGATTAGGATACCTGCTGCTATTTGATTTAGTGGAGGGACTGATTTGTATAAACTGCTTATTGTAGATGATGAGATTTTAGAAATAGAAGGCTTACGAAATTCAATTCAGTGGAATGATTTGGACATTGAATTGATTGGATGCGCGGAAGATGGGCAAAATGCTTTGAAAATGTACAATTTGGACCACCCGGATATTATTATTACGGATATTCGGATGCCGCTTATGGACGGATTGGAACTGGCTAGAAAAATTAGAGAAGACGATCCTACAACGATCATTATCTTGTTGAGCGCTTATGATGAATTTAAATATGCCCAGGAAGCTATCAGAAGTGGGGTTTTTGATTATATTCTAAAGCCGATCGACATCGATACGCTTCAAGACATCATCAAAAGAGCAATTAAAGTAAAAACTGATCGAATGGAGAAACTTAAAGAAACGATTCCGTTGTTACATGATGCGGATTATAAAAATTTTCGGGCTGATATTTATAAACGCTTTTTAAAATTAGAGGAGGAGCTTTCAAAAACCATCAAAAGGGCCAACCAAACGGAGGCTTCTCAACTTTTCGAAGAGATCTGGGCGGAATTTTCAGCCAAGAATTGTTCGCTGGATTTTATTAAAAGATGGGGGGGTGAATTGATCACCCTACTTGCCAAATCAATCGTTGAAGTTGGGGAAAATGCAGATGTTTTATTCAGCAAAGACGATCCGGTAAAGCGGATTGCTGATATAGAAATGAAAGATGACTTATATCAGTATATTAATAATATTATCTTGGAAACTTGTCATTATATTGATATGAACAAGAGCTTTAAAAATAAAAAAATTATTGATGCCGCCTTGCAATTGGTACATGACAAATATGGCGATAAAAATATTTCTTTGAATAAAATAGCAGAGACTCTTTATATAACGCCCAATTACTTGAGTACTTTATTCAAGAATGAAGTGGGTCAGGGCTTTTCGGATTATCTGACAGTGTACCGGATTGAGGAAGCGAAAAAGCTGCTGACGGATTTACGATATAAGATTTATGATATTTCAGATACTGTAGGATATGCGGATCCCCACTATTTCAGCAAGATTTTTAAGATAGTTACCGGAATGACCCCTAAAGAATTTCGAAATAAAATATCGTAAATATTTATACGAAATAGTAGAAACGTCATATTAAAAACCATTGTATCTAGTAATACAATGGTTTTAGTATTTTTAATACTAGGTATTGGAGGAAGCTTTATGACCAAAAAATGGTGGAAAGAAGGAATTGTCTATCAAATTTATCCTCGAAGCTACTATGATTCCAATGGGGATGGTATTGGTGATTTACGAGGAGTCATCGATAAGCTTGATTACTTAAAAGAACTTGGAGTGGATATTATTTGGCTTAACCCGGTATATCAATCGCCTAATGCCGATAATGGGTACGATGTAAGTAATTATTTTCGCATCATGAACGAATTCGGGACGATGGAGGATTTTGATGAGTTGCTTGAAGCAGCCCATCAAAGAGGAATACGACTGATTATGGATATGGTGTTAAACCATTCCTCAGATGAACATGATTGGTTTATTAAATCAAGTTCCTCGAAGGACAATCCTTATCGTGACTATTACATTTGGCGCGAAGGCAAAAATGGCAAAGAACCAAATAACTGGCAATCCGCATTTGGCGGCTCCGCTTGGCAATATCACGCAAAAACTAAAGAGTATTATTTACATGTATATGCAGTTAAACAACCTGATTTGAATTGGGAAAACCCGAAATTAAGGAAAGAAGCGCATAATATTGTGCGATGGTGGCTGGATAAGGGTATTGACGGCTTTAGAATGGATGCAATCAGCAGTCTATCAAAAGTGCAGGAATTTCCCAATGATAATACGCCTTTGGAAAAGTTTCGGCGCCGTATCGGTTCACGATATTATATTAATGGTCCCAGAATTCATGAATATCTTCAAGAAATGAACCAGGAGGTATTTAGCAAATATAATATTGTTACGATTGGAGAGGCCACGGAAGTCACCGCTGAAAATGCTTACCTTTATGTTGACGAAAAGCGGCATGAGTTGGACATTATGATTCATTTTCAATTGATGGAAGTCGATTATGGTGATGGTGGAAAACTGGATATCGTACCCTGGAAACTTAAAGATTTTAAGGCCATCATGTATAAGTGGTATGTAGAATTAAAAGATCGAGGCTGGGCTGCATTGTACCTCAATAATCATGATCAGCCCAGGATGGTGTCACGTTTTGGCAATGACCGGGAATATAGGGTGGAATCCTCAAAAATGCTGGCAACCTTGTTGCATACTTGGAGTGGAACACCCTTTATTTATCAGGGCGAAGAAATTGGAATGACCAATGTGGCCTTTGATAATATTTCGGAATATAACGACATTGAAACTGTCAATATGTATAATGAAAAAATCAAACAGGGTTATTCTCATGAACGGTTAATGCAAATAGTCCATAAAACCAGCCGGGACAATGCTAGAACTCCTATGCAGTGGGATTCAGGGGTTAATGCCGGTTTTTCAAAAGGTAAACCCTGGATAAAGCTGAATCCGAATTTTAAAACAATCAATGTTGAAGATTCCATCCATGATACCGATTCAATTTTTCATTATTATCAAAAATTAATTGAACTAAGAAAAGAGAATAGTGTCATTGTATATGGCGATTTAAGATTGATTTTGGAAGACCACGATCATATATTCGCCTATATCAGAATGATGGGCCAGGAAACAATATTGGTTATTTTAAACTTTTTTGACCAAAATGAACATTTTATTTTACCTTCAGACATAAAATACCGGAATTTAAAGTTATTATTATGCAATTATCAAGATACTGAAGTTGATAAAATTGAGAATGTTCTTTTACGGCCATATGAAGCAAGGGTATATAAGTTTACTGGCATTGAAAAGTGACCCAATTAAATGACAATGGAGCAGAAATGTGATGAAAAAAATACTGGTAACATACCAAATCCCCAAAGAAGGCCTTAGTGAATTGTTTAAAAATTATGAAGTGACATATCCTGCTGAAACAGCTATGACTCGCCAGCAAATTTTAACGGTGATTTCTAATTATGATGCTTTGATTCCTCCGGCTGTTAAAGTTGACAGTGAGATACTCAATGCAGCGACTAAATTGAAAATTATCAGTAATTTCGGTGTCGGATACGATAATATTGACGTGGAATATTGCACAGCCAAGGGAATTCTGGTTACCAACTTACCGGAAGCAGTTACTGAATCCACGGCTGAACTTGCATTTGGACTCATGATCAATGTGTTACGCAGAATTTCCGAATGTGATCGTAATTTGCGGCGGGATCCCCAATTCGATTGGGGAATTATGAAAAATCTCGGACATAATCTTTTTGGAAAAACACTTGGAATTATTGGTATGGGTAGAATCGGTTTTGCCTTGGCCAAAAGGGCTAAAGCTTTCGGGATGAATATTAGTTATTCCGATGAGAGACGATTGGAAAAAATTAAGGAATCAGAGTTAGCGGCAGCGTATAAGGGTTTTAACGAACTGTTGAGAACTTCCGACGTGATTTCGGTTCATATACCGTATACCCCGCAAACTTATCATCTCATTGGTGAAAAAGAGTTTGCTTTGATGAAACCGACAAGCTATCTTATCAATACATCACGTGGACCAGTGATCGATGAGACTGCACTGGCTAAATGCTTGAAACATGGACAAATCGCAGGCGCGGGGTTGGATGTTTATGAGAAAGAACCCATTATTACTCCGCAATTAATGGCTCTGGATCAGGTGGTTCTTACTCCTCATATCGGTACTGGGACAGTTGAAACCCGTGTTCAAATGGCTCAAGCTGCTGCAAAAAATATTCAAGATTATTTTTCCGGTGTAAAGCCGTCTTTTATGGTTAATCCAGAGGTGATTTCCATAGGTTTCAATTAAACTATAATCATAAGATTTATTTGTAAAGTAGATATCGTAGTTTTGCATACTTTGTAGAAAAGTACACTAAATATAAGAACTGTATGATTAAAATCTCGATTAGGGTTTAATATAATAGATTTAAGGGAATAAAATCAAAGATTACAGGGGGGAAGTAGAATGTTAGGAAAAAGAAAAAAGTTGGTATTATTCATCATGATGGCCATTTTAATGACCAGTGTATTGACTGGTTATTCACTCGGCAAGACTTCGGACAAGAAGGAACCGGTCACCATTACCTTTATGGCATTTAAGGAGCCGACCCAGACTTTACAAAATCTAATCAAATCTTTTGAAGAAAAAAATCCCGGTATTAAAGTTAACATGCAGGTATTACCGGCTCAGCCTGATCAACAGCATAACACATACGTAACAGCTCTATCAGCTGGAGATTCCAGTATGGATGCTCTGACGATGGATGTTATCTGGACCGCCGAATTTGCTTCAGCGGGTTGGATTATGCCACTTGATAAAAGATTTAAGAAAACGAGCAGGGATCAGTATTTACCGGCTGCTATTGAATCGGTCACATATAATGGTCATGTTTACGCAGTACCAAGATATACCCATTCGAGTGTACTCTATTATCGAAAAGATATCATCGCACAAGCCCCAAAAACATGGGGAGAATTAGCACGGATCGCCAAAGAGAATATTGGTAAGAACGGAATTAAATATGGTTTTGTATTCCAGGGTAATCAATATGAAGGTATGGTATGTAATGCTTTGGAATACATTTTTAGTAACGGCGGCAAGGTAATTGATGGGAAAAAAGTTGTAATCAATTCGCCGAAAGCTATTCAGGGTTTGCAATATATGATTGATTTTATTAAAATTGCTCCTCCTGGTGTCACAACTTATGGTGAAGAGGATGCCCGGAATGTATTTCAGCAAGGTGATGCGATATTTATGAGAAATTGGCCTTATGCTTGGCCATTACTAAATGGTAATGAATCACCTGTTAAAGGGAAAATAGGTATAGCACCTCTACCGGTCGGTGCAAATGGGATTAATGGGGTACCGGTTATCGGAGGGAACAATCTGGCAATCAGTAAATACTCAAAACATCCAAATGAGACATGGAAATTCATTGAATTTCTCTCAAGCGCGGATAGTCAAAAGTATGCTGAGATTAATTCCGGTAGGATGCCTGCAAGAATCGCCTTGTATTCTGATAAAGATTTATTGAATAAAGATCCGTTTTTATCTGATTTGTATAATGTATTTTCAAAGGCCAAATCGAGGCCGGTATCGCCATATTATTCCAAAATGTCGGATTCAATGCAAATTTATTTTCATAAAGCCTTGACCGGCGAGATGACCGCACATCAGGCAATCGAAAATGTTCAAAAAGAATTAGAAAAAATATTGAAGAATAAATGAACAAAGATAAGGGTCTGTTGCAAAATAAGATTTATCGATAGAGAAATACAATATATATAAAGCTCTGCCAATTATTTATGCTATATATTGTATTTCTCATTGATTTTAATCCCTTTTGCAACAGCCTCTTATAAAGGGGAGCTTGGTATAAAATGACCGAACAGGTGATTACTCTAAAATCAAAAAAGGAATCTTTTCGAATCAATAATGCAGTCTTAGGATATATACTGATAATTCCCGCATTGTTATGTATTGCCGTTGTTGCATTATATCCTGTTTTTCAAACATTCAGGCTAAGTCTTTATGATATGAAGCTTCAATTTATCTCCGATACAAATTTTGTCGGAATGGCGAATTATATAAATTTATTTCAAGATTATCGTTTTTTGTTGGCAGCCTGGAATACATTAAGATTTACAGTAATTTCAGTATCACTTGAATTGATTCTGGGAATAATTATGGCTCTGCTGATGAATAAAAAGTTTAAGGGAATCGGGGTTGTCAGAGCGGCAGTTTTAGTTCCATGGGCCATTCCTACAATCGTTTCAGCATTGATGTGGAAGTTTATTTTTCATGATCAATTTGGAGTATTAAATGATATTTTATCGAGACTCGGCATAATTGGTTCTTATCAAGCGTGGTTAGGTACACCATTAGCGGCAATGGGTGCTGCGATTTGTGTCGATGTATGGAAAACCTCGCCTTTTATGGGTTTGTTGATTTTGGCAGGACTTCAAAACATACCGGATACTATTTATGAAGCTGCCAAGGTTGATGGAGCCAATAATATAAAATGTTTTTTCAGGATTATATTACCAATGCTCAAACCGACAATTATGGTTGCTCTAATTTTTAGGACTTTGGATGCTTTTAGAGTATTTGATCTTTTATTTGTATTGACCGGTGGCGGGCCAGGTAATTCAACTGAGACATTTGTAGTATATGCCTATAAAACATTATTTAGAAATTTGGACTTTGGCTTAGGATCGGCTATGGCTGTAATAATCTTCCTATGTTTATTTACACTGGCTATGCTTTATATCAGGTTTTTAGATAAGAGCATATTGAAACAAGGTGAAAACTAGATGAAAAAGGAAAATAATGGAGTACTATTTTATATATTTGTGGCCTTATTTTTAGGTTTTATTCTTTTCCCGTTTTTTTGGCAGATGATGACATCGATAAAACCGCCAAAAGAACTTTGGAGTATACCTCCAAAGTGGATACCAAGCTCATTTTATACTGGCAATTATATATCGGTATTCACCAAAAGGCCCTTCCTGGTTTATCTTTTCAATAGTTTAATTGTTGCATTCTGTACGACTTGTTTTAGTATTTTAGTATCATCATTTGCTGCATATGCTTTAGCAAGATTAAAATTTAAAGGAAAAGCATTTATCCTTTCCTTAATACTTTCTATTTCAATGTTTCCAGGAATTGCGATTATCAGTCCGTTATTTCTTTTTTTGAAAAATATGAGCCTATTGAATTCACATATCGGCTTAATCATTACTTATACGACGTTTACTATTCCATTATCACTTTGGATTTTAACTGCATTTTTTCGAGAAATACCATTAGAGTTGGAGGAATCTGCATTAGTTGATGGTGCAACTCCTATCGGGGCATGTTTAAAAATTATTGCTCCTCTTGCCGTGCCGGGTATATTTACTACTGCAATATTGACTTTTATTTCTGCCTGGAATGAATTCCTTTTTGCGCTGGTATTCAATACTCAAGATCTACTGAGAACAGTTCCGGTGGGAATTGCGATGTTCCCGGGAGATAATGAACTCCCGTGGGGTGATATAGCCGCAGCTTCAATTGTGGTAACGATTCCTCTAATAATAATGGTCCTGGCGTTTCAGAGAAAAATTATTTCTGGGCTAACTGCAGGCGCTGTAAAAGGCTGAGCGCGATACGATCATTGCATGGATGAATTTTTGAAAGGCTTGATGCATTTATGTTTCAAGCATACAATAAACCTGTTGTTCCGTCGATTTTTAGGGATAGGGTCGGGTTTTGGTTTGTTTCTTCCTTTCGATTGCCCTTAATTGGTTTTGTTAATTAAGGATGGATGAGTCTGTGGCAAATTTCTCCCGTGTTCTATAAATTTACACTGCCGGAGTGTAGATTCTCAAAACCATTTTAAATCTGCACTCGGGTTGTGTAGGTTTACACTCCGGGAGTAACCGGGATACAAAAAGCTATTAGAAAAGGGCTAAGATTGATAGAATTTACAGGTTTGCTTCTCTATTCTAGGCCCGCCCCGGCTTTAAGGGCGGGTTGGCAGCATTTAAGAGACTGAATCAAGAATATTGGACTACTTGCGGCAATCATGAATAGGATCATTTTAGAGAATTGACAATGAAAATTGCTGCCCAATGCAATGTAAGCGATTACATTTGCCGAAAACGGATATTTAGGGAGAGCGCTGGTGAATTTATTGTTTCTCGATTTCCTCGGCAGGTAAAGACGTTACCTGGTTATGGATATATTCCGAACAACCCAAAGTGATCATGGTAAAGCCCTTATCCAGAGCCATTTGAACTTCGACAGGGGTTTTCAAATGATCGCCGTCAGCGCCGAATCCTGCGGTATAACCTTCTTGAAACACAGCCACAGAAGTGGCGTCCAGCACATCCTCATAAGTTCGGCCGGTTAGGTTCAGCTCCCGGATGGATTGTTGAGCCAGAACCGGGAAGATGTCTAAGCCCTTGATTAAGCGTAAATGCCGGGTGAAGCTAAACCCAAACGGTCGCCGAGTCCGATCGTAATGGCAGATCCCTGATGGGACTTTGGGTTTGTGAAAGTGAATATTTGCCTGAGAATCCGGCAATTTTTCATGATCCAAAGGACAGATTTTTACTTTTCCCCCGCCATTCCAAGCAACTTCATTCCCGTTGAATTTTGAATAAAGGGTACTTTCCCTAAAAATGACCAACTGTTTTTGGTTTTTGACAAGGGCCAGACAAAAAAAGATCCGCCTTCTGCGATTAATGAATCGGCATAGATTTGATACTTTTCAAAGTTTTTGGCTAAAAATTCCCGGTTCTTCTCCAGGTTGGATTCATTTCTTAAGATATTGCATACTTGCTGCCATTCTTCCAATGTATACCCCTCCTTTACTTCAATAAATTATTTTTCTAGAAACCTTATCCATTTTCGTTTTTATTTTACCATGATGAGATGGGGCAGGATAGTAATGGTCCGGTAAAAACAAATTTATGCTAGGATTGCCAAAATTCTGTAGAGGCACCCTGGGGGTCCAGGTTCTCCGGCGTCGTTGTAAAGGAAAGATGGCGGTGATATAATTTCCTTAAAATTCTAAGGCGGTCCTAAAATGAGAATGAGTGATATTGCTGAATTAGCGGGAGTATCGATCGCTACTGTTTCCAGGGTACTCAACGAACCGGAAAAAGTGAAGCCCGATACCAGGGAAAAAGTTCAAAAAATTTTAGTGGAGAACAATTTCATTGCCAATGCGGTTGCCCGGGGTTTGGCTATTAACTCTATGAAAACCATTGGAGTTTTAACAGTCGATATTCGGGATAGTTATTTTGCTCAAGTTACTTATACCATTGAAAGAAAATTTACCGAGCTTGGTTACAATGTTCTCCTGTCAAATACCGGCGGTGAGCTTGGTGAAAAAGAAAGATATCTACGGGTAATGTTGGAAAATCAGGTTGACGGCCTTGTTTTGGTAGGTTCGGTTTTTAAAGAGCGAAGCGGAAATAAGCACATCCTGGCTGCCAGCAATAAAGTTCCGGTTGTAATGGTCAATAGTTTTTTGGCGGGTGAAAATGTTTATTCCGTTCTCTGTGATGATGTTCATGGAGTTCGGGAAGGAGTCCGGCATTTGGTGGCAAAGGGGAAAAGAGCTTTATGGTACTTGATTGATGTCAAAAGTTTTAGCGGCCTTGCGAAATTGCAGGGATTTAAAGATGAGACTGTATCCCAGGGGGTTTCCGGAAAATTTATTGAGATTTCCCGAAGTTTAGAAGGCGGCCGGAGTGGAATTCATCAAATTAAGGTTGCTGGACATCCATTCGATGCCGTTATCACCGGTGAGGATGTCACCGCAGTCGGCGCCATACAAGCCTTGAATGAGCTCGGCCTTAAGGCGCCGGAGGATGTAGCGGTCATTGGTTACAATAATTCGTTGCTTGCCGAGGCAGCGGCGCCTTCTTTGACATCCGTCGACAGTATGGCTGAGGCCATGGCCAGCAGAGCCGTTCAAGTCCTATTCGAGGTTTTACAAGGGAAACAAGTATTACAAAAAGTTGTCTTAACCCCGACTTTAATCCTTAGGGAAAGCACAATGGGCAGGAACCAGAAGTCAGAAGATGATACAATTGGCATCGATATTTGATATATCCTTGGTTGATATCGGGAGCATCTTCATTTGTAACTGGCGTCGTTGTACCGGTTGACGGCGGATTTTCCGCTTTTGGCGGAGTATAAAGGGACATTAGCGATCAAAACCTCAATCGATTCGCCGGAAATATGGCTGGATTATTTCTATTTTGGGAGGGGATTTAAGAAATGAGCAAAGCAGATATTGGGATTGGCAGTCATGGGCGAAAATTTGGTCATGAACATGGAGAGTAAAGGCTTTACGGTTGCAGTATATAATCGTACCACGGAGCGGGTGGATGCCTTTACCCAGGGCCGTGCCGGCGGAAAAAATATAATTGGAGCGCATTCTCTGCCGGAGTTGATTGCGAACTTAAAAAAGCCCCGCAAAATTATGATGATGGTTAAGGCCGGCAAGCCGGTGGACGATTTGATTGAACAGTTGATTCCCTTATTGGGACCGGGGGATATCATGCTCGATGGGGGCAACTCCCATTTTCCCGATACCATTCGGCGTACAGGGTATGTGGAAAGTAAGGGATTTTTATATATTGGGACCGGAGTATCCGGCGGTGAAGAAGGGGCATTGCTGGGCCCAAGCATTATGCCGGGAGGATCGAACGCGGCTTGGCCTGAAGTAAAACCCATTTTTCAGGCTATCGCCGCTAAAGTTGAAGACGGTAGTCCATGTTGTGATTGGGTAGGCGAGGGTGGCACCGGCCATTTTGTGAAAATGGTTCACAATGGCATTGAGTACGGGGATATGCAGTTGATTTGTGAAGCTTACCAGTTAATGCGGGATTTGCAGGGAATGACTGCCCCGGAAATGCATCAAGTATTCAGCGGATGGAACCAGGGGGTGCTGGATAGCTATTTGATCGAGATTACCCGGGATATTTTAGCCGTGCAGGATGAGGATGGACAACCGTTGGTCGATAAAATTTTGGATACCGCAGGGCAAAAAGGAACCGGTAAATGGACCGGTATTGCAGCGTTGGAAGAGGAGGTGCCCTTGACTTTGATCGGTGAATCCGTTTTTGCCCGCTGCTTATCGGCTATTAAGAAGGAACGGGTGGCGGCCTCGAAAATACTTACCGGGCCGAAACCGGAGTTTCAAGGGGATCGGGAAGCCTTTATTGAAGATATTGGTCAGGCTTTGTTTGCTTCCAAGATCGTTTCTTATGCTCAGGGCTACACCTTAATGCGGGCAGCAGCGGAAAATTATGGCTAGAAGCTGAATTATGGCGGGATAGCCTTGATGTGGAGAGGCGGATGCATCATTCGTTCGGTCTTCCTTGGTAAAATCAAAGAGGCTTTCGATAAAAATCCTAGTCTTACCAACTTGTTGCTGGATCCATACTTTAAAGAAAATATTACAGCAGCCGAAGGCGGATGGCGCAGAGTTTGCGCGGCCGCTCTGACGAACGGCATTCCTGTTCCGGCTTTTGCATTGGCGTTATGCTATTTTGACGGGTACCGTTGTGAAAAACTTCCGGCTAACCTTTCAGGCCCCAGCGGGATTATTTCGGTGCCCATACTTATGAGCGGATAGACCAGCCGCGGGGCAAGTTTTTCCATACCAATTGGACCGGTAGGGGTGGTAATACAGCCGCCACAATCTATACTGTTTAAATATATTTGAGTTGGATGATCAAAGGAGAGGTGAATTGGAATGCCGGAACGATATCTCCAAAATGACAGCATCACTCCGGAAAATTTAGAGATGCAGTTGCGTACGTGGCTTACGGCTTTACCGTCATGGCCTCGAAGAGTTCTTCTTTTGCCGCCGTATTTTACGCGCTATTACTTAAAAACCGGATGGATTGTCACACTGCTGTATGGAATCCTTAATCACACGGGAACCCTGGTGGACATCATGCCGGCGCTGGGAACCCATGTTCCCATGAGTGAAGAGGAAAAGGCCAAAATGTTTGGGAAGGAAATACCGGCCGTTTGTTTTGTCGAACATAACTGGCGCCGAGAAACCGTAAAGGTTGGCGAAGTGCCGTCCGAATTCGTGCCAAGGTTTCCGGCGGGTTGGTGCAGTACCCCATCGATGTAATAGTGAACAGGCGTCTATTGGATCACGGTTATGACCAAATCATTTCCATCGGGCAGGTGGTTCCCCATGAAGTGGTGGGGATGGCTAATTTCAATAAAAATATCTTCGTTGGCTGCGGTGGCCCTGATATGATTAATAAATCACACTTCATGGGGGCGGCTTACGGTATGGAGCGGATGATGGGGCGGGCCGGTGCGCAAGGTATTTAATTATGCAGAGGAACATTTTTTACAGGATATTTTCTTGCAATACATTTTAACTCTCACCACCACTTTCAAAGAGGATACTAAATTAAGAGGCCTTTTTATCGGCCGATCCAAAGAGCTTTTTGAAAAGGCTGCTCGTTTAAGCCGGCAGTGCAATGTAAACCTGCTCGACAAATCATTGGCAAAAGTGGTGGTGTATCTTTCACCGGATGAATTTAAAAGCACCTGGCTTGGGAATAAATCATTTACCGGACGCGGATGGCGATAGCCGATGGGGGAGAGCTGCTCATATTGGCGCCGGGCGTGAAGCATTTCGGCGAAGACCAAGCCATTGACGGGCTTATTCGCAAATAAGGATATGTTGGGAGTAAGCGGGTTTTGGAGCTTGTTGCCGAGTATCCCGACTTAGCCAGCCGATAATTTATCGGCAGCCGCTCATTTAATTCATGGCTCATCGGAAGGGCGGTCGGTTTACCATAACCTATGCTACGGCTCAGCTAAGTAGAAGCGAGGTGGAACAAGTTAATTTTCATTATCAACCCTTGGCGGAGGCTTTACGGAAATACGATCCGCCCTTTTAACCGAAGGTTATAACACTTTAGCCGATGGGGAAGAGATTTACTTTATCAGTAATCCGGCTTTGGGCCTTTGGGCCGATCGCAACCGCTTTCGGAGCGAAGGTCAGGATAAGTGTTCATGAAACGTTAGGGGTTTTAAACCATGTCGATTGTTTTATCATGCAAATGTTGATAGTGAATTTATGGATTGGAATGGAGGTTAAACGATGAATTACGGTTTCAATGTTCCCAAAGAAGGCGCCTTGGATTTTGTTTCCCTCGGAGCTCTCGTTCACCGGTTGGATCCCGGGATAATTCCTTTCCGAAAAGCGAATCAATGCCAAATCCATGTCAGCGGGGGCGAATTTAATTGTGCAGCGAATCTGGCGGATTGTTTCCGGTTAAATACCGCCATCGTAACCGCGATGGCCGGCTATCCCATCGGGGATTTAATCGCCGAAAGAGTGCGGGCCATGGGTGTGAGACCATTTTATAAGCATTTTAAAAACAATGGAGTGAACGGCCCCAATATGGCAACGGTTTATAGCGACAGGGGTCAAGGAATGCGAGCTCCGGTGGTTTTTTATAACCGCGCAAACGAAGCGGCCGCTTTGTTGAAACCGGGTGATTTTGATTGGAATGTTATTTTCAAGGGAGGAATCCGCTGGTTTCATAGCGGAGGGATTTTCGCCGCATTGTCGGAAACTACCGGGGAAGTCATCATTGAAGCGATGAAAGCGGCTAAGGCGGCAGGCGCTGTTGTTTCATTTGATCTCAATTACCGGGAAAAGCTCTGGAACATCTGGGGCGGGCAAGAACGGGCCCTTGCGGTCTTACAGCGCATTGTCGAGCAGGTCGACGTGTTGGTTGGTAATGAAGAAGATCTACAAAAAGGACTGGGGATCAAAGGCCCGGAAGTTGCCGCCAAATCCAAATTGGATCCCGATATATTCTTTGGCATGATCGATAAAGTTATTGACAGATATCACCAAGTGAAAGTGGTAGCAACTACTTTGAGGGAAGTCCACTCGACGAACCGGCATAGTTGGGGGGCGGTCGCCTGGGTTGACGGAAAGTGTTACCAAGCACCCACCTGTGAATTGGATGTTTACGACAGGGTCGGCGGTGGCGATGGCTTTGCCTCCGGTTTGTTTTACGGAATCCTCAGTGATCTGGGCCCGGAAGAAGCCGTTAAACTGGGTTGGGCACACGGCGCTTTGCTGACGACATATCCGGGGGACACTACCATGGCTACCCTTGAACAAGTCAAGGCTTTTACAAAGGGAGGATCAGCCCGTATCCAGCGCTGATCCGGTGAAAAAAGGGTATCCGGCGGACTAAAAAGCTGGCTCAGAACTTATGAGTCAGCTTTTCTTGATCATTCATAAGCGGCTAATTTTTCTGTAATGTAATGGAGATTGATTGGTAATTGACTTGAATACCCTACCAAAATGGGCGATACTGCCAAAACCTACTTTTTCGGAAATGGATGAAGCACTCAATCGGGTTTCCCTTAACAATTTTTGGGCTTCCTTGATCCGGACATTATTTAAATATTCAACGAAGGTGAAACCGGTGACTTTGTTAAAGGCCCGGCTCAGGTAATAGGGGCTTACAAAAAACAGTTTGGAGATGGAAGAAAGGGAAATTTGTTCTGCATAATGTTGATTAATGTATTGAACTATTTCAGATACTTTTTGGTGAATGGGAGTCGGGTGTTCCGGGATATGAGTTGGATTATCTTCCACGTAACGGACGGAAAAAACCAGCAGTTGCATGAGCAAAGACTGCAGTGAAATTTCAAAACCGGTTTTTTTGGCATCCACTTCTTGAAACATTTTTTGCAGAATGTCTTCCACCATAGACTGAGCCTTAATGGAGAAATGAATTAAATTGAAGCTAAAAAGGGATTTCATAATTTCGTCGACATGGCTGTCGGAAGTGCTGATAAATTCTTGACTGAATTTAATGAGGATTCGTTCGTGATTTGGAACGCCCGTATCGATGGTTTTATGTAAATCGTAATTATTGATTAATACCAAATCGCCCTTTTTAATGAAAAAAGTGCGGTCTTTAATGAAATAATATCTTTCACCGGTCAGTAAATAAAAGATTTCAAAGCGATCGTGGAAATGATTGGAGGGCATGGTATAATGCCCGACCGCATTTTTATAGCAAAGATAAAAAATGTTGGTGTCGTTTTGAAAATCATTATAGATATCTTTCAGTTCCGTCCCCATAAAAATATTCTAACATAAATTTCATCAAGATAGTACCCAATTTCTCAGGAATTAATTGCTAACCATTCACAGGGGGGTTACGAAAATTGTAATATGATAAAGCTGACCATGGACAAAAAGAGAAATTTAATGACCAGGAGACGACGAAGGTAAAATAAATGAGCAAAACATGTTAGGTTTTTTAAAATACGGCAAGAAATGCACAGATTTATATGTTGCATTTTAGTAACATGGTAGTGAAGGAAAAATAAAGAAAGCGAAACGTCCATGATACATACTACCATGTTTAACATTGCTGATTTTGGCGCAGTTCCGGATGGTTCCAAGTTATGCACGGATTCTTTCAATAAGGTTATTAATGCCTGTGCGGCCGCAGGAGGTGGAACAGTATATATTCCAAGCGGAATATTTTTAACCGGACCGATCCATCTGAAAAGCAATGTATCGTTGCACCTTGATACAGGCGCTCGCGTTCTTTTCAGTTCCAATAAAGAAGATTACCCCGTCATTGACTCCAGATGGGAAGGGGTTGAACGCCAGGTATATTGCCCGCAGATTTTTGGTTCCGGTCTGCGAAATATCGTTATCTCCGGGCAAGGAGTATTTGATGGTCAAGGTGATTATTGGTGGCGACTTTTCCGCGCTAAACAGCTTGAATATCCAAGACCGCGGTTATTGAGCTTTGAGGATAGTCGCCATATCAAAATCGAAGGCGTCTCTTTTGTAAATTCGCCCAGTTGGACATTGAATCCTATCCGTTGTCAAGATGTAATCATTCATCAAGTGATGATTAAGAATCCGCCAGACTCTCCCAATACAGATGGAATCAATCCCGAATCTTGCCAAAATGTGCATATATCCAATTGTCACCTCGATGTGGGCGATGATTGTATCACGCTTAAATCGGGATCGGAAAAGATTCTCAACAAGGTGCCTTGTGAAAATATAACGATATCCAATTGCACGATGATTCATGGCCATGGCGGGGTAGTCATTGGCAGTGAAATGAGCGGCGATATTCGCAATGTTGTGATTAGCAATTGCGTTTTTGAAGGCACGGATCGTGGAATTCGGATTAAGTCAAGGCGGGGCCGGGGTGGAGTTGTCGAAGACATCCGGGCCGACAATCTGATTATGAAAAATGTGATTTGTCCCTTTGCCCTTTACATGTTTTATCAATGTGGAGAAGGAGGCGCCGAAAGGGCCGTTTGGGATAAGGAACCTTACCCGGTTAACGAAACGACTCCCGTTTACCGGAGAATCCATTTCAGTAATATTACCGCAACGGCAGTGAATGCCTCCGCCGGTTTTATATATGGTTTACCGGAGATGCCGATATCGGAAATCTCCTTTGATAATGTGTTTATGACGATGGCGGAAAATGCAATCCCAGGAATCCCTGCTATGATGGATTATCTGAATCCCATGAAACAGGAAGGTATGTTTTGCTGTAATACGAAAAACATTTATATCAACAATGTTCACATCACGGGAAACAAGGGTCCGGCGTTTTTCATTCAAAAAACCGAGAACCTGGAATTGACAAGATGCTCGGCGGAACCTATGGACAAAGCTCAGCCCGTGATACGTTTGGATCAGGTAATCGGAGCCTTGATTCATGGTTGCAAGATTGAAAAAGAAGTGGAAACTTTCATCGAACTGGGCGGCCAGCAGACTCAACGAATTGAGATCATTGGTAACAGCCGTTTCATTCAGGAAGAGCAAATTAAATTAACGGATGGCGCCCAGAGTGAAGCTTTTCATTTTTAAAGAGAATATATTTCCTGTACTATTTCATAAGTTCGCGAAATTGGTTTGGGATATCATATTAATTTTCTAGACAAGGAAGTGTTGCCCTGTGAGCACCCCTGATTGGTCAGTCCGAACAACCGATACGGTTATTCGAACATGTGAGCCGTTTCAAGTCTGGCACTATGAAACAGGATGTATTTTAAAAGCGATGGAACGGGTCTGGTTAAAAACGGGGACCGATCAATACCTGGATTTTATCAAGAAGAGCATGGATCCAATGATTCAGCCGGATGGCAAGATAAAAGGTTACACTCTTGAGGAATATAATTTGGATCAAATCAATACCGGCAGAGTTCTTTTCCTTCTGCACCGCCAAACCGGGGAGGAGAAATATTTGAAAGCGCTTCATCTTTTGCGCCTGCAGATGAAAAGCCATCCCCGAACCATTGACGGCGGCTTTTGGCACAAAAAAATATATCCCTATCAAATGTGGCTGGATGGACTGTGGATGGCTTCCCCGTTTTTAGCCGAATACGGTCAGGTTTTTCATGAGCCGGCGCTTTTCGATGAAACAACGAACCAAATTCTGCTCATGGAAAAACATACCCGGGATCCGATTTCAGGACTGTTATATCATGCCTGGGATGAAAGTAAAAGCCAAAAATGGGCAAACCCTGTCAGCGGTTGTTCTCCTCACTTTTGGGGCCGGGCCATGGGTTGGTTCACAATGGCAATCGTCGATATTTTGGATTATCTGCCCCTCGATCATCCCAAACGGGGTGAAGTGATTGGAATATTTCGCCGAGCGATGGTTGCTGTTTCCGAGGTTCAAGATGAAACCACCGGTTTGTGGCGCCAGGTTTTGGATCAAGGAAGCCGGGAGGGTAATTATTTAGAAGCATCAGCTTCGGCTATGTTTACTTACGCCATGTTTAAAGGGGCGCGAATGAATTACCTTGAGAAAGATTTTGTTGCCACGGCTGAAAAGGCTTTTAACGGGATGATTCAACATTTTGTGAAGATTGACGCCCCGGGTGGTGTCAGCCTGGGAAATATTTGCAGTGTTGCGGGCCTGGGCGGAAAGCCATACCGGGATGGTTCTTATCAATATTATGTTGGTGAAAAAATCACCGCCAATGATTTAAAAGGGTTGGCTCCCTTTGTGATGGCAAGTGTTGAACGGGAAATGCTCTAGTAGAGCGTATCGTAAATAAATGGCAATCAGAAATGGGGAAGATACGCTCTACTTAAGTAAAACGTTCACAATTATTGAGTAGTTGTTTAGAGAATGTTTTACTAGGACGGTTTTAAGCGGTGAAACAAATTAAAAGCTTTGCGGTGAATCAATGATGATTCAGTTTATGAATCGTGAATGATACTGAGGAATCTTGCTTTTACTATACAAGGGAGTGATCGTGTTGATGAATTCAGTGGAAGTAGGCGCCCCTAAACTTCAACCCCAGTCCAAATTTCGGGCCCGGTTTAATCAGCAAAAGTGGGTGCTGTTATTATTGTTGCCTGGTGTCCTCTGGTATGTTATTTTCAGCTATTTGCCGATGATCGGCTCTTACTTGGCTTTTACCAATGCGGGCCTTAGCGCAAATGTATCATTTGTCGGAATGGATAATTTTAAGCGTTTATTCCTGTCGCCGGACTTTTGGCGGGCTTTAAAAAATACGCTGATTATCAGTGCCTATTACCTGATATTTTATTTCCCCTTGCCGATTATTCTCTCATTATTGATTAATGAATTCCGTAGCGCCAAACTCAAGCGGGGCATTCAATTCATCGTATACATTCCCCACTTTTTTTCCTGGGCGGTGGTCGGTAGTCTTTTTGTAATGATTCTTTCCCCCGGTTCGGGAATTATTAATGAAGTCATTAAGGCTTTAGGCGGTGAACCGATTTACTTCATGGTTTCCCCAAAATGGTTCCGGGCGATTCTGACCACATCCCATATTTGGAAAGATGTCGGTTATGGGACGGTTATTTATATTGCAACCTTGTCAACGGTTGACCTCGAATTATATGATGCGGCTTCGGTTGACGGCGCCGGATATTGGGGTCGGTTATGGCATATCACCATGCCTTGCCTCCGGAGTACGGTTGCAGTCGTGCTGTTACTGCAAGTAGCCAATATTCTGAGACTTTTTGAACAGGTTTTGGTTATGTACGGACCGGCCGTATATGAAGTATCGGATGTCTTGAATACTTACTCCTTTACCGAAGGACTTCAAAACGGCAACATCGGCTATGCCGCCACCATTGGTTTGTTTACTTCACTGGTGAGTTTGTTGCTGGTTTTCGGCACCAACAGTTTAAGTAAAAAGTTTTTAAAAGAAAGCATTTTATGAGGGAAGAGATGAGGTGTGGAAAATGGTATATCGAATGAGCATGAGCCGTAAAGTTTTTTTAATATTTAATTATGCGATATGTTTTTTCATGGCATTGGCGGTGCTTTTCCCTTTGTGGATGGCTTTAGCAACTTCGGTGGCCCCGGATGCCCAGGTTATCCAGGGTAATTTTGTTATGTTTCCGAAATCTTTCAGCTTGAGCTGTTACATAACCGTTTTTCAAAGCGGTTATATGAAGGGTTTTTACAATTCGATGATGATCGCGGTGGTAGGTACTGTTTTGTCCATGTTGTTGACCCTGTTTACCGGCTATGCGTTGGCTCAAAAAGATTTGATTGGGCGTAAATTTTTCATGGGATTTATCTTTGTGACCATGGTTTTTAACGCCGGGGTGATTCCTTTTTATATTGTGGTCAGAAATTTAGGGCTTATCGATTCTTATGCTTCCTTGTTTATTCCGGTCTTAATCCAAACGTATAACTTGATATTAATGAAGAATTACCTGATTTCAATTCCCGAAGGTTTGATCGAGTCCGCCCGGCTAGATGGTTGTTCTGAGCTGGGAATTTTGTTTAGAATCGTTATCCCGGTATCGATTCCGATCATTGCCGCGCTTACCCTATTTTATGTGGTATTTTATTGGAACCAGTACCTAAACGTGGTAATGTTCATTAATGACAGCGCTAAAAATACGATCCAGGTTCTTTTACGGCAGTTGATCTTTGATAGCTCTTCCGTTCAGAGCGGTACAAACCGGGTTTATTCCAACTTTAAAATGGCGGTTATGGTTTTGGCGATGTTGCCTGTTTTGGTGTTTTATCCATTTATCCAACGGTATTTTATTTCCGGGATTATGCTGGGTTCAATCAAGGGATAAATATCAGCCAACCGGTTTGGGAAGGAGATGATGGTTGACTTAAAAAATTGTCGGCTTGGATTTTGAAAATATAAAGGGGGATTGCATGATGTTGAAAGCCAGAAAGGCTATATCATTAGTTTTAGTTTGCATGTTGGTTTTTTGCTTTGCAAGTGTGGTCGGCTTTTCAGCCAAGAAACCGGTTACTTTAACCGTGTGTCTGCCTACATGGGGCATGGCTGCTGATCCTGCATTGCAGGAAGAAGTTAAAAAGTATATGGAGAAGCAAAATAATATTGTTATTAAAATGATTTATATCCCGCTGAACAGTTATGCAGATAAGCTTCCGGTACTGTTGGCTTCGGGCGATTTTCCCGATGTCTACCAAGTCACTAAGGCTATGGCCAATGTGCCCGGATATGCCGTTAAAGGCTATGCTGCGGATATCGATCGGTATGTAAAAAGATCCAAATTATATAAACAAATTCCGGTAAAGTATTTTGATTATATGAAGTCCAATGGCAAAATCTTTGCAGTGCCGCGGGCCAAAGAATCGGAAAAAATAATCTGGCTTCGCAAGGATATCGCCAATAAATATGGTGTGAAACTTTCCAGTACGCCGACAACGGAAGAGTTTTATACTGAGATGAAGAAGATCAAAGAGACTATTCCGTTCTCTTTTTCGAAATTTTTGGATAACCTGCCTTTCTTTTATAATACATTCGGCACTTATGATGAGATTAGTAAAAATAAAAAGGGCAAATACGTTGATAATTTTAACAGTCCGGAAATGCGGGAGTGTCTGAAGTATGTTAACCGTTTATATAAAGACGGCATTCTCGACAGGGAATTCCCTACTTGCGATAACACTACCCTGCGTAATAATTTAATTTCCGGAAGAGCTGCAGCCAATTTTGATTATGATAACCGTTTCTTCTATTATTACAGTGAAATTGGCAGGCTGGACCCGAATGCCAAACCGGATTTAATGCCCATTTTCGGCTTGAGAGGGCCGAAGGGTCATATTGGAACTTTAAATGAAGGCACACAAGATGCTTTCGCAGTGAGTGCGAAATCGAAAAATCCCCAAGCCGCCGTCAATTTGATCGCCTGGATGGTTGGTACCGCCGATGGCATTAAGGCTTACCGTTTTGGACTTCCCGGGAAACATTATGTGGTGGAAAATGGGATCATCAAAGCGACTCCAGCCGCTCTAAGCGCCGGGATGAGGGAGGATCAAAGCGATTTACTAAAACAATTCGTTGATTTTGATGATATGAACTTCGAAGGAAAATTCGCCAACTCGGAATTGACCGGAGTTTACAATAAAATGGTCGTCAAAGAAATCAGCAAGTATACCGGGCCTAAATATGTTATTCCGGCCGGCGCATCAGCTATTTATGATAATGTCGGTCCCTCGCTGATCAAAAAACGCCAGGAACTGGCTTTAAAAATGATTATCGGTAATGTATCGGTTGAAGACGGTTTCAAAGAATATGAAGCTTACTTCAAGAGCATTAACGGCGCTCAGATGTTGAAAGAGTTGAATACCAGGAAATAAGATTACTTACCCGATGTTTGAATAAACCAATGGGGCTGTTGCAAAACTAAAAGTAAGTTTGCAGCAGCCTTTTAATTTATGTTGGCCTGAATGTGATTAAACTGCCTAAAAAAATGACCTCACCCCCGTTCCCTTCTCCAAATGAAGCTTTTTCTGAAAGTCTGTTCATGGAGAGGGGAGAATAGCCTGAAATTTTGGTCTATTTTGAACTATACCCGGTTTTAATAACGAATAGCAAATAACCTGGTAACGGGCTTGGTCAAAATATACATAGAATAGTGAAATAATGACAAGAACTGAGCGGTTTTTTTGAGAATGGTTTTATATAATGAAACCGTAATCAATATGTTGCTGCAATTGATACGGTTTTCGTTTCTGCAGAAATATTGCGCTAGTGCGTTAACTTTGGCAAAGTTCTTTTTTAATCCATTTTATTATGGATGAAATATTAAAAAATACTATTCCTAAATTTTAATAAAAAATGGCTTCATCAAGATTAATTTGAAATGATTACACTTCGGTTTGTAAGCGGTTACATCCCTGTTTTTGTAATGTTTGTATTTCATTTGAGGATTGCTTGGAGCTGTGGTAACACGAAAACACAAGCTCCGGTAATTGATTTGTAAGGAGGTGGTGGCGCACAATATTTGGGTGTTGGTGTTCTAGTCTGCATTTGGAATTTTAATTAGAGGGAGGAAATTCATTTGAAGAAACTGTTGAGTTTGGTTTTAGTTGGTGTGATGCTGCTGACTATGGCTTCTTTCGCTTTCGCGGGAACCATTACCTGGGGTGGCAACTTAAGGTTCTGGTATATGGATGTTATGGGACCTAACGACAGTATGACCACATTCCAATTCGATCGGGTAGCCCTGACATTTAAAGATGCCTTCAGTGATCATGACGGTGTGAACGCTGAATTTCAGTGGAGAAATTATTCCAGTAACGATGGTACAATAACTAGTACTACTAAATATGTTGGTGCCGGTGCTGATGGCACAGTAGGTACTGCAGATGATGTTATTACCACTACTACTACTTATGGTGGTAGTAAGCAAGCCCGACTGGATTCCGGATACTATTACTACGATGGATTACTTGGTAAAGGGGATGAGCTCCAAATCGGCGCTTTATCCAAATTACCGTTCCGTCTGGGACTTTCCAAAAACTGCAATTTCGCGGATACCGGCTTGGGCAGCAAGTTTAAAATTGGTAACTGCGTTGGTATTTCTTATGAAATGGATGCAGACAGGTATACGGTCGGAGTGGGAATTGCCGATGGCAATCAAAAGGATATTACTAATGATGAGTATACTTATGAAGGATACATTTATAGTCTTCGTCTTGATGCCGGTAAAAACTTCTTTGGTCTTGTCCCTGGGTTAAGACTCGGAACGGGTTATAACCGACAAGCTAATGCTACCGCTAAACTCTATAATGCCAACAATTATACCACCAATGAAGTTATTGATCTGGCCTATGTTACCAATCGGTTCTGGGTGAGCGTGGAAAAAGTTTCTTCAACTGTGACGACAAATGGTGCAGATGCCGACGCTTTAAAGGGTACTTATGCTGAAATTGGTATGAATATTGGTAAGAGCAAAGTATGGGCTGGTAGAATGATTAATGATGATGAGGATAAACCGCTTTTAACTTATAAAGATACTCTTACTCCGGATAATCTAATCACCGGTATCCGAAATGGGAATATCGTAGCCGCTATTGTTCCGATTCTTTCTACCAGTGAACTTCAATTTCAATATATCTGGGGCGACGACTACAAGGGCGCAGATACCGGCAAGGAAATTGACTTACGGCTTCAAGTAAAGTTTTAACGGCCCTTGGGCAATAATAAAGGCTCCCGGTTTACCGGGGCCTTTATTATTGCATGATTTTATTTGAAATATCTCTCCAGCAATCCCTTGAATGCAGCCCCATGTCTTGCTTCATCTTTGCACATTTCATGAACGGTGTCGTGAATGGCGTCGTAATTGAGCTGTTTGGCCTTGACGGCGATGTCTTTCTTCCCCTGGCAAGCGCCGAACTCAGCTTCCACCCGGAGTTGCAGGTTTTTCTTGGTGTCCGGGAAAACGACTTCCCCGAGCAACTCGGCAAATTTGGCGGCATGTTCGGCTTCTTCGAAAGCGATCCGCTTATAGGTTTCGGCTACCTCCGGGTACCCCTCGCGATCGGCTTGCCGGCTCATGGCAAGGTACATGCCAACCTCGGTACATTCGCCCATAAAATTGGCTTTCAAGCCTTCCAGTACTTCAGGATCGACGCCCTGGGCCACTCCGATCTTATGTTCGTCAGCCCATTGCATCGCGGCATCGGTTTTCTCGGTAAACTTCTCGCGGGGCGCTCCACATTGAGGACATTTGTCCGGCGCTTCGTTCCCGTAATGGACATAACCACAGACTGCACAAACATATCTTTTCATCAACAACACTCCTTTAATGTAATGGTGGAATCTTTCAACCGAAATAAATGTTAATATAGTTTATTAATTTTGTCAAGAGAGTTTTGGAAATAGTTTATGAATAATGTATACCAAAGACATGGAAAAATCTTTTACCAGCAATTAATTTACAGGGTTTTTAAAAGCAACGTCGAAATACCAGCAAAAGGTGATGGTATGCAAGGGAGGTAATGGTTGTGGTTATGAAACATGTTATCATTAAACTGAGTATATTTATAGTGGCTATGTTTAGTTTTACATTCATTATATATGCCGGATCGCCTAAAGGTGAACCCTATGGAGATCCTCATGCAGTCCGAGGCGGAATATTGAATCTACAAACCTCGCAGTTTCCAAAGTCCTTTAATGCATTTACAACGGTTACCACTGATACGATGACGGTTTTTGGGCTCGTGTATGAACCTCTGTTGGAGCTTCATCCTGCTACCCTTGATTATCAACCGCTGATTGCCAAAAAATGGACGATGTCCGATGATAAAAGGGTTTTTACTTTTAAAATCGACCCCAGGGCAAAATGGGCGGATGGTAAACCCATTACCGCAACCGATGTAAAATTTACCTACGATACAATTATGAATCCCAAGAATTTGACTTCAGTACAAAGACTTTATTACAGCCGCTTTAATGAACCAGAAATTATCGATCAGTATACTGTAAAAATTTCTGCAAAAACCGTTCATTTCAAAAATTTAGAGGCTTTGGCAGGATTGAATATTCTTCCCCAACATCTTTTTGAAGGCAAGGATTTTAATAAGGCCTTTAATATGAGCCTTCCACCGGGAAGTGGTCCGTATACCTTGAGCGAGGTAAAGGAAGGACGCTATTTTGTTTTGACCAGGAGAAAGAATTATTGGGCAGATCAGTTGCCCAGTCATCGAGGAACTTACAATTTTCAAAAAATTAAGTTTAAAGTCATGGATACAAATGTTGCTTTTGAGGCTTTTAAAAAGGGAGAATTTGATATCTATGATGAAATACCGGCTAAACGTTGGGTCACTGAGTCTAATACAAAGCAGTTTCAAAACAACTGGCTTGTAAAACAAAAGATATTTAATTATGCTCCGAGGGGTTTTGTTGGTTTGGCTATGAATATGCGTAGACCAATTTTTCAGGATGTCAGGGTTCGGCAAGCGCTCTGTTATTTAATCGATCGAAAAACATTAATCAAAAAATTAGTTTTTAATCAAAGCCAACCATATACCTCCTATTGGCCTTCTTCGTATGGCGTCAAGGAAGAAGTCAACCCAATGATTGAGTATAACCCGGAAGGAGCCAAAAAATTATTACAAGAAGTTGGTTATACGCGTTTAGATAAAGCTGGATATAGAATGGACAAGAATGGCAAGCGTTTGGAGTTTACGATTTTATATTACAGCAACACTTGGGAAAAGTATTTAACTCCCTATCTTGATTCCTGTAAACAAGTTGGGGTAAAGGTTAACCTGGAGATGTTATCTTGGGCGACTTTATTAAAAAGGCAGGATGAATATAATTTCGACATGGTGCTTGTTGGTTGGGGAGGACAATTATTTGAAGACCCGGAGCAATTATGGTATTCCAAACATGCAGATGAAATTGGCAGTAGTAATGTACCTGGTTATAAAAGTACTGAAGTCGACCGTCTGATTGATAGCATGTCACCAATTTTTGATCCCGTGAAGCGGATGGAAATAATAAAAAAAATAGACCGTATTATCTATAAGGATTATCCCTACGTTTTATTATGGGGAAATGATTATACCAAAATTTTTTACAAGAATGTTTTTGGAAGGCCGAAAACAATTTTTTCAAAGTATACCGGAGATTCATCAAATACGGCGGATATCATCTGTTACTGGTGGTATGATTCAGCAAAGGCGAAGCGTTATCAAGAAGCGGTTGCCAAAAATAAGCCGTTACCTGCCGAACCGGTTGAAATTTATTATGATAAAATTGTTGCCGGGAAATAAGGAGAGAGAATGAGAGCCTATTTTCTTAAGCGTTTCATTTTAATCATCCCAACGTTTTTTGGTATCACTATCGCTTGTTTTTTAGTTATGCAGATGGTCCCGGGGGGACCGGTAGAACAGGCAATTCAAAAAATGAAAATAGCGTCTCAAGGGGAAGCGGGCGCTGGAGTTAAAGTCCAGGCCGGAATGACTCGGGATGAAATCGAGAACATTAAAAAATATTACGGTTTTGACAAGCCGGTTTTAGTACGTTATTTTAACTGGTTGGGTAAATTGATCCGGCTAGATCTTGGCGCCTCTTATGCTTACGAAAAGCCGGTCTTGGAAGTCATTGTCAGCCGTTTTCCGGTATCACTCACTTTTGGGCTGGTCGGAATGTTTTTCACCTATTTGGTTTGTATTCCTTTGGGAATTAAAAAAGCTTTGGTCCACGATCAGGCTTTCGATCATTGGAGCAGCGTATTGATTTTTCTGGGCTATTCCATACCTTCCTTTGTATTGGCTGTGGTTTTGATTGTGCTTTTCGGCGGCGGCAGTTTCTGGAACCTTTTTCCCATCAGCGGGATGGTTTCCGATAATTTTGAAGACTTATCGCTGATGGCCAAGGTTTTCGACTACATTCACCATATGGTTTTGCCGATTCTTTGTTACACCATCGGCGGTTTTGCCACGTTAACCTTGCTGATGAAAAATTCCCTGATGGAACAGCTGAATCAGGATTATATCCGGACCGCTCTTGCCAAGGGACTTACCTATCAACAAGCGGTTTTCCGGCATGGTCTCAGAAACGCTTTGATACCGGTTGCCACTAATATCGGGATGATTATCGGGGTAATTCTTTCCGGGTCAATGCTGATTGAAACGATTTTCACCATCGACGGCATGGGTCTGCTGGGCTATGAATCCATTGTAAACCGTGATTATCCGGTGGCTTTGGGACTGATTGTAATATCCAGTTTATTGGTTTTACTGGGGCGGATTATTTCCGACTTTTGTTTGGTGATGGTGGATCCACGAATAAAATTTCAGTAGTCATCCACCCCAGCTTTGCTGGGACACATGAAAGGATGAAAAATGCCTAAAACAAACCTAACTCTCGCCCTTCCCCTTGTGAAGCAGCACAAAGCTGTTAATTCAAGTGGAAGGGTAACCCTAGCCGTTGACCTCTAAAGGCTTTTTGGCTTCAAAGGCATCGGTTACTTTCCCACTGAATATGCTTCTTTGAGCTTACACCGTTGGGGGAGAGCAAGAGAGAGGTCTGCGCCTAAATTTCTAGACGTTCATTCTATTTTTAAGTAGGTGGTCTTAGCTTGCGAATTTCTCCCATTACCTTACGGCGTTTTGAAAAATTTAAGCGGATGAAACGGGCCTATGTTTCATTTTGGATATTGCTGATCACCTATATTTTTTCTTTGGGCGCCAATTTTATCGCCAATGATCAGCCGCTCATCGTGGGATACCACGGGGAATTGTTTTTTCCGGTAGTCCGTTTTTATGACGGGAGTCATTTCGGATTGGGCGCAACCGATATCCCCAATTATAAAGAGCTTCAGAAAAGTAAAAATTTCAACAAGGATCGGGGGGATTTTATGCTTTTTCCTCCGATTCCTTACGGCCCCAACGAAGCTTTATTGGAATTGCCCGGGAATCCCCCTACGCCTCCCACTTTGAAAAACTGGCTCGGTACAGATGACCGGGGCCGGGATATTTTAACCCGGTTATTGTACGGTTACCGGATAAGTTTCAGTTTTGCCTTGTTGATTACTTTGGTTAGCATGGTCCTGGGAGTCATGATGGGCGCCCTGCAGGGATATATCGGCGGCTTTTTCGACTTAACCATGCAGAGATTGATTGAGATCGTATCGGCTTTGCCTTTTTTATATATTGTGATTATCATTGGCAGTTCTCTCGGGACCAGTTTTGTAACGCTATTAATTATCTTCGCGCTCTTTGATTGGATTGGGATTTCCTTTTTCATCCGCTCCGAGTTTTTAAAATTGAGAGAGACCCAATTTGTCGAGGCAGCCAAGGCTTTAGGGGTTAAAGACTGGAAGATTATGTTCCGGCACATCCTTCCGAATGCGCTGACACCGATTATCACTTTTTTGCCTTTTGATTTGATTGGCGCGATTTTTTCCCTGTCGGCCCTTGATTATTTGGGATTTGGTTTGCCGGCCCCCACTCCCAGTTGGGGGGAACTTATGCATCAGGGAATGGGCAACCTTTCTTCGTATTGGCTTTCTCTTTATCCGGCCCTTGCATTGTTTAGCGTCTTATTATTGATTGCTTTCGTCGGAGAGGGGATCCGGGAGGCTTTTGATCCCCGGGAATATAGTAAAATGGAGTAAAAAGGATGGAGCAGCCGATTTTAGAAATACAAAATCTCAATATTCGTTTCGCCACCGGCGCAGGCTTGATAAAAGCAGCCGATGGGGTTTCTTTTAGCCTTGGGCAAGGTGAAACGTTGGGCCTGGTCGGGGAATCAGGTTGCGGTAAATCGGTAACCGCGCTTTCCATTTTAAAACTCATTCCTTCCCCGCCCGGGAATATCACAGCGGATAAACTCCTTTGGAAAGACCGGGATTTATTGAAAATGCCCTTGCCGGATTTAATTCGGTTGCGGGGTCAGGAAATCGGCATTATCTTCCAGGAACCCTTGACCAGTTTTAATCCGGTGCAGAAAATCGGCGTCCAAATCAGCGAGCCGCTCCTGATTCATCACCATCCGGTCAACAAGGAAGAGGTCAAAGAGCGTGTGATTGAGGCTTTGGCAAAGGTTGGAATCTCCAACCCCTCCCGCCAATATGATGCCTATCCTCATGAACTTTCCGGCGGCATGCGGCAGCGAGCCATGATCGCAATGGCTCTGATTTGTAGACCCCAATTATTAATCGCGGATGAACCGACCACGGCTTTGGATGTAACCATTCAAGCTCAGATTTTGGAATTGCTGCAGCAATTGCAAGGGGAAAACCAGATGTCATTATTGATGATTACCCATAATTTGGGTATCGTGGCCGAAATCGCCCAAAGAGTGGCGGTGATGTATGCCGGAAAAATAGTGGAAATTGCTTCGGTGCGGGAAATATTCAAGAACCCGATGCATCCCTATACGGAAGGGCTGTTACGGTCGATTCCAAGCCCGCATCATACCGGAGAGCTTTACGCGATACCGGGAATGGTTCCCGATCTTTTTTCTTTGCCACAGGGATGCTATTTTGCGCCCCGCTGTGAAAAAGCAAGGGATGTTTGCAAGCAACAAATGCCGGGGCTGGAAAATAAAAAAGACGGACATAGGGTGGCGTGTTGGAGGGCCTAAGTGCGACCTAACCCCCATGCCAATGTCATCAAGCAAGCATCCATAAATAGGAAATGGCTAAACTACTTTATGTTCATTCTGTCCACCCAGACCTGAAGTTCTGGGCTAGGTCTTAAAAATCATTCTAAACCCCGGACAAGCCGGGCTGGGTTTGTGTCTTTAAGCTGGGTGTAAAAACACGACACCGAGGCCTGGAAGGCCTTTAGAACGTTATTTAATATACCTAGCCCCATCGTTCACGTTGGGGTGGAGATGTAATCAAACGCCATCTTCCTGTCTTTTACAGCACAGCTTGATGACATTGACCCCCGTGCCCCCTTCCCTCTTTAGCAGAACTGGATGCCAAAATTTGGAGGGAAGAGGGACTTGAACAGACTGTGAGGGGCTTGGATGTTTAGTGGAAAAAGATGCAGTAAGAGATTGCTCATTGCAAAACGAGGGTTTGAAAGTTTTAAGGATTCGAAACAAAGAGGTTTACTGTGATCTTGAAGGTGTTTTAATTAAAATCCTCAAGATTGCAAGTAGTGATAATAAAGTTTGAGGCATTTTTCAAGAATAGCGATGATTACTTTCAAGCTAAAAATATATATACTAAGCCCCCTTCCCTTCGGATTTAAGCAAAATATTCTATCAAGGTCGCGCTTGGTTAAGCGCGCGGGGGAACGGGGGTTAGGTAGGAAGTTAGGCCATGGAAAATTTACTTCAAGTCTCCAATTTAAAAAAATATTATCCGGTCCGTTCCGGCTTGATGGGGAGGATTACCAATTGGGTCCGGGCGGTTGACCGGGTGAGTTTTGAAATCCGTCCCGGAGAAACATTAGGCTTGGTTGGAGAATCCGGTTGCGGAAAAACAACGGTCGGGCGAAGCATTCTCCAATTGATTAAGCCAACCGGGGGTTCTGTCGTTTTTGAAGGAGCCGAACTGGTAGGAATGGCGAAGCGGGAATTACTGAAATGCCGCACTCGGATGCAGATTATTTTCCAGGATCCCTATTCCTCCTTAAATCCCCGCCGCGTAGTGCTGGACCTTGTCGGAGAAGGGCTGGGGGAACATGGCCTTGTAAATAGTCTGGAAGAAAAAAAGGCAAGGGTCGTTTCCCTCCTGGAACGGGTTGGGTTATCTTCGCAATTTCTTTACCGGTACCCCCATGAGTTTTCCGGAGGGCAAAGGCAGCGGATCGCCATTGCCCGGGCGATCTCTTTAAGCCCGGTTTTGCTGGTTTGCGACGAACCGGTTTCGGCGCTTGATGTGTCGATTCAGGCTCAAATCATTAATTTATTGATTGAATTGCGGAATGAACTCCAAATGGCTTATCTTTTCATCGCTCACGACCTGGCTGTGGTCAAGCATATCTCTCATCGGATCGCAGTGATGTATCTTGGACAAATTGTGGAGCTATCGCCTGGGGCTGAATTATTTGAAAAGCCTTTGCACCCCTATACTTCAGCGTTATTATCGGCGATACCGGTTCCAAACCCGGATTATTCCAGAAAAAGAATCATTTTAACCGGAGAGATCGATAATACGGCGGATTTTAGTAATGGTTGCTGTTTTGCGGCGCGTTGCCCCATCGTGATGGATATTTGCCGTCATCAAGAACCACCGGCGGTTTTTCACGGCAGCGAACATTTTGTAAAATGTTTTCGAGCAGGAGAGAAGAATGTCTGAATCGATTCTTAAACTCACGGATCATTTTTTAAAACCCAAAGATTGGTACCAGTTTTCAGAACCGGTTTTGCAAGGGTTTGTATTGATTGGCTCGAAAGATGACCAGAAATATGCCGGGCTGATCACAAAACCAAACCTTCCGAAAGTAAATCATCGCGGCCCGAATCCCGTCAAATTATACCGTGATTATTACGGCTTTTTGACATTGCGTACCAAATTGTTGCCAGAGGAATTAACCGTTAAATTTGCCATCGGGTATACGATGCACTCCAAAGTGGTTACTGTGGATGATTATTCCAATTTTGGCTGGTTACGCCTGGCTACCGGAATCGAAGATTATCTTTACCCCAATCTATGCCACCATAAACAGTTGCTGGAATACTTGATGACCCATTCCAAACACCCTAAATTTGTAATTACCCGGGTTTATTTTTATTTGCAAAATGATATTTATGAATGCTTAACTGCAGAAATTTCAAAACGGGAATCCCTCTAAAACGAAGATAATTTGTGAAAAAATGAACTTATCCAAACCCAAAAGGTATTTTTAGAAATCTGGCCAATATTATTATTATAAAAAAGATACCCGACAGCATCCGTTTGATGCATGTCACTTTAAACATAGAGCGGAACGGGTTTGCCGGGTATTTATTGGATAAGGGAGGGATACCAAATGAAAGTTGCGGACTTACTCAAGGATAAAGGCAAGAGTGTGATTACCATTACTCCGGATGACCCTGTTTTTTCAGCCATGGGCAAATTAATGGAAAATCAAATCGGTTCCTTGGTGGTGATCGATGCCGAAAAGAAGCTGGTGGGAATCATCTCCGAACGGGATATTATGCGGGCAGCGTATTCCGATTTTGATACCCTGAAATCGAAAAAAGTGTCCCAATTAATGAGTACGAATATTATTATCGCAATTCCAGAAGATGATATCGATTATATCATGGGAATTATGACGCAAAACAGGATCCGGCATGTGCCGATCGTTACGAAAGACGGGATTATCGGTATTATTTCAATTGGTGATATCGTTAAGTATCAGCTGGAGGAATTTCAGGTCAAAAACCGTTATCTCGAAGAATATATGTATGGGCAAACGTTATAATGGGTGTCTTAAGCCGGGTGTTGAAACCCGGCTTTTGAATTGAATGAAGCGGTTGCTTTTTCATTCAAACTATGTAGTTTTTTTTAATCCGAAACCAATGTCACGGGAGCATAAGGAATAACGAGAAACCGGGATGAAGTTGTAAATCTTGGATAAGTATTTGGCCCATGGAAGAAGGTAACAAGATCGGATGGGGTTTTTAATAAATGGAATGTTCCCGGAAAAAGGCTTGCAAATTCTTCATAGGAAGTCCCGGGGGAAAATATCCCGACGTGAAAGTCTTCCAACCGTTTTTGGTATTCTTTTTTCTGTCCGGTAATGACCTGGGCTTGCGTGCGCCAATGATGAAACCCGATTCCTTGCGGGGCTTCGGTAAAAAGAAGAACGCTGCCGCCCGGCTTAAGCAGTTTGGGTATGGGGTGGAAAGATTTGAAAGCGCCGATTAAGTTTTGATTGAAAGGCCGGCATCCTAAAATTAAAAAATCCGCCAACTGCTCAGGTTTACGGACAGTGACGATTTTTAAGAGTTCCGTTGCCGCTCGATGAAAAGATTCCAGTATATCTCCGCCGATGACTTTATAAATTTCCCCTTCCGGATTGGAAAGCAAGTGCCAACTATGGGCAATGGGCAGCATGCCGAGAACTTCGTTGATTAAAATGCGCATGGGTGAATTCTCTGTTCCGGGAATTCCCCCGGGAAGGCTGTGAAAAGCTTCGATTGTTTTCAAACCGGCCACTCCCGGCAGTAATATTTTTGCGCCGCCTGATAAGCCGGCTAAAGGGTGGATGTTCATCGTGGAGATGGTCATTCTGAAATCGGCGCGGACGACTTTCTGATTAAACAGGAGTGGAATTCCGGATCTACTGGTTCCGATGGGTTGGTTGTTCTGAAGACAGTCATGAATCGACACCGGCCAATGGGAGGAGCCGACCTTTTTTAATAAATCCGCCTGCCGGGCGTGAAAATGAGCTCCGGAAGCAATGACAATCTCAAAACCCCATAGGCTGCCGCGGCATTTTTGAACCGTTTGACAGATGGTATTGACGATAATTCCGGTTTGACTTACCCGGGAAGGATCTTCCAGGATTAAGACGATTTCTTTGGCTTTCTTGAGTTCCATCCGGAAGGCGTTTAAATTGTTTTGTATCAAGGATGGTAATCCTTCACGGGTGATCGATGGAGGATAAAAGGGTTCTAAGCGGCTCCAATGAGCGGTATCAGGGAGAGGAAGAACTAGCTTCTCAGTATACCAAGGGAGCTCTACCATAATGACCTCTGAATGAGTTGAGTTATTGACTCAAGTATACCCAATGGATTGTTTTGATAATCGCGGAAGGCATTGCTTGGAGGGGTTATTCGATAGGGTAATCCATTATCCCGGGTAAAAGGAGTGAGCGTCAATCCTGCCTGAAAGTCAATGACTTTATCGACAGGATTGATGGTTTTAGGAATTTTTTAAAATCCGGCGGCAATTTACAGCCAATCAGAGGCATTACCGTCGCGATTTGATTTATCCTTGTTTTTGGTTTTCGGTGAGGGTGTTGGAGTTGGGGTAGGAGATGGTTTGGGCTCCAACTTTGAAGCTACTTTTGCATTAACGGCGATTTCACCAGTTTGAGACTCAATCCGGCAGATGGAAGCCTTTTCTTTGACTTCGACCACGGTCAATACGGCTACATCATCACTAAGTTCAGCGATGACTTCTTTTGTCTTCGGATCGCGTATGGTTTGGATATTGCCTTTCACAATGAAGGTCATACCCGGTTCAACGCCATGATCGCCGCCGACATTAATGATGATGGTGGAAGATGAAGTATATGCGATGAGGCCTTCGATAGGTTTATCGGCGTTAGACTCATAGGCTTTCTGAGCAAATTGAACGGCCACCGAATTGACGGCGTCACGTAAAGCCAGGCCCAGATCGGACTTGGCAAAATTTCCGCCCAGCATCATGGCGCCGCCGCCACTGGCGATTCCCAGATTGGTCCGCTTTTTTTCACCGACCCCGGTAACTCCCCAAAAAATTTCGGCTGTTGTTGTTTCGACCATCCTGGCGTCAATCGCCACCCGGGCGGTCTTTGTCTTAAAAGCGAGGCCGAGTCGGCTTCGGGGATCAACAAAAGCGCTGCCTTGATCATCCATTGTAAATTCGGTCACATGTCCCATAACCAGAAATTTCACACCCAACATTTTGCCGAACTCAATGGCGGTATTGGAGTCTACATTGACTGCGGACAACTTCTGTTCCGACAAGACGCGGTTGACTTCTTCACGTTCGATTAACCGGAATTGATTGGTGTTCATCAGCGCAGTCACCATTTCACTGGAAACTTCCTGGCCGACATCAAATTGATTACCCCACCAGCGATTCCGGATGGAGCGGTCGTCAAACGGCAATACTGCGATTTTATAGAGCTGTCCGGCGCTAAAGGTCGGCGCTGTATAACTGATAACCATCATCAGGAGAAGGAAGAACATTAAACCTTTTTGCTTCACCGCGATATACCTCCATTGCAAATAAAACTAGAACCAACCTTCTTTAGTGATCTTTTCGGCAAGATCTTTGGCGAGTTCGGGAATTTGATTTTGAAAGTCTGCCATTTCCTTACCGTTGAAACTCTCGGAAATTTTAATTTCCTTAACGACTTCTCCGCCGGGAACTTTCAAGACCCGGGCGATGATTTTAAATTTATTGGATTTGCTTCCCTCCGAAACGATTTCGCCGACCACCACTTGGCCTGCTCCGAGGATGCGCCCGAGATCCATTGCCAAGCTGTCATTGAGAGTATCGCTAAGACCTTTGGCTTGTTCATTGATAACTTGTTGCACTTTTTTATAGTCGACCATTGCAAATTTTCCGGAAGCCGATTTCACCACTAATTCCGATTGCAAAGCCTGAATGAGCGGTGTCTCTATCCCCAGTTGGGTACTGCGGTTAATGAAAAACAATACGGCCCGTAGCGGAATATTGCCTTGCAATTGGACTTTAACCCTTGTATAACGGTCGCCCAAGTCCTGATAGTTTGGATTGTATGTATGGGCTTTTTCATAGGCATCCAAAGCCGATTCCAGCTGGTTCTGGCTTTCATATGTCCGACCCAGGTTATAATACCGGGCCACCATATTTTGGGAGAGTTTATCCAACTGGGATTTGGCTTCTACTGAAGTGGGATTGTAGAAGAGAGCTTTTTTATAGAAGGCTAAAGCCTCTTCATACTTCTCTTTGGACTTGGATTCGTCACCCATTTGAACTAGCATGGCACAAGCTTGAACTTTGGCGTCGGCCAATTTTTGCTGAACATCTTTATATTTCGGATATTCTTTGGCGGCTTGACCGTAGGCGTCGGCCGCCAGATCCCAACGGCCTTCCTCGGCGTAGGTTTTCCCTTGCTCATAAAATTGTTGGGCTTTGCCCTTGGATGCAAAAACTGGGGCGGAAGTCAACAAAAGTGAAACGGCCATGAACAGCAGTAATCCGGTTTTTAATGATGTAAAATACTTCATCGGGGAACCTCCTTATCCATTGGAAAATCAGTTGATAATAATAGCCACCGCGGCGTTGGCGCAAATTTCCTCCCGGTTTTTCGATTGACGGAAGGTCTTGGAATCCTCGCTGCTGATGATGACGTCGGTGGCCTCACCCTTTACTTTAACGGCCCCGACTGCTTTGACAACGAGCGGATTGTTGCCTAGCCGGTCGACGTTATCTTCTTTCACTCTATCGATGGAACGGGAATAGATCACCATGGATTTATCGACTCTAACCATGTAGGGGCCATAAATTAACAGATTGGTGCCGGCCTCGAAAACCTGGGGAGCCAAGGCCCCTTTCACGCTAAAATTGCGGGCGTCGATGATTAAGCCGGTATAGTCGGGAGCATCGCCGGCGGCCGAATCATCGGAGGCGATATCAGGCGCGATCTCTGAGGGCGCGGCCAGCGGAGACAATGAAGTACTCTGTTTCATTTGATCCAGAATCAATGAGGTTAAGGTACCGACCGGAACCAATAAGGTCACGGTGCAGACGCCCGAGGAGTATGTTGATGAGCCCAGTTGAGCGCCTTTAAGCATTCCTTCAACCTCGGTGCGGATCATATCATTTTCGAGTTCCATATCTTTGACAAAGGTGTTGGACCGAACCCGGACGCCTTCGACAACTTCCAGCGCATTCCGTTGGGCGACGGCGATAGCGGCTCTTTCGGCCAGGATTGGGGCCACAGCGGGATTAGCGCCTTGTTTGGCGGCCCCCCGGCCCATGACCGTAATCAACCCTTTTTCCCAGCTGATTTGGCCTCTATTACTGGCTACATTCTCTTCCAACATACCGGGATATCCAAAAACCGCAACTCCTGCAAAGGATAAAATCGCTGCTAAACCTAAAGTTAATATCCGTGTTTTCATGAGTAGTTACCTCCATTTTATCGAAAAAACGATGATTTGATTATCGGGTAAAAATATGTTGACCGTTCATCCCCCCCTTCATGGATATGGTTTATTTGTGTTGAAGGATAATTTTACTCCCTGAAATGCTTGTAATATCCAAATGCAATTCTTTCCAGCCGGAAATGAAATCGGCCAGTTGGTCCGTTAACAATCCGGTCTCCACATCCAGCGCGGCGCTGCCGTTGTTAAAGCTGCGTAAAAATACGTTGTCTACGTTGGGAGTGGCTTTCAGACGGCGTTGCAACTGTTGCAAATCCGAATAGCCGATGGTATTTACCGTGATTTGGATGGTTCGCTGACTATCAATGAATTGTTTGGGAAGTTGCTCTTTTAGAAAACCGGCTGCCTGATCGGCGGCATCGTTTAAAGCTTTTTGAAAGGCGATGTCTACACTGAGATCGACGCCGCGGGCGTCAAAGGTTTGGGAAAGGAGAGCGGCCCCGCTATCGGCGCGGAGGGCCCGGATAGTTAAATAGGCCCGCTCGGCATGAATGCCCTGGGTTTCTCCAATGGGCTCTTTTCGAATCTCGCCGATGATCAGTATTTCTGCCTTTGAACTTGCGGCAAGTTTGGAAATTTCTTTCGGGTCTTCGGTAAAAACTTTTGTCCCGCTCCCGGCTCGTTGAAACTCCGAGACGCGCTGGGGATCAACGACAGGAAACCCGGCTTCTTTCAAACTTTCCATAAGTTTCGAAGCCGCATCGGGGTTGGGAATCAAAATCATCAGCCGCGGTTTTCCGGCTTTCAATAGAGTTAATTGAAGCGCCTCCACACTTTGCTGCAAATCGGCTTTTTTGACCGTTAATCTTGCCCAAACCTTGTAATAGCCCTTATCTTCCCAGCTGTTCAAAATCTCCTGGCGGGATACATAGCCGTTGGCCCGGGTTTTGATGGTATCCTGGATGAATTGAAAGTCCTTGACATCGGTTTGGCTGGACACCATCGCGCCGATTACCTGTTCCACGGCTTTGCGGGAGGCATCGAGCAAAGCCATTTTCTCGGCTTGAAGTTTGTCGCCGTTTAAAATAGGGCTTTGGCCTTCCATTTCAATGGTAACGCCTTCTTCAGCCGCGCCATAAGCCGGATTGACTTGGAAATGAATTATCATGGAAGATAATAATAAAGTCAGCAAAAGCAAATACGGTTTTTTCATGAATAACCAAAAACCTCCAGATAAAAGAAAATGAATCCCACGGGAATTTCTCAAATTACCCTGAGTATTTCGAGCAAAAGTTATTAATTCCTTCCGTATTTGCTTATAAATCAAGTTTGGCGAAGGGAGCATTAGAAATATATGATTCTGGATTTTTTAAAACACATTGACGTGCATAGATTAATGGTAAAAAATAAATATACAAAATATTCAGGAAGTGGTAAAATTTTATTTTATTATAAAGATGATTCAGCAAAGTAATAAAATCCTTTTGCCATACGTTGCTTGGGACCCCACCGCTTTGTCTCCTCCCCGGAACGGCCTGTTTGGCCGTAACGGAGAGGAGATAGGCTAATGCTTTATGGCCTATGTGGGACTCTTTCGAGTACTTTCAGGTTTATCCCCCAACATAGCTTCGGAGGATAATGGTTACTCTCCCCGAAACGTGGAGAGCAAGAGAGAGGTCTAACTCGAAAATTAAGCTGTCTAATCTTTATAATCAGTAAATTTTATCTGGTAATCGTATACTAAAAATGACATAAGGAGGATTGATGCAAAATGAAAAAAGTAACTACTTGTAAAGGCTTGACTTGCGGGGTAATTTTTAAATTTCAAATAAACAGTTAGTACATATTTTGATATGAATTATAAGAGAGTCATTGGAAAACAATGGACTCTTTTTATTATTTTTATAAAGACAAAGATATAGATTTAATAGTTCAATGCTTGACAAACAATATTTTCTATATTAAAATTTAACTAGGTTAACAAATAATATTCTATTTTTGGATGGTTTTGGCTATAATATTAGAATCGAAGGAGGTTTTGTGGAATGAAATGGCAATGTACGATTTGCGGTTATATTTATGACCCGGCGGTGGGTGACCCGGAAAATGGCATTAAAGCCGGAACTGCATTTGAGGATCTTCCGGACAGCTGGGTATGTCCCGACTGCGGAGTCGGCAAGGATTCGTTTGAGCCGGTAAACTGATTGCCCAAAACCGGCTGCGCAGCCCCACGAAACGGCGGATTGATGGTTTTGACAAATATGTCAAAGAAAAAGCTTCCATGAATTTGGAGCTTTTTCTTTATGAAATCTTTTAAAAGAATGCTCCTCCGGCTGAATTTAAATGAACATGGCGACTTTCGACCGGAGGGCGTTTTTTAGAAAAATGTCCACTCCGGCAATTTCCAGGTGATTGTAAGCGATGAGTTCTTCCCGGGAAATGCCCAGCAATTGCAAGGACGCTTCACAGGCAATAAACCGGACGTTCCTTTTCATGGCCATATTAAAAAGGTCCGCCGCTGTCTGACCCTGTTTTTGACGGATTAACTTTTTCATCATCCAGGGGCCCAGTCCCAGAAAATTCATTTTGGAAAGGCCAATCCTATCGACACCGACAGGCATCATCTTTTTGAACAGGTTCTCCAGAAACAGTTTCCGCTGGATTACACTTCGGCGTAATAGGTTAATGCCCCAAAAGGTAAAAAAGATGGTTACTTCCATTCCCTCCCCGGCAGCCCCGTTGGCAAGGGTGAGGGCGGCCATTGCCTTATCAAAATCGCCGCTGAAAAGGATTAAAGTGAATTTTTCCGGCTCCGCCATGAACGAACCTCCATTTTGTTGCTTCTATTGTATCCGGCATAAAATAATGTTAATCTGGTAGTTCCAGTAAACCATGAATTTTAAATAACAAAAGGGATTTTTAGGAGGTTTGCAGGTTTGGGCCTAGAATTAAAGTTTTAAGAGGGGGAAAGCTGTCATTCAAATTGGGTTAAGCTAAATGTGGCGTTGAAACTGGGATAAGCTATTGGGAATTGGGTTTTCACTAATTGAAGAATGGGTGTAAGGTATGGAAACATTTCGAGAGTTAAGGATGGAAGATAAGCCGGTGATTGACCGGATGCTGCATGAGTTGCAACCCGAAGTCTCCGACTTAACGTTTACGAATTTGTTTATGTGGCAAAAAAGTTATGGCCTTCATGTTTTTTATCATCCAAGTTTGGATTATTGGTTTTTATGGTGCAAACCGCCTAAATGGATTCATTTTTTTCTACCCCCCATCGGCGATTGGCATAGTCCGGAAAGATTAAAGGAAGCCGTTCATTTTATGGAAGCATGGGCCAGGGACGAAAAATTCCCCTTTTTGATGCGGCGCGTTCCGAAAGTTTTGGCTGAGAGCATGGGCAAGGCGGATCCCGATCTCCGGATGGAAGAGGATCGGAACACGGCCGATTATTTATATAGCGCCAGTGAACTGATTAACCTGGCGGGGCGGAAATTTCACGGCAAGCGCAACCATTTAAACCAGTTTTTACGGAAATACCAGTGGGAATATTCGCCGATGGACCCCGGGCTCGCTGCGGAGTGTCTGCATTTACAGACCGAGTGGTTCAATTTGACTGCCAAAGCGGATGAGGAATCATCCGAGGAAAATGAAGCCATGGCTTTGGTGTTGTCCAATTTTGAAGCCCTGAAAATCATTGGCGGGGTCATCAAGGTTGACGGTAAAATATCCGCCTTGGCTGTGGGGGAAGAATTAAACGCCAATACGGCGGTGATTCACATTGAAAAGGCCAACACCGAGTTTGACGGGATGTTTCCCGCCATTAACCAGCAATTTGCCGCCAACTGCTGGAGCGGGTACGAATTTCTCAACAGGGAAGAAGACATGGGACTGGAAGGACTCCGGAAAGCCAAATTATCCTATAATCCGGTCAGGCTGGTGGAAAAGTTCTGTGTGAAAGGGAAGTAGGACCGGTATTGATAGTTATAACCGAAAGAAAAGATCCCAGGCTTGGACTTGGCGGTCTTTTTTATTTGGTTGTGGTCAAAACCGTGAGGGAAGTAATTCATCGAATGGAAAGAATTATTTTTGTGACAGATATCGTTTTAGAATAGATAATAATTCCTTGGTAGGAAATCATTCGCCCAATGTGCCACATGTTCATGTTGAGATACTTGATCAGAGTAGAAACATACTTGTAAATAATCATATCCCATTTGTAAATAATTAGGAGGGAAGATTTAAATGGTTATCATTAACTCAAAAGCTAAAATAGTAAGTGGTAAAAATATTGGGTGGTTTATTTGGGTTCAAGATGATAGAAAGAATACCGGTGGATATTTAGTATTACAATCGCCAGATATTGATTTCAAGGGAGATGGTTTTGATAACTGGTTTCTTACAATAGAAGAAATAGAAAATTATTTTTTCAATAATAATTGGATATTAGAATGGATTTAGTGTGATGATTCTAAACTATATGGGGCCATGATAACCTTATATAATAGAAATGAAGTTAAATTATGCAAATCCGCCAGTTTGATCAAAATACCGGTTGGAATTCTTTAGGCTTATAAAGATAATACAATTATTAAGCTATGTTAATCCTGTAAATTATGTAAATCCTGTCTGAGAAAGCCATGAACTTAGGCCCAAATGAAGGAAGGAGAACAGGTTTAACAGGATTAAAAAAGATAGCAAATAGTGGTAACTTGAATAAGTTTTCAATCAAAAAACGGCTTGGAATTTATTTGACCCCTATAATTGATTTTCCAATGAAGGAAATAACAGGAATTTTGCGCCCTTTGGCGAACGATTACAACAAAAGGAAAATGATACCGCCAGTCCCGACGAGGACGGCAGCGCCTTTACCGGGAAGGACTGGGATCAGGATGTTGAGTTGTATTATTTCAACGCCCGCTGGTATGATCCGGAAATAGGGAGGTTTACCTCCGAGGATTCGGTGGCGGATGATCCGAATCTTTATAGTTATTGTGGGCAGAATCCGGTGAATAGGGTGGATCCTACTGGTAATGCTTCAGCAGGTTTTGATTTTAATTTTAGTTTTAATGCAGTTGGCGGTGCATTAAATGTAGTAGCTTCTAAAAATGAAGATTTTGGTAACGCAATGAGTGCCTTTGGAATGTTATCAGATTTAGCTAAGATCCCAGCAATAAATAATATTTTACAAAAATGTGGTTTCAACATAAATAATAAGAAACCTAAAGTAGAACAGAAAAAGTCCACGAATTCAGGTGTTTCGGCGGATAAGGTCAATGCGGCATTTTCAAAATTACCGGAAAAAGCTGATGGATCAGGAACAATCGATTTAACTAAAATTAATCACAAAAAAATAATGGAAGTAGCAAATGATGCTGGTTTAAATGATTCTGAACGATTGTATTTAGCTACATTAGTAGCTTATCAAAATCCGAATTACGATAAAGTAAAAGTAGGCAGAAATGCTGATGGTACCGATAAATTTGATACATACTGCAATGCTTTTGCAGCCGATGTCTTATATTTATGGAGTGGAAGTACAGAATTAATGGCTAGCGATGCTACTCCTGAAAAATATGGTAACTTTGTTGAAAAAGGAAATTGGATAATAATTACAGCAACTGATAAACCAGGTGTACAGGATCAAAAGAAAGTTTTAAATAATGATAAGAAGTTTAAAAATTTAGGAAATGATGCCCATAAAGCTCAAGATTCAGCAAATGTAGGCAAATTTGTTGTTGGATTTGACGATGGTCATATTGCAGTTGTTGTGGCAGGGGAAGGTTATATAAGAGATAGTATATTTTATCCTTATGCAGCACAACAGGGATCTAACAAATTTGTAAATGGTGTTTATACGACTATAACGTACAGGAATGGGTATACAGATGAAGGGAAAAAAATGGTCGTTACGGAACAGTTGGGGAAAAGACATTTCAAAAATACAATTTTACGAATTTATGAAATGAGGGATACAAATGCGGATAGTAAAAATACTAGGGTTATTGTTGGTGATTTTCCTAGCAACAAGTTTAATAAAAACTGTTTCTGGCCAAGAGAAAATAAGGCTTGAGAAATTGCTAACTTTTAATAAGTCGGAAATTGGATATGCTTCATTATCGAGTATTGGTGATACTTTGCTTGTTAGTTATGGGTACAGTTTTCCAGATGAACAAAAGCCAGGAACAACATTTTGGTTTCGAAATGGCAAGAAAATTAGAAGCATAACCAACCTTAACAATACAAGGATTAGTCCTGATGGAAATTATTATATGTATGTTAAAAATCATGTAATATATGTAAATGATAAAAAAGATAAAATTATAGGGAAAATATCAACTCAAGATATAATAATGCCAGGAGAATGGTCGTGTGATTCCAAATCATTTTATTTTATGAGTGAAGATTATATATATAATTATAATATCGCTACGGGAATCAAGAAGGTAATATTATCTAAAAAACAATATTGTAAGATAATTCCAGTAAAAAACAACAATGTCATTTATCTTTTAAAAGACACTAATGATGATCCAATCGAACCAACCCGTGAAATTTATCGATATGACATTTTAAAAAAAGAATTTACGCAAATAATGTTACCAAAAATTAAAAATTTTGCAGTGACTGATGATTTTACAATTTCACCCAATGAAAAGGTAATAATGTTTAATAATATTTTTTTAGGGATGAAATATTTATTTGTAATTGATGCAAATAATTTTGAAATCATTAATAAATTTGATACTCCCATGGATTGCAGAAATAATTTTAATTATAGTTGGAAAACTGACAGTTCCTACGTTATATTTACGATGGATTATAAGGAAATATATAAATATGATTCCAGTGCAGAAACTCGATTAAAAAACGACTCATCAGCAAATCATTTACAAAAATTAGGAAATTACATTAATGAACCCAGATAAAAAACTACAATTTTCATGCATTTCAGACTTATTCCATGCCTTTTAGTTCTAAATCCCGTTTATTAACCCATGTTGGGCATAAGTGCTCCTCGAATATCATACTTTAATTGACTATGGGCCTGCGTAATCATATAACGGGCAAACATCTTGAAATTATGAGCGATTACCTTATATCCAACCACTACAGTACATTTGGCCCGGCCGCGTACCCCTAGTTTTCCCAAATCATGGGCTCGTTTTAAAGCGGAATTTGTTCCTTCAATAGCAGCCCGGGTACTGATATTTTGGTAGTGTTCGCGCTGAATTTTCTGGCGTTGTTCGGCTGCCATTATCGCTTTTTTGTCAATCCGTACCACGAAGTTTTTTTTCCGTTCCTTAACGTGACATTGGCCAACCAACAGGCAGTTGCGGCAAGCATCAAGCGGAAAATGAGCTATAGTTTGGCCGTCTTTAAAGACCGCATATAGTGGAGCCACCTGATTGGGGCATTGGTTGATAATTAAAGTTTTGACTTCAAATTCGAATGCGGTCACCGGCAGTTTAGATTTAGGTTCCCGGCCGGTCATATCGGTAAAATGCAGATCGATATGATTATCTGCTCCGGTCGCGATTACTTTTTCTGAAAAATAGCCGCTATCTACCGTCATGGAGTTGCAATCCGTATTTTTCTTGATTTTAGGAGTACGCTCTTCCCCTAAAGTAACATCGGCAGAGATATTCGGAGCCACCGCATAATCGGTGATCTGTTGGATCGGATTCTCTTTGGCGCAAGTTTCGGCCAGGTTGAGTACGTACCCGCTTTGGCTCTTACCGTTCTTGTTTCGAAAAGTACAATCTTCTTCATAAGCCGACTGGAGCGAATCGGCCGATATTTCTTTGTTACTCTTGGCTTTCATCCGGTTGGTGTTTTCATCGTAATGGGTCTGTTCTTTGATAAATCGTTGGATGATGCGTAAGGCTTCCGTTTGATCCTTACCGGCGGCGTTGGCTTTCAAGGTGTGCTCCGCCTTTAGGCACAGATTCAACAATTGGTCCATTTGCTATCTGACTGGGAAGGTTTGGTTTTATAAAGGGTTTCCTTCTTGAAATTCGGTGTGAAAACGGCTTTTAGTTCTTCCGATAATTGACTTTCCGGTATTGTTTTGATTGCTTTGATAAGTACATCATAAGTCAGAGATAGACGTCCCGCCCTTTTAATATTGGGCATGAACATGGTTGAATCCATTCGTTGCGCCTGGCTTGAGAGTTTGGCTACTTTTAGAAAATTTTTGGTTAGCTTAAGGAATTGGCCAAAAATTAGATCTTCTTGTTCGGGATGTTGGATAATATATTGGTAAACCCTGGCCCGGAAATCATAAAAGGTACGTTCCGCCAGGTTGAGGCTGCCTAAATGTCGAATCCCAACGGCATAATCGACTTGGTAGTTGAAGTAGAATTCATCCATTAACTCGTCATCGGAATAATTGAAAAGATGTTTGATGAATTCCAACGAAAGCGCTATATTCACCGGGAAATTTGGCGCGCCAATGTCACTGTAAATAACAGCAAAAGGTTTTTCATCAATCTGGCAGAAGACATGTTCCTAAAACACTGGCGCCCATGATTTATCCAATCTTTCTTTGACCCGGGGGTCCATCGTATCGGTGCTGTCAAAAAAAGTTTGCTGATGGTTGGCATTTTCACGAAACATTTTTATGCCTCCGTTGAACGTAATTTTTCTTCCAGTCCTTTGTCAACGTAGGATTTATTCGATGTTGATTCATTAAAAACCTTTTCACAACTGGATTTCTATGTATTCTGATTCAATGGATTTGATCGAATTGATCTAATATTGAAACGTACTTTTTGCACTGGAATCATATATATATTTCATTATTTAATACTGGAGAAACTGGGAAATTTATTATAGTAAGACAAGGAGATCCCCATGAAAAAATATTTTTTAACTTTAATTTTGGGTATTTTAGTATTTCCTATAAATGCGCTGGGAGAGAATGATAATAATTATAAGATTTTTTTTAGTGAGGTTCGAACAAGTGATACTTGTGCTGACTATTTAGAGACTAAGTATTATATTTATGATATTAAAAATAAGTCGAGACAGGAAATAATTAATCGATCTTTGGCGAATGTTTGTTATGATACTCCAAAAATATTATTGGGTTTTAATTATATTTACTTTTTTACAAAAGAAAAAAATAAACAATATGCCTGTTTGTTAAATATTCAAAATAACACTAAGGAAGTATTTTATGAAGTACCATTAAAATCCTCAGGGTTGATAGCATCAAATAATCTCAAATATATGGCATTTTATCGTTATATAAACGAGGATGACTGGAAGTCCCAAAAAATATTTTTGTCAGATTTGATATCAAAACAGATTTTGCAAATCACAAATAACAACGTTCCAGATTACGATCCGATATTTTCAAAAGATGGAGAATCATTATTCTTTTTGGAAAAAACTTTGTCTGAAAAGAATGCAATGAAAACAATTTTAAAGTGTTATCAAATTGATAAAAAGCAAACGACTGATTTAAAAGTATTTTCGGATTCAGGCTATCGTTTATTCCAGTGTTTGAATAACGGGGAAGTTCTGATGGCTCGGAAAGATAAAGGTGGAATTCCTTTCCGCTTAAATTTACAAACTGGCAAGATGACCGACTTAAACATTGATAGGATTTCCGATATATCTATTTCTCCGGATGAAAAGAAAATGGTTTATCTTCAGTATATGGGTTACGAGGATCCTGCTTGGGACGTTTTTATATCGGATATTGACGGAAAGAATGTTCAGAAGATTCCTAATGCAAGAAATATCGATATAATGGCTCCGCAGTGGGTGATTTAATAGTTGTTTTATAGCGTGCTCTTTGACCGGAAATTTATCACATTAATTGTCACTACTTGATATTATTTATTATGAATAGGCGTTTTTAAAGTAACGATAAGTGATTATGATGAAATGAGAACCCTCTAAAGAAATATTTTTCTAAATTTTCAAAATCAAATCAAAAGGAGGTTAGATTTATGAGAACATATAAATACCTCTGCCTATCTTTTATTTTAAGTTTATTATTTTTTGTTGCCAATGGTCAGGAGATAAATGACGCCAATGAAAAGATTTTTTTTAGCGAAATTAAAAGTAATGGTGGTGAAGATATCGGATCTTGGGATTACATTTATGATTTTAAAACTCAAATAAAGAAAGAGTTAATTAGTAAAAATTTAGTGAATATATTCAATGGTATTCCAAAAATCTCATATGATAAAAAATATTTGTCTTATTTTATTAAAAAAAACGGAAAACAATTTATTTGTTTGCTAAATTTGCAAAAAGATGTTGTAGAATTAAACGTTGAAGTTCCTATGCTTTCTGGAGAGTTAAATGTTTCGACAAACTTAAATTATATGACTTTTTATCGTAACATAGAATTTTATAATAGAAATATGAAAGAAATTTATTTGTTGAATATAAATTCAAAAGAAATATTAAGGTTAACCAATAACAATGTACCTGATTTTAATCCAATATTTTCACCAAGTGAGAAGATGTTATTATATTTAGAAGAAAATTCTTCGAAAACAATTTTAAAGAGTTATAATATATCCAATAAAGAAACGAGTGATATTATAGTATTTTCAGGAACTGGTTATCAATTGTTTCAATACCTTGATGAGGAACGAGTATTACTAAAAAGTAAGGAAAATCGAGGAACACCATTTATTTTGAACTTAAAATCGGGTACAATACAGAAATTGGATTTGGATAGAATATTGGATATAGCTATTTCACCAGATGGAAAAAGAATGGTTTACCTAAGAGCACAAGGTTTTGATGATCCTACGTGGAATTTATTTATAGCAGATATTAATGGGAAAATTATTAATAAGATACCATATTCAATTAACATCGATATTATGGGGCCACAATGGGTTAAGTATTAAAGTAAAAAAGTATTGAGATTTATGCTACTGAAGATTAAATAAACTTACTATAATCAAGAGATAAAAAGTTGGGTTAATAATTATAAATATAATCACGTTAATCTAAATCCTGCTTAAAAATTTAAATAGGCAGGATTTCATTTTGAAAAATCTCTGCCAAAGAAGTTTTGATCAATCAAGGAAAACGATAATAAAGCAGATTTAACTCTTCGGATAGGCTTCTTTCCGCTTGGTCCGGCCTAAGATATAGTCCGTGCTTGTATTATGTAAATCCGCCAGTTTGATCAAGATACCAGTTGGAATATCGACCTCGCCGCGTTCGTAATTGCTGTAAATCCGTTGGCTGTAATCAAAGGCTTACAAAGACAATATAATTATTAAGTTTCGTTAATCCTGTAAATCATGTAAATCCTGTCTGAGAAAGCCATGAATTTAGGCCCTAATGAAGGAGGAGAACAGGATTAATTTCAGTTATTTTTTACATTTCATTACAAAATTATTTTAGTGATATTCTCGCTAAAATCCAATATTCAATAAACTGTTATGTTATGATGAGTTTGGATTTTTTCATGGGTTTAAGAATGAACAATCAAGGATTCAAAATGAATCAAAAGAAGGCGGAATCATGAAAACCATATTGGAAGAACTCTATAGCGGGCGGATATTTCCCGAGGAATTAATCGTTCCCCGAAGTCCCGAATACCGTCCGTTGAACCAAAAAATATCCGGCCTCAAGGAGAAATGGAAAAAGAAACTCTCCAGTGATGATTATACGGAGCTGGAAACGCTGCTGGATTTGCGCTATGACTCATGCGCCATGGAATCCTCCGCTTCCTTTGGATACGGCTTTAAACTCGGCGCGCTGGTGATGCTGGAAGTGTTAACCGGAAAAGAAGAGCTGGTCAGGAGAGAAGATTCATGAATAGGAATAATATCAATCGATAATTTATATAGGATGAAATAAATAATTTGAGCGCACGTTAAAAACGGATGCGCCTCTCTCACGCTCTCCCCGTAGCGGCGATTCATTACCTACAACGTTTCCAGGAAATTCAAGTCAATCTCCGCCGCGGGTTAATTCGTGTTCATCGAACACGCCCACACGGCTCGGCAATAAAAACTTTCTAAATCTCCTCCGGGGATCGGCTAATCTTTGCCACTCATATTGCTTCGAAGCATCACGGAGCCCGGTAAATCCGGGCTTTAAAACGCTTTTTGTTACTTAGCCGTGGGGTTTACCCCGCGGTGGACGAAATCGGCTACAAACCTATTCAGTTTCACGACATTCATTAATAGAATATATTTGTTTTCCAACGATGTGGGTAATGAATAGCCGTAGCAGGGAGAGTAACCAAGGTAAGGGGAAGGGCAAGAGTCGATGTCATCAGGCGATAATTTTATATTTTGCAAGGATTCCAATTGCCTATTTTGACCTCACCCCGCCCTCAATGTCATAAGGCTATGCTGTAAAAAACCGGAAAAAGATGTTTGATTACATCTCCACCCCAACGTGAACGATGGGGCTAGGTATATTAAAAATATTCTAAAGGCCTTCCAGGCCTCGGTGTGTATT
>JAEZCE010000040.1 GCA_023429995.1 Bacillota bacterium | reverse complement strand
GCGTCGCATGCACCTGCGCGAAGAGTGCATCCTTCTGCACGCGATCGCGGATTCTCACCCAATCCTCCTTCGTCGCAAGCAGGCGCGGATGCTCTTGGCGAAGGCCGGCGAGCGGATCGTCGACCCTCGCGTTCACCGTCTGCGCCCCGCTCGCGCCGCCCCACCCGATCACCAGCCCCAGTCCCAAAACACCAAGCACGCGTTTCATGATTGCCCCACCTCTGTCCCGCGGGCCCGCCTGCGCAATCCCCGCCTTGTTCATCCCGACAAGCAGTCTCGTCAGGTTCCACGGACCGCCCGAAGCAGCGGAGGGAGCCAGCTCACACACTGCCGTCCCTCGCTCGAGCGCTATCTTGCCATCGCGAACTCGCGCGCGGCCTCGGCGAGCAGCTCATCCAGATTGTCCGGATCGAACGGCTTCAGCAGATGGTGGCGAAAACCGGCGACGCGGCTCCGCTCCCGATCCTCCAGCGAACCGTAGCCGCTGACCGCGATCGCGAACGGGGGATGCGGCAAACCTTCCTCGCGCAACCGGGTCAGCAGATCCCAGCCGGTCCCGTCGGGCAGGCCGACGTCGGAGATCAGGACATCGCAACCCGCGCCGGGGAGCGTCTCGTAGGCTTGCTGGATCGTCTGCGCGTCCAGCACGGTGTGTCCCTCCATCTCCAGATACATCTTAAAGTATTTGAGAGTATCGGTGTGGTTCTCGATGACGAAGATCCGAAGGGGATGTGGAATCGAGGTCGCGCTCATGTGGTCACACGAAACAACCCACGCTCTCGCAATGCAACCGGCCACCCCATGGGGCGAATGGCGACATCGGGTGCAGGTCAACTCTCCGACGGCAGCGGGAGGGAAAAGAGAAATGTCGCACCCCGTTCCCGGCCCGGGCTCATGGCGCACAGCGTGCCACCGTGCGCTTCAACCGTTGCCTTGGAGATGGAAAGACCCAGGCCCAACCCGCCAAACTCGCGAGTGATGGCGGCATTGGCTTGGGCAAACGCATCGAAGATCCGCGCGAGCGCCTCGGCCTCGATCCCGATTCCCTGGTCCGTCACCTCCACGATCAGCCGGTCGCCCTCGTTGCGCGTCATTACGCGGATCTCGCTCGATTCCGGGGAGAACTTCGACGCGTTCTTGACCAGATTCCACACGACCTGTTGGAGCCGGGTCGGATCTCCCGTGAGGTGATGTCGCTGCGCCTGCAGCAGCACCGTCAGCTGCTGTTGCTTTGCCTCGATCTCGGAACGCGTGATCTCCGCCGCACGGCTGACCACGTCATGCATGTCCATCGCCACGCGCATGAGCTCCATCTTCCCGTGGACGATGCGCGTCACGTCCAGCAGGTCGTCCACCAGCTGAGCCTCGAGCTGCACGTTGCGCCGGATCATGGCCAGCGCCTCGCGCAACGGATCGGGCAGGTCCTTGCGGCGCGACAGGGTGCTGGCCGCCATCAGCACCGGCATCAACGGCGTGCGCAGCTCGTGCGACAGCACCGCGAGAAAATGATCTTTCGCCCGCGTCGCCGCCTCCGCTTCGGCCCGCGCGCGATCGGTTTCGCGCAGCGCGACCAGCAACTCCTGCCGGCTCGCTTCCAAGCTTTCCTGGGCTTCGCGCTTCTCGGTCTCGTCGCGCAGGATTTTGATAAACCCGCTGGCGCTGCCGCCGGGGCGCTCATACAACGGCAAGGTGACGCCACTGGCCCAGAAACGGCTGCCTCCCTGGCGGACTTGGCACCGTTCGTCTCCCGCCCGGCCCTGATCCAGCGCGTCTTGCGCCTCGCGCTGCGGGACGCCGGCGTCGCGATCCTCCGGCGTGAAGATCACGTCGCCGGATCGCCCAACAATTTCGTCCCGCAGGTAGCCGAGGATGCGTTCGGCACCGGTGTTCCAACTGGTCACGCGCCGCTGCAGATCCAGCGAGATGATGGCGTGCTCGACCGCGCCATCGACAATCAGCCGCAAGCGCTCCTGCGAGGCGACGAGTGCGTCCTCCGCGCGTTTCCGCTCAGTCATGTCGACCGCCATGCCGACGGCATAGCGCCGGCCGTCAGCCAGGGAGCCGGGAACGGACGCACTGAAGAGCCAGTGACGGCGCTCCCCGTCTCGCGTGACGATCTCGAATTCCATTTCGCCGCTCGCCTCGTCGCCGGCAAACACATCCGTCATCCGCTCGCGCACCTCGTCCGCCCCGGAACCATGAGCGTGCGTCAGCCACTCATCGAAGGTCGGAATCTCCTCCGGTTTAAAGCCGGTCAACTCGGTCCACGTCCGGCTCACTTCCAGGACTTCGCCGTCCTGCGTATGCATGATGACGGGGATGGGGGCATTTTCGATCGCGCGGCGAAACTGTTTCTCGCGATCGTGTGCGGCCGCCTGCGCCTCCTTGAGATCCTGGATGTCGGTGGCCGAGCCGAACCACCCCGTCACCTGCCCCGCCTCGTTGCGCAGGGGAACGTTCCGCCCGATGAACCAGCGATAAACCCCGTCCGCTCGTCGCAGCCGATATTCGCTGTCGAAGATCACGCCCCGCCGCAGCGCCGCCTGCCATTTCTCGCGGGAGGAAGGCGCATCGTCCGGATGAACGATCGCCTGCCACCCGGGACCAGCCGATTGCTCGTAAGCCAGCCCGCTGTAATCGTGCCAGCGCCGGTTGAAATAGGTCGCACGCCCGTCGGCTTCGTTGGCCCAGATGATCTGCGGCACGGCATCCGCCAGCGTCCGGAGCCGGTCCTCGCTCGCTCGCACCGCCGCCTCGGCGCGTTCGCGTTCGGCAATCTCCCGCTTCAATTCCGCGTTCAGGCTTTCCGCCAGGCGGTTCGATTGCACCGCGTCTTCCATCACGTTCAACGCAGCCCGGCGGGACTCGCGCACGGCGGCACCCATCGCCTCCAGCTCCGCGATGCGGCGCGTGAGCTGCGCGTTTTCCTCCGCCAGGCGCAGGGACTCCGCCCGCGCGGTTTCGAGCTGACGGGCCAGCTCAAAGGTTTCCGGAGGCGCCTGTCCGCCATTCAACTGGGTCGGTCGTCGGGGCATTCCGGGCTCAAGGATTTTTCTCGAATTCCAACGGATACCGCGGCGACTCGCCGACGCGGGCGCACAGCGCGTTGATTTCCTTTTTCAGGTCGATCATCCGCGACTCACGACCGACCGCGACGTCGTTGAAACGGGTCAGTTCGTCCACCTTCTCGCGCAGTTCGTCCTGCGCGCGCTGGCGTTCCGTGATGTCGACAAACGTCAGCACCACCCCGCCGATCCGATGCTCCTGCGTCCGATACGGCAGCATGCGCGCGAGGTAGTGCGTGCCGCCGGCTCCGGTCACCTGGCGCTCGACGGGCGTCAACTTTTCCAGCACGCGAGCCGCGTCGTCGCCGAGTTCGGGATAGCTGATCTGCTGCTTCAGATCGGTGATGGGGCGCCCGACGTCTCCGGCGATCAGATTGAAGATCGGCGCCGCGGAGTCCGTGAAACGCATCACGCGCAGGTCTCGATCGAGGAAGAGCGTCGCGATCGCGGTGGCGCCCATCAGGTTTTGCAGGTCGCTGTTGGCGTGGGCGAGCTCGTCGACTTTGCCCTTCAATTCCTGGTTCACCGTCGTGAGCTCCTCGTTGATGGACTGCAGCTCCTCGCGGCTGGTCTCGAGCTCCTCGGTGGCACTGCGCAATTCCTCGTTCATCGCCTGCAATTCCTCGTTGCTCGCCTTCAGCTCCTCCGTGCTCGCCTCGTATTGTTCAACCGTGTCCCGCAGATGGCTCTTCAATTGCTCCAGCTCGCGCTCGAGATGCTGGATGAGTGGCTCGGCTCCGACCGCTTTCGGCGCTTCGGTCGCCGCGGCCCGCTCCCGTGCATCGAAGGTGACGAGGAAATGATCGGGCACGAGATCGGTCGCGGGCGCCACCCGCAGATCGACCGCGCAGGACTGTGCATTCAGGTCGACGGGGACGCCCAGCGCCTCGGCCACCTCCCCCGTTTGACCGGCCCGGAAAAGCGCGGCGCGCAGCTCGACTCGCAGCGACGGGTTTACCAGACGCAGCAGGTTTGTCGTCGGCTCGCCGCCTACAACCTGGAGAAAACGACCCGCGCTTTCGGAGAGGTGCTGGATGTCGTAGTCGCGATTCACGAGCACCGACGGCGGGCCGAATCGCTCGATGAGCCGGAGATGCAGTTCGCTCCAGGAGAGCCGGTCCGGTTTGGCCACCAGCTCGGGTCGCGGGCCGTTGAGCGCGAGCGAGGCCGTTTCGCTGAAACGCGACGACGGGCGCGCGCTCGCGCCGGCGCCGGACCCGGACTCGCCGGCCACGAGCTGCACCTGGTGTTCGATCTGACGGACGAGCCGCGTGGCCGGACCGATCGGCACCGGCAGCGTGATGCGCGCGGTGGACTTCCGGCCGTAGATGCGGTGCTTCTTGTCCAGCGCGTGGAAAAGAGGGCTGCTCTCGTCGACGGATTCCGAGGTGCCAAGGAAAAGAAACCCCTCCGACTTCAGCGCGAAGTGGAAGATTTCAAACACCCGGTCCTGCGCGTCGCGATTGAGATAAATCAGGAGGTTTCGGCAGGAGATCAGATCGAGCCGGGAGAACGGCGCATCCTTCAGTAGATCGTGCGTCGCGAAGAGGACGACTTCGCGGACTTCGCGGCGCACGCGGTAGCCGCGGTGCTCCTTCACGAAGAAGCGCCGTAACCGCTCCTCTGATACGTCGGCCACCATGGCGTCGGGATACACCCCGGCGCGAGCCGCTTCGATGGCATCGTCGTCGAGATCGCAGCCGAACACCTGGATCGCGGGTGGCAGCTCGAGACCGCGCGCATACTCCAGCAGCAGGATCGCGATCGAGTAGGCCTCTTCGCCGGTCGCGCAACCCGGCACCCACACGCGCACCCTGTCGCCATGGCCCTTGCCCTGGAAGAGCGCGGGGATCTTCTCGTCGAGCGCGGCGAAGGCATCGCGGTCGCGATAAAAATTGGTGACCGAGATCAGCAGGTCCTTCAGCAGCGCGCCGGCCTCGCCGGGATGCGTCCGCAAAAAGGCGAGATATCCCGGCATGTCGTCCACGGCGTTCACCTGCATGCGACGCGAGATGCGGCGGAGGATCGTGGCGCGTTTGTAATAGCTGAAATCGCGCCCGGTGCGCATCCGCAGAAAGACCAGGATCTCGCGCAGAGCCGCTTCCGGCCCACCGGCGGCTCCGGTCGCCGTGACCGGCGCGTCCGGGGGGTCCTCGGGCGGCAGCGCGAGCCGGCTTTCCTGCGCGACGTAAGCGGCGATCCGCTGCGGCATCTCCGCGGCCTTCAACACCCAGTCGACCATGCCCGTCTCGATCGCCCCGCGAGGCATCGAACTGTGCTCTGCCTCCTCGGGATCCTGCGCGATCGTGAGCCCGCCGCGCTCCTTGATGCGCTTGATGCCCAGGGTCCCATCGCCCATCGGCGCCGGAGAGCACCACGGCCGTCGCATGCGGCCCATGCGTGTCCGCCAGCGACCGGAAAAAAACATCCACCGTGACGCGCCGCCCCGGTTCGCGGTGGAGATCGGCGAGCCGGAAATGGCCGTCGGTCACCATCAACTGTTTGCCCGGCGGTATCACATACACGTGATCGCGCATCACCCGCTCACCGTCGGTCGGCTGCACGACACGCATCTGCGTCCAGCGTTGAATCATCTCCGGGAGGATGCTCGCGTGATTGGGCGCGAGATGCAGGATCACCACGAACGCGATGCCGGCGTCCGTCGGCATTCGCTCAAAGAACTGCTGCAGGGCGGGAATCGCGCCCGCGGACCCGCCCAGCGCGATCATCGGATCGAGCGAGTAGCCGTGGGTCGGGACGATGTTGTCGATCAGTTCGCCCAGCCGCTGTTCAGCATCGTCCGGGGAGATCGGCGGCAGGCTGGTCGGACTCCGATCGTGGGGGTTGGGGTTTGAAGCGTCGGACATTGGAAAAGATAGCCGTTACCAACTGACCGGGCAAACGCGAGATCGCTCACAATTTGGGCCTGGTAATACTACCGAAACCGGTCCTGGGGAGATCCCCCCGTGAATGGGCTGGGACCGGCGGCAGCACCACCCTCTTCAAGCGGTCCTTTGCCGAAGAACCGGACCGGTGAATGAAAACTTCCGGCCGCGCTCCTGCGGCGGTTACGCTCCCCCTCGGGCACCGCGAGCGGCCGCTCACCCTGTAACACGCTGCGGAGTTTCGGGATCAACGAGGTCACGCATTCGTCCTTTGTGATCACCGCGACCGCTCCGATCGACCGTGCAAGCTTCTCCGCGTGGGCCGAGTCATCCGATGTCACCACCACGATCTTCGCGGCGGGCAGTCGCTCCAGGATGCACCGCGACGCCACGCCCCGTCGATCTCGGGCATGCGTAAATCCATCAACACAACGTCGGGCTTCAGCGAGGCGGAGAGTTCGACGGACTCCCGGCCGTTTTTCGCCTCTCCCACGACCTCGAATTCCGGAGCGCGGGTGAGCAACTGGCGGACGCCCGCCCGAATCAGCTCGTTGTCGTCGACCAGGAGCACTCGCGTGGTTTGCATGGCGTCGATCGTCGGGGGTTCGCGCGCTGCGTTCGCTATGGCCGCACGACCGGCATCGGACGATCTTCGCTGGCCACCGTGCGCGTCATGACCACCGCGCCCACTTCGACGAGCCCGAGAATCACATGGGGCACCCACACCCGCTCCGCGAAGCCGAACAGCCAGGGCGAAAGCGCCAGCAGAAGCCCGCTCAGAAGATCGAGACCCAGATGCGCCCGAAACGGAATCAGCTTGAACAGCCCCAACTCATAATTGGTGCAGAGGCTGTAGAGGACCCCGGAGAGCCCGAGGATCATCGGCACGGTTCGGGCCGCACCCTCGAGCCCAAGCACAACCGGTGAGAGGATGAGGATTGCTCCCATCATATAGTCGAGAACCCCGTGTGCGCGGCGTGATATAATATTCATGATCCCAAACAAACATCGGCCTCGCGGGAACGCTATGGGACGAAACCCGGGCATCCAGCGAGAATCCCTCCGTCGGAGACCGGAGTATATCCCGGCAGCGAGACTCTCAGAGACACGATGGCTTCGGGGACGCAAGCGGTCCTGCGACCGCGGGTCCGCCGAGCGGACGTCCAATGTGCATCTCCGCAACACGGCGGCATCGGTTGATTTTAGGACGCCGTCACGGCGTTTTCGAACTCGCGATGGCGTCACGCAGGGTTCGACGATCCAGCTCTGAAAGGGCCGCCGTCTCCTCGACGAAACGGCTCACCGCGCTCTCATCGCTCATCGCCCCGTCGGTGCCAATCGCATGCAACGTGTTCGCGCGGCGGGTGGGGTCTGCGATGCTCGCCGCCCACGCGAGCCCGGCGCGCACCTCTCCGCCACTCCGCTGGTTTAGGATCGCTAGCGCTTCGGCACCGGCGTCCAACTCCGTCAGGGGATCGAACTGCTCGAGCCATGCCGCCGCCCCAACCGCGTCACGTTCCACCCATCTCGGCAGCGCCGCATCGAGCGCTCGCGTGCGAGCCTGCCTTTCGGAAAGGCCAATCGAAAAGCGCGCCGCCTGCTCCGGATCCGCGGCGGCCCAGCCGGAAAGCGCAGCGTCCCGCGCCTGCTCCGAATCTTCGGCTCGGCCGAGCGCAGCGGCTTGCTGAAGGGCCCGCGCAGGGTCGTTCGCGCCCCAGGTCGCGAAGACCTGCTGCAGCCAGGCTGCCCGACGAGAAGAGGTTTCATCGCGCAGAAAAACGAAAGCTGTGTCGAACGCTCCCGCACCCATAAGCGCATCGACGAGCCACTGACCGTGGTCACTCGATCGCGAAGGATTCTGTTGCGAAAGTTCATGGGCGAGCGCGACCGCGTCCGCGGGATTGCGCCTGACACTCTCCACAAAAAGGTCCAGCG
>JAEZCE010000039.1 GCA_023429995.1 Bacillota bacterium | reverse complement strand
TGAGCGGCGTATAGCGTCGTCAGTTGGTCGCTCCAGTCCTCAGCGTACATTGAGTACGCTTCCGGTCTTCACTTCCCGCCTTCCTAGCTCTGCTTGCTCCTGACGCCGCAAGTATATTCGACGAAGTTGGCTCTCTCATTTCGGCAAGTTTTATCCCGGCGCACCGCTGGGAAAGCGCCGGATGACATACTCTTTTGGCTAAAGTAGGCTCCACTCTGGATTTACCACAATTTTTGTATCTCTTTGTAAATTTGTATCGACTCTAAAATAATGCTGGTTACCCGAGCTTCGGCGCTATACCCAGATGCGCCGAGATGGACCTTGCCGATTTGGTTGGGTCAACTTCCTTGAATAAACTTGCGGCGTCAAAAGCAAGCAGTACTAGGAACGATTGAACGAGAACCGGAGGTGTACTGGATGTACACCGAGGATCAGAGTGATTGAGTGACGACGTAATGCGCAGCTTTTCACGCCGCACCCAACCAAACCGGCAAATTCTCTCATCCTTTCGTTCTTCTTTTTTTATATCTTCTTCTTGAGTTAGCTTTATAATCAGATATTTTAATTTTCATCCCCGGATAAACATTTTGACGATCGCAATGCCAACTCCGGTAATTCCTTCTCCGCCAAAAAATCCGGATGCGGCAATGTTACCGCTTGCGGTTGACTGCTGGTGTATTTTTTCGGTGATGTAACGGATTAAACCTCCCAATGCCAGTGCGGCCGACAGTTCAAAAGACACATACATGCCGAGTCCCAAGGTTAAAACGGGTACTTTCAAGAGATATAACAGCATTCCAACAGCTGCCGAGATCCCAAATACCACCGGAAGCTGGATGCCATCAATCATTTGGCTTACCGCAAAAGCCTGCGCGGCAGACAATCCTTTTTCCTGACCAACACCGCCGAATTGGTGAATGACTGCAAACATCGCCAATGTGGCGATGACTGCGCCGGTGATGCCGCCGATGATATGTAAGATTAATTGCGCCACCGGATTTGTCCCCAATACATGACCGGCTTTGTAGTCATTAAGCAAATCACCGGCATAACCGCAGGTTACGGCGACTCCGGCTGCAATCATAAATGCATTTTCGACGCTGACGTGTACAAATATCCGGATTGCCAAAAGCACGATGATTGCGAAGATTTCCATGGGATTGATTCCGGTCTCGCCGGTGATGATAGCCGACATTGTGGATACAACCAAGACCCCGAGCATTAGCAGTACCGAAGTTAATATTCCAAGCCCGCATAAAACGGATAATCCGAAAGCGATGGCTAACGCAATGGCAGTCCAGATCCGTTCTTTTTTGGGGACCTTGGGCCCATCTTTTACGTTGTTTTTGGAAGAAGAATTCCGATTTAAAACCGTTTTTACCAGCGAAACCGTATAGGCTACAATAATTCCCAATCCGGATCCCACCATCAGCCCAATTCCGACGGTGTTTTTAAAAGTGACCGCTGCCTCCAGGGAGGGGAATAATTGGAACATTGTACCCAAGGGAAGGATTAATAGATAAGAAATCAGTGTTCCCAAAAACCAAATCCCGGTATAGAGAGGCCCAATGATGTAACCAATTCCCACCGCCATGGGGGATAACCAAATTCCTACAAAAAAGTTTTTTGCATAAAGCCATTTTGAACTTAGTGTACTGGGTATCCAACCTTTCCAATCTCTCAAAAGAGTGAAAACCGCCGATGGAAATAAAGTTCCCAAAAGAATGAAAAATTTCTTGCCGCCCGTATCGCCGACTGCGATGGTCTCGGCGGCTGCGACTCCGATCGGATAAGTTAGAGAATTTGTGGAAACATATTTCTTACGTAAAAACCAAGTAAAAATAGTCCCTAAAATGACACCAACCAGGGCGATCATGAGAACCACCCCAAAATGTTTCTGGAGCATCAAGGGGCCATTCCAGCGACCCGTAATCCAGAGTCCCGGAAGGGTAAAAGCAATACCTCCGGCGACCATTGCTCCTGCAGACATGGCGGTCTGCGTGGCGTTAATTTCGTTCAGGGTGGTCTTGCCTAAAGCTTTTAAAAGTGTCATTGAAAGAATCGCCACGAAAATAGTGGGCCAAGGCAAGGCCCCCATCCGCAACGCAACATACATGGAGCTGGCTGTGATAATACATGAGCCCAGTATACCCAGAATGATGCTGCGAATCGATAATTGAGCAACCCCTGCGAAACTTGGTTCTTTTTTTAATTCCGGCATCGAAATATCTCCAGTTCATTTTAATTGGTTAAGTGCGCGCGCACGCGCGCATGCGTTCAAAATATTCCGGGGTAAAAAAAGAAAAACCTTCCCTTAAGACGGAAAGGTTGGAAATGCGTTATTTTCCGTCTTAGTCTCAAAGATCCAAGCGGACTTGCCATATTCATATTTCAGACCATTCTATCCGTGCAGTTCCAAAGGATACCGCCAGTGGTTTAAATATACCATGGAAATAATTCCTTCACAAGGGCGAGTGATAAAATGTTCTAAAAATGCAGTTAATTTTTTATAAATTTTTGGGCTTCTCCACTTTGAACGATTGTGATATAGTATCGGTATAAAGTTGTACGTACAAGTCGGTCTGGATTGGTTATCAATATTCAATGAAAGAAGGGGACGGAATGTTTGATTTCAAAGAAAAAGAAGTATGGTTTATTACCGGTAGTCAACACCTTTACGGTGAAGAGACTTTAAAACAAGTTGCGGTCCATTCCGGGATTATTGCCAAATCGCTGGACGAGAACCAAAGGATTCCTGTAAAAATTATCTTTAAACCCATTGTCAAAACCACGGAAGAAATTTTGAACCTCTGTATAGAAGCCAATGCTTCCAGGAACTGCATCGGCCTGATTACGTGGATGCATACTTTCTCTCCGGCAAAAATGTGGATTAATGGGTTAAATATCCTGAATAAACCTTTTGTTCATCTTCATACCCAATTTAACCGGGATCTGCCTTGGTCTGAAATTGACATGGACTTTATGAATTTAAACCAGTCCGCTCATGGTGATCGTGAATTTGGTTTTATCGGCTCAAGAATGAGAAAGGCCCGTAAGGTGATTGTAGGATTTTGGCAGGATGAAGAAGTTATCGAAAAATTAGCGGCTTGGATTCGGGCGGCATTGGCTTGGAACGATCTACAGGGCGCAAAGTTTGCCCGGTTTGGCGATAATATGAGGGATGTAGCGGTAACCGAGGGGGATAAAGTATCGGCTCAAATCGAGTTCGGTTATTCCGTGAATGGATATGGCGTAGGTGAGTTGGTGCAGTATGTAAACCGGGTGGGCGATTCGGAGATTCAACAATTAATGGCTGAATACGAAAAGAAGTATGCGATTCACAAGGACGCCAAACGTTCTTCTCTTGAAGAAGCAGCTAAAATCGAAATTGGAATGAGAAAATTTCTGGAAGAAGGGGGATTCAAAGGATTTACAACCACCTTTGAGGATTTATACGGACTGGTACAGCTTCCGGGATTGGCTGTTCAACGTCTAATGGCTGAGGGGTATGGTTTTGGCGCGGAGGGCGACTGGAAGACCGCTACGTTACTCCGGGCGATGAAAGTCATGGGTCATGGTTTACAAGGCGGCACCTCTTTCATGGAAGATTATACCTATCATCTAGAAGAAGGCAATATGAAAGTATTAGGCGCTCATATGCTTGAAGTATGTGAAACTCTGGCCTCCGGAAAACCGTCTTTGGAAGTTCATCCGTTGGGAATCGGAGGTAAGGCCGATCCAGCCCGGTTAGTATTTGACGTACCGGCGGGAAAAGCGGTTGCGGCTTCATTGATTGACATGGGTAATCACTATCGGTTGCTGGTGAATGAAGTGAATGTCCTTAAGCCCGCTGCGGATCTTCCGAAACTACCGGTTGCCCGGGCGTTATGGATTCCGGAACCTAATTTAAAAGTAGCCGCCGAAAGCTGGATCTTGGCAGGAGGGGCTCATCATACCAGCTTTAGCCAAGCGGTAACCACGGAACAATTGGAAGACTTTGCCGAGATATCGGGAATTGAATTGGTCGTGATTGATAAGGACACCAACATACGCGATTTCAAGAATGAACTGCGCTGGAATGATCTATACTATCATTTAGCCAAGGGCATTTGAGGCAATTAGCTTCCGGGATGTTTAACAGATTGATGGATAAAACAAAAAAACTTAGGCCTAGACCTAAGTTTTTGTTATTTTATCCAAAACACCGTTGTCTCCGTGTTGACACCTATCTCTCAATAGGTGGGTGATCGCACAATTAGGAATCCTTTCCCAAAAGTAATAAGGGACCTGGATTCGCCGAAATTACGATGCCTATCTAGGACTCATCCTCTACAGGGTTGTAATTCCGCTTCATAATTAAATATAAATCTCCCGTTTTTACAATGTAGGTTCAACAAGGAAACTGACGAATATTTCAGAAATCAAGTTTTTTGATTGCTGCTTTGTAAGTTTACCTGAAAACCAAGCTAACATCAACCGGAAATTTCCACCAATTTCGTTACGAGTCACCTTTTTGGATGCGATGATGTATCATTTGCGGTGGTCATGGTTTACAGTCAAATAAAATCATATCCAAAATAACAAGTAAGCATGGTAGTTTTTTTGGCGTTTTAGTTTGAATGCTTTTCAATATTGTCCGGATGGAACTATTTTTAAAATACCCCTTTGCTATCATAGGGTTTTTACTTAAAGTGTCTTCAGCAATATCGCGTTATCCGTATCATCCCCGTATTATGAATATTATAACAAAAGGGGGTGAAATGATGGGTGAGGATTTAACCAATATTTTAAAACCAAGAGTTAGAGGGAGAAAGAAAGTTGAAACCGATTGCCCCATTGATCATAAAATTGGAGCAACCGGCGCCACGGGTCCAAGGGGTGCTACCGGACCTACAGGTCCGACCGGAGCAACCGGGGCAACAGGGGCTACTGGGCCAAGAGGAGCCACCGGTCCTAGTGGAGCTGCAGGAGCCGTAGGATCAACCGGAGCCACCGGACCGGCAGGAACTGCAGGAGCCGTAGGATCAACCGGAGCGACTGGAGCCACCGGACCGGCAGGAACTGCAGGAGCCGTAGGATCAACCGGAGCGACCGGAGCCACCGGACCGGCAGGAACTGCAGGAGCCGTAGGATCAACCGGAGCGACCGGAGCCACCGGACCGGCAGGGACAGCAGGAGCCGTAGGATCAACCGGAGCGACTGGAGCCACCGGACCGGCAGGAACTGCAGGAGCCGTAGGATCAACCGGAGCGACCGG
>JAEZCE010000042.1 GCA_023429995.1 Bacillota bacterium | reverse complement strand
AATCCACGTATATCAGGTTGACATACCGCCGAGTACCGATTCTAACTGCTGAATAATTTTATAAATCATTTTTTAAACTTCACCTTGAATGGGGGCTTGACAGACACTTCCATATCAGGAACGAAGGGTTTGGCTTGCGAAGCCTTTAGAATCAAAGACCAACAGAATTGCAGTTCGTTTCTCCCTTGAGGGAGAAAGATAGTATGAGGGTAGGCCCAAATTGGCTCACAATCAATTTTTCCTCCACTCCGGCAACCATGTTAGAACTTATAAAAATACTCATGATAACTGTAACCAATAAAACTAACCTTCCCTTATTCACCATCCCAAACAACCTCCCGCTTCCACCCGGCGATCTGTGATATAATGAATTGAACACCCAATCGAATCCATGAGGTAATCCAATGGCAAACTTTTTAAACCTGGCCTTGTCCCGCCGCAGCATTCGTAAGTTTGAGGAGAAAGAAATTCCCGATCAGGATCTGGAGTATTTCATCCAGGCCGCAGTCAGCGCTCCCAGCGGATGCAACAGTCAATGTTGGCGATTTATAGCCATCAAAGACCAAAAACTAATTACCCAAATCCAAACCGCCGTTGTTCAAAAAACCGAGGTCCTCCTCGCCGTCAAACGCCACGAACTCAGCGAGGAATATTTAACCGCCAAACGGAAAGCAGTCGGTTTTTTTGCCAAAGCTCCCCTGGTAATCGCGGTGTTTATGACCAAGGTCAAGTTTTTTGACCCCACCCTTATGGACGCTTTAAAAGCGCAAGGATATGACGAAGAGGGTATTATCAGACTCTATGCCAATTATGATCTGTTATCGGTCGGGGCCGCCATTGAAAATATGCTCCTGGCTATCCATGAAAAAGGATATGGAGCCTGCTGGATGAACGAACCGGCAATTGCCGGAGCCGAAATCAACCGGATTTTAAGCGTTCCCCCGGATGAGCGGTTTATTAGCCTGATTCCCGTTGGTTATAAAGCTTATACCCCGCGTCCCAAAGAAATGAAAGACTTGGCAAAAGTGTTTTCCGTGGTTTGATGGAGCATCTCCCCATCAAGCCGGGAACCTTGGACGACCAGGACCATCTCTTAGCGTTTTATGCCCTAACCCATCTGTACATTATGCTTATAATGTTCCTCCAACTTCTTTCCAATCGATCAAAAGATTATAGCGTTCTGTCTTAAAGCGCAAAACACAATAATTTGGGTCTTCCGGTCCACTGAAGTGGTTCATCAGGCCCTCATACCACATTTCCGCTTTTACTTCGAGGTCAGTCAATATTTCCATTGTACCAACCAGTGTGATATTGTAGTCGTCAGCATTAAAACAAACACTAGCCCGGTTGCACTTGTTAATCCGGTTGGTTCTTGTTCCTCCCAGCCCGGTACAGAAGGTAATCCAATTGATACCATCTGCTTTTGAGGCAGTTATTGTGGACGCTGTTGGATATCCATCCAAGTCCATCAGAGCCAATACGCAATAAGTTCCCATCCCAGTATTTTTTTCAATGATTTCTCCTGCTTTGATAATGATTTCTTGATTCATTTTCCACACTCCCCATATAAACCAACACTATTTTGAATGCTTTATTTATGTGTAACAACAAACTTCATTCCGACACCATTTCATCTCTGGAACATGCATTACTTACCAACGTCCCGGAAGGCCGCGGAAATAATTCACACATTGCAAATAACGGTCTGGGTTACCGACACGGCTCAGTGTTACATGGTCCTTATGTTCACAAAAAGGATGGATCGGGATAAATTGATTCATGAAAATATCCTCTCATTTAAATTTCCAAAAATAAACTTACAATCTCAAAGCTATCTGACTATTCCCCAGAAGCATTATTATGGCGGCTAACGTCCCGGGGTTACTGACATCCTTAGTGTTACAACAGTTCATCCAACATTCCCTCTGAAGCATCCGAAAGCGTTATCTCCCACCCATCCGGAATCCGCCCGGCATTCACCCGCCATAACAATCCGGTTCATAATATTCTCTATATTCTTTTAAATAACCTGCATTTTTTTAGTTGTGGGAAAATATCTATATATGTTGAAATAAGTAATTTCGATGCCTAACTGCGACTCACCCCCTGAGATCTATTTAGCTTATTGTCACTCTTGAGCCATCCCCCTCTCTCGCGAGAGAGGGGGACTAAGGGGGTGAGTTGATTTTAGACATCTTAAATCTATGGAAGCAAAATTTATTATCAAAATTTATTTCACCCTATATAAATATCAATCAAGGTCATTTTTGCTTTAACCCGGCGAAGTATTGCCGTCAGACACAGATTTCCTTTTGGGACAGCCCCATGGTCTTCTCAGGCATTAGCGTTAGCGTTAGCATTACCGCCCGGGGTAAGCCTGGAAAACTGCCCTTTCCTGAAGCCGAACTCGGGCCAGGTCTCTTCGGGGAGCTCCATCCGGACAATTTTTTTGGCGTCGCTGCACATACTCTCCAAATGATTCATAATCTCTTCCGTCTCGGCTGTCGCCTCTTGACTGCGGGCCTTCAGGGCGTTGCGGCTTTCATTCTTCCGGATTGCATCATTGTATAAGCCGCTCATTTCAGTGATCACTTCCTGAGTGATTCCTCTTTTACCAAGCTCGCCCAGATGAGCGCCGAGCCCGGCTATTAAGTTTTTAGCCGACAAGGTCCGTTCTGCAAATGTTGCCATCTTACTGTCACCTCCTTTCAAAAGGCAATAAAAAAGAGCGAATCGTGGATATTCGCTCTTTATCATCTGACGGTTCTTCAAAAACTCCTGGGGATTTCTTCGAAATCCCCAGGAGTCTCAAAACACTTTTAACCCATTACCATATTATCACATTTTTTTGGCAAAAGTGTGTCGATTTTGTCCCGGCAACTCTAGCTCCCTCCAAATCAACAAAAAATTGTGCCCACTAAAAAAATCGCTGCAAACCATGATCACTCCTTGGTTTAAAATGTAAGGATTTTGTACCAAATCTGCAAATCCTTACCCATCAACAAAAATCAGCCTGAACAAACGAACCTTTGTTTCCAATCCAATGACTCAACCGGATGGCTCCCGGGCCAGCCCTCAAACCTCACCGCCCGGCCATCCTCCTCCGAAATTTCTTTCCGTCATCCAATGCATTCATTCTGTCACAGAAATGATTCTTTCCATTGTTCAGTGAATTACTTCCCTCACGGAAATCATTCTTTCTCTTCCGGGTTTAATGCCCGCCCGGACGCGCCGCCGCTCTTTGCTCCCGTAATTCCCGTTCATCCTCTCTTCGTTAACCTTTATTTAGGCAAGCTTTCTAAAAAAACAATTCCAAATCAATCGCGCGCGCGAATTTACTTTCGGAACAGCCCCGATACTTTTGTGGAAAATCCCATGCTTACCAATGGATGACAAATTATCGACATAATCGTTAAATATTGGCAAGAATTGCAAATACAAAAAACACTTACCGCAATATAATGAATGTATCCCATATTTTTCCATGAAAATTTTACCTTCAGATTCACTCGAAAAAAATGAAGAAAGGAGGTATCTATCGGATTCAAACAACCGATACGGGTTTGCAATTTTAAAAAAAATTAAAAAGGGAGGTTCACGGAATGAAAACCAATCGTAAATTTAGGATTCAGCCGGCATTGATTCTTTGTCTGGTAGCCGTCTTCTGCTGGGGCACATCCAATATTATGGCATCATCATCCGTAATCCATGTTACAACATCCGGCACTGCCGGCGGCACAGGAACAACCAGCAGCCCGATGACACTGGAGGCTGCGATAACGAATGTGTCTTCCGGGGGTACAATTTATGTCCATAGCGGCACTTATTCCTATTCCACCGGTATTACTGTTGCTTACGGCAATAACGGAGCGAACGGTTCATTTAAAACCATTACCTCGGTATCGGGTGAAAGTGCGCCGGTTTTTGATTTCTCGGGTCAAGCCCTGGCTGACGCCAACCGCGGCCTGACTATCAATGGAAACTATTGGCATATCAAGGGAATCAAAGTGAAAGGGGCCGGCGACAACGGCATCTATATCGGCGGGAGTTATAACGTAATCGAGCAATGCGCCACCTATTCCAACCGGGACAGTGGATTGCAGCTTGGGCGCAGGGATACTTCCCTTGGCAGCATTGGGGACTGGCCGAGCTACAATCTGATCTTACATTGCGATTCTTATGATAATAAAGATCCGGACGGTGAGGACGCGGACGGGTTTGCCTGCAAACTTACAACCGGTTACGGCAACGTGTTCCGTGGCTGTATCGCCCATAACAACATCGATGACGGCTGGGATCTCTACACCAAGAGCAGCACCGGATCCATTGGGCCGGTGGTGATTGAAGACTGTGTCTCCTATAGCAACGGATTGCTTTCCGACGGCAGCACTTTAAGTAACGGCGACGGTAACGGATATAAACTCGGCTCCTCCTCCAATTCGGTCCAACACATTGTCCGGCGTTGCCTGGCCTTTTACAACAAAAAGCACGGCTTCACCGATAACAGCAACCCGGGTCCGATTACGGTTACTCAATGCGCTTCCTGGCATAATTCGATGACCGGTATTTCCTCGCAATCGACCAGCAATTATAATTTCGCATTTGCCAACGGCACGCATGCCTTAAGCAATAACTTATCTTATGCCGGCGGCGGCAACGACCATTATGTGACGGCCGGCGACATCTCTTATTCGAATGTATGGTACAACAAAAGTTCCCAGACTTCCACCAACTATACGGGAACTATTGTGGCGACCGCAGCTGATTTCGCATCAACTCCTTCCTACACTTTCGGCACCGCTCCGGTTTCCCGCAATGCCGACGGCTCCATCCATTACGGAACCTTCTTTCAATTGGCGAGCAGCAGCGATTTGAAAGGCGCCGGAGTAAACGGTTATGATATCGGAGCTCGCGGTAATGTGCTTTCAACGACTGCCAGTATGCCCTATACCTTACCGTAAAAAACGATACGGCTTCTTCCATCCGCTGAAATGATGCAGAATCGGCGGGAAACAGTTTCAGGTTTTAACGGCCGGGCATTCACCCGGCCGTTTCTTTATAAACACGATGTATGAGGCTCTTTTTTTGATTGTTCCATTTTGCGCAAGATTGTGAATAATATTTAAATTTCCCGGAAATGAACAAATCATGCTTATGTTTTATTCCAAACTGTTGTATCATACAATCTGTGGATTGAATCAGAGGATTGTGTGGTGAATTGTTTGCAATGAAATATGAAAAAAAGATTCCCAGTCCGACCCTCAAACGCCTTCCGGTATATTACAGAAGCCTTTCCGCGCTGATGCAATTGGGGATTCAAAGAATTTCCTCCAGAGATCTCAGCAACATCATGGGAATAACTCCTTCCCAGGTACGACAGGATTTTTCCAACTTTGGAAGCGCCGGCCTCCAGGGTTATGGTTATGATGTTCAGTCTTTACACCGGGAGATCCATAAGCTCCTAGGGATGCATATTGTACAGAATGTGATTATTATCGGTTCGGGTTCCCTTGGGCAAGCCCTGGCCAAACATAGCGACTTTGAAAAAAAAGGTTTTAAAATCACCGGCATCTTCGATATCAACCCCCAGTTAATCGGGAAAAAAATCAGGGATATCGAAATCAAACACCTCGATGCCTTGGGCCTATTTGTCCAAAACAACCGGGTGGATATTGCGGCTCTTACCGTACCCGAAGCTTATGCCAATGAAGTCGCCTCATTCATCATCAGTCTGGGGATCAAAGGCATCTGGAATTTCGCGCCCATCGAATTGAAAGTCCCGGCGGGGATGATCGTTGAAAATATCCATCTCAGCGACAGCCTGATGATTTTGGGGTATAAGCTGATCGAAAACGACAAGGAAACGAACAACTGATTCGTGGTAACAAAATATCATTCGATACACTGAATCAGACAAAAGAACCGGATCCCAAATTCAATCCGGTTCTTTTTCATGTCTCCGGGGACTAAAAAATGATTTGCCACAAGTCGTCCACCTCAACATTATCTGTGCTCCTCGCTCGGTCGTTCCTTGCACTGTACGACTTTTGACGACGCAAATGAGTATCCCACGAAGTTCATCCAATCCGGCAAGGTTTCGCCCCGGCGCACATATGGGAAAGCGCCGGATGACATGGATTTCGGCTAAAGTCGAAATCATTGGTTGAAGTTGATAATTTTTTAATTTCCGTCAAAATTATTGGTTTTCCTCTGTGCCTCTCCCTCAGAAAAGCAAAGAATGCTGTGCCCCATACTTATACAACCCAGTTACCCTCAGGCTGCTTGTTAAATTTTTGGCGAATATCGTTAAATATTAAGCGGCATTGCAAGGAATCTTTCACAAATTTGCAGATAGATTAACTATTATTGACCGGCGGTTGCATCTGAGTATATACTTTCGTCAGAGTCAACGTTTTCCATTCCGGAAAACCCCGCTCTGCCAAGGGAACTGTCTCTACTGTAAATTGGGTGCGCCAACGTACCCTTCTCAAGATTTTCAATTTCTTTGCATAAAAGCGACAGCCCCGGGAAAGGAGATAAATTAATGCATCCAGCTGCAATCCAGGATATTATTGAGCAATCCGGCGGCCTGAAGGCGCCCCTGTTGCAAATCCTCCTGGCGGTCCAGGAGGGAAACCCCCAACAGTTCATAAGCGAAAGCGATGTCAACCAAATCGCCGAATCCCTGAAAATATCGCGCTGCCGGGTTTATTCCACCGCCTCCTTTTACACGGAGTTATCCTTTAAACCCCGAGGAATCCACCGGGTCAGGATTTGCGTCAATGCTCCCTGTGAAAATGCGGGAAAAATAAAGATTTTAGAAGCGCTTCAACAGGAACTGGCGATATCCCTAGGCCAAACAACCCCGGACGGTTTTTTCTCCCTGGAAGAAGTCAATTGTTTAGGCGCCTGTTACATGTCACCCGCCATTAAAGTGGATGACACCATCTATGGAGACTTGACGCCGGAAAAAGCCGTTTCCATCCTTCAAGCCATCCGGAAGGAGAGCAAGCTGCCATGAATAATGCCATGGAAAATGCCTTGGTTTTTAATATCCAGTCCCGGCAAACCGCCCTTCTTCAATCCTATTGCCAAAATGGCGGATATACGGCGTTGAAAAAGGCGCTGGAAAATCATCCGGAGGCCACGATCCGGGAGATTCAGGATTCCGGCCTGCGGGGCCGGGGCGGGGCCGCTTTTCCCACCGGGAAAAAAATCGCCATGGTCCGGGATAATGCCGAGACCAAACGGTTTATAGTCTGCAATGCCGATGAAGGAGAGCCCGGGACCTTTAAAGACCGCTTTATCATGACCCATATCCCCTTCCAATTGATTGAAGGGATCACCATCGCCGCTTATCTGTCCGGCGCTTCCCACGGTTACATCTATGTCCGGCATGAGTACCCGGAAGCCCAGAAAATTTTGCGGGAGAGCATGAAGCAAGCCAATGAGGGGGGCTTGCTGGGGCAAAATATTCTGGGAAGCGGATTTTCCTTTTCGCTGGAACTGTTTTCCGGAGCAGGCAGTTATCTTTGCGGGGAAGAAACCGCGTTACTCTCATCAATCGAAGGCCGGAAAGGCCGCCCCCGGGTGAAACCACCCTACCCGACCCAATGCGGGCTTTGGAATCGGCCAACTTTAATCAATAATGTGGAAACCCTGGCCAATATTCCGCAAATCATTGAAAATGGGGCCTCATGGTACCGCAGGATCGGCACAGTCGACAGTCCGGGAAGTAAATTAATATCCCTCTCCGGCGATGTCGTCCGGCGCGGCCTCTATGAGGTTCCCTTCGGAATCACTTTTGCCCAAATTATCGGCGAATACGGCGGCGGGCCCAAACCCGGCCGCTCCATCAAGGCGGTCAATATCGGCGGAGCATCCGGAGTGCTGGTCCCGCCCGGGCTGTTGGATACCCCGCTGGAATATCAAGCCTGCGCCCGGGCTGGGATTACCATTGGTTCCGGAGCCATTTTCATCCTGGACGACACCCGCTCCATCCTGGTCAATGTCCAAAACCGGCTGCGCTTTTTCCTCCATGAAAGTTGCGGAAAATGTACACCGTGCCGGGAAGGTTTACGGCAGGCCAACATCATTCTTCAGAAGCTGGTGGCCGGCGAGGCCGGTAAAGATGGGGTTGAGCTTCTGGAACGCTATACCCGGGCCATTCAAAACGCTTCCTTCTGCGGTCTGGGTCAGGCGGCCGGAAATACATTAAAATCTTCCCTGGAGTACTACAGAGAGGAATATCTCGGATGTTGCCCGCCCCATCCGGAGAACGATTACACGGAGGTAGCCCTTTAATGGATATGGTGCAAATTGTTTTAAACGGCAAGGAAGTCTCAGTGCCTTCCGGGATTTCGATTTTGGAGGCCGCGAAAAGGCAAGGAACGTTTATTCCCACCCTGTGCCACCATCCGGATCAACGCGTAAAGGCCAATTGCCGGGTTTGCCTGGTGGAAGTGGCCGGAATCAAAAATCTGGTGGCCTCCTGTTCCACTCAGGTGGCGGCCGGAATGAATATCGCCACCAATTCTCCACGGGTCCGCGAGACCGTCCGGACGGTCCTGGAATTGATCTTTGCCGATCACCCCCAGGAATGCCTGACCTGTATCCGCAATGGCAATTGCGAACTGCGACAGTTGGCCGCCAGGTTCGGCATCAGTGATATCCAAGGGGAAAAAATTCATAATAATCTGCCGCTCGATACCTCAACGCCGGCTTTGGTGAGAAATCCCAATAAATGCGTCAAGTGCGGCCGCTGCGCCGAGGTTTGCCACAGCACCCAGGAAGTGGGCATCCTTTACAGTCAAAACCGCAGCATTGATGTTTGTCTGGCCCCGGAATACGGTAAAGTGTTGGCGGAGACCGCTTGTGTACTGTGCGGCCAATGCGCCCTGGCCTGCCCGGTCGGGGCTATTCATGAAAAAGACGATACCGACAAAGTTTGGGAAGCGCTCCATGATTCCCAAAAGCATGTCCTCGTCCAGGTAGCCCCGGCCATCCGGGTTTCCATCGCCGAAGAATTCGCTCAGCCCGCCGGGGATCTCGCCACCGGGAAACTGGTGGCCGCTTTGAGGGAACTGGGATTTCAACGGGTGTTCGATACCGATTTTTCGGCTGATTTAACGATTATGGAAGAAGGCCATGAATTGCTGGATCGGATTCAAAATGACGGCGTGTTGCCGATGATCACCTCCTGCTGTCCCGGCTGGATTAACTATATTGAACATTACTATCCGGAATTGCTGCCCCATCTCTCCAGTTGCAAGTCGCCGCAACAAATGTTCGGGGCCCTGGCGAAAACCTATTACGCCCAGATAACCGGCATCCCGCCGGAAGACATCTTTTTGGTTTCGATTATGCCCTGTATCGCGAAAAAATTTGAAGCCGCCCGCCCGGAAATGCGCTCCGGCGCTTTCCCCGATGTGGATGCGGTTTTAACCACCCGTGAACTTGGCAGGATGCTGCGCCACCAGGGGATAGACTTCAACAGCTTGCCGGAGGGGGAATTCGATGCCCCTCTGGGGATATCGACCGGCGCGGCAGCCATCTTCGGAACCACCGGCGGAGTGATGGAAGCAGCCCTGCGCACAGTTTATGAGGTTGTCACCGGCCAAACTTTAAAAACACTGGAATTTTCGGACCTACGGGGCCTGCAAGGGATCAAAGGGGCCTCGGTGGACCTGGACGGAAAAAAAATCAATTTGGCCGTGGCCCATGGCCTGGGAAACGCCAAACAAATCCTGGAGAAAATCAAACAAGGTAATTGTGATGCTACTTTTATTGAAATCATGGCCTGTCCCGGCGGATGTATCGGCGGCGCGGGCCAGCCTTACACCACCACCGGGAAGGTCCGCCAAAACCGGATGGAGGCTCTTTACGGACTGGACCAGGGGATGCCGCTGCGCAAATCCCATGAAAATCCGGCTGTTGTCCAATTATACCGGGAGTTTTTAGACAAACCACTGGGGGAACGTTCCCACCATCTCCTCCATACAAGCTATCTCGACCGGCGGCATTGCCGATGAACTTAAAATAAAAAAGCAATCCGGCAGATATTGCTGGATTGCTTTTTAAGGATTCTTTGCTTGTGGAGGCTTGGGCAATGGCATCCAATGCGTAATCATATTCATTTTGTACCATTTGTCATTCCAGGTAAAAATATTGATATTGCCGGGCTTGTCCCCGTTATTGCAGTAAACTAAAACGCTTTCATAATTACTGGGGGTTCGCTCATTAACGCTTATCCAGTCCATCTTTGTGAATCTCCTTATGATCGTGATATTCGGATGTTTGCGATAGGTAATCTCAAACCAGACGCATAGCATTTCAGAACTTCCATAGAATAGGGCATCATTCTGAACTTTCTTATTATACAATCATTTTCTATCCATGGTATTAAAGAAATGTAAAATAAAGGTAAATAAATTTGTAAATCTGGAGCTTAAGGGGGATTCAATTCAAGGCACTAGGTTAAGATTAAAAAAGCGAGTATCTCTGATCCCAAAAGACTCTACCATAAAAAAAGCCTAACTTTTTTAGTTAAGCTTCATTTTCTATGCAAATGTGCGGAATGCCTGCTTTTTGCTCAGCCTGATTACCATGATTTTGTCTTCGCTCATGAAAACTCAAAAATATGCATGGAAGGAATTGATGATTATGATGCCCAAAATTGCTCCGGGTTAACATGAAAAATGCGTAAAATAATTCCCAAGAATACACCCATACATATCAAAAGAAATCCCATCCCAACTCTCATTGTTTTTCCCTTGTCCATCATAAGATATGCCTTCAAAAACATAATGGGTGGTCACACCGGCAGAGCGTTTGATCTCCCGCAGTCCCTCGGGGCTGTAACCGTAATCCGCCACTACCGTGCCGTTTTTAGCGACTTCGGTCAGCCGGTTCAGCAGGTCGTAAGTGTATTCCCAGTACTCAACCCCTTCGCCGGAAGTGGCGGTAAAGGTAACGGTGTCTTTGTTAATCTGATATTGATTCCCTTT
>JAEZCE010000038.1 GCA_023429995.1 Bacillota bacterium | reverse complement strand
AACACGGCAGTTAAGCCCCTCTGCGCTGATGGTACTTGTCGGGCGACCGGCTGGGAGAGTAAGTCGTTGCCAGGAGTAATTTTTTAAAAGAAGATCTTGTCTTTACAAGGTCTTCTTTTTTATTGGTAAAAGTGATAAAAGAGGTATCGATATAAGTTTGTATTAAGTAATATTCTAAAGCCCAAAAAGATGAAAAATAGCCCGTAAAGTATGAAGAAATGATAAAATAGAAGTTATAATTTATTTTCAATAGGAGGTTTTTCCGATGAATTATTTGCCAAGTAACTCCCGGTATTCCGAAATGAAATACAATCGTTGTGGTGAAAGTGGACTAAAGCTTCCGGCAATATCATTAGGCCTTTGGCATAATTTTGGGGAAGTCACATTATTTGAAACCAGTAGAGAAATGGTTCGAAAAGCATTTGATTTCGGGATAACTCATTTCGATCTAGCCAATAACTATGGGCCTCCGCCTGGTTCTGCCGAAGAGAACTTTGGGAAAATTTTAAAACTAGACTTTCAAGGCTACCGTGACGAGATGATTATTTCCTCAAAAGCCGGATATAAAATGTGGGAGGGTCCCTATGGTGATTGGGGTTCCAAGAAATACTTGATTTCCAGCCTTGATCAAAGTCTTAAAAGAATGGGTCTTGAATACGTTGATATTTTTTATCATCATCGCCCGGATCCGGAAACCCCGCTGGAGGAAACTATGGCAGCCTTGGATTTGGTTGTCCGCCAGGGGAAAGCACTTTATATTGGTCTCTCCAATTATAAATCACAGCAAGCTAAAGAGGCTTTTAAAATCTTAAAAAGATTGGGGACCCCATGTTTGATTCATCAACCTTCCTATTCGATGTTTAATCGCTGGGTTGAAGAAGACGGACTCTTGGATTTGTTGGCAGAAGAAGGCGTGGGGAGTATCGCATTTTCACCATTAGCAAAAGGATTACTGACCGATAGATATTTAAATGGGATTCCTGCCGATTCTAGGGCTGCAAGCAGTAGTGCTTTTTTACAACCGGATGATATAACCGAGGATAAAGTCAATAAAGTCAGACGTTTGAATGAACTAGCCAAAATGCGGGGACAAAGTCTTGCCCAAATGGCTTTGGCATGGGTATTGCGTGGAGGGAAAGTTACCTCGGTTCTGATTGGAGCCAGCAAGGTTCAACAAATTGTGGACTGCGTTGGGACTATTAAGAGGCTGGCGTTTAGCAACGAGGAATTGGAACAAATTGAAGAAATTATAAAATAATGATATGTTAGTGTTTGTTAGTAAGCTGTAAAAAATGCAGGATTATCAAAAATCATCTTGAAATTATCAACAAAAATCCTAAGGGGGATTTATATGCTGTTATCTTTATTTCAAAAAGAGACCTTTCCGGAACAGATGTTATGGTTTATCGCCTTTAGCGTTGGGGGCTGGATACTAAGTAAATTATTGATTTTAGCGTATGAGAAAATTATTTTACCACTCACTTCCAAAACAGAAAGCACGCTAGACGACCACTTGGCTAAAAACTTGCATAAACCGGTTTCCCGGCTTTTAGTTTTAGGTTCAATATATTTAGCCGCACAATTGACTATAGTCCAAGCTTCACAAGTACAAAAATACGTAAAGCCAGTTGAAAATTTGATTTATCTCATTTTAGTTATTCTTTTGGCAACACTGGTCGATAGTGTTCTTAAAAGTTTTATTGATTGGTATCTTAAAGACTACGCTTCCAAGAGCGATTCATTGCTTGATGACACACTGTTTCCTATTTTACGGAAGGCCGGCGCAGTCATTATTTATTTTATCGCCACCACGGTAATTCTTGGACAGTTTAAGGTCAATTTAACCGGCTTTTTAGCAACCGCCGGAGTGGCTTCCTTAGCCATTGCTTTTGGCGCCCAAGAAACGCTTGCCAATGTTATTTCCGGTATTAGTATTTTGGTCGATCGCTCGATTCATGTTGGTGAAAGGGTTGAACTAAAAGACGGGCTCATCGGCGATGTTGTTGAAATAGGTCTTCGTAGTACCAGGATCATGTCTCTCGAGCAGCGGCTAATCATCGTTCCGAATAAAGAAATTGCTGGGTCTCGTTTGATCAATTGGAGCCAACCCGATGCTTCTACAAAGATTAAGTTAAAAATCGGGGTTAGTATGGATGAAAACCTGGAGCGAGTCAAGAAAATCATCATCGATGTTTGCGATAAGCAGCCGTTGATATCTAAAAAATCCCCGGTTGCCGCTATTTGTATGGGTTTTGGTCCTTATTATATTGAAATATTGATTGTGGCTGAGGTGGAAAACTGCCGGATGGGCGGCAGCGCCACTGATCAATTAGTGATTGGTTTGCAGGAAGCTTTTAAACGTGAAAATGTATCACTGCCATTTCCGATGCAACAGGTACTGGTGCAAAAGTTAGGATAGCAAGAATAGTATTTTTTTAACAAGAGCATTGTTTGCAGAGGTTGGAATGGACGAAGTCCTTTTTAATCAGATATTTAGGCTTTTGTTTGAAACAAAAATTCATTCAGCTTATAGCGAATAAAGTTACAATCCCATATTATAAAGAAAACGGAGCGTTCTTAAGGAGGTACGCTATGAGCTGTTGTCAAAGTCAGATAGGAAGTCAATTGGTAACCTTAACTACCGAGCGTCTCAAGGTTTTAAAGGTAATCGGTGAAAAATTCGGCCAGGTTGTAGTCGAAAGTTCGATCGAGATTCCTGCCGTGAAAATTGATCGCATCGAAGCCTCAGTGAAAGACGTAACGGATCATATCTTTACTGATAAAATCGTTAAACAAGGAACTTTTCATAAACAAATCTTTTTCGTGGATGCAACCGGAGTCGTGCGTGAAATGGGTGAAGATGTGCCATTTGTTTTGGCCGTCGATATACCGGGATTGGATAAGAAAAATCCATGGGTGGAGATTGAAGACAAAGTATTAAAAATTGAAACGGATTTTATTCTTCAACCCAAAGCATGTCATGAACCGGCACTTTTGAAACAAAAAATAGTAGCTGACTTTTTGGTGAAAGTTTCAGAGTGGGTCCAACTTGATGTTGTTGTAAAACCCGGTTTTTTCACCAAAATCAATCCAATGAATACGATTATCATTCGAAGTTAGTAGTTGCTCTGTTTTAATTAGAATTCTTTGATGAGTATAGATGAGTATAATCCTATGAATGCATTAAACGATCCGTATTCCCCCAAGGCCTAAGGCAGCAACATCTGCCTTGGGCTTTTTTCATCGTGCGCCCAGCATTTTCCGGGGTGATCGAAAAGATGAAAACAGGGTATTTTTCTCACACAGGGGCGCGTAGGTTTTTACCAACAATGTTTTTCGCCTTTTCTCCGGATCGCCGCGTCTTGGCGGGAGATTGAATCTTTTCGGCTTCGAAGTATTTTCCAGGTAGGATATATAGAAACAAGATAGAAATAATTTATTGAAATGAAAATGTATGTTGCACCTTTTAAACTCGATTCAAAAGGTTAAAATGGATGAGCGAAGATTTGCATAAAAATCGGTACTACCTTATATTGCAAAAAGGTTTATGGAGCTTGAGAAATTTTTACTTCAATCTAAAGATTAAAAATAAATTTTTTTTAATCCAATGCTTGATATTATTAGTCGTAGGCTTAACAAGTATTATCGTCATTCAGGTTACATTCGCAATTTATGAAGGAATATTAGGTGTTGAATCGGCAAAGGTATTAAATTTATCTACGATTAGTATTGAAAGCGAACTAAAACAAGTGGAACGCTTTTCGGCCAATATCATTTCCAATCCGGAACTTCAGAGAAGCTTGGGAAAACTAAAGACTAATTTGCCGTATTTTGAAAGGTCTTTAGAGGTTGATAAGGTGACCGAAGATTTATTGGCAATCACTTTCGAACATAATATCGTTTCTGTCAATGTCATTGATACACAAGGAAAACAATATGCCGGGGGAAGAATGATTCCCCCGGCAATCATCCAAGGGGTAATTAAACAAGCAGCAGCTAAAGAAGGGGCTATGGTTTTTAGTGGACCGTATCAGGGCGGTTCAGTTTTAATCTGTGCCAGACAAATCCGGGAAATTGGTAATCCCCGGAACCCCAGCCTTCAACCGATTGGGACTTTGATTATTTTAGTCAATATGGCCGGGTTCGTCTATCAAAGCACTGCACAACCCATCAACCAGGATGTTCATTTATTGATTTGCTCCGGAAAGAAAATTATTTTTGCATCCAATGATTTTTTACGAGGAATTGCAGGACAGCTTGGTTTTCAAAAGGATCGGGTATATCAGGTTTGCCGGATAGGAGGTCAAAATTATTTTATTGCTCATACGCTTTCCAACTTTACCCATTGGGAATACATTAGTGCAATACCTTATGGAATCATTTTTAAACAAATTCGCCTCTTGAGACAAATGGTTTTGATAATTTTTTTGTTGCTTTTCCTACTGACCCTATTATGGAGCTTAAAGCTAGCCCGTAATTTGTCTCTTCCTTTGGAGCGACTCACAGTTAAGATGAGAGGTGTGGCAAACGGTGAATTGGAAATGGGACAGGTAAGTCCAAGTGATTTTGGTCCGGAATGTCCAAGAACGGATGAAATCGGCGAGTTACAAAATGATTTCAAGATGATGCTTCAAAAAATCGATACGCTCATCAGAGAAAATTATACCAAACAATTAATCATTAAAGACTCCCAATTGAAAGCCTTACAAGCCCAAATTAACCCCCATTTTCTCTATAATACGCTGGATTCGATGAACTGGCTTGCCAAGGCCAATAAACAACACCAAATATCTTTAATGGCGGAAGCGCTGGGTAATTTATTAAGAAAAACCATTGGTAAATCGGAACAAGTGATTGCCATTGGTGAAGAAATTGAGTTAGTTGAGGATTATATTACGATCCAGAAAGCGCGCTTCGGAGATAGGTTGGATTTTTTTCTCTCCATTCCGGAACAGTATCGGCAATTTAAGATTCCTAAAATGTCATTACAACCGATTGTGGAGAATTCGATCAATTACGGGTTGGAAAAAATGCTGGGAGTATGTAGGATTACCGTTCAGACAATGATGACGGAAGGTCGTTTATATATAGAAATCAACGATAATGGGCCTGGTATCGACTTGAAAATGATTCAAGGCATCCAAACCGGAATGATTGAGCCCCAAGGCTCAGGAATCGGTCTTAAAAATATTAATGACCGGTTGAGATTAATATTTGGCAACGAATTCGGGATTATAATCCAAGCTAAGCCAGGACACGGCACTAGAGTATTGCTTCCTATTTTTCAGGGGGAGGGAAATAATGTATAAAGTGCTATTGGTTGATGATGAGCAAATGATCCGGGAAGGTATCGCCGCGGTTGTTAATTGGGAATCCCAAGGTTTTTCTTTGATTGGAACCGCTCGTAACGGAATCGAAGCCTTTGCGATGGTGATTCAGGACCCGCCGCAAATCTTAATCACCGATATTAAGATGCCGGGTTTAAATGGACTCGATTTGATTGCCAAGGTAAAAAATGAATTCCCGGATATGCAGTTCGTGGTGTTATCGGGTTATGGAGAATTCGAACTGGCTAAACAAGCCATGCATTACGGGGTGAAACATTATTTATTGAAACCCTGTAATGAAAAAAAGATTTTGGAGACGCTGGAGGAGATTAAAAAAGAGCTCCAGGATGAAGAGGCAAAGGAAGCTGGTAATAAAAAGAATCGGGAGATTCTCAATATCATTTTACCCAGAGTTAAGGAAGAATTTTTACGTGATTATATAATAGGTCGTAATGAGTTTAAGAATGAGTATCAAGAATTATTCCAAGAGTTTGATATTGAAAACCAGCGTTTGCGGTTAGTTTTATTTCAATTTCAAGGTGAAACCGTTAGTGAAATGATGCTAAAGTTTAAACAGGTAATCGACAGCGAAATGGGGGTTCATAAATATTTCAGCATTCTTGAAAATAACCAGATTATAGCATTAGCAGATCCGATGGTTGAAGGAGAACTTGTCAGTCAAATTCATCATATTAAGAAGGTTGCGTTGTTGGTATTTACAAAGGAGATCTTGGTTGCTTACAGTAAAATCGATCATTTTAAAAATGCTCCACTTCTTTACGGAGAAGTCGAGGAATATTTGCATGACTCTTTGGAACGTTCATTCCATTCGGCACTGACTTATAGTAAATTGATTCATCTCGTCATCAAACAAATCCATGAAAATATCGCCAATGAAGAGTTGTCCCTGAAATGGTTGGCATCAAAAGTGCTTTTCATGAATGAGGGCTATATGAGTAAATTGTTTTTGAAAGAAACCGGGGAAAAGTTTTCCCATTATTTGACGAGGATTCGAATGGAAAAAGCCAAGGAACTATTGATAGATGATAACCGGGTATGTGAAGTAGCCCGACAGGTTGGCTATGGGAATAATCCGCAGTATTTCAGCCAGTTATTTAAAAAATATACCGGGTTTACCCCATCTGAGTTTTATAAAGAGAAATGAATTTTCAGGACTGAAATCTTTATTTAGGGCTTGAAGCGCCTCTTTTTTTAGTTCATAAGGAGAACTACGAGCGATGGAAAATTGTAATATTCCGGCAGTTGAGAGGGAAAGACGGGCGGAGTTTTTCATTTTGGCCCGGAAAGCCAGTGATGCGGCCACTGATCCCGACTCCCCGGATTATGGGAACTTCAGTTCCGGGTTACAACCGATTGTGGATGCGGCTTTTTTAGCGCACGTCATCCGCAGAAGTCCGAATGAACTGTGGAGAAGTTAGAGCCAAGGATTCAACAAAATCTAATCAACGCCTTCAAAGCGACCAGGACCCGAAAACCATGTTTTTGCAACGGATTGTTATTTGGAGCGATGATCGAAACAACCTTATATAGAATTTTCCTGCCATTGAGGCTGGCGGCGGATGACCCATTTTGGTTGGGTCCGGAGTGTAAATGGACTGCGAAAAAGATTTGGTCGGGGCAGAATATGCCGTGTAATCATGCGCTGTCCGATGAAAAAAGCTAACCAAAATGAACAAAGGGACCTGGACCGCCAGGTTCCTTTGTTTTCCTCCCGGTATCAAGGAAACCCATCCCCCGCTGTAGCAGAGCGTATCGTAATGAATGGCAATCAGAAATGGGGAAGATCCGCTCTACTTAAGATCCACAACAATCGCTGTCAAAAATAACAGAATATCCTTTTTTTGAACAAGAAAGACGCTTTTTTATATTTACACAATCTTTACCAAAAATTAAAATAAAAGCAGACAGAAAAAAAGGAGGAATAAAAATGAAAAAAGTTTTAGGCGGCTTGCTGGTTTTGGTGGTAGGGATTTCGCTTACAGCCATCACCTTTGCTGCGCCGGGTAAAATTACCTTACGCCTTGGATGGTGGGGAAATCCAACCCGGGATGCCCGGACTTTGCAGGTGGTTCAGATGTACATGGCCCAAAACCCAAATGTCATCATCGAAACCGAAACCACCGGCTGGGGCGGTTATTGGGACAAGTTGGGCTCTCAAGCGGCAGCCAATAATCTTCCGGATATCATTCAACAAGATTATTCTTATATTAGTCAATACGCGCGTAAGGGTCTTCTGCTGGATTTGACTCCTTATGTAAAGGCGAAAAAAATAAATTTGACCAATGTCTCCGATATATATACTTCAGGCGGAAAGGTTAACAACAAACTATACGGAATCAATCTGGGCACCAATTCCTGGGCCATTGTTTACGATCCCGCAGTATTACAAAAAGCCGGTATCCATGGTCTTTCACCCGATTGGACCTGGTCGGATTTTGAAAAGATCGCCACCGAAATTTTTAAGAAAACCGGCGTTCAAACCCAGGTATTGTCCACTATAGACCCCCGGGTGATGTTTGAGAACATGATCCGGCAGACCGGGAAGGCCTTTTTCAGTCCCAAAGACGGGAGTTCCCTCGGGTTTAAGGACGATAAACTGTTGATTGAGTTTTATGCGATGCAGTTACGCCTCTTAAAGGCCGGTGTGATGGTAAAGCCCGATGTGGCTTTTGTAACTACTACGCCTCAAGAAACGCCGTTTGCCAAAGGCCAGGCGTGGTTGGAGTATGTCTGGAGTAACCAAGTGGTGGCTTATGCCGCTGCGGCCAACCGGCCGACAGCGATTGCGATGGCGCCTAAAATTTCAAATGCCAAGCGGCCGGGCACCTATTTCAAACCTTCGATGTTCTTTTCAATTTCCAAAGCATCCGCCAATAAGGCGGAGGCGGCTAAATTTATTAATTATTTCATCAATGATATTGAAGCCAATAAGGTACTGCTGGCGGAAAGGGGAATTCCGATTGTACCCCCGGTGAGGGATGCTTTAAAGGGTATGGTTGACCCGGTGAATAAACAAGTTTTCGAATTCATCGAACTTGTAGGGGATAAGCATGCAAGCCCCATCGATCCTGCCGATCCTCCCGGAGCGGGTGAAGTGTTGAAAGTCTTCCGTACCATTGATCAGGAAGTTTTGTACGGAACAACATCACCGAAGGATGGCGCCGCAAAATTTATTAAACAAGCGAATCAAATTTTGGCGGTAAATAAAAAGAAATAAAAGTTTATTTAAACCCCCTTCTTTTTAATCCATAGAGCCGGCCTCGGGTCTGCTTTTGCAGTCAATAAGGCCGGCTTTCATTAAAGACGCATGGAAAATTGGGGAAGAATCCGGGAACCGGATTCCGGTTCCTAATTAGCCGGAGGTAGCTATTGATGAGCCAATCTCACGAAAGCGCTTTTCACGTGTTGACATCGGGAAATCAGGAAATCCATAAGATCAAAACCAAGTTTTCAGAAAATATGGTGGGGTATCTTTTTATCGCTCCTTTTCTAGTCGGCTTTTTGGCTTTCACTTTGGCGCCGATCTTATCTTCTTTATATTTTTCTTTTACCCATTATGATTTGCTTTCAAAACCGGTTTTCAACGGTGTCGCCAATTTCTGGGCCATGATCGATGATGAATTGTTCTGGAAGTCTCTGGCGGTCACCTTCCATTATGCCTTTGTATCCGTTCCGTTGCGTCTGGTGTTTGCTCTTTGGGTGGCGATGCTCTTTAATAGAAAAGCCAGATTGCTACGGGTTTACCAAACGGTTTACTATTTGCCTTCGATTATCGGCGGCAGTGTCGCGGTATCGGTCATGTGGCGAAGACTTTTTATGAACGACGGCGCGGTGAATTCAATTTTGTCAGCCATTGGGATTAAATCCGATACATCCTGGATCGGTAATCCGAAAACTGCGATTTGGACCCTGATCATTTTGGCAGTATGGCAGTTCGGCTCCTCAATGTTAATTTTCCTGGCCGGATTGAAACAAATCCCGGTAAGTTATTATGAAGCGGCTGATATCGATGGGGCCGGACCCTGGCAAAAATTTTATAAAATCACCATTCCCCATTTGACGCCGGTAATATTTTTTAACATGGTGATGCAACTGATCAACGGGTTTACCGTATTCACCCAGGCCTATGTGGTTACAGGCCCTGCCGGCGATCCGATGAACAGTACCCTGGTATATGCGCTGCAGCTCTATAAAAAGGCTTTTGAATATTATCAGATGGGCTATGGTTCAGCGATGGCCTGGGTATTGTTGCTCATTATCGCCATTTTTACCGGGCTTCTTTTCAAATCCTCATCGTCATGGGTTTACTATGAAACGAAGGAGGGTTGATGATGAGCAAAAAAAAGTTTATAAAGGGAATCTTGTATCATTTCGGAGTCATTGCCCTCGCCTGTGTGATGGTTTATCCCGTTTTGTGGATGATTTGCAGTTCGCTCAAGGGAAATCAGGAGATTTTCGGTACCGCGTCATTGCTACCCAAACATTTACAGTTTGACAATTATCTTCGGGGGTGGCAGGGGGTGGGGGGAGCGCCTTTCGGGGTCTTTTTCCAAAATTCATTTTACTACGTAATTTTGTCGACCGTGGGGACGGTAATTTCTTCGGCGCTGGTTGCTTATGGTTTTGCCCGTATTAAATTTATGGGAAAGAAATTTTGGTTTGCCTGCATGCTGGTGACGATGATGCTGCCGACCCAAGTGGTAATGATTCCGCAATTTATTCTATTCTATAAATTGGGTTGGACCAATACATATTTGCCATTGATCGTACCGATGTTTCTGGGCGTACCGTTTTTTATTTTTTTGATGATTCAATTTATCCGGGGATTGCCGATTGAACTGGATGAATCGGCCAAGATTGACGGCTGCGGGCGCTTCCGGATTTTTTATAAAATTATTTTGCCGTTGATTTCGCCGGCCCTGATTACCGCGACGATTTTCCAGTTCTATTGGAAATGGGATGATTTTCTTGGACCGTTGCTTTATCTGAATAAGCCCAAAATGTATACCGTGTCTTTAGCCCTGCGGATGTTTGCCGATCCGGCAACCGCCACTGATTGGGGAGCTATGTTTGCTATGGGAACGCTGTCTTTACTGCCGATTTTGGTGGTGTTCTTGGTCTTTCAGAGATATTTGGTGGAAGGAATCAGCACTTCCGGGTTGAAAGGCTGAAGCGATATGGGAAAGGTGAGAGCGGCATTGGAAAAAGAACTGATTGCATTCGATGAAGAACAAATTAAATCCCTTATGGACCAGGTGGTTCGCAGGACGATGCAGATCGATTTTACGTGGGACTGGCCCGGTGGGGTCGGATTTTACGGTGTCTGCCAGGCCTGGGAAGTAACCCGGGATCAGGATTATCTCGATTTTCTTGTCCAGTGGGTTGAAGAATACCTGAGAATCGGTTTGCCACCCTTTACAGTCAATGCGGTTTCCATGGGTCATACCTTGCTTACGCTTTTCGAAGCTACGGAAAATCAAAAATGTTTGGACCTCGCAATTCAGAAGGCCGAGTTTTTAAGAAAGGATGCCCGCCGTTTCGGTTCGGGTGTTTTGCAACACACGGTATCGGCTGACAATGATTTTCCGGAACAAGCCTGGGCGGATACTTTATTTATGGCCGCGTATTTTTTGCTCCGTATGGGAGTTAAGCTTCAAAATAAGGACTATATTGATGACGGTCTCAATCAATATTACTGGCATGAAGAGCTATTGCAGGATGAAACCAGCAATTTATATTACCATGGCTGGGATAATATCAAGCAGAATCACATGTCGGGTATTTTTTGGGCCCGTGGAAATGCCTGGGCTGCTTTAACAATGGCTGAAGCGCTGAAACTCATTAATTACCTTTATCCGATGTTTATGAGAATTGATGGTTCGTTGCGGGATCAATTGAGCGCGTTGGTCCGTTTGCAGTCAGAGGAAGGTTTATGGCATACGGTGTTGACGGATGAAAGTTCGGCACTGGAAACCTCGGCTTCTGCCGGAATAGCCGCCAGTTTGGCGATCTACGGTCATCCTTTGCATCGTAAATATGTTCAAAAAGCCTGGAAGGGTATTTGCAATAACATCGGGGCGGACGGCTCCGTAAAAAATGTATCTGCCGGTACGGCAGTCATGCTGGATGTGGAAGGTTACAAGCAGGTTCCCCAAAAAAGGGTTCAAGGTTGGGGGCAGGGGCTCACACTGGCTTTTTTGGCTGCTTTACTGAAATATAAGATTGAACCCTAAATTAACCTGGGGTGGGAACCTGCGGGATGAGCGGATTCATCGATAGGAATTTTGAGGTGATAGGGATACCGGTTAATTTATCCCAAGCGCGGGAACTGTTCAGTCAGATGTTGGAGAATACCAAAGAATATTTACCGGGCTGGGATTTAAAGGGTAATGATTGATTGGAAAATGGATTTAAGCCTATGAATTGCTGGTCGGAAATCCCAAAAGCTGTTATAATGGAATCAATCATCCACCTCCGCTCTGATGGGGTTAGAAAATATTGCTGGGGTGGCTGTTCTATCCAAGGATTTAGGATAAAAGTATTTTCTAAGTAGCGATAGGGAGAGTGATTCCGACGGGGAATGAAATCATACCGGTGGAAGTCATTGTTGAGCCTTTTGAAGATCAGCGTTTGGAGTTTGAATTATATAAGTCTTTGAGTTTTATGAAAGAGCGTTTTGAATTTATTGAAAAAGATGCCGATGGGCTTAAAATCCGAGTGAAAGGTAAATTTAACACCGGTGAGTTTCCTTATGAGGTCGGTTATATTGTGGTCAGTGATTATGATGACCGTAAGTTTTTGATTACCCGGATTGAACCCCAAAACCAATTTTTATGGTTTGGCAGCTGGGAGTGAATCTCCCTAAAGGAAGTAAACTATTATGGTTGCTGAAGAAGCTGGCTGTTGCAAAAGTGATTGATGAAAATCAATGAGAAATACAATATATATAGCATAAATAATTGGCAAAGCTTTAGATATATTGTATTTTTCTATCGATAAATCTTATTTTGCAACAGACCCTTCTTCGATTCTAAGAGAAAAGGGCGTCGTTCACTGTAAAAGTAAACCCGTTTATTAAATGAGCACCCCGAAAGCAGCTGAACCCCAGCGTCTTGGGCTCCCCGTTATCGTAAATCTCCCACCGCAACCGGATCTTGATCACTAAAGGTCTGATTTTCACCGGCCATACCCCAGATGAAAGTGTAGTTTTTAGTCCCTGCCCCGGCATGAACGGACCAGCTTGGCGAAATGACCGCTTCTTCGTTATGCATAATGATATGTCTGGTCTCGTTGGGCTGTCCCATCAAATGGAGAATCATTGCATCCGGCGGTAAATTAAAGTAAAAGTATACTTCCATACGCCGCTCATGAGTGTGACAGGGCATGGAGTTCCAAACGTTATTGGGTTCCAATATGGTCATGCCCATGACCAATTGACAGCTTTTGACTCCATTGGGATGGATGTATTTGTGAATGGTTCGTTCATTGGAATCGGAAATCGAACCAAGGTGGGTGGCTTCGGTTTGACTGAGTTCAATTTTTTGAGTCGGATAGGGATGATGGGCCGGAGTGCTTAAAAAATAAAAGTGAGAAGGATTTTTTGAATCCATGCTGGTGAAAATTACTTCTTTAGCACCCATTCCAATATAAAGGCCGTCACGGGTATTGAGTTCGTATGGGGTCCCGTCCACGCTAACAGTGCCTTGAGGGCCCACATTAATAATGCCCATTTCCCGGCGTTCAAGAAAGAAAGCTGTTCTTAACTCTTTTTCACCCTCCAATCGGAGAGAGGACACCGGACAAGCTCCGCCGGTGATAATTCGGTCAATATGGCTATAAACCATCTTTATGACTCCGGGCTTGAATAAATCTTGAATCAAGAACTCTTCTCTCAACCTGGCGGTATCATAGTTGCATACTTCTCTGGGATTGGCCGCATTTCTAACTTCCATTGACATTACACTCCTATCTGTTTTTTAGTATTAAACCACGATTCGCAAAAGACTATCCGCAATGCCGATAAGAGGACGAATCGGGTTGAGAAACAAGCATTTCATTGCAGATGGTGTTTCTATTATAGCACAAAAACGAACCCTTTTAAACCTGATTGAACCATTGGAACCTGGGTATAAAATGAGACGGAAAGGGAAACCCATTATTGCTAATCCGTTGAAACTTTAAACCAATCATGCTTGACGTAAGAATGAACATTTTTAAACCTGAAATATAATGATCAATCCTGCCTTTGAACCTTTGAATTCTTTTTAAAAATGCCGGTATACCAAAGGAAATTTTCGAAAAAAAGCGAAGTAGTGACTAATAAATCGTGGATGGATAGGCTATGAGTAATGACCAGATTGTTATCGCCTTTACCAAGAAGGGCTCCCAACTTGCCAGAAAATTGTCAGCCCACTTAAAGGCTTCTTTAAAGATACCCCGCCGTTATTTAAACGAGACCGAAAAACAAAACGGTTTTACCGGTCATGTGGCAGAACAGATTCAAAGCGTTTTCAATGAGTGTTCAACTTTAGTGTTGATCATGGCTGCAGGGATTGCGGTGCGCAGTATCGCATCGGTAATTGGCAATAAACAGTCGGAACCGGCCGTGTTGGTAATTGACGAAGAAGGACATTTTGTGATCAGTCTGTTGCCCGGGCATTTGGGAAATGCAAATAAAATAGCCGGGGAAATAGCAAAATACTTAAAAGCGGCGCCCGTAATTACTACTGCGTCGGAAGTTAACGAATTACCAAGCTTGGAACGATTGGCTCAGGAATACAAGCTAACGATTGAGCACGGGGATTTATTACCCAAATTTACCGGGGCCATTGTCAATGACCAGCCCGTGGTGATCTGGGACCATTGGGGAATGGATTTGGCATGGCCCGAGAATGTGAGGTCAGTGAAAGAAGCATCACTGGGATTAGCGCCGGAGGATAATATGCTGGTCATTGTCGGCCATCGGGAGCTGGAATTTTCTAGTCCGTCCCTTTCAATCATCGGTTTGCGGCCCAGATGTCTGATAGTGGGAATTGATATCGGTGAAGGAGTCTTGGGCCCCAGGATTGTTGGAGCGATTCGCCGCTATTTTCGGGAACATTTTTGGTCGCTTCGGAGTATCAAGGCCGTTCAAGCTTTCGGGCGGGAGGAGTCAAATCCCGGAGTGGAGGAAGCCTGCAGGGAGTTAGGCGTTCCGTTCATTACTTTGTCGGAGGATCAATCATCAACCTTGAAACTAACTCCGAAAAAAAGGGGGGGCTCAGTTGACGGCATAAAAACGCCGCCGGAAAAAAGCGAAATGGCGGCCCTTATCGGCGCCAAGAATGGGAAATTGATCGGCTTTAAACAAAATTTAAATCAAATTGCCATTGCGGTGGCGATTGATCTTGACCACGGCTAAAGATAAACATCAGTTCCAAGTGACGGAGGGAGAAACAAGTGGATAAGGGAATGATTCAGGTTTATACGGGTGATGGTAAAGGCAAGACGACTGCGGCTATGGGACTTGCAGTAAGGGCTTGGGGCAGAGGATTGAAAGTCAAGGTTTATCAATTTTTAAAGGCTGCCGGAGGCTCCGGCGAACATTGGGCATTTATGGTTTTTGATCCGCCCCTGCCGCTTTTCGCATTAGGCGATGGCGAGTTCATTTATAACAATAAGCCGACCCCAAAAGATATTGAAGCGGCGCTTAACGGTTGGAAACTAATCGATCAAGCGATTGGTTCGGATGAAAATGATCTGATTGTCATCGACGAATTAAGCCATGTCATGAATGTTGGACTTTTGGACCCCAATAGGGTCCTTTCCACATTGGTTAAAAAACCGGCCCGGCTTGAGTTGGTATTAACCGGAAGAGAGATGCCGGTATCCGTTTTGGAGTTGGCCGATTTGATCACGGAAATGAAAATGGTCAAACATCCGTATCAACATGGGATGGGAGCCAGAAAAGGAATCGAATTTTAGGTGGTTGGAATAGAAAAGATGCTGGATGAATTGAATACCGGTAAATTGTATCTGGTGGGTACCCCCCTCGGTAATCTGGAAGATATTACCCAGCGGGCTTTGCGGGTTTTAAACGAAGTCGATTTTATCGCAGCGGAGGATACCCGCCATACTTTAAAATTGTTGAACCATTTTCAAATTAAAAAGAGTTTACTGAGTTATTTTCAACACAACGAGCGGCAGCGTTCCAATCAAATCATTGAAAAAATTTTAGCCGGGGCGAAGGTCGCTTTGGTTACCGATGCAGGAATGCCGGGTATTTCAGACCCGGGAAGCCTTTTGGTTGCTGCCGCAATTGAACATGGGATTTCGGTAATTCCAATACCGGGTGTTACTGCTGTTACTACGGCATTGGCTGCTTCTGGCCTTGATACCGCTTCTTTTTGGTTTGCCGGTTTTTTACCCCGTAAAAACAGCGAGCGAAATGGGAAACTGGCGGAAATGACCGATTTCTCAGGCACTCTGGTCTTTTATGAGGCTCCCCATCGTATTTTGGCGACACTGCAGAATATTCAAAAAGCCCTTGGCGACCGCCGGGCAGTTGTAGCCAGAGAGTTGACCAAAATTCACGAAGAATTTTTGCGGGGTAATTTATCCGAACTGATTCAGACCTTATCAAAAAGAGAGTTAAAAGGTGAATTCACCTTGCTGGTGGAAGGGAATCAATCAACCGTTAAAAGCGATCGGATTTCGACAAATATCGACATTGATGATTTGTTTATGACAACCTTGAGGGAACAGGATTCGCTTCGGGGGGCATTAAAAGAAATTGCCAGGCAAACAGGTAAAAGCCCTAAAGAAATCTATCAAATTTATTTACAACGTCAAAAAAAAGAAGGCTGTTCTCAATCGCTCTTTAACGGTGAAGATAATCGATGAAACGGGCTCATGGTGTGAATGCACAAGAATATCTTTCTTTCCAAAAGAGTGTTGGACAGCCTTCGTAAATGTTTAGCAGGCGCCTTTCATTGATTCCAGGCAGGATTTGCAAATGTTTTTTTCCTTGAAATTTCGGATGCCGTCTGCGTTTCCACAGAAGATACAAGCGGGCTCATACTTCTTAAGAATGATTTTCTCACCGTCAACATAAATTTCTAAAGCGTCTTTTTCATCAATTTGTAAAGTGCGGCGTAATTCAATAGGAATCACAACTCTTCCAAGCTCGTCGACTTTGCGTACAATACCGGTAGATTTCATCATGGGTTTTCCAGCTCCTTTCGTTAAAATTCGACATTGCTGACAAACTCATTATACCTATATTTGCATGCAAAGTCAAATTGATCCAATGTGTTTTTACTTGGTATTAACAAATTAATAATTTTAGGGAAAAGAGCTCGTTTAGGAGATGGAAGCTGCTTTATTTAAAATTTTGAGCATTTGTTAAGGAGTTTTCGTAAATTATTTCGAGCTTGCTCCCTTTCTTGGCCTCCATGACTTATAATACTTGACAAAGTCATTTTTTACCGATATATTTAATAAAATGGTTCGTGCAGTTTCATAGTTGTCAAAGATGATGAAGGAAAAGTATCTGTTGGGCTACGCATCAGAGAGTCGGGTAAGGTGGGAGCCCGATCGGGCCGGCGGAAAAAATGGTTCCGGAGTCTCCGTTTTGAAAATAAGTAGGAACGGACGTTTGGTTCACGTTACGAACTCCGGAGTCTTCTTGATTCAAGAAGAGAACTGGGGTGGTACCACGAAGATTAACCTCTCGTCCCCTGCGAGACGAGGGGTTTTTATATTGTCCAAAAACTAGTGGACCGGTCATGCTGTATTCGGTAAACGGGGAGGAGCATCGATTCCTTACCTTCGGAAGGAGTTTCAATCCAGGACCAATGGATGCGGCTAAGTTTGAGAATTGGGTTACAATAAACCGATAGAACCCGCGTGCGCTATGATCAATAACTTTTCGGGAGGGGATTTGAGATGGGTAAATACTATATTACGACTCCGATTTATTATCCCAGTGATAACTTACACATTGGGCATGCTTATGCAACCGTAAATGCAGATGCTTTAGCGCGTTATCACCGTCAAATCGGTGATGATGTTTGGTTTCTCACCGGCACAGATGAACATGGGCAAAAAATTCAACGGAAGGCAGAGACTGCCGGAGTCAGCCCCCAGGCCTATGTTGATACCATTGTCGCCAGTATCAGGGATCTCTGGAAAAGACTAAAGATTAGTCATGATGATTTTATCCGGACCACCGAGGAACGTCATGAAAAGGCGGTTCAAATCATTTTTGATCGCCTTTATCGGCAGGGTGATATATATAAAAGTGAGTATGAAGGGTGGTATTGTACTCCTTGCGAAGCTTTCTGGACTGCCAGGCAATTGAATGAAGGAAAGTGTCCCGATTGCGGCCGTGAGGTAGAACTGGTTAAAGAAGAAAGTTATTTTTTCCGGGCTTCCAAATATGCCGATCGTTTGCTCCGGCACATTGAAGAAAATCCCGATTTTATCCAACCGGTGTCCCGCAAAAATGAGATGGTGAACAATTTCTTAAAGCCGGGTCTGGAAGATCTTTGCGTTTCCAGGACCACATTTAATTGGGGGATTAAAGTGCCTTTTGATCCCAAACACGTCGTTTATGTTTGGCTGGATGCGCTGTCCAACTATATTACGGCTCTGGGGTTTCCGGAAAATCCGGATTTGTTCCAAAAATACTGGCCTGCCGATCTGCATTTGGTCGGAAAAGAGATTGTGCGGTTTCATACGATAACCTGGCCTATTATTTTAATGGCCTTGGGTTTGCCCTTGCCAAAGAAGGTTTTCGGTCATGGATGGCTGGTTCTTGACGGCGGAAAAATGTCAAAATCAAAAGGAAACGTAGTTGATCCCTTGGCGCTCATTGAAAAATACGGGATAGACGCCGTACGTTATTATTTATTAAGAGAAACGCCTTTCGGCTCCGATGGTTCTTATACGGAAGAGGCGCTCATTCTCCGGATCAATACCGATCTCGCCAATGACCTGGGTAATTTACTCCACCGGACACTTTCGATGATCGAAAAATTTAATGACGGGGTGATTCCTAAGCCCGGTGTTTACGAAGATTTAGACCAGCAGGTCATCAAACTTTCCCAGGAAAGTCTGGCCGACTTTAAGGCGGCGATGGAAAAGTTAGAAATCAACGTAGCCTTGGTCACGGTTTTTAAATTGGTGAGCCGGACCAACAAATATATTGATGAAGCCGCGCCCTGGGCATTAGCCAAAAAACCGGAATTGCGGGAGCGATTAAATACGGTTCTCTATACGATGAGTGAAACCCTGCGGCTTGTTGCCGTCTATCTGGTGCCTTTTTTGGTGGAAACTCCATCCAAGATATGGGCACAGCTCGGTCTGTCGGACCTTCCCTCCGACTTGGAATATTCCGATGCCGTGAAATGGGGATGGCTTAAGCCTGGAACTGTTACCAGAAAGGGAGAACCGATTTTTCCCCGGATCGAGATTGAAAAACCAAAGGAGGAAGGGAAAGTGGAACAACAACCGGCCGTTCAAGAAAAAACAACCGAAAAAAATGATTCCGCCCAAATCACCATTGACGAATTTGCCAAGGTCGATTTGCGGGTCGCCAAAGTCATGGCGGCGGAGAAGGTCGAAGGATCCGACAAATTGCTCAAACTGCAAGTCAAGGTTGGCGAAGAATCACGACAGATTGTTGCCGGAATCGCGCTGCATTATCAGCCCAGCGAGATGGTGGGTAAAGAAATTGTGATCGTGGCCAACCTAAAACCTGCTAAATTGAGGGGCATATTATCCGAGGGGATGCTTTTGGCGGCATCCAACAGTGAAGGGCAACTTTCTTTGCTCAACCCCGATAAAACGATTGGGGAAGGTTCTAAAGTACGCTGATGTGGCTCGATAGTCATACTCACTTGAATGATCAAGCTTTTAAGGAAGATTACCCCTTAGTCATTGAGAATGCCCTAAATGGCGGTGTTTCAACTATGGTGGTTGTCGGGTATGATCTGGATTCTTCACGGCGGGCTGTGGAATTGGCCAACAGCTACCCGATGCTTTGGGCGGCCGTTGGCATTCACCCGCAGGATGCCCGCTTGTGGAATGACGAAGTGGCGCAGTCTTTGGAAGAACTCTTGAAGAAACCTAAAGTAATCGCCCTTGGGGAAATCGGTCTGGATTATCATTACCTCGACACAGCGAAAAAAGACCAACATCAAGCCTTTTTGGAACAACTTCAGCTTGCCAAGGAGTATAATAAACCAGTGATCATTCACAACCGAGAGGCCCATCAGGATACTTTTTCACTAATAAACGAAGTCCGATTGGGTCCGGCGGGCGGAGTCATGCACTGTTTCAGCGGAAGCCGGGAGATGGCGGTTGAATTTTTAAAAATAGGTCTTCACATATCGTTTACCGGAGTGATTACTTTTACCAATGCTGAAAAGTTGAGAAGTGTCGCCGCTGAAATACCATTGGACCGCTTGCTTGTTGAGACGGATTGCCCGTATTTATCGCCGAACCCCTTCCGGGGCCGTCGCAACGAACCCCTGCGGGTTGTCACGGTAGGCGAAAAATTGGCGGAAATAAAGCAATTGCCGGTAGAAGAAATAATGCAGGCCACAGCCGCGAATACCCGATCTTTATTTCAAATCAAGGAATAGGACTGGAGCCGTATGATTATTTTAGAAATTTCCGCCGCTTCCTGATGGTTGATAAAACAAGTTACAACCGTTTTTTGGGCGCCCAGATTTTTTAACAACGGGATTTTTGTTGTAATGAATTTTGCAGTTTGAGGAAAGATATGCTGATGAGTTGCAATGCTAAAGTTGTTTTTATCGACAGCGTGAAATATTGCAATTCATACTTTAGAACATTCGTTAATAGTCATATAAGGAAGTGCCTGCATGCAAGGAAACGTAGATTCCGGCGAGATGGTAATTGCATATCCCATAAGGGACGCGCTCTATCTAAATATCACCAATCGTTGCCCAAATGCCTGCTTATTTTGCATCCGGGAGACAACCGGCGGGGTTGGGTTTAATCTTTGGCTTTCCCATGAACCTTCCGTGCCTGAAATCATGGCCGCCATTGAGCGATACGGGTTTGGCTACAAGGAAATGGTATTTTGCGGTTATGGCGAGCCCTTATTGCGTCCGGAAGTTGTGAAGGAAGTTGCCCGGAAAGTCAAAGAGCATCAAGTGAGCGTAAGGCTTAATACCAATGGTTTGGCCGATCTGTTTTTAGATTATGATGTTCTTCCGGAGTTATCCGGGTTAATCGATACCATCTCCATCAGTCTCAATGCGGAAGATGCCGGGGCTTATGAGAAGTTAACCCAAACTCCTTATGGAACAAAGGCCTTTGGGGCAGTGTTGGATTTTATCCGCCGCAGTCAGGCGGTTATTCCAAAGGTGATAGTTTCGGTGGTCCGTTATCCGGGAGTGGATATCAAGAAAGCGGCGTTAATTGCCGAAGATTTGGGTGTGGAGTTTCGAATACGGGAATTGATGGAGTAATTGGTTTAAAGAAGGATTTTGTTTTTTTAAAACGAATTCTGATGATGGAAGTCTTTATCGATATAAAAGCGCGAGTATCATCAAATGCTGCTTTTTGCTTTTACATGGAAACCCTGTAGCCGATATTCAGCATGGATTTTCAATCTACCAAAAGGGGGGTCAGAATGAAGGTTAAGATCATCAAAGGTCGTTGGGAAAAAAGGTTTCGCGATTATGTATACATAGGTTTGGGCTCTGTAATGGGTGTTGCCTTGTTTGGTTCGGTCCTTTATATGACGGCTCTCGATAAAGTTTCTCTTCAAGTGGATGGGTCCACCTATCAATGGCGCACCCTAAGCTCGGACGTAAACCAGGTATTGCAGGAAAAGAAAATCGTTTTGAACTCCGGTGACCAAGTGATCCCGGCTCTAAAAACACCGGTTGAGGAAGACTTAAAGATAAAGGTATATCGGGCCTTTACGGTTAAGATTAAGGCTGATGGCAAAACCAAAGAGTTCAGCACCATTGCCCAGCCGGTTAAAGAAGTATTGGCCTCCGCTAAAATCGATGTTGATAAAGATGATCAGGTTACTCCCGCCCTCGATGCGGTTGTCGCTCCGGGCCAGAACATCAAGGTCGTAAAGGTTCACAGTAAACTGATTACCAAACAGATTGCGGTAAAACCGGGGACTGAATATTATAAGGACAAAGAGCTGGAACGCGGCGAAGAAAAGGTAATCCGTGAAGGAAAACCCGGTTTGATAGAGCGGCAAGTGAGAGTGGTTTATGAAGACGGCAAGGAAGTTGACCGCTACCGGATTTCTGAAAAAACACTAAAGCCCGTACTCAACGCGGTAGTGGCCCGGGGAATCCGCAATGTGGTCAGGACTTTAACAACTTCCCGGGGGTCCTTCCGGTACGTTGAAGTAAAAAATATGCTTGCCACGGCATATTATCCGGGGCCCGAGAGTTGTGGAAAATATGCGGCCTACGGCCAAACCTACACCGGGAAAAAGGCTGGTTTCGGTTTGGTGGCGGTTGATCCGCGGGTGATTAGACTCGGTACCAAACTATACATTGAGGGCTATGGAAAGGCGGAAGCAGCCGATATTGGCGGCGCCATCAAAGGGAACCGCATCGACCTCTGCTACGAAACTTATCGTGAAGCCGCAATGTACGGAAGCAAGAAAATAAAAGTATACATTTTGGAAGAGTAGGTTGATGGATACTATAAAAAAATAACGGACCCCGGCGCCTTGGTCGGGGTCTTATGCATTCGTTTTCACAATATCCGGGGCATCAAAGCCCTCAAGCGACATCATGTTGAAGCTCTTTGATGAACTGATCAAACATGGCCGTCACTTTGTCGCTGTTTTTTCCTAAATAATAGGCTATTTTCACCGGGGATTGGTTTTTCAGCAAACTCTCCATGGCTTCCCGGAAATATTGGTAATAATTCTTAAAGAATAACTCGAAAATCGGGAAAATATCATCTTGCCCGGGACTGGGAGGGTTGACGCCGCGGGTTTGTTGGTATAGGGTAAAGAGTGTTTGGTAAACCCGGTCCTGGAGTTTATTCACATCAACCGCAGCGGTTTGGGCTACTTTTTTTAGGGATTTCAAATCAAGGACGTCTTGAAACAATTCCCGTTCGAAAAATTCCTCATCGTCAATCACAGTATTTTCAAATTCCGGACTAACACTTTCTGAATTTAAAATATCATTCATTGCAGATCCCCCTTTAAATTTTTTAATCACTTCATGTTCCCTTTTAGATTGCTGGGAATTTCACTGTAAGAATTTCAATTTTATTTTCCCTATCCCGCTCATTACATTATGACCCCAAGTTTGGCGAATTATACCACTTAATTTAGGGGTTTGGCAATTCATTTGAAAAGGGTGTTGATATTAGGTTTGATTTCTATTAAAATGGGATCAGTCTCTGTAAATTCGGGGTAGATGGAATTCAAAAATTAAAAAAAGGGTTTTAGGTAGAATGGGCTCCCGAAGAGAGCCTGTTTACCGATTACCGATATAGGAGTGAATGGATTGAAGACAGCAAATCAGATTCGCCAGGAATTTCTGGAGTTTTTCAGGGAAAAGGAACATACCATTGTACCCAGCGCCTCAGTAATTCCCCATAATGATCCGACTTTAATTTTTACCAATGCCGGCATGAATCAATTTAAAGATGTGTTTTTGGGAACGGGAACCCGAGATTACAAAAGGGCCGCCGACTCTCAAAAATGCATCCGGGTCAGCGGCAAGCATAACGATCTGGAAGAAGTGGGACGGGATACGTACCATCACACTTTTTTTGAAATGTTGGGCAATTGGTCCTTTGGCGATTATTACAAGAAAGAAGCGATTACCTGGGCTTGGGAGTTGCTGACCGAGCGTTGGAAATTACCCAAGGACAAGTTATACGCCACAGTCTACAAAACCGACGAAGAGGCCGAAAATATCTGGAAGAGCTGTACCGATATCGCGCCGGACCATGTGATGCGTTTCGGAGAAAAAGAAAACTTTTGGGAAATGGGGGAAACGGGTCCCTGCGGTCCCTGTTCGGAGATTCACATTGATTTGGGACCTGAACGCTGTGACAAGGGACATCTTCCCGGCCATGTTTGCGCTGTGAACGCCGGATGCGCCCGTTTTATCGAACTTTGGAACCTGGTATTCATCCAGTTCAACCGCAAACCCGATGGAACATTGGAGGATCTCCCCAGCAAGCATGTGGACACCGGAATGGGATTTGAGCGGATCTGCTCGGTCATCCAAAACCAAAAGTCCAATTATGATATTGATCTTTTCCGGGATATTATTCAGGCGATCGAAGAAGTCACCGGCCAAAGTTATTCCAAACCGGAAAACCAAGTCCCGATGCGGGTGATTGCCGATCATATCCGTTCGCTGACGTTTTCAATTGCGGATGGGGTTTTGCTTTCCAACGAGGGCCGCGGTTATGTCATGCGGCGTATTTTGAGGCGCGGGGCCCGCTTCGGCCGAAATCTCGGAATGACGGAACCTTTTTTGTATAAAATCGTCCCGGGATTGGTTTCTGCGATGGGGGACGCTTACCCGGAAATCAGAAAACAACAACAACATTGCCAGATGGTGATTAAGGCCGAGGAAGAAGGCTTTAATCGGACCTTGGATAATGGAATTGAATTGTTTGAGAAGATTGCGGCCGCTTTGGCGGAGGAGAAAAGCAAGACCGTTTCGGGGGCCGATGCTTTTAAATTGTATGATACTTACGGGTTTCCTTTGGATCTTACCCAGTTGATGGCGGAAGAACGGGGATTAACAGTCGATCTGGAGGGCTTTGAGCGGGAAATGGCCGGCCAAAAAACCAAAGCCAGGCAGAGCGGGAAATTTACCATGTCCGACGACTTGGTGAAGTGGGAAACTGTCAACGAAGGACCTCATTCGGCCTTTAAAGGCTATGAAACTTTAAAACTCCAGTCCTCTCTGGCCTTTCTGGGCGAAGATCAGGAATATTGGCAGCTGGTATTCGCAGAAACGCCTTTTTACGGCGAATCCGGCGGCCAAGTCGGCGACCGGGGCGGAATTGTTTCCGGCGGGGTTGAATATCCGGTTGTCGATACCCAAAAAATGAACGACCGGATCGTTCATTTCATCAAAAAGAATGGTAAGGCCCCTGAAAAATCCGGCCGTTTTGAGCTGGCGGTGAATGAAAAGAGACGCCGCGCCACGGCTTGCAATCATAGCGCCACCCATCTTTTACAGGCCGCCTTGCGGAAGGTTTTGGGAGAGCATCTTCATCAGTCGGGCTCTTTGGTAACCCCGGAGCGTCTGCGGTTCGATTTTACCCATTTTGAGAAAATATCCGATGGGGACCTCCAAAAAGTTGAACAGTTGGTCAATGATGGGATTGGACAGGCGATTCCGGTTTGCACCGAGGTGAAAGATTACCGGGATGCTGTCTCCGGCGGAGCGACCGCGCTTTTTGACGAGAAGTACGGGGACCAGGTCAGGGTGGTCACCATGGGAGGAGTCAGCCAGGAGCTTTGCGGGGGAACGCATGTTGCCAATACGGCCCAAATCCGTATGCTGAGAATTATCTCCGAGAGCAGTGTGGCGACGGGAATCCGCAGAATCGAGGCGGTCACCGGCGATGGGGCTTTGGCCCTTTATAACCAGGAACGGGCTATTTTAGGCGAAGTCAGTTCATTGCTGAAGACCGAAAGTCATCAGGCGGCTGCGAAATTAGGAATTTTATTGGAAGAGCATAACAAACTTCAAAAGGAAATTGCCAAGGCCAGCCAGGACCAGGCGTCCGGCCGGATTGGGGAATTGATAAACCAGGTTCAAACCGGCGGAACCGGGAAATATATTGTGGCTCGGGTTGATGGTTTTACGATGGATCAATTGCGGGATGCCGTGGATAAACTCCGGGATGTGATGAGTAGCGGCGTCGCGGTATTGGGCGCGGTGAGCGAGGGTAAAGTCTCCTTCGTTGTCGGGGTAACCAAAGATTTAACATCCAAGATTCAAGCCGGTTCCTTAATTAAGGCCGTTGCCGCCGAAACCGGCGGAAGCGGCGGCGGACGCCCGGATATGGCTCAAGCCGGCGGCAAAGACGCTTCCAAGATTGATCAGGCTCTCGAAGTGGGTAAGAAGATGGTCTGCGAGTTGTTGGGTAAATAATCCCCAAAAGCCAAGGGGATAACTCAAAAGCAATACCTACCGGATCTAATGGAGGTATTGCTTTTTTTATCCCATAGAATAAAGGGCAACTTTGTTCAATATATATAGAACATTAAATTTATTCCGTTTCGACAGCCTTCCAGCTCCCCCAAAAGCGGAATATCCGCACCCAAGGGCTTGGGCGCGATTCGCGGAATCCTTTCGCTTATCGCCCAGCCCTGCGCAGTCATGGCGAAGTACCCGGCGGTCATCGCCCAGTCCCCCGCACTCATCGCTTCAACCGTTTTTATCATCGCCCCAATCCGCAAGGAGAGGTTGCCGGCTGACGGCTTTGGCAAGCGGGAAGCTTTGGCCTGGGAGCTTATCTCCGGCAAAACCCCTCCCTCGTCTACTACTGTTTTAATGGCTCTAAAACCATTTTACGACAAAGGGCGACTTGAGGAAGATTGTATATTACCGTTTTTTTTTTCCCATAATGGGGTAGGACGTTCTTCGGAGGGGAGAGAAAAATGGTAAAAAGCTTTTTAGCCAAAATGTCACTGGCCCTTTGTTTTTTAGCCTTGTTTTCTTTGAAATTGATCGATATTTCCACCGGCGAACTTGGGCGGGAATATCCCCTGGAAATCGGCTGGAAAGCCGTTGGAGTACCTCTGCAAGAGGTATCGACCGCGACTTGGATGCAGTTGAATCGGGAGTGGATGAGCCTCTATGAACTGAAAGAATTGACCCAAAAGTTGCAGGGGAAATTGGGGATGATGGGTCGCGTAAAACCCACTTGCGGCCAGCAGGACGGAATGACCTATGCTTCCTTTGAAAATAAAATAAAAGACGGCACGGTGATGACGCTGACGATTCAATCCATGCGCGATGAAACCTCGGATGAAACGCAACTGGGGATCAATACCAGCCTGACTGGACCCATCAAGGACGTGGGCGGTTATGTAAGCCATTTAAAAGCCCTGATTGCCGGAATTGGCGGAGAACCTCATGTAAAAGTGATGCTTTTCGGTGAATATAAGGGAGCGTTAACGGCCAATGTTATCAAAGAGTTTTCCAGCCGTGTATTTCAGAAGATGCAAGCGCAATATGTGAATTCTTCTTGTATCGCGGGAAATAGCAATCAAAAGGGATATACTCCCCTGATCAAAGACTCCACCACCTATGAAAATAAAAAGTTTAATGTGGAAATTTGCACCCGTTACGATGGAGAACGAAAGATAACTCAAATTGTTTTAGCGACTCCATGTTTTAATGATGAAATGTAATCCCCTGAGGATGAGAATGAATTGCGATGGAATCCGATTGGGGTGGTGTCCGCCGCCTTGTCCAAAACCTTCCGAAACGGACTATTTTTCCGGATAGCGCTCCCGGATCGCCTTGATAATATCATAGATATCGATAAACGCTTCGACAACCTCGGGATCGAAATGCATTCCGCTTTGATTTTGGATATATTCCAAAACCCGCCCTTCATCCCAGGGGTTTTTGTAAATTCTTTTTGAAATCAGCGCATCATATACATCGGCCAGGGCAACGATCCTGCCCGCCAGGGGGATTTCTGTCCCTTTCAGATTTCTGGGGTAACCGGTGCCGTCCCATTTTTCGTGATGGGTCAAGGCAATGAGGGCTGAGAGTTGGTCCGTATCGGACAGGGAATCCGAAAATAAGGTCGCCCCCCAATGGGTATGATTTTTCATCTCGGTATATTCTTCATCCGTAAGGGCCGAAGTTTTTTTGAGGATTAAATCGGACACCGCTACTTTTCCCACGTCATGCAGCATGGCCGCAATCCGCAGAATATCTTTTTGACGTTGGATTTCTTCTTCCGCGATTCCTTTTTTTAGGGCCCAACGGTTATAGATTTCGATGGTATAAGCGCCGACCCGGTTGGCATGGGTCCCGGTCTCTTTAGGGTCCCGGAGTTCAGCCATTTTGGTCATCCGGAGAATGACTTGCCTCAACATCCTGGCCCGTTCAATAGCAGCCGTGGCGTTGCTGGCAAAAAAAGATATATAGCTTTTGTCATCCTCGGTAAAGGGAACCGCGGAACCATGGCCGTTTTTTTTATTGATGATTTGAATCACTCCGATGATTTGGCTGAAACGGGTTATCAATGGAATCGCTAAAATGGAACCGGTCCGGTATTTTGAAATTCGGTCAAAATGGGGATTAAAAGAGTACGGAACGGACTTTGGAAGATGGTAAACATCATCAAGCATCAGGGTTTTACCGGATAGGGCAACATAACCGCAGATGGAGAACTTATCAATGGGAAGGGTATAGTAAGAATAGATGTTTTTGTTATAGAGCGGATCAATTTTAGCCAGGGAATCATTTTGCACATAGCTGAATTCCACCACGTTGTTTTTGATTAAATAAATGGAGCCGGCATCGGCCCCGGTGAATCTTCTGGATTCATACAGAAGGTGGTCGAGCAAGGAATCAAGATCATGAATCTGATTCAGTTTTTCGGTGATCATCAATAATTCTTTAGCCTTTTCAGAGCTATCCGTTGCTTTCATCGAAGTTCTCCGGTTTGATTATAAAAACCTATTCCAAATAATCCAAAGGTTTTTAATAAATGGAAAGCTATTAAATATATTTTCCAGTGTTTCACATTTTCCTGCTTTTTTTAATGTTTTTTATTGTTCTCTATACTCGGAGGGGCTCTTACCGGTGAGGTGTTTAAAAATCCGGCTGAAATAAAAGGGGTCGGAATATCCCACCAGTTCGCCGACAGCTTGGATATCCAACTCGGGCCTGCTCCGTAACAAGTGCTTCGCTTCATTGATCCGCAGATTGGCAAGGTATTTGACCGGAGTCTCCTCATAGTGTTTTTTGAACAGTTTACTCAGGTAGGAAGCATTGAAATTAAACCTTTGGGCTAAGGAATTCAGATTGATATCGTGGCTGAAATTTTCCTTGATGAACTGGATGACCATTGCCGCCACTTCCTCCGGAGAGTTGGCGACGGGAGTGTTTTTGGTAATTTTACGGTTTAAAAAATGAGCCTCCGCGTCGAGAGATATTTTTATTTTGGCCAGAGCCTTTCGTAATTCATCTGGTTCCAGAGGTTTAAGAAGATAATCGTTAACCCCGTATTCAATGGCGTGCTTGGCATATTCAAATTCACTATAGCCGCTGACAATGATCATTTTGATGGAAGGGAAATTGAGGGATACATTTTTCAATAATTCCAGCCCGTCAAGGACCGGCATGCGAATATCGGTCAATAACAGGTCCGGGGAGAAGGTTTCCACCATTTCCAGGGCTTGTTTCCCGTTTTGGGCCAGTCCAACCACGGAGAATAGCGGATCGGTCTGTTGAATTTTTTTGACGATATCATGGAGAATCAATTCTTCATCTTCGGCAACCACAACTTTGATCACAAGCTCATCCTGCATTTTGAACCTCCGTGTTTTCAAGTAAGCCGCCAATTTCAACGCTTGCGCCGCTTCCGCTTTCCCCGGAATTCCCGATTTGAAACACCATGTGTTCATGGTAAATCAGTTTCAAACGGATATAAATATTCAACAAGCCCATTCCGTTAAGCTCCAGATTGGGGAGTAAGCCGTTTCCATCGATTTCCCGGACCTTTTGGCGGATATGGGCGAGGGCTTCGGGAGTAAATCCGGGCCCGTTATCCTTCACCCTCACCCGCCATTGACCGTTTTCAACAAAAGCCTGTATCTCTATTTTCCAGGGGGGTTCGTTCCGGGTACCGTGTTTGATGGCATTTTCCGCCAGAGGTTGAATCAGTAATTTCGGGATCGTCATGTCATTCATTTGGGGCTGGACTTGGAACGAATACGATAAGTTGCTGCGGTAACGGAACTTCATACATTCCAGATATTTTTCGGTATATTCCAGCTCGGTTTGAATTTTGACCAACCGGGAGGGATGGGATGAAATATACCGTAACATGTGGGAAACGTTTTTGCATAAAGTAATGACTCCCTCATTCATGTTTTCTTCCGCCATGATGATCATGGTCGCCAGGGTGTTATACAAAAAATGGGGATTCATCTGAGCTTGGAGGGCCAGAATTTTGGACTGGATTTCCTGGGATTGGGATAATAACAGCGCATCCATGGATTGTTTCAGTTTCACACTCATATTTTCAAAGGCCACGTTTAATTCTTCCAATTCATTCAGATCGCTGGTCAAACGGGGCTGGCTCTGGGTAAAAACCATGTCCAGGTCCAGTTTTTTAATGGCCCGGTGAATGCTTTGGATGGGAGTGGTTACTTTTTTAGCCAGCCCGTATGAAATAAGCAGCGTTAGCAGAAGCAAACCGATGCAGCTGAAGAAGACGATTTGGGTAAAAGTGACCACCGGCGCCAGAACCAGGCGCTGCGACTCAACGATTAACACTTTCCAGCCGGAGTATTCCGAATGGGTGTAGGTAATGATTTCCCGGCTGTGATCCAAGGGGCTGCGGATGGTGGCGGATACGGGATGGGTGTTTTTATTTTGGGTCAGCCGCAGATAGCGGTAGTAACGGGAATCGATTCGATGTTTATAGGGGAAAAGCATCTCGCCCTGGTTGTTAAAAATATAGAGGGACTTTTTACCGGATTCCCGGCGCATCAGGTCGCCAAGACCATGGAATATCGTATCGCAGTCCTGTTCAACTTCTACGATCCCCTGCCGGGTCCAATTGCGGTTATATAAAACGCGGCACAGGGAAATATATAGGCTGTCATCGGCCACTCCCAGGGATACATAGATGCTATCATCATTGATTCCGCCGCGAACCCTGGCCAGCAAGTTGTCGGGATGGGGGGAGGTAATGTATTTGTCGCCATTTTGGGCGAGAACTTTGTGATACCAGGGTTTCTTGGCCAAAGAGATCCGGGTTGCGGTATTGGAGATTCCAGCCCCCACCATTTCGCCGTTGAAATCGTATACGTTAATTTGACTGACCATTTGGGAGGGGCCGATGATGGCCATGAAGATGTCCATCAATTCCTTGGTATTGTAATATTTTTTAACCTTTAATTCGCTGTTTTCACTGTCGGGATTGATGTTATAGGCCAAGTGCCTGTAAAAATGCTCTTTGACCAGGTTGGAATAACAAATATTCATCGAAGCCGTATTCATCTTTTGAAGTTCAACATCCAACTTCTCGCCAATCGATTGGCAAAGGCTTTGATGGGATTGGGAAGCCCTGGTTTTCAACAGGGATGAAGTGTAGTAATAAAAAGAGACCGCAAATATCAAAAGGCTGACAATCATCAGGGCCGAGTAAGAAAAGAACAAATTGGCCCGGATGGTCCGGAGTCGAATCTTCATGAGAGCACCATTCCTTAAAGACTGGAACTTAAAGTTTAGGTGGCAAAAAAGTGCAAAGAAGAAATCTGTTTCGTACATGTTAAAAAAGCCGGCTCTTTAGTAAGCTATAAAGAGCGAATATGTAATCATATTGTAACCAATTTGAAAGGAGGTGTCAAATTTTCCAAAAGCCGGTAATGTCATTGATTTTGATACCCAAGCGAATCGAAAATGAAAAAAGGGGAGGTACAGTATGAAAAAGTTATTGTTGGTCTTATTGGTACTGGTGGTTGGAATCGGCACGGTTGGCATTGCCTATGGAGCCAAGAGTAATGTGACGCTTACCTTTGGGGCTCATCAGGCCGGAGTTCCGATTTCCGGAATCGACCAAAGAATAGCCAAAGTTTTTGAGAAAGAAACCGGTATTAAGATTGATTTTCAGATTGTCCCTGACGCCCAGTGGCGCGACTTATTGAAAGTGAAACTGGCTTCCGGCGAAGCGCCCGATATTTTTTTGATCGATGCCGATCCGTTTAGTCTGAATGACCGGATTCACCCCGCCGAGAATTGCATCGATCTTTCCAAAGAAAAATTCATTTCCCGGATGGACCCGGTGTTCTTACCCAGTATCTCCTATAAAGGGAAAGTTTATGGCTTGTCGATTTTCCCCGGGGTAAAAATCTGGATCTATTATTACAATAAGGAATTATTTAAAAAGTTGAACCTGGAACCTCCCAAAAATTATGGGGAGTTTAAAAAGGTTTGCCAGACGATGAAGGATGCCGGTGAAGTGCCGGTATATGAATCGCTGGCCAATGGCTGGCATCAGGTTTTGCCGTTGTTCGAAATTGGGGCTACTTATGAAAAGGCCCATCCGAAATTATATGATCAATTAAATACAAATAAATTTCAGGTTACCGATATCCCCGGACTTTCGAGAACCCTGACCGAGCTTAAAGAATTTGCCGACTTGGGCTTTTATAATAAAGATTTTATGACCGCCAATTTTGATGATGGCTACAAAGTCATGGCCGAAGGAAAAGCGGCCATGTTCATGGCGGGTCTTGGTTGGCGTGAACAGATGGATCAGCTTTATCCTGGAAAAGGGTCCAATATCGGATTTTTCATCATGCCCTGGGATGACAATCAGATTTTAAACGTAAATCCGGCCGGTAACGCCAGATTCGGCAATAAAAAAAGCAAACACGTAAAGGAAATTTTACAGTACTTTCGCTTTCTCACCCGTCATGATATCCTGCAAATGCGTCAAGACCAAGATCCGTTGACCCTGATTTTGAATTGGCCCGAAATCCCTTCCCGGTATCCGGCGGATATTCAAGCCTTGTTCAAGAATTCCAAACAGGGCACGGTGATGCAATACGGTGTCAAATACATCGATTCCCAGTGGATGGATGTGGGGAAAGACATCGAAGCCATGTACGCCGGCGCTTTAACCCCCAGACAAGTGGTGAATAATATTCAAAAACGCCGGATTGAGCAAGCTACCCTTCAAAAAGATCCCTATTGGGTGAAAAAATGAAGAAATCGGAAGAAGCCAAGTCTACCATGGAAAGCGCGCTGGTTCAACCGGGCGCCTTCCATGGGGGCGCTGTTCCCTTCAATTAGGGTGAAAATTTTGAAATGCGTAACTACGACTCACCCCCTACGATAAATTTTACATAACGTGACTCTTAAGCCGCCCCCCTCTCTCGCGAGAGTTCGCGTCCAGAGGGCGCGCGGGACGAAGGGGGTGAGTCGTTTTAGAGATTTTTAAGGTGCGAAAGTTGAGATCCCATCTATTTATCGGCTTATTCGAAAGGAGTTGCCAGGAATGCGCGCCTATGCGAAGGAAAAAATTTACCCCAGTTATTTTTTAACCGGCGCCTTCATCGTTTATTTTGTACTGTTGCTGCTTCCAAGTTTGGCCGGAATATATTATTCCTTCACCGATTGGAACAGTTTCGATCCGACCATTCATTTTGTGGGGCTGGATAATTTTAAAAAGGTTTTTTCCCAGGATGAATTATATGGATTTTATATCTGGAATACCATTAAATTCACGGTTTATACCACGATTTTAAAAATGGTGATTGGACTTGGGGCGGCTTTGTTATTGATGCGCAGTGTTAAATGGATTAATTTTCACCGGATGGTGATGTTTTCTCCACAGGTGTTGTCATTTGTCATCGTCGGACTTATTTTTCGCAGTCTCTTAAATCCCACGGAAGGGTTTTTGAATGAAACCTTAAAAATAGTTGGTATGGGCGCTTTGGGCCAAAATTGGCTGGGCGATATCCAATGGGCCTTCGCCTCGATCGTGGCGGTGGATACCTGGAAGGGCGCGGGTTACCTGATGGTTTTGTTTATTGCCGGATTAAAATCGGTTCCGGACATGTACTACGAAGCTGCTCAGATCGACGGGGCTAATTATTGGCAACGCTTAATCAGGGTGACTTTTCCTTTGATGATGCCGGTCATCACAGTAACCTTGATATTGAATATCACTTATGGACTCAGGGTTTTCGATTCGGTTTACGTTTTAACCAACGGCGGGCCGGGGTTTGCTACCGGGGTTATCAATACGGTTGTTTTTAAAGAATTTTCCAAGGGGACTTATGCGGTAGGTAGCGCACTATCAACGATTCTGCTGGTCTTTGTCTGCGGGATTTGTTATTTTCTACTGCAGGCATTAACCAAGAAAGAGGTGGAATACTGATGGCTAAATTTCTTCGTCTCTTTTTAAAAAATGGCTTGGCCTGGGTTATCAGTATTGTGGTGTTGATTCCTTTTGCCGTAATGCTGGTGAATTCCTTTAAAACCAGAGAAGAATCCTATTCCATGACCTTGAAACTGCCGGCCGTTTTCCAGTTTCAGAATTATCTGACTGTGATTGAACAGGGAAATATCGTTTCATCTTTTTTCAACAGCTTTATCTACGCGGTGATATGTGTATGTGTTGTGGTCCTGACTTGTTCGATGGCGGCGTTTGTTATCTCCCGGAATGAGTCGGGTTTGCATAAATTCATTTACTATTTGATCATTACGGGAATTGTCCTGCCTGTGAATTATGTGGCCTTGATGAAAGTGATGCAGGTAACAATGCTGAACAATACCAGAATCGGGATCAGCCTTTTGTATGCGGCGATGAATATTCCCATTAGTTTGTTTATAACCTACGGCTTTATAAATACAATTCCGCGGGAACTTGATGAAGCGGCGATTATTGACGGTTGCGGGTCTTGGAATTTGTTTTTCCGGGTCATTTTTCCTCTCCTTAAACCGATTGCCGTGACGATCGGGGTATTGGGATTTATGGCGGCCTGGAATGACTTTATGATGCCCTTGTATTATTTGAACAGTTCGGCGAAATGGCCGATGTCGCTGACAGTCTATAACTTTTTCGGCGCCAGTATGCAAGCGCAGCGCCAATGGAATTTGGTCTGCGCCGATATCGTACTCACCAGCATACCGGTGATCGTCGTTTATCTGCTGGGACAGCGTTACATCGTTTCCGGGGTTACCGCCGGAGCGGTCAAGGGGTAAATGCAAGTCTCAAACCCAAGGCGATTTCGGCGATCTTTTGATCCCCATCCCAAAAGTCCGGCAGTTTCTGCATCCGGTAACCGCCCTTTAATGATTACACTTCAAGGCAACGCTTTATTCTTCTGAGGTATGTTGAGATGGGCCTTGGGCCAATTAGCTTCACCCCAGTCGCACATGCGGTCTAAGATCGGCACCAGGGTGTGTCCTTTTTGGGTTAATGAATACTCAACTTTAGGCGGAATTTGCGGATATTCTTTGCGATTTACCAATTCTTGAGTTTCCAATTCTTTGAGTTGTTGGCTGATCATTTTATGGGTAATTCCCGGAAGGTATCTCCTTAATTCCCCATATCGCAAGGTTCCGTGTTCCGACAATACATAGATGATTAACCACTTCCATTTGCCGCCGAGGACGGACAATGTATAGGTCACAGGACAATCAAAGTCAATTTGACACCATTCTGGCATAAGACAGGCCCCCTTTGGAAAAGGTTACTTTCTTCAAATATAGTATCTATCATGAAAGTGCATACTTTTATAGTGAAAGAGTACCACATATAATTGGATAGAACAATCATATTTTAAAGGAGGAGTTTATAATATGTCAAAAAAGATACTTGTTTTAACAGGAAGCCCAAGGAAAGGCGGCAATACCGATAAATTGGCGGATGCTTTCGCCGCCGGCGCCGGTCAGTCGGGACACATCATTGTAAGATATGGGACTGCAGGTAAAAACATCAAGGGCTGTATGGATTGCCGGACTTGTTTCAAAAATGGCGCCGCGTGTTCTGTTCCGGACGACTTTAATGAACTGGCGCCGCTTTTGGAGCAAGCCGATATGGTCGTGTTTGCGACGCCAATGTACTGGTTTTCCTTTCCGGTACAGTTGAAAGCGGCTATCGACAAGTTTTATGCTTATGATACTTCGAAAAGACCGTTGAAGATAAAGGAATGTGTGCTTCTAGTCAGCGGAGGAGTTAAAGATGAAACGAAGTTTGAAGGCATTGTGAAGTCCTACAAACTTATTGCTGAATTCCTGGGTTGGCAGGATAGGGGTGTCGTCATTGTAACCGGTCTTCATGATAAAGATGATATTTTGAAGACCGACGGACTTGAAAGAGCCGAATCGTTGGGGAAAAGTATCGTTTGATTTCCGGCAGCCAATGCCCATGGTCCATCGAAGTGAATAAACTTTCTTTAAGAGGCTCCGGCCCTTGTTTTCTCCGGTGAATGTAGCGCAAATTTGTACTAATTGATATAATGAAAGCGATATCCAATGTCAAATGCGGAAAAGAGATTGTGTGATGTCGCGAAAATCTTTTATCACCAGCATGCCGGATCAAACGGGCGCTTTTTTGCTGGCTGCCAAAATCATTGCCAAACACGGAGGAAACATCGTCCGGGTCAGCTATAATAAAGCCGTGGATTTACATATGCTGTTTATCGATGTTGAAGCTCAGGATATTGACCTGGGGTGGATAACCGAAGAGTTGGAAACCATCGGTTACCTCAACGACAAGATATCGGAAATCAATGTCATCGTGATCGAGATCAAAATTCCGGATGTACCGGGCGCCGTATTGCCGGTCCTCAAAATTCTTGATAACTATGACATCAATATTTCTTATATCAATTCCAGCCAAACGCGGACGAGTCCGCAACCGCCCCATCAAAATTTTAAAATGGGGCTTTTGATTGAAAATCCGGGTGTCATTAAAATGCTCCTCGATGACATCAGCGAACTCTACCAGGTTAATATCATCGACTATGCCAACTCCGGAAAAAATTTGGACAATACTATTTTTTATATCCGGCTGGCCAATGAGATGCAAAAACTGTTGGACCTAAGCACCGAAAAAACCATGGAATTCATCTCCGAATCCAACCGGATTTTCCAGATGCTGCAGGAAAAAGGGGAGAATCCCGTTAAGGTCTTTGACTATATCCGCCGCTTTGCCTATTTCATCTGTGAACATAAGGGGGCCAATTTCAGAACCGATATTGAAAAGATCGGGATCACTGAGGAAATCTCCTTATACAGCATTGAGCCGCCCTGCGGAAGCAATACCTATGTTTTTGAAACAACGGAGGGACTGGTGTTGATTGATACGGGATACGCCATTTATGCGGATGAAATGGCCACGGTTTTCAACCGGTTATTTCCCGGTTGGCAGAAGCGAATCGCCCGGATATTGATCACCCATGCCGATGTTGATCATTGCGGCCTGCTGGATAAACTTCCGGGAGCCCGTATCTGTTTGAATCAAAAGAGCGCCGACAGTTTAAAGCATCAAAAGGATGGCATTCCCGATAACCGTGAGAAAAATGATTTGGGTTTGGGATACAGCAAATTAAGCCGGATTATTTCGGGATATACTCCACCGGATAGCGGGCGGTTTGAAATTCTCGGTCAAGATAGGGATATACCGGAGGAACATGACAATCTGCTCTTGATTGGGGATTTTACCATTGGCCCTCTCCGCTTTGAAGTTTTCGAAGGCAGCGGGGGACATCTCCCCGGCGAAATGATTTTTCTTTGCCGGGAGCGGGGAATTATTTTCACCGGCGATAACCTGGTGAATATCCATGGCCTTTCACCGGAGCGGGCGGAGTTTAACTCTTTGGCGCCCTTTCTGATGCGCAGTGTGAACGTTGACTCGGGAAAAGCAACTGCCATGCGTAATTCGGTCATTGCGTTGATTGAGGAAGTAGAAGCCGGCCATCAGCGGCCTTGTATGATATGCGGCGGTCATGGACCAATTTCGACCCTTCGCTGCGGACAAATTGGGAAATTTGAAGGATTGGAAAAGGTCCACGGATAACGATGGCTAGCGATAAAGCCCTTTCAGGGAGGGATTTTAAAAAATCGTTTGTTCCTCCGTGAAATAAGTGGTTTTGGAAGCTATTTTTTTGACTTGAATCGGTGCTCCGGTGGGTGAACACTTACGGCCCGGGTTATGGACTTTCAGAAAACCGCGAATCTCGCCGCTGATAATTTCCGGCGCTTCCTGCAAAATGCTGGTGATAGCTTCCTGCAGGACTTTGGGAATGACGGCGTGAAGGCGGGCAATGACTGCGGGAGGCAAGTTGCCGCAAAGGGATTGCGGCGCGATCCGGCTCTCCCAGAGTATTTCGTCGGCATAAGCGTTTCCAATGCCTTTCACCATTTTTTGATCGATCAAGAAAGCCTTTATATTCAGCAGGGGGTTGCGGTTTAAACGGCCCGTCAGATATTCCAGGGTAAACTCAGGGCTCAAGGCGTCTGGGACCGCGGTTGGCTTAGGCATAAATTGGACTTTACACAACCGACCCGGGTCGCTGACAACTAAAACTTGTTCCGGAAACCGGAAAGCCGCGATCGGATACTGGATTGCGGCGGCTTGCTCATCGCTGCCGCACAGATGAAACCTGCCGTTTAGCATCAAATGGACCGCGAAAGATCGTTGCTCCGGAAAACCAAAGAATAATTCTTTACCGAGGCGGTCGATTTGGAGTAAAGGCTTGCCGATGAATTGTTCCAGAACGGGCCCGGCGGCGGGCAAAACATTCCGGGAATTGCCGACGGTTATGGCGAGCAAAGGACGGTCCCGCAACGGTTTGATTAAATTTCCCCGAAAGACTTCCAGATCCGGCAATTCAGGCATAGGGTACTCCTTTTTCCTGCTTTATATTTTCCTTTTGATGTAGAAATATTCTGCGGTGGCGATGGATTTTCCTGCCGGGGGAGAGTCATCTTCGTTTCGGTTGGATGTTTTCATGGGGAGAATATTTTTGACTTTTCAGAAAACAATGGCTATAATAAAACTAGCGAATTTGGCTAAAATCGCTGAATGGATCGAGGTGGTTCCGGTGTTGGTCGAATCCAGCGAATTGAAGAATAACTGGGAGCAATATCTGCGGCTAACCGCGCTTGAAGAAATTATCATCACCCAGAACGGTGCAGCTATTGCCAAGTTATCCGCTTATGACGATGGCCGCGCCGCCGGAAAAGGCTCCCTTCAGGAACAGGCCAAATCATATATTGCGACCCCCTATAAAGCCTCATATGAGGAGTTCCGCAAGTTAAGCGAAAACAGTGAAGAAAGATACGAGTACATTGACGGGGAAATCTATCTGCTGGCCTCACCCAAAGTCGTCCACCAGAAAATACTGGCGAAACTTTATGGTGTCTTCTATAACTGGTTCACCGGTAAGAAATGCCAGCCTTTCTTTGCGCCGTTCGACATTACTTTGTTGCGTAACGTTGAAAATATCAATGTAGTCGAACCCGATTTAATAGTGATTTGTGACCTGGAGGAAAAAACCAACGAGCGAGGTTATTATATGGGTGTACCGGTTTTGGTGGTGGAGGTCATATCGGAAGGCACCCGGAGTAAGGATTTTGTTAGAAAATTGGATCTTTACATGGATACCGGAGTACGGGAGTACTGGATTATCAATCCTCTAAACGGGGAAGTGTGCATTTATAGATTTGAAGATGGAAATATACAGCAGAATATTACTTATAAAGCAAGAGAAACGGCGTCTTCCATTCATTTCGCCGGACTGGAAGTGAATTTGGAACAAATTTTCGGGTAATCGTAAGAACGGTTATTGGTTGGAAATTGATTGCAGTGAATTGAAATTTGTGGTAAATTTAAATAAAGTAAGGAGGTGAAATGATGAACGCGCAAAGCTCAGTGAATCAGATTTTGAACCGGCTTGCCCATTATGTTGCGGTTATTTCGCATTGTTTGATTCTTAAAGGGGGGAGTCTGTCCAATTTCATAGATTGCTGGAGCAAGTGATCATCATTTACCGATAAAATTTGGAATTCACCCGGGAGATTGCTTGCCCGGGTTTTGTTTTATTCGCTACGACCGTGTTTTTTACTACGTTGCTTTTTGATAGGAATCTTGGGCATGAAACGTAGGATTAGCCGGTAAACAGCATGATACTTGCTCTGAAAAAAGCGATGGAGAAATAGGCTCTCTAACTGCCCGGGCGGAACACTTGCTTAAATGCATGGGTCTTCCGGGTGGGAAGGAGTCATTATGATCGAAATCGCTTTAACCAATATTGAAAAGTATTATGGCGCGAACCAAATCCTAAATGGGGTCACCTTTGAAGTTCACCAGGGAGAAAGGGTTGCGCTGCTTGGGGAAAACGGTGCCGGGAAATCGACGCTTTTTAAAATTATAGCCGGGATCGAAGGGTATGAAGGGGGAGAACGGTCTGTCAGAAAAGGAGCATCACTCGGGCTTTTGGAGCAGATTCCAAAGTTTCCGGCGGATGATACAGTCCGGGATGTACTATATTCCGTATTTCGGGAAGTGTTGGCTATCCAAGTCGACATGTCCCGCTTGGAAGTAGAGATGGCCGGCGGGTTCTCCACGAAAACCGTTGAACAATATGGTAAACTTCAAGAATTGTTTGAGTCCCGGGGTGGCTATGAGATTGATGGACAAATTGAGCGGGTTTGCGCGGGATTGAAGATTGGCTCGGAATGGCTGGGTAAACCATTTCGCTGTTTAAGCGGGGGAGAACAAACCCGAATCCAACTGGCTCGGCTTATTTTGCAATCAACCGACATTCTTTTGCTGGATGAACCCACCAATCATTTGGACATGAGTTCCATCGAATGGCTGGAGGAATTTTTGCGCACCTACCGGGGAACCGTGGTTCTGATCTCTCATGACCGTTACTTTTTGGATCAAGTTGTCAGCCGGGTGGTGGATTTGGTTGGCGGCAGGGCTGAAATTTACCAGGGCAATTTTAGTTCCTATGCCCGGGAGAAAGCGCAAAGATATCAAAGCCAGTTACAGCATTACGAAGACGAACAGAAGAAAATCCGCCAACTGGAAACGGCGGCCAAACGAATGCATGAATGGGCTAAAATGGCTGATAATCCTAGCATGCACCGGCAGGCGTTTGCCATTGAAAAACGGGTCGAACGAATGGTAAAAACTGAAAAACCGGTGGTAACCAAGGGGATGGCCAACCGTTTTTCCGGAACGGCTTTTTCGGGGCAAGAAGTTATCACCGCCAGACAACTGAGGATGGCCTATGATGAAAAGACGGTTTTAGACGGGGTTGACTTCCTGGTTCGCAAAGGAGAACGGGTGGCCGTATTGGGAGATAATGGCTCAGGCAAATCGACTTTATTAAAATTGATCACCGGAGAATTGCCAGCGGGTTCGGGTGTGGTAAAGTTGGGAGAGAGTATCCGTTACGCCTACCTGCCCCAGGTAATCTATTTTTCAAATCCATCGGCTACGGTCTTGGAAACTGTGCGCTATGAATTGGCTCAAGATGAGTATCAGGCCAGAGGCAGATTGGCTCAATTTAATTTTCGGAACGAAGCGGTGTTTAAAAAGGTGGCAACTTTGTCGGGCGGGGAAAAGTGCCGACTCAAGTTATGCTTATTGATGGGGGAAGAGTTAAATTTGCTCCTCTTGGATGAACCCACCAATCACCTGGATATCCTTTCCCGGGAGTGGCTGGAAGGGGCTTTGGATGATTTTAATGGCGCAATGGTTTTTATTTCTCATGATCGCTTCTTTGTCAACCGCTTTGCCACCCGCATTGTGGAATTGAAAAATGGTTTGGTAAAGAATTTTGATGGTAACTATGATTTCTATCGGGCCCGGTGTAAACAGCAACTTCAAGTGGAAGCTACGCCGGAAGAATCATTGCCGGCCCAGAAAGGTCCTGGAAAAGAGCAAAAAAAGAATGAATACCTCAAAAAGGGTGTGGTGGTAAATCCAAAGCCGGAAGAACGATACAAAACGGAAGAGTTGATCGGGGAATGGGAAGCCAAACTGGCTTTAGTCGACGAAGAGATGCGGCTGAATGGGAATGATAGTGAGAAATTGTTACTGCTTTATAAGGAGCGGCAAGCTATTGAAGGGGAATTGAACCGCCTATATGAGTTATGGGTGGAAAATGATTATTAATCGTAGACGAAATACGTTGATCTTAACGGGTGGGGAATCTGCCCGTTTCTTTTTCATTCCATGAAAATATGAAAGAATGGCTGGTTTAAAATTATAGCAACTGGTTGTTTGATTGGCAAGAATTAGCCTTATAATGATATATAAATGGACCGGTCCATTTTGGTTCTTTTCATTACATTAGGAAATGCAGGTTTTGAAGATGTTTATTTCCATTGACCATCAGGCTTCCGTTCCGGTTTATCAACAAATCAGCGGGCAGATTCGGAAAATGATTTTAAGCGGAATATTACCCGTAGGCTTTAAGCTGCCTTCGGAACGAAGACTGGCTGATACTCTCGAAATAAACCGTAGTACGGTTTTGAGCGCCTATCGGGAACTGAAAGCCGATGGCCTCATCCATTCTTCCGCCGGAAAAGGCACAGTGGTGCTGCCCTACGAAACGGTTGAAATTGACCGCAAACCATCGTATGAACTTCCATGGCGGCAATTGTTCAGCGAAACGGTTTCCCGGGTCAAAGAACCGTTGCTGAAGGATTTAATGGTCATGGCCAGCCGCGACAGTGTAATATCTTTTGCGGCGGGGATTACTTCCCCCGAAGTTTATCCCCTCGAATTTTTCCGGGTTTGTCAATCCGAATTGCTGGATGAATATGCCACCCAATTGTTTTTACATACTCCAACGGAAGGAATTTTTCCACTGCGGGAGTCCCTGGCTCAAATTATGGGAAAACGCGGTATTCCGGCTTCCCCGGAAGAGATCATGGTGGTTTCCGGATCCCAGCAGGGACTGGATTTAATTTCCCGTGCTTTGATCGATCCCGGCGATTCGGTGGTCGTGGAAGAACCGACTTTTTTTTACGCCTTGCAACTGTTTAAAGCAGCTGGAGCGCGGATTATCAGTATACCGGTGGATCAAGACGGAATGCGGGTTGACTTGTTAGAACCGGTATTAACCAGGATCCGGCCTAAATTTATCTATACCCTGCCGACCTTTCAAAACCCTTCAGGTAGTGTAATGAGTCCGGCGCGCAGGCAGATCTTGCTGCAAATGGCTTATAAATATCAGATCCCGATTTTGGAAGACGATCCTTATGGCGAACTTATTTATGAAGGGGACCCCATCCCGTCGCTTAAGGCTTTGGACCATTATGGATATGTTATTTATTTAAGCACTTTTTCCAAATTACTTTTTCCAGGGCTGCGAATTGGTTGGATAACCGCTCCTATCGCCGTGAACCGGCAGTTTCTTCATTTGAAGCAAACGATGGATTTACATTCAAACAGTCTTTCCCAATATATGTTGGATCGTTTTTTGCGTCAGAACCGTTTAGAGGAGCATTTAAGAGTTGCCCGCAGTGAGTATGCGCGCCGCCGGGACATCATGCTGGAGGAACTCGGTAAAAGTCCCGCTGCTCCTATGAGTTGGAACAAACCTGCCGGGGGATTGTATGTATGGTGTCGTCTTGGTCAGGCCGTCGATCCCGTCAGATTCCTTGCCAAATCCGCTGAGTACAAAGTGGCCTATGTTTCCGGAGATGTTTTCTTTGCCGAAAAACAACCGCTCAATTATATCCGGCTTAATTTTACTTATCCGGAACCTGATCTGATCCGGATGGGAATCCAACGTCTTCTGAAAGCATTGGATGGGAGCGTCAATCCAAACAGTACTTTTGAAAATAGCCCTAAACTGGAGATCTTACCGTTGGAGTAATCTGAAATGGAGGGACCATGAAAAGATTCGCTTTGTTTTTTAAAGGATTCAGGGATACGTTACCTTTAGGTATCAGCGTGTTTCTATATGGGATTGTATATGGAGTTTTAGCTCAAAAGATCCATTTATCGATTTGGGCGACATTATTCATGTCGCTGGGGGTATTTGCCGGGGCGTCTCAGATGACAGCCGTTCAGATGCTGATGGCCGGATGCGGTTCCTGGATGGTGATTATTACGGTGTTTATCGTCAATCTGCGTCATTATTTAATGGCTGCTTCATTAGCGCCTTATCTGAAGGGGCATTCCAAACCGGCGAAATTGATTAACGCTTATTTCATGACCGACGAAAGTTATGCGGTTACCTATAGTTATTATCAACAGAATAAGCCGTCGGCGCTATATTTTTTAGGGAGCGGCCTTTCCGTTTATATCTTTTGGTGCAGCTCGGGAGTGTTCGGCTATTTTTGCGGCAATATCATACCGCCTCAACTGGGCCATGCGTTGGATTTTGCTTTTGCGGCGGCGTTTATAGGAATGCTGGCTCCTTTGATTATCGATTGGCCGGTTGCGATAACGGTTTTAACGGCCGCAGTAATCTCGGTGATAGGAAGCGCATACCTCCCGGGAAAGTGGTACATCATCATTGCTGCCATTGTAGCAAGCGGAAGCGGATTTTTGACGGAACAAATTTCCCAGTGGAAAAATGTCCGGATGGAGGTGGCCCAAAATGAATAATGAAATCATTTTGGTCATAGCCGGGGCCGCGCTGGTTACCTATTGCACCCGTTTTCCGTTACTGATGTTTGCGGGGAAAAAAGTACCCAAACCCGTTGAGCGCTATTTGCGTTATTTGGCCCCGGCCATATTAACGGCATTAATTGTACCCTTTGTTTTAATCCATAATAGTCGCTTAAATATTTCATTCAAAAACGATTATCTGATTGCGGCCATTATAACCGGACTGGTCGCTTATTTTAGCAAAAACACTTTAATTGCCGTTCTGACGGGGGTATTGACTGTAGGCTTGACCGTGTGGCTGGCGGGGTAGGGTTGCATTTCAATCCGCACTGCGCTGGATATCATAAAAATGAAGGGTATGAGGTTTTTGTTCCTCATACCCTTTATATATGGAATTCTTGTTTTTACCTACCGTACCGGTAGAGAAGGGCCGCCCTTCATCAAACAACTGAATGAAGAGTTAACTCCGGCAGGTCAAGAAAGGTTGGATCGTTTCGACTGCTCTCGGACAGAACCGATGAATCGCCAGGATGAGTTGATATACAGCCAGACATTGATGGGCGGGATATTGTGCGCGCACATGCGCGAGGATATTGGGTGGCCTTGATTGGGCGGGGAGTGGAGAAGATCAAAGTGTGATCAACTTACCCCATCAGCGACCTGAACGGCATGAGTCAATCGGTTGACAAACGCGTCTTTTAGACGCGACTTCTACCTTGAAAGTAAATTTAATAGGAAGATTTTCGTTCGTCTAGGATGGTAGCAAGCTGGTTCAAAAACAGTGGAATGGATGGGTTGGTATGTTGTTTTTGCCAAGTTACAATGGTATGAACGAAATCCCCTTCACCTTCTAATTCGATAAACTTGAGGTCGGGATTTACATAGGCATTTAAAAAGTAATGGGGAAGTAAGGCTATGCCGACACCGGCTTCAATCATGAGCAGAACGGTTTCAGGATGGCGATGTTGACTGATAATTTGGGGAGTAAAGCCACCTTTGCTGGTGATGAAATCAAGCATATGGCTGAACGCGTTATGATATTCCTGAGAATCAATAGTGACAAATGCTTCGTGCACCAAAGCGGATAAGCTAATTTTAGTTTCATTGGCTAAAGGATGTTCACGATGGAGAACAACACAGATGGGATCACTGCAAATAAGTTTCCAATGAAAATCAGAAATTTCATCAAGGTTATACGAATCAGTAAAGGCAATATCCAGTAATCCCCGCTTTATATAGGAATTAATAGTTTCGGTATTATCTTGGATAAAGTTTAAGCTAATATTGGGGTAAGTGCTGCGAAAATTTCTAATTAGATGAGGTAAGAAATGTTTTTCATTGGGTCCTAAGAACCCTATTTTTAAACTTCCCACAATACCGGAAGCGGCATGTTGAGTTTTGCGGATTGCCTCATCTGTGAGGGAAACGATAAGTTTCGCTTCTCTTAAGAATATGTTGCCGGCTGCAGTGAGCTGGACGGAACGATTGCTGCGTAAAAAAAGCTTGACGCCGAGCTGTTTTTCAATTGCGGCTATTTGTTGGCTCATAGCCGTTTGTGCAATAAAGTGTTCTTTGGCCGCCTTGGTAAAACTAAGATGCTCCGCAACGGAAATGAAATATTGAAATTGGCGAATATTCATGTTCCACCTCATCAACAGGAAATATAATATATGTTATTGTAAAGTGTGTTTTATTTTTGAGTATCTATGAAAGTATAACATTTTGGGCCAATCAGCTATAGGTTTTTTTGAAAATTTACCGGAACGTTACCTTTTTTTTGGTTGCTTTAAAAAATGAAAGTGTTTGATCTACATTAATAAGTTTTTCTTCTTATTCTACTTAATTTATATATTTTACGATGCTATAAGATACGATTATAATAACAATCGAGACTAAACTATGTTCAAAATTTCACAAACATAAAGCCGGACTTTTGATAAGCGGTGTGATAAAAAAGGGGTGTTAGAGATGAATAAGTATAGTCATGTTTTTTCGTCAATTACGATTAAAGGGGTGGAGTTTAAAAACCGTATTCAAACTTCACCGATGGTACCCTGCATGGCGACGCCGGAGGGCTGGGTCACCAAAGAACTTATTGAGTTTTACAAACCTTTTGCCAAAGGTGGGGCGGGTATTGTTACTGTAGGGGATTCGGCGGTAAATTGGACATATGCCATGGATCATGAGGGACAGCTTAATTTAGGCGATGATAATGTAAAAATGGGGCTTGATGATTTAGCTGATGAAATACAGCGTTATGGAGCTGTTATTTCCATTGAATTAAATCACGGCGGACGTTTTTCTAATTCCATGAATCTGGCAAGCAAAGGGTTGAAGCCTGTCAGTTCCACGCCTAAGCCGGCTGAAATTGATGAGTATTTTTCCAAATTACAGGGCAAAACGCCGGCAGAAGTAGAGGAAATGAGTATTCCGCTAATTAACCAAACCATTCAGGATTATGCGGCGGCGGCAGGACGCTGTAAAGACAGCGGCTTTAAAATGGTAATGGTGCATGGTGCGCATGGGATGTTGCCCGCCCAGTTTTTATCGTCATATGTAAATAAACGGGTGGACCGCTATGGCGGAAATCTTGAGAACAGAGCCCGTTTCTGTATGGAGTTATTGGATGCCATGCGCAAAAGAGTTGGTAAAAGTTTTATTATTGAATATCGCATTAGCGCTGACGAATTGGTTGATGGCGGCATGCATCCGGAGGAAGTCATTGAGTTTGTCAAGATGATAAAAGATAAAATTGACATTTTGCACGTTTCCGTAGGCATGTTGCCCAATCCGTTTACCATACAGCATATGATTCAGCCGTTGTATGTGCCGTATATGCCGAATATTCATTATGCTGAAGCAATAAGAAAAGCGATAGGCGATGGCCTGTATATAACGGCGGTAGGCTCAGTTATGAATTTAGCTAATGCGGAAGAGATTCTTTCCCGCGGTTTCGTCGATTTTGTTGCTATGGCACGGCCTTTTGTGGCAGACCCCGAATTTATGCGCAAAAGCGCGCTCGGTAAATTGGAAGACGTCCGTCCTTGTGTGCGTTGTAATACCTGCTGCGGCCGGTCTGCTTTTTTTAAGAAAACGCGCTGTGCCGTTAATCCGATTAACGGACGGGAAACCGAGTTTTTAGGCGGTAGCATTCCGAAAGCCAAAACTTTGAAAAAAGTTGCCATCGTTGGCGGCGGCCCGGCAGGCATGCAGGCAGCTCTTACAGCTGTATCACGGGGACATGAGGTTACCTTATATGAAAAAGAAGGAGCTTTAGGGGGCATGCTAAGGCATGCAACCGATCTTGTCTTTAAACAGGATTTAAGAAATTTCTTGGATTGGATGGTTGCTCAGACTTTAAAGTGCGGCGCCACCGTAAAATTAAATACCGAGGTTACCAAAGATTTATTAACGAAGGAAACGCCGGATGCCTTGATAATCGCCGTAGGATCGACTCCGTTTATTCCCAATGTTCCGGGTATCCATAAAAGCCATGTACATTGGGCAGGTGATATTGATTGCGGAAGAGTGAAGGTTGGGGAAAAAGTAATTGTGATTGGCGGGGGCTTGACTGGCGCCGAGTCCGCTTTGGCTCTGGCCATGGAAGGCAAAGACGTAACCTTGTTAGAAATGCAGGGACCCGAAGCATTATTCAATGGGGCCTCGCTCATCAATAGATTTTCTTTGCAATCTTTATTAGCCGAGCATAATGTCAAAATCGTGACCAATACCAAGTTGGAAGAAATTACGGATATTGGTATAAAAACAATCAATTCCAAATTTGAGTGGAAAGAGTATCAGGCTGATACGGTAGCATTAGCCTTAGGTATGAGACCGCAGAGAGATAAAGTAGCTGAATTACGGCACGTGATACCTGAAACTGAAGTTTATGTTATTGGTGATTGTAAACAGATTGGCAATGTATATGCAGCTGTTCATGCTGGATTTGATACAGCAGTAGAAATTTAATAATATAATGGAGAAAATAAAATGAAAATTTTAGCAGTCATTGCAGGCAGAAAAAATGGAAATGGTGAGATTTTAACCAAGGCAGCGCTGATGAGAGCCGAGGAACTCGGTGCAGAGGTAAAAATGATTAATTTGCATGATTATACCATAAAACCCTGCGCTGGTTGTGAAGCTTGTACCGTCAAGTTTACGCAAAAGGGCGAATCACCGGAATGTGTGTACAAAAATAAAGATGACATGGATATGATTATGCAGGAGTGGTTGGCAGCGGACGGGATCTTGGTGACAGTTCCTGCCTATTCCTTTATGCCGGCTGGAATCTACCGCGTGTTTGCCGATCGTTTTATAGCCTATGAACCGAACTTTCACAAACAAGTGGGGAATCAGGCTTATTTCCGCCATCGTGTTGGCGCCATTATCGGCAACGGAGGATCAACCCGCAGCTGGATGTCACTGACTTTAGAAAGCGTGAATATTACCTTGTTGTCCCAGGATATTAAAGTGGTCGACCAAGTTATGGTAAACCGTGCGCCAAGGCCGGGGCAGATTTTGCTGGATGACAAAGCCTTGGAAAGGGCGGCTAAGGTGGGCGAAAATCTTGTGAATGGTAGTAAGAATTATGAGGAGGTTTCCTTCCTTGGTGATGAAGACCTGGGATGGTGCCCAAACTGCCACTCCAATGTACTATCACTGGGTGGACCGTATTGGAATGATGGAGGATTTACCATTGAGTGTCCTATCTGCCACTGTGGTGGTGATCTGGAAAAGGATGAACGGGGAAAATGGAAGTTTGTGATCGAACCAAACGGGCATAGAAAATCCATGCTCAATGGCAGCGGCGCCAAGGATCATTTTTTTGAAATACAAGATACGATGAAAAAATACTTTAACAATATTGGTATCATTGAAGAAAAATGTAAAAAGTATACTGCGTACAAACTGGCGACAATAGAGAAGAAATAAGGGGAAATTGCGTATGACAGAAGCAATTTTGGCTTTGTCCGGGGGCTTGATCGTTGGTGCTATTTTTGGCTTTGTCAAGCTGCCGTTGCCAGCTCCGCCGACCCTGCCGGGAATCTTGGGAGCGGTAGGCATGTTTATTGGGTACCAACTTTTGCGTTTATGGAAGAATTAATGGGAGAGAAAATAAAGGGGATGGTGCTATGAATAATCTTAATGATTTGACGGATGAAGAAAAAACCAAATCGTATGCGAAGTATTTTTATGAACCTGCTGTGCCTGCACCTGAAAAATTGGCGTTGCATGAAATACCGGTTGCGCCAGAGAAGGCGCTGCCTGTTGAAAATCTAGATGAGTTACTGAATCCTGGGTATTTTGATGTCGAAAGCGGCTGGTGTGTTCTTTCGAATGGAGCTGGTTATGTGGCCAATCACACAGTAATGCCTGGTGTAACGGTTGATATGGTGAATTGGTGGTTTGCTTGGCATAGCTTAGAGCCTTTGCGTTATAAGTTATGGTGGCCTGAAGGCCATTATGGTATTTCCATTATGGATGAAGATCGCAGGAAAGTGCTAGACCAAAGTCTACCGCTAACACAAAAGTTTCAGGGCCTTACCCATCATGTCGTAGAGGATACAGGAAATGGACCCGAAAACATTTTTATTCATTTTTTAACACCGGAAGAGGTCGGCTTTGCTGTGGAGGGTTGCAAAACTCCGTTTTTCGGCACTCTTATTGCGGGAAATGGCCTTTCCGCTTCGATACAGGCTCCAGCGGATGCGCCTAAAGCTCCAGCTTTCATGTTGCATTTTGTGCGTGAAATTGCGGATGGGGTGGAGTTTCGTTCCCGCTTTTGGATTGGCTACCAGATGATTGAAAAAAAACCATGTTTGGTATTGCCGCCCAATATTCAAATTCCTTCCGTCATACCGCAGGGCTTAGCGCGGCACAATGTATGCGAATATAACAATTTAGCAGCTTTTCTGCCAAAGCTTTATCAAGAACAACAAGGCAGAATAGAATAAGTAGAATCGAAGACGAGAGGCTTTCAACTGGTTTGGGAGTTTCCGGTTTTGCTTTTAAATGTCTATAGGTCAGGCGGATCCGTTGCAGAGCTTGGGTTGTGGATTTTTGTAACTAAACCCGCCATAGCTTTGGCCGGATGCCTGGAGCTTTTGCCCCATTTTTGCACTAGCCACATCGTGATATCAAACATGATATGCTCATCGTTAGCATCTTGGATCAATAGCTTAAGAGCTTTAGCTCTGGAAATGGAAGCCGAAGGACTGAATTTTGAACGGGAGAAATCCATGTTAATTTATTACCGGGGCAATGACATCGGCACCCGGCGGGTGGATTTTTTCGTGGAAGATTGTGTATAATGATTGAACCTCAAAATATTCACAAATTCTATGTAATACCTCCATTGAAACATACTCGCCCTTGCTCATTTTAGCCATCGTATTGGGAGAAAGTTTCAGTGTAACTCGTAGCTTTTTCTTGGTCATCCCTTTATCGATCGGTAATTTCCACAATGGGTTAAATGAAAATGCCATTATTGAATCTCCTTTGGAAGCATCAACCATCAAAAGCTAATGAACCTGGTGGAACAACGAGTGACAGACCCAAGAGTGCAAAAACTGATTCGGCAATGGCTTACCGCGGGTATCCTGGAAGAAGGAGACCTCTATTCAAGCGAAATTGGCGCGCCCCAAGGCGGAGTCGTATCACCGCTGTTGTCTAACATTTGTCATAGTGAAACAAAAAATAGTGCAGATGCAATTATTTTATACTATATAGCAAAATAGTTAAAGCTCTATTTAAATAAGTGCTGTAAAATATTATCATCCTGATTGCATCTGACAGAAACTTCGAAGAAGCTGTCGAATCTTGCATGTGAAAAAGCTATTGAAGATTAGGATAAGGGAGATGAATAACTTATCAAAACATTAGCGTGAATCAATGCTTTTAACTAGGCTCTTAAGTGCTGGCCAGATGAAGGTATGCCTTTTTCAAATGTTAATTGGCTTTGAAAGTTATCGGTCATAGTACAATTGTTTTTTGTAAATATATAAATTGAGAAAAGTTATGTAACTTTTACAGGACACAGCATAATCGATTAATGACTAAGTCCGGATTGGCATCAACATAAAGAAGAAATGAATTGACATTGGCTCAAATTTCGGGCACTGACTTATAAAATACATTATAGACAACCTTTTCCTTAAGCCATTTCCAAAGCCCTTCGATAAGATTCAAGTCCGGGCTGTAGGGTGGCAAATACATAAGTATAAGACGGTTTTGATTTTCTTCCAGAAAGGGTTTAAGCAACTTAGCATGATGAATTCGGGCATTATCAAGCACCAGAACAATTTTTCCAA
>JAEZCE010000033.1 GCA_023429995.1 Bacillota bacterium | reverse complement strand
GCCACTCCAATCCCGCCGCCGCCATTACCAAAGTACATCCAAAAATAACCGTTACGATATACCACTGCCGGCGCCCAACAATTATAAGCCCAGGAGGCATCATTGGGCACCTGAAAAACCGACCCGTAATAAGTCCAGTGTTTTAAGTCGGTTGTTGACATACAGACAATATGATGCATTGAATAGGAACCATTATTGTCATCATCATCAGACCAGTAGGAGTAGAGTGTGCCGTTATACTCAAGACATGACGGATCGGCTTGGTAGTTTAGAGTGGTTAAAAGCGGGTAATCCGCAAATATAGGAGTGGCTAACAATGCCATTACCACGATGCAAAAAATCGCTAATATCAGTTTAGAACTTTTTTTCATCACCTAAAACCTCCCGAATTTTGATTTTTTTAATCTTTAGGAATCGGACACTTGGTCATTGCTTGAAAATTTTATCCCCTCACCTCCTATCACGATTACTTTGTGAAGCTCAGTTTTCATTCATTCCAAATTGATTCAACATCTTTCGATTTGATCTTGATTATCATGGACTGTTATTGGGGAAAATGTCATTTAGTTTGGGATAAGCAATCTTGCGATGTGAGACGCCGATAGGGTCGATTTACCGGGACGGAAAAAATAGGATCCAACGGAGGAGAGTGTCTGTCAAAAATATTTTCGCAAAGGTTCCAAGACTTCGTATCATTCACTAAGGAGGTAAACTTAAAACGAGTTTCCTAATGAATCACCACATTCCATTTATGGATAAAATTACCATTTAAAAATTAAATTGATCCCTTTGTTATATGGGGTTGATACTTTTATTATAGAGAAATTAATTTTCCGGCGAAATGAGTAATTTTTTTTTTTGATAGAATATTTTTTATATTGATAAGAAAAGGGCTGGCTCATTTGGAGTAAGCCAGTCCAATTCCATTAAGTATCCCGATATTGTCCCATTGATCAGTTGCTGGTAAATTGGAACCAGTTCACGTTAAGTAAATACCCGCTTCCGCCGGTAAATTTCAAATAAACGTTATGGGTTCCGCTTGCTCCGCTGACTTTGCAGGTTTTGGTAGTCCAAGTCTGCCAACCGCCGGTTCCGGCAACCGAACAAGTCCCGATTAAAGTGCCGGTAATGCTATCAAGCCGGATCTCAATATTGCCTCCGCCGGCGCCGCTGGCTACTCTAGCCATAAAGCCCGTGGTTGCGCTACCGAAATTGATGTTATTGTAAACAACATAATCTCCATTCTCAATATACCCGACATCCTGCCCGCCCTCGCTGCAGTTTTCGACTTGAACACCCGACTGGCTCGTATATTTTTCCGCTTCAATCTGCGAAGCGGCTCCACTCACTCTGAGGAGCGCTGTAGACTCGCCTATCTTTGTTCCTGAGGAATTCACGATGCACAACTTGTATGTCCCCGAGGTAGCCGGAGCTGTAATCGACGTCGCAATTCCCGCAGCTTTGGTCATAGTAGGCCCCTCAACAAAACTGGTTGTTCCTGCAGGGGCAAACCATACCATATTTCCGGAATCCCCGCTACTTCTGATGTTTACGGTAGTCCCTGCTGCCAGGTAACAACTTGCCGGAAATACATAATCCTGTGTTGAAAGCAGATTACCCGGTATAAGGCTCCGGTAGCTTTCTTGAATTCCCGAATTCAAACAGGTATTATACTGTGTCAAAGGCCATACATTATCCGGAACCGCAACCGGCGGGTCAATGACACTATTGGGAGGATTTTTGCCCATTTTATTTACGGTCGCATAGGTTCTTAAAATGGTTAAATCGTGTTTCTGCCCATAATCCTCACAATTAATGGTATAAGTTACTCCCGGATCAATATCGAGCACATTATCATTTTCGATGATATAGGCAGTTCCTTCATCGTTGTGCAAACCATAGGTAGGCCCGGTGGAATTCGAAGGAACCCCGCGGACATAGTTCTGATTGATGTTGGTCCCCGGCATCTGACCGATGGTATAGATTCCTCCGCTGTCATGAAGCCTGGTTAAGGGGTTAATAATCCGGTTATAACTTATGGTGTTGTTCTTACAGGTCGTTGAGTCTAAGAAATTACACCAGCCCCACCCCAAATGGATACCATTATAGGCTGTTGATTGAACTTGGTTATACGTGATTCTGAGCGTATCTACAAAATATGCCGTGATGGCGGCGCATCCTCCAAAGCCGGGAGCAGTGCTTATGTTGTACAACATATTATTGGTGATGGTATTATTGGTACAAACACCTTCTACCCCGGGAGCGTATTTTTCATGAGTTCCGGATCCCCCGTCTCCAATATAAACATGTTGCGGATGGCCTACCGTTATGCCGCTTGAGGTGATATCCGTAATATAGTTGCCGGTAATATTGGAATTAATAACATCGTTGACCATGGTAATTCCGTCATTGCCGCTATGCTTCACGATATTGCCGATAAAATTGATTGAGTCGCTGCTGCTTACATTGATCATTCCGGGTAATGTATCCAGCAGCGCATACTTGGTATTGTGCCAATTGTCGTTATAAAAGGCTATAAAAGCGTTTGCGCCTTGACAGGTGGTTTTGCCGTAAGACCCTCCAACATTAACCAGGCTATAATCGGTATTCTCAAAAGTAATGCCTTGGAAGGTTATATTTTTAACCCGGTTGGCGGTTGAGGTTCCGGCGATATCGATCAGCTTCTCGACAACCGGCGCTTCAACATCGGCCGTCGCCATGTTCTCACCGGAACGAATATAGTAATAAAGCGTTTTAGTCGTCTTGTCAAAATAAAATTGTCCCGGAGAATTCAAAAATTCGAAAGCATTATAGATCGTGTGAGTACCGCTGGTAGTAAAGGCTGCACCCCAACCCGGCGTCTGCGCTATCGATCCGTAAGGCTGTTGCAAAAGGAATACCCGATAATTACTGGATGTAATGACATCCCGGGTGCAAACGATATTTTCATTCCAGGTCGTGCCGTTGACTATCTCAAGGTCATCTTTGTTACTGGAGATAACCGGTACATCCGTGGTGTTATACTGAACCCCATCGCTTTTACTGCCGCTTGTCCAAGCCCAACCGGCCTGTCCGGAGGTTATGGTATAGGACCCGTAACCGCCTCGGGCGGTAACGGTTTTGCTGGTCATCAAGGCCCTTTGGTCGTTCACATAAAGATTCCGTAATTTGGTAGCACGGTTCAGGGTAGCCTTATATATATTGCCGCTATGTTGAGTCCATCCTGTAACTTTGGCGGCGCCATTTAAAACAGGCGTTTCGCCCGGATAAGCCTGGTAATATATTCTGTATCCGTTCGTTCCCGAGTCTTGGGGTCCAAAAGTAATGGTGCTGGTAATGCCATACGTACCGCCTCTCAGATAGATGTATATATCTCCAGTCATGCCACTATTAATGGTACGCACCACATCCCGGGCTTTCGCGACAGTTTGAAAAGGCGCGCTGAGAGTCCCCGGATTGTTGTCGCTACCCGTGGGGGATACATAATAAGAAGCCTGTGTGGCCGCACTTACTGTGGGTGTGAACAAAAGACTGGTCGCGGCGATGGATGCGATGAACATCAAAGCTGTCAGCCCTATTAGGCTCTTTTTAACCATTGTTCTTTTTTTCATGATTGACCCTCCCTTAATTACTAATTTTTTTACATTCTGTAAAACATTTCCTTCTTTGTTTTTAAACTATCACCTCCCTTGGACAATAACTGCTTCCATTGGTTACTTTAGGATACGGAATATCGTTATCGGACGACTTCCGCCAGTTTGAAATCACAAGCCTGGCCGTCGCTATATACGCCTTTTAAGCACAGGGCAATCAAACAAAAAGTCAACAATAACTATCAAGCGCAAACTGTATCAAGGGTATCATCTATGTTGTTGCTGGTGAAAAGGTGGTTTATCATAGGGGGTAGACATGAATTCACACAGGATTGTAGGATAATCAATGGATGCTGTCAAACAAACTATTGAGCGTTGTGTATCAGGGTTGGATTCCTTTCCTCATTATTTAAACAAAACTCATGAATTGGGTTCCTCCTTCACCCGGATCCGAATCACTTCACTATCAAAGTCTCCATCGAATTCAAGCCGGATTCCCCGCTTCATTAAGGCTTTACCGCTTAACACAAGGTGTTTTCCTTCCAACTCATAAAGGGCATCCTCTTTCAAGCCTTTCAAATAAATCCGCGGCAATTCATCCCCAAAATGATTGGAATGAAGAAAGGCGAACAAAACCGCTTCCGTTTGGGATTCATTGACATACATCAGAGCCGCTAAACGGCAAGCTTTAGGAGATAACAAGCGATATTGCCTTCCATGTTGGACGATATCCCGGATATCTTTATACAGCCCGATGAATTGCCGGGCCTCATCTTTCTCGGCATTCGTCCAATCGAACAAATTGTCTCCGATACCGAGATTACCCATCATGGCTGAATGAAACCGGTATCTAAGGGACAATTTCCGGTGATTGACCCAATTTAATCCACTGGTTACCCAGGCTTCCATGATTTTGGCGCAGTAAGGGTAGGAAAATCCTTCCTGGATAAAGAGACGGTCAAAGGCATCGGTGTTATCGCTGGTCCAGACCTGGTCAAAGTATTGCAAGATTCCCAAGTCAACCCGGCCGCCCCCGCCGGAACAAGATTGAAAGATTACCTGCGGATGTTTTGCGCGCAACTCGGAGACGATTTCATAGACTCCCCGAATATGACGGACCCAAATTTCCCTTTGTTCTCCGGCCGGAGCGGATGGAAAGCCGGGTTCGCTGAAATTGCGGTTCATATCCCATTTAATAAACCGAATATTGTTTTCAGAAAGCAGTTTGTCAAGAAAACCATAGATATACCGCCTGACATCTTCCCTGGCTAAATTTAAAATCAGTTGCTGCCGTATCTCGGTATTTTCACGGGTTTGGAAATGATAGACCCATTCCGGATGCGCGCGGTATAAATTACTGTCCGGATTAACCATCTCCGGCTCCACCCAGAGGCCAAAATCCATCCCCAGACTGTTTACTTTATCAATAAGCCCTTTCAAGCCTTGGGGAAATTTTTCCGGATTAACATACCAGTCCCCGAGGCCTGCCCGGTCATGATTACGGCTGCCGAACCATCCATCATCCATCACAAATAGTTCAACCCCGATCCCGGCGGCGATTTCAGCCAGCTTACCTTGTTGCTCCTCATTGACATCAAAATAAGTGGCTTCCCAGGAGTTATAAAGAACTTTTCGGATTTGATTCCGCCCGGGTTCCGGAAGAACATATTGGAGTTGATATCGATGCATGTTTCGACTCACCGATCCAAACCCGCTACTGGCGTACCCCAGGATAAATTTCGGCGTCACAAAGTTGGCGCCGGGTTTTAAAACCCAGCAAAAATCGAAGTCTTGAATCCCGGCGCTGATTTTAACCAAATTGAACTTATCTTTTTCTATCACGATCTTCCAGTTACCACTGTATGCCAAAGCGCCAAAGTAAATTTCACCGGTATCTTCCGTTGCTTGGCCGTTTTTATCCAATGCGTAAAAAGGATTTGCAAAGTGGCTGGTGGTACCCCTTCTGCTTTCCAGTATTATTTTGGCATCGGGAAGCATCACTTGACCGATTTGAGTTTCTCCGGCCCATTTCCCGGTTAAATAAGTAAGCCGGTAATTTTCACCCTTTGGAAGATACGTTGCGCCGGTGAGCGCCTCTTCCAGAATTATCTCACCATCACCTTTATTCATAATCTCCGCCGTTCTTTCAATCATGTCGCAATGGGTGATTAAGGAATAGGTCAGCTTTACTTCCAAAGGATAATAACTGTCTTTGAGATACAATACCAGCCTATCCTGTTCGATGGTATAACGATGGTATTTTAAAACAGCATCCCTGACATGGTCATGATAAGTTAGTTTCAGGCAAGGTTCTGAATATTTCGCCCCGGACCATGCCGGATATTCCTCGGCATAGATATCGTTTCCAAAAGTAAAGGGGTAGCGCGCCGCAGGGATCGGATCCGGGTAATCCGAAAGATAAGGCAATTTTTCTCCAAAATAAATATGCGCCAGCGCGCCTTCCGGAGTTAATCCCATGCCATACGCAGTATTCTCACATTCCAATACCCAAATATTACGGTCCCGATCGACTCGAATCATTCAGATTATCCCCCATGACTCCAAGAAACAAGATGGCTGACTTCTTTATTTTCTTTTGATGGTTACACCTTCCGCCGTAATGTTTACCTTTTCCCCGTAAACATCAAGAACAACGGCATCTCCTTCAAGAACCTTAAAAACGGCTTCCGCTTGGGTAACGAATACTTCCAGCAATGACCCGGCATAAGT
>JAEZCE010000003.1 GCA_023429995.1 Bacillota bacterium | reverse complement strand
AAAGAGTCCAAAATAGGCCATAAAGCATTAGCCTATCTCCTCTCCGTTACGGCCAAACAGGCCGTTCCGGGGAGGAGACAAAGAGGTGGGGTCTCAAGCAACGCATGGCAAAAGGATTTTATTACTTCACTGCTTACGGGCGCGATGATTCGAAGTTGGGTATTGGAAAGAAGCAAGCGGTATCACGAAGTGTTTCAAGAGGTTGATTTTATGAAGAATCACGCCACCTCGCCGGACCTAAGTCGAATATACTAAGGCCCAGCGGTGTCGGTAATGCGGGGACGTTAGTCGTCATCTCATAAGTTCGTGCCGCTTCGAAAAGCAAAACAACATGAGTGGGGAATCAGTAGGTGAAAAAGAAAAAACACCATAGATATCTCGGCCCGGGTTGCAAAAGGATGAAACGCCCGGCGCGATTACAATCGGCAAAAAGTTGGTTGCCGACATATGAAGGAAAAAGTGTTATCCGGGGATATAGTAGACATTTCGGGGTAAGCTGTTTATGTGCGGCGCTGGAACTTAGAATATTAGGTTACGATATCCGTGACGAGCGTATTGAGCAATATAAAAAAGAGGAAGAGGCAAAACATAGGAAAGCATTATTGGCAAAACAAAAAAGAATGGAAAAGGAGCAAGAAAATAATCTGGGCGAATCGAATGAATGGTTTAGTTATATTGCCGGATATACGGCGGGTGGAGCTGCTTATGGAGTTGAATGGGAAGATTTATGGGACGGTTATGAATGTTTCAAATCACCGGAAAGTGAAAATAAAGAAGAAAAAGATGAAGAAGATTTTGATTTGCCATTTTAAATTGTTATTGACGCCCTCCATGGCTGTTGAGTTGGGAGGAGACGAGGACTAACACAGCACTCAAGCTGGCGGGGCGCGTGTTGTTGAAGAAAGTTAAATCGAAGAAACTGTCAATTCAGGTTGTTGAGTCATTGAAGGCGTTCATGCGGTAGGCGCGCCCATATCCGCAGAACAAAGTCAGAGGTCGCATGTAAGCTGATTATCCAATTGTATCAGGAAAACATTGCCCTCAGAACAAATGTTTGGTATAATGAATTCAAACGTATGTTTGGAGGTGATATCCATGGCGCAACAAGCATCCATCAATATTCTGGAACTTCAAAAACGATTTAATACAGAAGAAGCTTGTCATAAGTATCTATACGAGCGTAAATGGCCTCATGGTTTTGAGTGCCCTCGCTGCAAAAATAACCGGGCCTATGAAATCAGAACCCGTAAACTTCCCTTATACGAATGTACGCAGTGCGGGCATCAAACCAGCGTTAAAGCAGGTACCATTTTTGAAAGGGCACAAAAGGATTTGGTTACTTGGTTTTGGGCCATTTTCCTGATGTCCCAAGATAAACGCAGCGTTTCGGCCTTATTTCTTTCCGAGGAATTACATATGTGTTATCAAACGGCCTGGACAATGCATAAGAAAATTCAAAAGGCAATGGGTGAACGCGATTCTCAGTATACATTAGCAGGGCTGATTGAACTGGGCGATGCCATTTTTGGCTCTCCGGCCGAGGGTGGTAAACGGGGGCGCGGTACTAAAAAAACCAAGGTTTTGGCGGCGTTATCTCTGAATAATTTGGGGCATCCGTTGTTTGTTAAATTACAGGTAGTCAAAGACCTGAATCCCAGTACGATCATAGATTTTGCCAAAGTCAACTTCGAATCGGAGTCCACCGTTTGCGCTGACAATGATAAATCCCATTATAAGCCGGCGTTTAATGACTTTACGCCTATTTCAACAGTACCCGTTCCTCTGGTCAATCCCGACCATTTGAAATGGCTCCATACTATCCTATCAAATGCGAAAGCCGTAATCGGGGGGACTTTTCACGGACTGAATTCCAAGCATCTTCAATTGTTTCTCAATGAGTTTGCTTACCGGTTCAACCGGCGCAAATTCAAAAATCAACTTTTTAATCACCTTTTAGATTGCTGTTTGCTCGCTAAACCCATTACTTTTCCTGAGTTAGTTGGATAGTCAGAAAAAGGCGTTCAATCGATATCGCAAAGATGATTTGTAATAAAATTCGCTAATCGACCTCATCCCTCTCTCCCGCAGCTTCTGATATCCGCACAGCATGGCCCAAAGGTGGTTAAGGTTGAGATGCCTGAGGAACTGTACTCGGAATACCGTTTTTATACATTGGCTTATGTGAAACGCAAACGATTACCGGCAAAACCTCCCGGGAATCTGTAGCTTAAGGGATATTTTTTTAACAATAGTTTGAATATTTCCGGCAAACTGAAAGAATGGCAGGAAATTACAGGTGAATGGGGAATGTTTTTTGGATGAAGAATTGAACACAGGGGAACAAACAGAGTGGCGAGTATTTATTTCAGGTTTATTTAGTCATAAATAGGATAGTAGAGGGTCATTAATATGGATCAAATGAGAGAAAAAATTGAAAAGACATTAGAAGAAAAATATTTTTGCGCCATTGCTACTTCGAATAATACGAATGTTGATAATGCGACAGTTGCATATTACTCTGAAAAATTGAATTTATATTTTGGTACGTACAGTGACACGTTAAAGGGTAAATATGTTAAAACCAATTCGCAGGTCGCAATGTGCATAGATAATATTCAAATTCACGGTACGGCGCATTTAATTCATAATGATTCTGAAGAATATAAGGAATATTTTAGAAAATACCTGATGAAGTTTCCCGACTATAAATTCTTTTATGAGATAGAACATGAATTTTACAGAGTTGAGCCGTTGGTGATTTGGTTTTATAAAAGTAATATGCACAGGGACAAAATGATTATGGATGAAAATTATTATCAAAAAATAAAACCTTATGAAACCAATAGTTACTTTAGTAAAAAGATCAGACCAGTTCAATGAAGTTTTATTTTGAGAGCAAAATATAGATAGCTTAAAAACACTCTTATACGAGGTATTAATGAGAACTTTACGTGTACTGGCGCCAATTATAAACATACTCCCGGAAAGTATCATTCGATGGATTAGCAGTAAAGCATGTGAATTCTTTCTTAATAAATATGCAATGCTAGAGGTGACGGGAAATGAACTCCTGTCTGAGCGGATAGGCAAGCCAACAATATTTATTGCCAATCATTTAAGTAATATGGATGGCATTGTTCTCAATAAGGTACTTAAGAAAAATAATGTCACCTTCATGGCGGGCGTAAAGTTGAACGCAAATCCCCTTACATCAATATTCCTGAAAACAGTTAAGCATATTCCCATAAGTCCGAATTCAGCGGATAGAAATGGGATAAAAAAGGCTCTAGCTGTATTGAGTATGGGGGAATCCATTTTGATATTCCCTGAGGGGACAAGAAGCAGATCTGGGTCCATGATAAAGGGTCAAAAGGGGTTTCTACTATTAGCAAGACACGCTAAGGCTGATATTGTTCCAATAGCACTTGAGGGAACAGAGATCTTGCTGCCGGTCGACCAGAATGACATGGGTAAGGAAACTCCACAGCATGCAACAGTGAGAGTCAATATAGGGCCCCCTTTTCAGCTGGAGAAAAATAATCATAACGAGGATCATTGGGATGAAGAATGTGTATATACCGCAATGAGGAAAATTGCGCAAATGCTAAAATCCGAATATCAGGGTGTATATAAAATAGACTAACTTAAACGATACAGCAGCTAACAGCGAGGGTTCCCGCTTCGGGGGCGGCAGATATGTCACGAAGTTGATCAAAGATGAATATTCAAGGAGAACCGCGCCACATGCCTTCGCTAACCGAGTCGGCGGGAAAGTGTTTCGATGAAGTTGCCGCCTTGTAAGCTCAGGCACGTCAGGAACCCGCGAACATTACTACGCCAAGCGAAGCTTGGTGTTTCTTGCAAGGTGAAAGTCCTTGCCGGGTAAGGTTTAACCAGCCACCCGCATCAAGTGTTGCGCCAAAACTGGTAACAGTAAGGCAAAATGTACACAGAGAATGATACAGGCAAGTGAGGATGGGGAGAGATATGGTGAAAATAGAAAAAATTATCGAAAATAAGAAACAGTTCCTTGACTTATTGTTGTTTGCAGACGAGCAGGAAAATATGATTGACAAGTATTTGCCGAGTGGAGACTTGTTTGCTTTATATGACGATGATTTGAAAAGTGTTTGCGTTGTAGCGCCGATAAATAGCGAAACCTGCGAGTTAAAAAACATAGCGACATACGAGAAATATCAAGGCAAAGGGTACGGTAGAGCATTGATAAATTTCATTTTTGATTTCTACAAAAACGACTACAAAACAATGCTTGTCGGGACAGGTGAAACGCCGATAATCTTGTCGTTTTATGAAAGTTGTGGATTTGAAAAGTCATATCGAGTAAAGAATTTTTTTACAGACAATTACGACCACCCTATTTTCGAGGGCGACATACAACTTGTTGATATGATTTATCTTAAAAAGTTTTTATAGGAATAGCAGACCTAAAGCAAGAATTGCAGCCGAAGGGATGCAGTGATATCTCAAAGAATCACTTCATTTACCAAAAGAGAAATTGGTTAAAGGGCTAAATGAAAAGAGCCTCATTTTCATGTAATACTAACAAGTGGTGAAAGGGCTTCAGTAGCTATAGCAAATGGCAAGGTGTTGGAAGGAAAACTGAATGCCAGACAGAAAGAACTCATTAAGGCTTGGATGATTATTCATAAAGAAGAAATCTGGGATAGATGGAATAAAGCAGTTGCCGGAGAATATGTCGAAAAAATTGAGCCTAGCGGACTATAATTTTGCGGATGCGAGAAAGGGGAAATTTTAATGCAAAGTCCCAATGTCAAAGAAGCCAAAGCTTTAGATGATCATAAATTATTAATAAAATTTACCAATGATGAGGAAAAGGTTTTTGATTTGAAGCCGTATCTTCGCTATCCGGTTTTTCAACCATTGAACGACTAGAAAGAATTCAATGATTTTTTTATTGAAGATGGAACCATTAAATGGAAGTGTGGAGCGGATTTAAGCCAAGATACGTTTTATATTGAAAGTTCACCTGTAAATAATGTTAACAACGCATTAAGTAATTAGTTTGAAAGAGGCTGCCGTCCCGGCAGCCTTCAATATAAGACGTCACGTGTCGTGTAACAACAAGTTGCAGGCTCCACGCCAAGTCCTGAGGCGGGCCGGGAAAGGAAACTCGAAGATAAATCCGGCTTAGGCGCGGACGAATTCTGCAACTCGTGGACAATCTCTGAAATAGGGCGCACCGGTTTGCCGTCATCGTGACGGGCAAGGAAATCAAACATTTATACGGAAGGTCTGAATGGACAACCAATTAAATGAATGGAATAGAATATTTTTGAATTGGGGTACCGAGAAACCAAAATATGATGATTGGTTAGATAAATATCTTGATTTTTTGAATGAATCAAAAGATATTCCGATCATTGATTTGGGTTGTGGTTTTGGTAACGATACTTTATATCTAACCGAGCGGGGGTTTCAAGTAATATCATGTGATTATTCAATTGAGGCTCTGAATAGATTAAAGTCCTTTATTGAAAAACCGGAAACCATATTTTTAAATATGTTGGACGGCTTACCTTTTAAGGATAATATAGCTTGTGTTTTGATTGCCGATCTATCGATTCATTATTTTTCATGGAATGATACAAATAAGATTATAAACGATATTTCCAGAGTCTTATTAAAAAGTGGATATTTTATATGTCGGGTAAATTCGGTTAAGGATATGAATCATGGGGCAGGTCAAGGAATTGAAATTGAAGATGATTTTTATAACATTAATGGTAAATTTAAAAGATTTTTTGACAAAGAGCAGATTTTAAAGCTTTTTAATAATTGGGAAATTATTACCCTGAAAGAATATGAAATGAATAGGTATAAAGACCCGAAAATAGTTTGGGAAATAGCGATGAAGAATAAAAAAGAATGAAAGTGCGGCCATCCTAGCCGCTTCAAATTAAGGCCGATGTGCCATACTTCAGAGAACAGCTCCGTTCCTGCTGGCGGGGCTCGGATAGTCAAAGAAAGTTATCTCGAAGAAGTTGTCAATTCATGATGAGTTTCAATGAAGTTTATTCATGAAGCGCTCTCGCCCACATTTTAAAAACCAAGTCGGCGTCGCCACTAGGTTTTTAAAACGTCAGGAACGGGCGGACGTTATCGGCCATGCGGCGAAAAACAATGTACGCCCGCGTCCGGTAGGCTAGTGATTCTGTTGGCTTAATTAAATAAATTAAAGGGGGGAGATACCATGCGGATTGGGATTTTGGGCACAGGAAATATGGGGAAAATGCATGCAGATATCTTTAAGCAAATTCCAGAGGTTGTTATCAGTGGAGTTTGTGGCAGAGACTTTTCAAAAACCTGTGAATGGGCAAAAACAATTAATGCAAAACCCTATACCGATTGTCAGGAATTATTAAATGATAAAAATATAGATATTGTTGATGTGTGTCTCCCGGTAAGGCTGCATTCCGAGTGGGTAATCAGAGCATTGGAAGCCGGAAAAGATGTTATTTGTGAGATACCGTTATGTTATACCGGTGAAGAGATGGAAGAGATGCGGCTAGTGGCCCAAAAAACTGGAAAAAGAATATTGGTTGCTTTATATAATCGTTTTCAGAGTCAATATAAATATATTTACGAATATATTAAGTCCGGAAAGATTGGAAAACCAAAAGCTGTGTTTGCCAATAGACGTTCGCCAAATTATTTTGCAAGCAAAGACATTGTGGTTGATTTAATGTTACATGATCTTGATTATATATACTGGTTGTTGGGTAAGCCCGGCTCTGTATTTTGTAAAGGGATTGCTTCACCGGAAGAAATTGAACAATATGCCGTTGCAGTATTAGATTATGATGATATATTAGTATCGTTAGAAGGGACTACCATAATGCCTGATAGTTTTCCGTTCAGTACAAGTTTAAGGTTATAGGTGAGACCGGAGCGATAGACTTAAATTGGTATTGGAGTAGTAACGGACCTGTTAATGATGTTCGATTTTATCCTAAGACAGGAGAGACAACAAAGTTGGAGATATCAGACTATGATCCTTACTTTGCCGAATGTAAGCACATGTTGGAATGTATCGGAAGTAAGGAAAAATCTGAAGTTCTGGATTTGGAAAGTATATATGATTCAATGAGGTTAATTTTTTTGGCTAGGGAATCGTTGCGGCAGGGAGGAGTAAAAATCAAGTTTTAGTAAAATTGAAAGCACATGCCCTCCATGGACAGCCTTCAGATAAGAGCCGACCGCGCGATCCACAACCAGTGGCAGGCTCCGCACCGGATTGTCATGATTCTGGGAAATTCCGGCGCTTCCGGCCCAAATCGCCCGCGCCAAGTCCTGAGACGGGCCGGGGAAGGAAACTCGAAGATAAATCCGGCTTAGGCGCGGATTATGTCTGGAGGGCTCAATTAACCAATGTTCGCATGGGTAAGAGAGTTCGAATTTATTAAGATTATGGAGCGAATTATTCCATTGCGCAATATCGAAGGAGGAGTACTTTAATGATATTTAGAGAACTCGGCAAAACGGGTCTGAAGGTCAGTGTGGTCGGCCTTGGATGCGAACATCTTGACGGCAAGCCATATTCACAGGTTGAAGAAACCATTAATGCCGCTCTTGAACAGGGCGTAAATATTCTGGATGTGTTCATGCCGGGGAAAGAAATTCGCGAAAACATTGCCAAAGCGTTAGGCAATCGACGCAAAAATGTCATGATCCAAGGGCATATCGGTTCTACAGATATTCGGCAGCAGTATGATATAAGCCGGGATATGCCTACAGTACGGCGGTATTTTGAGGATATCTTGCGTACTTTTGGCGGCTACATCGATTTGGGAATGATGTTTTTCATTGACTCGGATGAGGATTACCAAAATGTTTTTGAAACAGACTTCGTCAAATATGTAGAACACCTCAAAAAGCAAGGTTACATCGGTCATATCGGCTTTAGTTCCCATAATCCGGCGACGGCGATGAAGGTAATCCATACCGGATTGCCGGAAATGCTGATGTTTAGCATAAATCCTGCGTTTGACATGCTTCCATCGGAAGAATATATTTTTAATCATTTTCAAAATGGCTTTGACCCTGAACTATTTCGAGGAATTGACCCCAAGCGAGCGGAACTGTATAAACTATGTACCCAAAAACAGATAGGCATTACTGTGATGAAAACCCTGGGTGGCGGTAAATTGCTTTTACCGGAACACACTCCATTTGCCAAGCCACTTACCGTGCCTCAATGTATTCATTATGCATTGTCAAGACCGGCTGTGGCCAGCGTATTGCTGGGTTGCCAGACATCAGGCGAGATGTTAAATGCTATGCGGTATTTTGAACTTGAGGATTCGGAGAAAGATTATGCTGAAATTCTTGGAACGATGCGCAATGATTTTAAAGGAAACTGCGTTTATTGCAGCCACTGCCAGCCATGCCCGGTTGGGATTGACATTGCGACAGTCAACAAGTATTTCGATATCGCTCGCTTAGATATCGCCAATATACCGCCATCCATTCGCTCTCACTATTTGAGCTTACCCAACAGTGGAAGTGATTGCGTTGGCTGTGGTAGCTGTGAGAGCCGCTGCCCCTTTGGGGTACCCATTATCAAAAATATGGCGGAAGCCGAAAAGCTTTTGGGTAAGAATTTTTAGGCCGCATGGGTATTTATACGCAGTATAGGCATTATATGAAGTTAATTTACTTTGGATGCTGGAGAGAGGAAGGGAGTCCTTAAAGGGTGCCCGACTCTCGGGTCTTGAGAGTTGGGCTTCGAAGCTTGAAATATCACGATTGGCCCTCAATTTGAGCCAGTTCCCTTTAAGGGAGAGGGTCGCTTTTAGGCCCTGAATTCATCTTTTTTCAGCGTAAATGCCTGAGCGGGCATAGTTAAATGATACTGAGGCCTAAGGAAAAGAACGGAAACAGACAGGATTAACATGATTTGATGGACCTCCAACTACCTTAATGCAGGTATGAACCGCCAAGCCGCTCCCCCAATGTTATAAGGCTATGCTGTAAAAAACCGGAAAAAGATGTTTGATTACATCTCCACCCCAACGTGAACGATGGGGCTAGGTATATTAAAAATATTCTAAAGGCCTTCCAGGCCTCGGTGTGTATTTTTATAAACGCAGCTTAAAGCACAAACCCAGCCCGGCTTGTCCGGGGTTTAGAATGATTTTTAAGGCCTAGCCCAGAACTTTAGGTCTGGGTGGACAGAATGAGCATAAAGATTTTTAGCCATTTCCTATTTATGAATGCTTAGCTTGATGACATTGACTCCCGGCCCCTCTCCGGAGGGAGTTATGGTGATCGGCCTGAAATTTAAGTAAACCCTCTCCTTGAAATAGCTATAATGTCCCGGCTTCGTTAGGAGAGGGTGCGCCTTCGACCGAAGGCGCGGGTGAGGGCCTACGGTTTCGGATAATAAAAATGGGCGGCGCAGGTTCCTTCCGAAGAAACCATACAAGGCCCCACCGGGTGATCGGGTTTACAGTCGCCGCCAAAATGAGGACAGTTTTCCGGTTCTTCCTTTCCAAGCAATATTGCGCCGCAAAGGCAACCGGAAGGTTCCAGCGAAGGGATGGGCGCCAACCCGAAACGGACCCGCGCATCGTATTGGAGGTAATCCGAACTGAACCCCAATCCGGACCCGGGTACCACACCCAGACCCCGCCACTCCGTGTCCTCCGGTATAAATACCTCTTTCATCAACTGCTGCGCCGAAAGATTTCCTTCTTCCCGCACTGCCCCGGGATACATATTTTCCAGTTCAACCTTACCGTTGACGATTTGTCCGGCTAACGCCGTTAACCCCAGCCACAACTCACCCGGTTTAAAGCCTGTAACTACTGTGGGCAAATGATACTCCCCCACCAAAAAAGCAAACGCTCCGGCGCCAATAATAACACCGAGATGGCCCGGAGCGATCAAGCCATCGATTCTGATTTCAGGATCCTGCAACAACGTTTCCAGGGCTGGCCGCAGAATTTTAAAGGCCGGAAGAACCGAGAAGTTTTTGACTCCCTGCTCCCTGGCGGTTTGAACCGCCAAGGCAATTACCGGCGCGGTGGTCTCAAAACCCACTCCCAAGAATACAACTTCAGCTTCGGGATGAGATTTGGCCAGCTCTACCCCATCCAATGGAGAGTATATCACCCGTATCCGGCTTCCATCCGCCCGGGCTTCCGCCAAGGTTCCGGTATTTCCGGGAACTTTCAATAAATCCCCGAATGTGGTAATAATCATCTTGGGCTCACGGCTTAGAGTGACGGCCTGCTCGATATAGCCGCTGCCGGTAACGCATACCGGACAACCCGGTCCCGATAACAGGCGGACTCCTTTGGGCAGCAACTGATGGATGCCGGCTTTACGGATCACATGGGTATGCGTCCCGCAAACTTCCATCAGGGTAAACCGGCTGTCACGGTAATTTTCTTGAAAGCGGCGGATGAGCGCGGGCAGGTCCATTTCCTTCATTTTTCCCAAACCCCAAACGATTCTTTTTCATTTGCGCCTTCCTCACCCATCGCTTCATGGAACAATTTCAAAGTCTCCAGGGCTTCGTCTTCCGGTACAATTTGAATGGCGCATCCGGCATGAACCAGTACAAAATCTCCTACCTTTACTTGAGGGACCAATCGCAGATCAGCCTGACGGCAAACTCCCGAGAAATCAACTTCACCTTGATGGCCTTCTATCTTCATAAGTTTACCGGGAACTGCTAAACACATCGGTAATTCCCCTTTCAATCATTAAATTGCCCAAATAAGCCTGCCCCAAAGCGATCCCGCCGTCATTCAACGGGACGAGCTCCGGGATATAAACCTCGAATCCATGACTATGTAATATTTGGACAGTGAGATCAAGCAACAAACGGTTTTGAAAAACTCCCCCGCTTAATACGACCTGGCGGTATCCGTTCTGAACATGAATCCGTCCCACCGTTTCGGCAATGAGTTCCGCCATGGTCCGGTGAAATTTGATACTGATTTCCCCCGGCAGACAGTCCCCCAAATCATCCATAACCTGAGCGATAATCAGTCCCGGATCTACCCGGAACCCCTCTTCCGCCTGTTCAATACGGTACCGGTACATCCCGCCGGGAATGTTGTCCGCTATATTTTCCAGCCAAACAGCAGCTTCCCCTTCATAACTAACCGTCAAAGGGCCGCCGATGAGCGCGGCTACTCCATCAAAAATCCGTCCGGCTGATGACGTATACGGCGTGTTAATCCCCAGTTTAATTACTGATTGTAAAGAAAGCCACTGGTGATCCAGATTGTTTTCAGTGAGCCATTTCAATAACTCATTCGGGCGGTGCGATTGCAGATAAGAGGCGGCCATCCGCCAGGGTTCCCTGATGGCCGCTTCGCCGCCGGGCATTGGATAGTAACTGAAATAAGCGTTTCTCCTCCAGGCGGTCTCCCCGCCGCTTATAAATTCGCCGCCCCACACCTTGCCGTCCATGCCGTAGCCGGATCCGTCAAAAGCGACACCAATGATGGGTCCCTTGATCTGACAGGCCGCGATCACGCTGGCCAGATGGGCCAAATGATGTTGGACAGCGATGGTTTTTAATGCTGTTTTATGGGCAAACAACGTTGAATGATAGTCCGGATGGAGATCATGAATCGCCCATTCCGGTTCACATTTTAATAAACGCTGAAAGCGCTGAATGGTTTCCTGATAACTGATAAATGTTGCCAACTGATCCAAATCGCCCTGATGAGGGCTTAAAAAAACCCGATCCCCTTTGGTAAGGGCAAAAACATTCTTTTGTTGGGCTCCACAGGCCAGGAGCGGGGCCATCGAAGCGCCGACCTTCACGGGCGATGGCGCGTATCCCCTTGAACGGCGGATACCCAGCAGCTTGCCTTGGCCAAAACGGAGCACCGAATCATCACAGCGCCATAAGATGGGACGGTTATGAACCAGAAAGCCGTCAACCATTGAAGCCAATTCCTGAAAAGCCGAACAATCCTCAATGGTCAGCGGTTCCCCCGAGCGGTTACCGCTTGTCATAACCAGGGCCAGCATTTCACCGTCCAGGGCTAACCGGTTGAATATCCCCAGATGTATGCCGGTGTAAGGAAGAAACACCCCGAGCTCCCGTAAACCGGGGTTCACCGAAGGAGCGATATTGCCGGTTTTCTTCTGTTTTAATAAAAGAATCGGCCGGGCCGGAGAAATTAAGGCCGCGGCTTCTTCCGGACCAAGCTCGCATTGGTCTCTTACCGCTTCCAAATCGCGGAACATCACCGCAAAAGCCCGGTTATCCCGGCCCTTGAGTTTCCGGAGCCTCTGAACAACCTGCTCATTTCCTGCCGAACAGGCCAAATGATACCCGCCAACGCCCTTTATACCGATGATGCCTCCTTTTCGCAGGATTTCACCGGCGTTGCGAAGGGGATCTCCGGGGACTTTCTCTCCCGGAGGATTGGTGAACCAAAGTTCGGGGCCACATTCCGGACAAGAAATGGTTTGGCCGTGAAAACGTCTACTGGCCGGGGAATCATATTCAGCCTGACATTTTGGACATAATGGGAACTTCGCCATGGAAGTCCTTTGACGGTCGAAGGGCAGGCCGTCCATGATCGAAAAGCGGGGACCGCAGACTGTGCAGCTATTTAAAAAATATCCGTAACGGCGATCATCCCCGCGGCTAATTTCCTCGGCGCACTCCTTACAAATTCCTTGGTCCGGCAATGGCGAACCGCTAACCGCTCCGAATTCGCTCTTTACAATTACAAATTCCGTTTCAGACAGGGGCGGAACTTCCGTAACCCTTATGGAGTCAATGACAGCAGCGGGGGGCGCTTTCGGAGACAGCTTGTCTAAAAACGAGAGGACTTTAGATCGCTCCCCCTGAATTTCAAGCTCCACACCGCCGAAATTGTTGCGGACCCATCCGGTAAGCCCTTCCCCGACGGCCAGGTTATACAAAAAGGGTCGGAAACCAACCCCTTGCACCAAACCGCTAATATTTAAATGCCGCCGTTCCATGACACTCACCCGGCCCAATAGGAGGCCACTTGAACCGCCAGCCAATTCACCCAGGCTTCCAGTCCGTTTCCGGTCTTACATGAGACTTCAAACACCGGAAGCTTCGGTTTCAGGCTGTTGAGCCCTTCATAAAAACGTTTGAGGTTAAAGTTAACCGCCGACTCCAAATCGGTTTTATTTAATATGACTACGTCGGCGGTTTGAAAAATATCCGGATATTTAAAGGGTTTATCGTCGCCCTCACTGGCGCCTACCACCACCACCCGGATGGATTCACCCAAAGGATAACTGGCGGTGCAAATTAAATTCCCCACATTTTCAATAAACAGTACGGTTCGCGGCGCTACTTCAAATTTATGAAGGGCATCGGCTACCATGGCCGCATCCAAATGACAGACCCCTTCGGTATTGATTTGATAAGCGGGAATCCCGGCTGATTTTAATAAATCCGTATCAATACTGGAGGCCGGATCTCCTTCAATAACAGCCATGGGGACCTTCAGCAAACGGGCGGTGTTTTTGATAATACTGGTTTTACCGGCCCCGGGGGTTCCCATCAAATTGAGGGCCATCAGGCCCCTTTCCTTCATCCATTCGGCATTGGCCGCTGCCAATTGAGCTTCTTTTTCAAATAAATCCTGTTCAATTTCAATTTTCATCATTATCCACCTCCATGCTTTCTACTAAACATCCCTGCCCTATCTCTGTTAAACGGGCTAAATTGCCGCAGTCCGGACAGGTAAAATCCGCGGCTTTTTTGGTAAACTCTTTTTGGCAATGTATACAAAATAAACGGGCCGAAACCCGGTTGAATTCTAAATCGGCTCCCTCGACGACCGTGCCTTTGGCAAGAAGCTGAAAGTAGGTTTCGACGGAACCAGGGACGATCCCCGAAAGCTCGCCGATGGAAATAGTCACTTTCGTCACCCGCCTGGCTTGATGGGAGCGGGCCTCGTCCAACACGATTTTAAACATTTTCTCAGTTAATGCTAATTCATGCATTTTCTTTACCGGGCCGGCAAATAAGAACCCGTTCCCTCCCGGCCAGATCTTTTAGAGATTCACTGGTAAAACCATTTTCTGAGGCCAGGGTTTTTAATGCGCTCCCCTGTCCGTCTCCATGTTCAAAAATAAAGTAACCGTCTGTTGAAAGGACTTTATTCACTTGGGGAAATAACCGTCTGTAGATATCCAGTCCGTCCATACCGCCATCTAAAGCCAACCGCGGTTCCTGACGCACTTCGATTTGTAATTTGGCGATCTCTTCCGATGGAATATAGGGAGGATTGGAAACAACCAGATCGAACCGGGCTCCAGATGCAACATCATTCAATATAGGGTCTAACAAATCACCATGTAAAAATGTGATCCGGCTATCGACCCCTAGAACCCCGGCATTCTCGGAGGCAATCTTCAGAGCTTTCTCGGAAATATCCACCGCCAGCCACTGGCTTTGATTCAACAGTTTGGCGAGGGCAATCACAATAGCTCCGCTCCCGGCGCCTACATCAATGCCGCGGATCTGGACTTGGCGTTCTTTGAACAAATCGCAGGCGGCTTCGACCAAGATCTCCGTCTCGGGGCGGGGGATCAACACATCCGGAGTAACCGTAAGATCCCAGCTTAAAAAGGATTTTTTACCGGTCAGATAAGCCAGTGGTTGGCCTCCGACTCTTTTCACGATAATTTCCCGGTATTTTTGGATTTCCCCGGGATTGAGCGGGCGATCCCACTGGGAATAAAGCTGAACCCGGGGCAAATCCAATATATGAGCCAGCAGCAAATCGGCCTCCAGGCGGGGACCGGGTATTCCTTTTTCAGCAAAAAAAGGGGTTGTTTTAGAAATAATTTCCCCTATCGTCAGATTATTGTTGGTCGACATTTTTTAAAAGTTCGGCTTGGGCCGCGGTAATCAGCGGCTCGATGACCTCATCCAGATTTCCTTCAATATTCGAATCCAAATGGTATACTGTCAAGTTGATGCGATGGTCCGTCAAACGGTTCTGGGGGAAATTATAGGTGCGTATCCGCTCGCTGCGGTCCCCCGAGCCTACCATATCCCTGCGGGCCTGCGCCATTTCTTCATGCTGCTCGCTGCTGAATTTTTCATAGAGCCTGGCCCGTAGCACTTTCATCGCTTTCTCTTTATTTTTCAATTGGGATTTTTCATCCTGGCAAATGACCACCAGTCCGGTAGGTAAGTGGGTAATCCGGACGGCCGAGTCCGTCGTATTGACGCACTGTCCGCCATGGCCCCCGGCCCGGAAAACATCGACCCGCAGGTCATTCGGGTTAATATCCACGTCGACCTCTTCGGCCTGAATCAATACGGCTACCGTTGCGGCGGAAGTATGAATCCTGCCGTTTGCTTCCGTCTCGGGGACTCTTTGCACCCGGTGAACGCCGCTCTCATACTTCATCCGGCTGTACACCCGGTTGCCCTCAACCGTAAAAATAATTTCTTTAAAACCGCCCCTATCCGCTTCGCTGGAACTCAAAATCTCAATATGCCAACCCTTGGTTTCGCCATAACGGGTATACATCCGGAACAAGTCGGCGGCAAATAAAGCCGCTTCCTCGCCACCGGTGCCGGCCCGGATTTCCACGATGACGTTCTTATCATCGTTGGGATCTTTAGGGAGCAGCAAAATTTTGATCCGTTCCAAAAGCTTGGCTTCTTCCGCTTCCAACTGCTTCATTTCCTGAAACAAAAGGTCCGCCGCAGCGCCGGTTTCCTCTTTCATCATTTCAGAGGCGGTAAGGATATCCTCGTGCACTCGTTTATATTCCTGATAGGTGGATGCCAATTCACTTATGGCGGCGCTGGCCTTGGCCAACTTCTGAAACAAAGGAGGCTGGGCAATAACTTCGGGATCGCTTAATTGTTCGGTTAATTCCCGATATTTTTCTTCAATGGACGCCAACTTATCTAACATAGTATCTCCATAATATCATCGCTACCAGCCATTAAGTGGCAGCTGCTTCGATTTCAACTTTCTCAGCGGCATACACTTTACCGCCGACAATAACCGGCGCCTCTTCATGCAATACGGCAACCAACGAATTGATGGCCACTTCCAATTGCTGATCATCCGGTTCCCGGGTGGTCAATTTTTGCAACCAAAAACCGGGCTGGCTCAACCAGCGCCATAAAAAGAAATTTTGGTGTCTGCCGGTAAATTTGATAATCTCATAGGAAACCCCGGCCACTACCGGCAATAACAAGATCCGGGTTGCAAAACGCATCCAGATCGTATCATATTTCAAAAAGGAAAAAAAGACCGCGCTGACAATCACCACAAACAATAGAAAGCTGGTTCCGCAACGCGGATGGAATGTCGTATGTTTCCTGGCATTCTCAACCGTCAAATCCTCTTTGGCTTCAAAAGTGTTAATCACTTTATGTTCCGCTCCATGATATGCAAAAACCCGCCGGATGTCTTTCATCACCGATACTCCGGCGATATAGGCGACCAAAATCAACATTCTCAAAGCGCTCTCCACCAGGTTCCCCCAGAGGTGACTCTGGGCCGGTATAAACTGGTTAACCAGCATTCTGCCTAACAACGGGAGCACCACAAACAGTAAAACCGACATGGCGATGGCGACCGCCACCATCAAAGTGGTTTCCCAGGAAGATAATTTGGTTTCCTCTTCCCCTTCGCCCTCCATGAATTGGTCGGCTGAAAACAGCAAAGCCCTCATTCCGACTCCAAAAGACTCGCACAAAGAAACGACTCCCCGGATGAAAGGCCATTTCAGCCAGGGATATTTTTTGGTGATGGTTCCCACCGGATCCTTTTTGATTACGATTTCGCCATTGCTTTTACGGACCGCCACAGCAAGGTAATCGCGTCCCCTCATCATGACGCCTTCGATTACGGCCTGCCCTCCATACTGGAAATCGGGCTGCTTTTTCATTCAGTCACCTTCCTATTTTTTATCCAAACCCATGGCAAAAATCAATACTCATCCATAAATCCCACCGGCTCAGAGCCGATAGATCGGATCAATAACCCCCGGCGCTATAGCCCAGGGAATACCAGATTACGATTTTAATCCCATATAGAGAAAACAGAGCTCGAAGCTCTGTTTGTCCAACTTATTTTTTCTCCAGACGTTTCCTGAACTTCTCGACTTGTCCGCCGCTATCAACTACACGCTGTTTGCCGGTGAACAAGGGATGGCATTTGGAACAAATTTCCACCCGAAGTTCCTTTTGGGTAGAACCGGTCTCAAATGTTTCACCACAAGCGCATGTCACTTTCGCCTTATGATACTGGGGATGAATTCCTTCTTTCAAAACAGTCACCTCACATACCTTCTGCATAATAACTCTTATATTATATCATAGAGTTTTTTCATGTCAATCAAATCTTATCCCGCCAAAAAGAATTCAAAGCCGTTTTTTATCCAATTTTTGCCATTTGAATCAAAAAACCGGCTTCAATAGCCGGTTTTTTTCACTCATCATCATCTTTTGAGTGCTTTTAAAATTTATAAATCATCCCGACCGCCCAGCCGTACCAGGCGGAGTCGACATCAACTTTAATTTTCGTACCCGCCATGTCGTAGGAATATTTCATTTTGGATTCTAAAAAAGAGTATGACAGATAGGCGCTGATGTTTTCAGTGTATTGATAAATTCCTTTTACCCGGTATGTATTAAGGCTGCTGGATTTATCGTCAATTGTGGCAGCAGGCATCAACGAATGATCATCCAAAGCATCGCTGGAACAATCCGCTCCTACTGTCAGGCCATAAGAAGCATTGAGGGAAAACTTATCGGTAAACTTATAGGTGCCGTCGATGCCGATGAGCGCCCCGCCATTGGTGAAATCATTGGCCTTTTGACTTGATTCTTTGTGGGCGACATCAAGCTTCATATATCCCAAAACCCCATTCAATTTAATCTTGTCTTGGTTGATAAAATAATATCCACCGCGGATTAAGGTCGTGTTGGAGCGATAATCCGATTTACCGCTGGGTGCGTCGAAAGTGTTTCCGGTATACTCCACCACCGCCAAAAATGGCCCCCAGTCATATTCCGCGCCAAGCAAATAACCTGATGTTCCGTCATAATCTACATCTTCTTCAATCGGCAAAACTGATTTGATGGTATTATTACTGGCTCCATAAACCCCCAAATCGCCGTAAACGGTCCAAACACCCTGGTTTTCAGTTGCCGCCGAAACCACCATTGCGAATGAAAAAAGCATCCCCAAAACGCTGAGTAGAATCCATAATTTCTTCATTAAATGACTCCTTTTCTATTCTTGAAGTAATGATCGCAGAAACAATTATGATTACTGAATAAAACATCGGTCAATTTTCGACCAATTGTAATGGCGCTTGATAATGCCATCATTTTCATATTATATTACCCTCATGTAACAAAATCAACATCAAAATATAGAGGTCGAAATTGGACCCTGTGATGATGTTGCGTATTATGATAATATGTTTGGATGGAGTCGGATTGTGAAGTTTTCGAAAAGAAGGTGGAATTTTGGGCGGTCTATGCCCTCACCCCATCGGTTCATTCAGAGAAGTGGCCCTCTCCCATCACGCAAAAAACGCTATGGGCGAGGGATGATGATTGCCTATTATTTGCTGTTCTGAAATTTTCCATGATCAGAATACGGTAGCAGGGGAAGGGCGGATTCTTGGAGCAAGCCGCAGAGATGGGAGAGCCCTACTGGAAGTTGAAATTTCAGGAGTCCCATCAATGAATGCCGATGAGCGCCTTTATTCATTAAATTAAAACCCTTTGTAGCCAGAATAAAAAATGTTATAATTAGGAAAAAGAGATAAGAAATATGACAAACAAGAAAGGCGTGTGACGAATTGGACCGTCTGAAAGTTAAAAATGACTTCATCTTTCAGAAGATTTTTGGCCAAAATGAACACAAAGAAATCTTGATTAGTTTTCTTAATGCCGTCTTGGCATTAGCAGGGGAAAAAAGGCTGATGGATATCGAAATTATAGAGAATACCCGGCTTAAAAAAGACCATATTGATGACAAGTTGGGAGTATTGGATATTCGGGCCAAAGCTATTACCGGGGAACAGTTTAATATTGAAGTACAATTAATCAATCAATATAATATGGATCAAAGGACCTTGTTTTATTGGTCCAAACTTTTTAGCGAACTCGCGCACATGCGCGCGTTGAAGGAAGGCCAGCCTTTTCAATCACTTAAAAAGACCATTACCATTAATATTTTGGATTTTAATTATATCGGTGTCGAGCAATATCATTCAGTTTTTCATTTATGGGAAGACTTTCATAAAGAATGTAAACTAACGGATATCTTGGAGATTCATTTTCTGGAATTACCGAAGTTCCGAAAAGCGAGACCCGATTTAAGTAAACCCTTAGATCGTTGGCTGATTTTCATTGAAGATTCACCGAAGGAGGTACGCCAAATGGCAATCAATAGCGATCCTGCTATCGCCAAAGCCGAGGAATTGTTAGAGCGTCTGGGTAGCCTGGATGAAGTAAAACGGTACTACGAAGCACGAGAAATGGCGATTCATGATGAAGTAACACGCATTACAGGGGCTAAAGCGGAGGGCCATGCCGAAGGCCGGGCGGAAGGTGAAGTCGAGGGTATTTTAAAGGGGAAAATTGAAACCGCCCAAAATTTATTATCCATGGGTATGAGCATTCAAGATATTGTCGCAGCTACCGGACTGGCTATGGAACAAATTGAGCAATTAAAGAAAAAGTCATCTAATTAACCTTTATAGTAGATCGAAGGTTTGTAATTAGGTAGTCTTCTAGAGCATAATGATAGGGTTCTGTCGGACCTAATATTCATCTTCCCAGCCACTGCTTTAAGCCCAATCCATCTTTCAATATCTGCCTGTAAATAATCTTCGGCAGCAACATTTCCAGTGTTCCGATCATACCCGATAAATTTTCTGTCACAATTTCCTGGTGGACCGGATCAGGCAATACCTGGAGAAGTTCTTGAAAGCACTCCTTCATCTGCGCTTGAAGATTTTGATATTCGGTATTTTGACTGATGATTTTGTAATAGATTTCATTACAGCGTTCAATAATCAGATAGTCGATATACTCTTCCAAATCAACCGGCGAATCGCTTTCGGTAATGGTAAATTCGAAGTCGGCCATGAGATGAACCTCCTTAAAATTTAGTGAGTCCTTTTCCTTTTTAGCGGATATGATTCCTTTTCCCGTGATTTCGTGAGTCGGTCTATGCCCTCACCCAACCTGTCCATTCAGAGAAGTGGCCCTCTCCCGTTTCGACGGGCGAGGGATTCGTGTTGGTCTAGTTTTTGCCGTCCTGCTCCTTCCCATGCTCCAGCAAACGGTAGCGGGGGAAGAGCGGCTTCTTGGAGTAAGCCTTAGAGATAGGGGCCTTACTTGAGCTCTCCGTTATTGCCGAGCACCTCCAGCATGACCAGAGCGCCGAGCTTAAAACCATATGCAAAGGAAGCGTAAGCTTCCATCACACTGGAGTCGCAATCCAAATCCAATAGCCCTTCCAGGGCCTTGTAATCTTCCGCCGGGAGCCTCTTTTGCAACGTTTGCTTGATATCGGATTTTTTTTGGTTTAAGGGACGATACTCGGGATCTTGGGGAACGATCCGTTCGAAGGGGAAGATCTGGCCGTAAAATAATTCTTCCAGAATGGATTTCATGGGACATGCCTTCTTTCTAGCCCCTTTCCCGGCTTCAGAAATTCGGGTCTGTTTCGGGGGCTTTTAATGATCGCCTAAAACATTATCTGAACCAGGATTTAACGGATTTAACCGACGAAACGGATTTTAAAATCAGTGCCGGTAGATACTTTCGATTTAAAAATGGCGGGAATGAATTTTTGGGTGCCGGGGTCTTTGTCGGTGAGCATGGGATATACCTCCTTATGGTAAGTTTGAAGAGTGAAGGTCAAAGTTCGAAGTTTGAAATTTAAGCCTTTTTCGCCTTTAATTTCTTGATAAATGAATGCCGATTATTATTGTCCACGGATTTCACCGGCTGAGTCACTTTTTGAGCGGCCAAAAAGTAACCAAAAAGCCGCCGGAACCTAGGTTCCGGTCCTCCTATTATTCATCCAGGGTTTTTGAATGTCGCCGCCATCCATGGCCTTCTGTCTGGCAATTATATGAGGCTTCCGGGGGCAACCGCTATTTTACATCCATGTAAAGAAGCGGTGCCTGCCTTCCTCCTTAAAGGCAGAAGTTCTTATGATTGTTGATTATTCTGTCTAAATAAAAGCTCCCAGGCACATATCTCACCAATAAAAAACATCGCTCTTTACCCGTTTCACTTTTCATTTTTGTCCACCATCAACAGCAAACACCCTGGCAGTTCACTGACTGTATAGTTGCAGCCGGGTTTAAAACCGCACCGCTCCAGCCACTGACCGGACAGGCGGAGCATGGGGACTTTTTTGCCGTTA
>JAEZCE010000096.1 GCA_023429995.1 Bacillota bacterium | reverse complement strand
ATGCCTTTTTGGCGCGCCCGAAGGGACTCGAACCCCTGACCTACTGGTTCGTAGCCAGTCACTCTATCCAGCTGAGCTACGAGCGCAACTATTTGCTGCAATCAGCCTTACTATAATATCACGCATTGTGGCGGTTGTCAACTATTTTGCATGCGGTTTATCGCAAATGTATTGTCAAAGATAGTGAAGGTTAAAATGCGCTTACTGTCCGTTTTTTCGTACACACATCTTACTATAATAAGGATAACACAAACGAGAAAGAGGTGTTTTGGATGGACTACAAGATGAAGTACGTAGGCGGCCATATCGAGGTGTACGATGAGGAAGGCAACTTTTTGTTTTCCGCCGACACCGAGGCAGAGGCCATGACCGAGCTGCGCGAAATAAAAGCCGCGTAGGAGACAGCAAAACGTAATATAAGACGAAAGGATGGGATCCCGTTGACGGCATATCACCTGTATACTCGTACAAAACCTGTGCGTTGGTACGATCCGTTTCGGCTAGACAGCACCCCACCGCAAAGTGAATCAGAAAAACAGGTAACGGAAGTTAAGGTTCGCATATATCCGTTGTCAAATACAAAGTTCATAAGTGCCGAGCGTTCGGCATAATGTCTTAATAAACAAAGAAATACAATCCAAAACTTGGCGCAACAGATATTGCAAAAGAAATAAACATTGTTTATAATATAAACAATGTTTATTTTGTTGGGAGAGATGTGGATGGATACCCGCGAGCTGCGCAGGCAGCAGGTCGCGCAGCGCTTTGTGGATTGTACCTGCAAGGTGATAGAGCAGGAGGGTGTAACTGGGCTGAATGTGCGCAAGGTGGCGCAGATGGCGGGCTACCACAGCTCGACCATCTACCTGTACTTTGCAGATTTTCCGCACCTTATCGTTGCAGCCGCAATGCAATTTTTAGACCGGTATGCAGCGTATCTGGATGCAAACGTGCCGGAGCAGGAGAACGCGCTGGACTGCTATCTGCGATGTATGGCGCGGTTTTGTGAATTTTCGGTCGCAAACCCCAATATCTTTTCTGCGCTGTTTGTAGACAGCTACGGGGATATCCCGCCTGAACAGGTATACGAGCAGTTTGTTCAAAGCGCGCTGTTACAAGACCATATCAGGGTTCTTAGCGAGCTTGCGGCAGAGCTTGGGCTTTCGCAGGAAACGGCAAAGCAACTGGGTGACGCGGTGATGTCGCTTTGTATCGGCAGCATTTTGGCGCTTACCCGCCATCGAAGCCAGTTGCCCCCCGACCTTATGGTCGAAAAAACAATGCAATCGGTACGCGGTCTAATTGTCTATTATTCAAATCAACAGCAGGGGAGCCTGTAACGATTATTGTCTGACATCATTTGAAAGGAAGCTAAGGATTATGAATGTTTGTTTATTGGTCTATTCCCAAACCGGCAATACCATGTCGGTGGCACAAGCGGCGGTAAAAATGCTTCAGGAGGCAGGTCATACCGCAGAGATTATCCCCGTAGAGACAGTAGGAGAGGTTAAGCCGCCCGAAAAGCCGGAGATAAAACCCCTGCCCGACCTAAGCGGCTACGAGGCTGTAATCCTCGCGTCCCCCGTTCAGGCGTTTTCACTCAGCGCACCCATGAGCGCCTGCCTTGCCACCATCGGCGGGCTGTCGGGCAAAAAGGTGGGACTGTTTGTGACACAACATCTCAAGCACGCGTGGCTTGGGGGGAACCATGCCATCCGCCAGATGAAAGCGCCGTGTCAGGCCGCGGGTGCTGAGGTCTACGCAACGGGAATCATTCACTGGTCAAGCCCCAAGCGGGAAGCGCAGATTGCATCACTCTGCCAATCGCTTGCCGCGCTATAGTAGAGGAAGTGCAACCAGAATGAAAACGAAAAAGCGTCTCGCGATAGTCTTGGTTGTAATTATCAGTGTACCTGTGGTACTGGTCACCGCTGTTCTACTTATTGGTCAGCAGCTAGACAAAGGGCTGGCATCCTTTGATGAGATTGTGCTGACCGACCCCGATTTAAGCAGGATACCGGACGGGGTATATCCTGGCAGCTTTAAGCAGATGCCCATAGCGGTTGAAGTAGAGGTAACGGTTACTAATCATGCCATAACAGATATTCGGCTGCTCAAGCATGACAATGGGATGGGTGGGGACGCAGAAACGATTCCTGCGCAAGTTGTCGCAGCACAATCGGTAGAAGAAATTGACGCCGTCTCTGGTGCCACATACAGCAGCAAAGCGATTTTAAAGGCGATTGATAATGCGTTAAGTAACGTAACATAGTCGATTACACAAAAGCAAAACCGCCCCGCATCCCTTCGAAAAAACGAAGGGATGCGGGGCGGTTTTAGCTGTGTTACAGTTCCTTTTTTGTGAAGATTCGCACCGAGATAAGATACGACATTACAACCACCCCGACAACAAAGAAGGGGGAGAGGGTCGCAAGAATGCGTAGTACATTATCATCGGGTGTGGGTAGACCCGACTTTGAAAAGAACAAAAGAAGCACAGAGGGTAAAACGAATACTGCAATCATTACAAGACGTGCCTTTTCTACGCCAAAACGGTAGATGAGCGGGATGAAGATGCTCATCATCATCAGTGCAGCACCAAGCATTGCAAGCTGCATTAGTAGGATTTGCCCTGTAATGAACGCTTCCTGTTTGTAGATCATGACGCCAAAGGTCAGGATAAGGGAAAGAACCGCACCCAAAAGAGAAAGAACAAGCCCCAGCAGGTATTTTGCCAGCACCGTTTCAGAGCGCGTAATCGGCATCGTCAGTCCATAGGCATCCCATTTTGCCTGAGCGTCATACGCAAACGCCGTTAAAACCATCATCGTAAAGTATATGCTTGTAATAAACATAACGAATGTGTTATCGTCCGTCGTAACACTAAACACCATAAAAACCGCGACTAAGAGCAGAATTGTTCGCAGGCTTTTTTTGCATACCAGCAAATCCTTAATTATCAGTCCCAGCATGGCTACTTTACCCCCTTTGAATAAAACAGCATAATGTCATCGAGTGTGGCATTGTCTACCGTAAGCTCG
>JAEZCE010000048.1 GCA_023429995.1 Bacillota bacterium | reverse complement strand
TCCCCGCTCCACCTTTGACATTGGCTGCACTATCTGCTGTATCATAGATGATGGTATCGTCGCCGTCTCCACCATTGATAGTATCGCTTCCAGTTCCACCGTCGATTACATCATCCCCGGCTCCGCCGATAATTACGTTGGCCGAAGCATTTCCGGTCAGGGTGTCTTTCCCGCTGCCTCCGGTGACATTCTCAAAGTTGATGAATTTACTTGTTGTATCACCTAAATTTATGCTTATACCAGTACTCGTATCCTTACTGGCATCCAGGGTGTCTACTCCCGCTCCTCCGTCTACCTTTGTATCATCTTTATCATAAACCACGGTGTCATTCCCGGCCCCGGCATCAATCGTATCGGCTCCCGCTCCGCCGTCGATTATGTTGGCGACCGCTGTGCCATAAATTTTATCAATTTGGGAAGTTCCGATAACATTTTCAATTGAATCAAACGCACTTAATTGCAGCCCTGCATCACTATCAAATCCAGTATCAAAACTACTTACATCCAGGGTATCAATGCCGGCCCCGCCGTGTATATTTTTATAATTATCCGTTCTTTCGGCAACGATGAGATCATCGCCGTCTCCACCATAGAAAGTATCGCTTCCGCCGCCGCCAATTAAAGTGTCATTTCCAGCTCCACCGGTGAGGGTATTATCCATGTCGTTACCGATTATAGTATCTTTTCCCGACCCTCCGATGGCATTCTCGATATCAGCAACAAAATTATCCTTTTCATCGTAATCGCCATATTGGTTCAAATCAATCGTTACCCCATCTTTGGAAGCAGCCGCCGTAAGCGTATCTGTACCTTCTCCGCCAGAAACCCATTCATCTCCAGCATCAAATACAATCGTATCGTTACCGGCTTCACCATAAATCTCATCGACTCCGGCTCCACCGTTTAGAGTATCATCGCCGGCTCCACCGCCCAGCATATCATCGCCGTCATTACCATTCAGGGTATCTTTACCATCACCAGCCTGGTAAATATCACTCCCTTTGCTTCCGGAAAACACATCTGCACCGGTGGTTCCAATATCAAGATTAAATGTATTACCGTTATACACAATGTTGTTAATCCGGTTACTGCCTCCACTTACCCAGTCTTGTAAGGTTAAGGTGTCAGTTACTTCAGAAACGTAATCCCCGTTCTCATTTGTGGTTTCTTTCCAAACCTCAAAAACCAGATCATTTCCGATTGTTTCATAATCAAGCCAGGTATCTTCCGATTCCGTAAGATTAAATTGTACTGTATCTCCTTTATTATAACTATCCTTGGCAATCACGTCATGTCCAAAACCATCCGTGAAAACGTAGGTATCGGCCCCGGCTCCGCCGCTTAAAACATCATTTCCGGCTCCGCCAGTTAATGTATTGGCTGAGGCGTTCCCGGTTAAATAATCATTCCCGTTGCTGCCGATGATATTCTCAAAATCTTTGTATTCCAAGTTTAAATTAATTGCAACGCCTTCCGGCTTACCACTATCACTTGCACCCGAAGGATCTACCGCTACAGAACCGGCATCAATAGTATCCGCACCTTTGCCGCCTATAACGATCGCATCAGCGAGATCATATACTACAGTATCATTCCCATCTCCGGCATCGATAAAATCAATCCCCGCTCCACCATCAATCGTATCATCTCCGGCACCCGCAGTAATCGTGTCATTACCGGCTCGACCAGCAATATTATCAACAATCTTGGTATCATTAGTACCCTGCAGTGTGTCATTTCCAGCCGTACCGTTAATATCATTACTCATCATTAATTCCTCCTTAATCAATTTAAGATTACATCCAATTAACTATGTATACTTATATATTATAACATTATCCGGTAAAAAGCACTATAAAAGTCAAAACAATTTATACATTTAAATACTTTATATTATTATTAAGTAATTGAACCTATCAATTCAAATTTTAAATTTTTATAATAAGAAAAGGATTAACCCTAATCCGTATTTTTTTGTAAATTTTTACAAAACTATTATATTACGCTAACTAATTCAGTAATTATTTCAGTCATTCATTTAATCTAACCCATGTTCTAAATGAAACATTTTTTGAATAATGAAGATAACTAAATTTTTGCATCTCATTAGAAGAGCAAATACTTTTCACTTTCAATTGTTCACAAATTTGTAAAACGAATCAACTTGCCTTTTATTTATTTAGTTAGTATGCTAACTATGTTATAGTCAAAAATTCGTATCCAAATTTTTCTAACACTTCGGGAAAAAGAGGACTCCATATTGGAATATACTGATAATATCAGCTATTTATTAAATAAAGCTGCCCGGCTGTCCAAACTCAAAGTCAATCAAAAGTTAAGTGAGTTTGGGCTTACTTTTCCCCAACTGCTTATAATAAAACATTTGGTTGATTCCGGTCCCGAGGATCATGAAATCATCAAACATACTCCAGCAGCAATCGCCGAGTATTTAGGATATGACCGGCCTACGATAACCGGGATCCTCGACCGTATGGAGAAACAGGGTTTTGTGAGCCGTGAGGCCAATCCCACCGATCGTCGCTCCCAAACGATTATCCTAACCCCAAAATCCAAAGCACTGCTCCAAAAGATGGATCGCGTCTTTGAAGAAGTCACTCAAAAGACGCTGACAGGTTTTCAAACGACGGAAATCGGGGAGATTAAAACTTATTTACTTCGCATCATCGGCAATCTAGCTGATGGATTAACGATGGAAGGGCCGGACTCATGTGAAATATGTAAATAAGCAATGGCGCGCGAGCGCGAACTGTTAATAAGTACCATGTCAAACATTCTATAAAAGAACAGGTGAAAACGTAAATCATGAATACTCCCACTAGGCTCGGAGAAGCCAAACTCTCCAAATTATTAATGGAATTTTCCGTTCCGGCCATTATCGGAATGATTGTCAATGCCCTTTATAATGTAATCGACCGGATCTTCATCGGCAACAGCGCCGGTTCGCTGGGAATCGCCGCCATTACCGTGGGTTTTCCGTTGATGCTGATCCAGATGGCTTTTGGAATGCTGATTGGTCTGGGCGCTACCGCCCTGGTCTCGATCCGGCTGGGTGAGCAAAAGAAGGACGAAGCCGAACAATATATGGGCAATGCCGTGACCCTGATCGCCATCGGCACCGTGATCCTGGTAACCTTGGGTTTGACTTTTTTGGACCCCTTGTTGAAAGTCTTCGGAGCCAGCCCGGAAGTGCTCCCCTACGCCAGGGATTACATGAGCATCATCCTTTATTGCAGTATCTTTCAGACTTTCAGTTTCGGGATGAATAATTTCATGCGGGCCGAAGGCCAGCCCGTTATCGCCATGACCACCATGTTGATCGGCGCTTTTCTGAATGCCGTATTCGCGCCGCTCTTTATTTTCGTGTTTCACTGGGGAATCCGCGGCGCAGCTCTGGCTACCGTATCGGCCCAGGCGGTGTCTTCCATTTGGATTGCCGCCCATTTTATCTTCGGCCGCAGCGTTCTAAAAATCCGGACCGCCAATTTACGGCTGAAATGGAACCTGGTCAAAGGAATCTTGTCCATCGGTATTGCCCCCTGTGTCATGCAGCTGGCCCAATCCTTATTATTCGGGATCATGAACAACAGCCTGTTGAAATACGGCGGCGACATTGCCATCTCCGGCATGGGAATCGTCAATAGCTTGGCCGTTTTAATCTTTCTACCGATCGTGGGATTCCAGGAAGGTTCCCAGCCGATTATCGGGTATAACTATGGCGCCCGAAAATTCGACCGGGTCAAAAAAGTTTTGAAATACGCAATTTTGGCCGCAACCACTATTGCCACCGTGGGTTACCTTATCACGCGCTTCTTTCCGGTCCAATTAATATCCTTATTTAATAGTCATGACAAAGCGTTGATCGCCTTCGGCGTTCACGCCGTAACCGTTTGCCAATTTGCTCTTCCGCTGATCGGTTTTCAAATCATCGGCGCCGGTTACTTCCAGGCGGTGGGAAAGCCGCTGCTGTCCATGATACTCAATTTTTCCCGGCAATTACTGATCTTAGTGCCTTTATTACTGATTTTACCGCGCTTTTTGGGCTTACAAGGCGTACTGATGGCGCTGCCCTTAGCTGATTTTCTCTCCTCCATGTTAACCGGCTGTTTTTTGTTTTTCGAAATGAAACACCTGACCGAAAAACACCAAAAGCAGCGTCTAATGCCGCAACTAGCCGGTGAGGAAGGGTAAATTCAATCCGCCTTTCCCAAAAGAAAAAATGAATCTGCGAAACCTGTTGTTGTCTGCGTCAATAGATACGGAAAATCGGGTCTTCAAAGCATGATATAGAACACGAAAGGTGGTTTAGCAATGAAGATTCTCATTGTCGGCTATTTTACCGAGACCGCAAAATCAAATATTATAAGGCATTTTCCGGAAGACTTGGACATTGTAATTATCCCGCCCGGAAAAGAAATACTGCATCATATTGAAGATTGCCAGGTAATCATACCTGAACATATTAAAGTGGACCAAAACCTGCTTTCGATAGCAAAAAATTTAAAATTGGTACAGACGGGTGCGGGATATGATAATGTAGATATCGATGCCTGTACGCAGCTGGGCATTTGGGTGGCCAATGCTGCAGGAGTCAATGCACAGGCAGTGGCCGAACACGTAATGGCACTGATATTGTCTTATTATAAAAACATACCGTTTCTTGATGCTTTCATGAAAAACAAGATGGATGAAAATCAATTGGACTATACAGGGAGTGAATTAAAGGGCAAAACCATTGGGATTATCGGCTTGGGCGCCATTGGTAAAAAAGTAGCTGAGTTTTGCAGAGCTTTTGATATGAATGTGCTGGCTTATGCTAGAAATACCATTGTACACTCTGATGGTTTTGTAAAAATGACGGATTTCGATAATCTTGTAAGCACATCGGACATAGTAAGTGTACATGTATCCCTGAATCCCCAAACCAAACAGCTGATCAACAAAGCAGTATTCAAGAAAATGAAGAATACCGCACTTTTTATCAATACAGCCCGCGGCGGGATTGTCAATGAAAAAGACTTGATCGACGCATTAAAAAACAGGGACATTTCCGGCGCATGCCTGGACGTATTTGAATCTGAACCGCTTCCTATTGACAGTGAGCTCCGAAATCTGGGTAATGTGATACTTACTCCCCACACGTCAGGCATGCCTGACGGTCGCAAATTTCATAAAAAGAGATATGATTTCTTTGTGAATAATATAAAACGTATAGAAAATGGTGAAGAGCCCGAAAGCAAGCTCAATCAGTTATTATAATAAGAGCTCTTTAGGCGTGTTTCCATAGGGACATTTTATGAACCCATGGGTATTGGGTGAGGCAGACAGAAGATCAAACTGTCTGCCTTTACCATTATCTAGCTATTTTCTCGACTTCGCGGGCAAATGCACCGACGATGCCAATGTCACGTCCATTTTATAATATATAAAAACAGATGATATCGTCTAGAAAATTCGTTTTCTAAGCTGTGGCAATTTTGCTGGCCGCTTGCAATCCCAGTTTCTCTACAGCCAGTTCCCGCATTTTATATTTTAAAATCTTCCCGGCCGCATTCATTGGAAATTCATGCACAAAATCAATGTAGCGGGGAGTTTTATGTTTGGCCATATGGGAACGGACGAAATCCTTCAGTTCCTCTTCACTCATCTGTTCCCCGCCTTTCAAAATCACACAAGCCATGATTTCCTCGCCGTATTGTTGGTCGGGCACCCCGATCACCTGGACATCCTTCACTTTCGGGTGGGTATAAATAAAGTCCTCAATTTCCTTGGGATAAATATTCTCCCCGCCGCGGATGATCATGTCCTTGATCCGGCCGGTGATTTTATAATTGCCGTTCTCATCGCGCCTGGCCAAGTCGCCCGTATGAAGCCAACCGTTCTCGTCAATGGCTGCGGCAGTCGCTTCCGGCATTTTATAATACCCTTTCATGATATTATACCCGCGGGCTACAAACTCACCGTCCACATTGTCCGGCAAATCTTCACCGCTGGCCGGGTCGACAATCTTGCATTCAACCCCCGGCAAAGCCCGGCCTACCGTATGGACCCTCACTTCCAGCGGGTCATCCACCCGGCTTTGGGTGCAACCCGGGGAGGCTTCCGTCTGACCATAAACGATACTAATCTGGGTCATGTGCATTTTCTCAACAACATTCTGCATGACCTTAATCGGGCAAGGGCTACCGGCCATAATACCCGTTCTCATCTGGGAGAAGTCCGTCTTCGGGAAATCCTCATGCTCCAGCATGGCGATGAACATCGTCGGAACCCCATGGAAACAGGTTATTTTTTCCCGGTTGATACAGGCGAGCGACAATTTCGGTGAAAAAGAAGGGATCGGAGACATGGTCACCCCGTGGGTCATGGAGGCAGTCATCGCCAATACCATTCCGAAACAGTGAAACATCGGCACGTGAATCATCATCCGGTCGGCGGTGGAAAGATCCATACAATCGCCGATATTCTTGCCGTTATTGACCACATTGTAATGGGTCAGCATAACGCCCTTGGGAAATCCGGTGGTGCCGGAAGTGTATTGCATGTTGCAAACATCGTGGCGGTTAATGGCCAGGGCCCGCCGGTAAACTTCCTCAACCGGCGCCTTTTCGGCCAGGGAAATAGCTTGCTCCCAAGTCAGGCAACCACTTTGTTCAGAGTCTACCGAAATAATATTCCGCAAAAAAGGCAACCTTTTCGTATGCAGCGGCTTTCCCGCTTCAGCCGTTTCCAGCTCCGGGCAAAGCTCCTTGATAATTCCGACATAATCGGAATCCTTATACCCATCAATCATCACCAGGGTATGGGTATCCGATTGACGCAGCAAATACTCGGCTTCATATATTTTATAGGCCGTGTTCACCGTGACCAAAACCGCGCCGATTTTGGTAGCGGCCCAGAAGGTAATGTACCACTGGGGAACATTGGTGGCCCAGACAGCGACATGGTCGCCGGGTTTCACGCCCAGGGCAATCAGAGAGCGGGCAAACGTATCGACATCGTCCCGGAACTCCGAATATGTCCGGGTATAGTCCAGGGTGGTATAGCGAAAGGCATACTGGCCCGGAAACTCTTCCACCATCCGGTCAAGCACTTGAGGGAAAGTCAAATCAATCAGCGTTTCCTTTTCCCAGATATATTGGCCGGTACCCGCTTTATTGGTGAGCAAACGGCTTTTCCCGGCGCTTCTTTTCGTATAGCGGGTCATAAATTCCGCAAAATGCGGGAAAACGATTCCGGCGTCTCCCAAATCCGGCATCCAACGTTTAACCCATTCCAGGGAAACATATCCGTCATAATTGATGGAACGTAAAGCGAACATAAAATCGTCAATGGGCAAATCACCCTCGCCGATCATCCGGTAACGGATTTCACCGTTTTCAACGAGCGAATCCTTCATATGTACGTATTTAATGTAAGCGCCCAGATTTTGTACTGTTTTTCCAGGCTTCTCCCCTGCGAACCGGTATGGATGATGAATATCCCAAAGGGCCGCCACAGCATCGCTGGCCGTTTGATCCAGCAGTTTACGGAGGCGGTCGGTGTCGGCGTACACACCGTTTGTTTCCACCAAAAGGGTTACCCCCTTCGCTTCGGCAACCGGGGCCAGCCGTTTTAATGCGGCAACCACCAACGAATCATCAACTTCCGAGTCCGGCCTGGGGTTGCGGTCGGCGAGAATACGGACATAGGGTGTGCCGAGTTTAACGGCTAAATTGATATATTGCAGGATTTCCTGATCATTCAGGTCAGTGTTTTCGGTAAATTTCAAACAACAACCCGATGAAAGACAAGGGATCTCCAGGCGCAACTCGGCTAGTTTCCGGACGGTGGAAGGTAACTGATTTTCCATAAAAGGTTGGGCCTTCACGGCGAAGATTTCCTGACCCAATCCGCGGATTTCAATCCCGTCGTAACCAAGATCCTTGGCCATTGAATAAATATCAGTCCAATCGAAATCAGGACAACCAAGGGTTGAAAATGCAATTTTCATGTTGTTTCCTCCTTTTGCGTTCGCACGCATAAACGGCCCAGGGGACACGTTTAATTTACGATCTAAGTTATAAAAAAAGCTTTCATCTCCGTGCATTGCTGCATGAGACGAAAGCTTTTAACTTCCGTGGTACCACTCCGTTTTGGCAAGGTGTTACAAATACGCTCGCCCACTTGACGGCACCCGAAAAAACGAATGCCTTCTCTTGATAACGGTAAGCAACCGGCCGGACCTACTTGCCACCCTTTACCATGGCTTTCAGACGACTGCTCCTGGGTGAGTTCACAACGGTTAAGCCACACTGTTTCGCACCAACCAACAGCTCTCTTCTACCAACTTTTTGGGTTGACCCTTATTCCAATGTGTATTCCCAATCAATGCATTTAAAGTATTTTGAAAAATTTTATCAAATTTTAGCCTCTACGTCAAGGTACTTTGAGTTTTTAAACAAAAAAAATAACCACCGGATGGTGGCCTATGTAAAAAACATAATATTATAAGGGTAAAACTGTAAAACTGTAAAACCGAAAAACCAAAAAAACCAAAAAGCTAAAAACTAAAAAGCATTTAAAACCAAAACCTAGACGTTCAGCCACTTTGGGTGCCGGCTTGGCCCTAGGTGGAGTGAGCATCCGCCTGTCCGCCGACGTCTGCGTCAAGAGAATACTCTAGAAGTCCCTAAAACAATAACCCGTACAATTAGGGACTATGTTTATATAATACAGGATATTGATTTTTAAAACAAGGTTTAAATATCCAGATAAACAGCTATATTTTACCTTTAATGATGATTATGCCAGTTTATATCGTTATTGCTAAGTAAAAGAGACTTGCAGTAACTTTATCTCCGGCTACCGCACCACGTTACGTGGATACCTGCAACCGATATTGACGGCTACAAACACCCATTACACGTACTACGATAACCTTTGACCGACTGCCATTGAAACTTAGGGATCTGCCTGCAACCAAATCACGCCAGCGTGCTTACGGCTGCAAACAAACCCTTTCGCTCCAAGGACAATCTGGGCCCGACTATACGGCCTAAGTTTCCCTACCACGGCAATCGAAAACTGTAAAAAACAATTTTTTGGACTACCGTAATAAGTTGGCCCAACCCGTACAATCTGACGCAGACCGGTATGGATCCATCGCGTGAGCACAATAAATTACCAATTGTGAAGCGCGCGTGGTCTTGCAATTAGAACCCACACCAATCAGTTGCTCGACTGATAACGACCCTGGGATGCGCATTTGACGCATCAGGTCGCGCGGCCTTAGGCCGTTAATGACGGAGCCGTTATCAATCTGCGCCTCGGCTACTACAAATCTCTGATTATAGAGTAGCCAACCCGGAGTCAATCTATACACAATTCGTATACCAAATTTTTCTAATCTTCATTGCCGTCACAGATATTGAGATCCGAAAACAATTTTCGCAAAGCCTTTTTTTCGATCCGTGAAACATAAGAACGCGAAATTCCCAATAATTTTGAAATTTCCCGCTGGGTTTTATTTATTCCGTCAACCAATCCGTACCGTAATTCGATTACTTTGCGTTCTCTTTTCGTGAGAAGCGCTATTCTCTCTTTTAGTTTTTCCTCCTCCAGTTTCATTTCTACTTGTTCGGAAACTATTTCGGCCCCGGTATCCAGGATATCGAGTAAAGTGATTTCATTGCCCTCTTTATCTGAACCGATGGAATCATAAAGCAGCAGATCGTTTTTATTTTTCTTGATCGTCCGTAAGTGCATTAATATCTCATTTTCGATGCAGCGGGCAGCATAAGTGGCTAGCCTGGTATTACGATTCCGTTTAAAGGTTCCGATTCCTTTAATTAAACCTATGGTACCGATGGAAATTAAGTCATCGACATCCTCCCCGGTACTGTCAAATTTCTTGACAATATGGGCGACTAATCTTAGGTTACGCTCAATTAAAATGTTGCGGGCTTCCTCATCTCCCTGTTCTAACCTGGCCAATAAGGCGCTTTCTTCTTCCTCTGTCAATGGAAGGGGAAAAACATTATTGTTTGAAATATAACCGAAAAGATAAAAAAAGCCGGTTAATACAACTTCTATCAACGGCCCTAAGATGGGAATAACCATCTATTTTCATGCCACCTCCATAGGTTTTATTGGGTGCGCCCGAACTTTGGGTGTATCATAGCCTATGTGCCGGCGGCATTGAAAGTGCTAGTCTGCTATCTTGGTAACTTTCTCCATAACTTCTTTAAACAAAGGCGCGGCCGATTCAGCGCCGGAAGACCCCTGTTCACAAAATACAACGGCTACATATTGGGGACGGTTCACAGGGGTAAAACCGGCAAACCACGCATGGGATGGCCCCTCTAAATCGTTATTTACCTGTGCTGTACCTGTTTTTCCGGCTACTCCCCGGGGAAGCCGGGCAAATTTTCCGGTTCCAAAGGTTACTACCGCAGTCATCATCTCCTTGACTTGCAGCGCAGTTTCCGTTTTAATGATCCGTTTCTTTGAAACCGGGTTTAGTTTACTGACCTCATTCCCTTTTTCAATCGTTCCCAGCACCAGCCGGGGCTGACATCGAACTCCGTTATTGGCGATGGTTTGAACCAAAGAAGCGATCTGTAAAGGTGTCGTGTAAACATCACCCTGACCCAGGACCAGGTTGGCAATATCCCCATCGGAAAAACCGATTCCCGAAGGCAGCTTACCCCATGATTCATCTTGCAAACCAATATTTAAAGGCTGATCCAGGCCAAACCGCTCTGCATAATCCAAAATTAACTTTGGTTTTAATCTCAGGGCAATTTGAATGAAGACCGGGTTACAGGAATATGCCAGCGCTTCCGTGAGACTGATCACGCCGTGTCCCCCATTTGAGGTTATACACCGCCAGCGTTTATCGCCGGTTTGATAAAATCCGGGATCTTCAAAATATTCATCCGGATCCAAAAGACCGTTATCAAGCCCGGCGCTTAAGGTTACCAGTTTAAAAATAGACCCGGGATGATAAGCGGATACCGCCCGGTTGAGATAGGGGAGATTTTCCATAGAGTTTTCTCCTGCGGGGTCAAGGAACGGCCGGCTGCACATGGCCAATATCTCTCCGTTTTGCACGTTCAGGATCACAATAGCGCCGGTTATTCCGTGCTTACCCAGGACTCCCTCGGCGATCCGTTGTATCCGGGAATCAATGGTCAATACCACGCCGGAGGGATTGGGATTACTTCGGAAACGTAAACCCAGCCCTGGAAAATATCCTTTTTCTCCATCATTTAAGGTAAAAATAGATCCATAATTCCCGGCGCCATATAAAAAATTTTGATAGAGGCTTTCCAGTCCGGACAATCCGCGACCGTTATCATTGATGCCCAGAATATGCCAGGCAATCCCCGGATAACGATCTTTCCGCGCCTGGCCCCCAACGATTTTGCATTCCGGTAGACCTAAAGAACAAATGGCGGTGATTTGCCCATTGCTTAAGGGTTTTGGATATATCCAAAAAGACTGTTCCTGATTTTGAGAATACTTTTCTTCGAAATTACCAGCCGTCAAAGGTCCCAGTTTTCCGGCTATCATCTTTCTCCGGAAAGGGGTTGTTTTTTTGATCAGTAAGTACCAGGTTTCGCCGGTCCCCCGCAGCGCTTTGCCGTGGCGATCAAAAAATGCCCCTTTCAGTACATTTTTCACCAGCGGAATCTGACGCTGCGCCGCAGCCATCCTGGAGTATTCCGGATAGCGGCAGAGCTGAATGATAATCAAGCGGACCAACAGCGCGCTGAAAATCACAAATAGGAGGCCGAAAAGAATTAATACCCTTCGGTAATGTATATTTCGGTTCATCAAGGATAAACTCCCGCCACCAAAAAATAAACTCCGGTCACTTAGTGTAACCAGAGTTTGGTATCCCTATCAATATTTAACATGAACCCGGAAAGTAACTTGCCCAATCTCTAAACTGTCTTTACTTATTCAGAGCGGATCGTAAATAAGCTTCGATAAACGGGTCGAGTTCGCCATCCATAACTCCTTGAATATTCCCTGTTTCCGCCTCGGTCCGGTGATCCTTGACCATGGTATAAGGACAAAATACATAGGACCGTATCTGGTTTCCCCAAGCGATTTCGGAATATTCTCCTTTTATCTTAGCCATTTTGGCTTCCTGTTCCTCACGCCGCAATTCATAAATTTTGGCCCGTAACATCTGCATGGCGCGGTCACGGTTTTGAAATTGGGAACGCTCGTTTTGGCAAGCAACCACAATGCCGGTTGGTATATGGGTGATCCGGATTGCCGATTCGGTTTTATTGACGTGCTGTCCCCCGGCTCCGCTGGAGCGGTAGGTATCCACTTTCAAATCTTCCGGCCGAATTTCAACGTCAATGGTATCGTCAATTTCCGGGACGATATCCACGGAAGAGAAGGAGGTATGTCTTCGTCCCGAGGCGTCGAACGGTGAAATCCGCACCAGACGATGGACGCCTTTTTCGCTCCTTAAATATCCAAAAGCATTTTCACCGCCGATATAAAGCGTAACACTCTTAACCCCGGCCTCATCTCCCGGTTGGAAGTCCAGAAACTCGACTTTAAAACCATGGCGCTCCGCCCATCTCACATACATTCGAAGCAGCATCTCCGCCCAATCCTGGGATTCCGTGCCGCCTGCGCCCGGATGAATGGTCAGATAGGTATTAAAACGGTCGAACTCCTTGCCGAGCATGTTGGATAGCTCCAACCCGTCCACAATCTTTTCAAGCCGGCCGATTCCACTTTCGATGTCGGTGAAAAGTTCCTCTTCATTTTCGGAAACCGCCATATCAAGCAATCCGGACAAATCTGCCTCCTGTTCCTCCAGGCGCTGGATTTGCTCGACTTGATTTTTTAAGGTGGTCATCTCCTGCAAAATCTTTTGAGCATTCGCCGGATCATTCCATAAATTGGGATCTCCGGCCTCAACACTCAATTCATCAATGCGTTCGCTTTTTTTAGCTAAATCAAAGATATTCCCTTAATTCCGACAAACGCTTTTTTAATCCACCCAAACGATTTCTTAATTCACTGGCTTCAATCACAATCATCACCTCATCAAAGTATTATAGGATCCAGAATTCAGAAACTAGAATAAAATCCGTCCAAATCCTGGCTTCTGACTCCTGAATTCTGTATTCTCCACCCATTCATCAATCATCCCGCTGACTGGCCGCAGCATTTTTTGTACTTTTTACCGCTTCCGCAAGGGCAGGGATCGTTTCGGCCTACTTTCTTCCCTACCGTTCGTTGGTGAACCGCCGTTGTGCCGTCTTCATTCAAATTTGTGGCAATATTGCGGATTTTCGGTTTCTTAACGATTTTCTCCTCGGAGACCAATTGAAATTTACTGAGAACCCGGATAACTTCCTCATTGATGTTATCCCGCATTTCCTTAAACATTTGGTAAGCTTCAATCTTATAAGCAACCAGCGGGTCATTCTGAGCGTATGCCCGGAGGCCTATTCCTTCCTTCAAGTCATCCATAGCCTCCAAATGACTCATCCAATTGGTATCAATCGTTTGAAGCATGACCCGTCTTTCGATTTCCCTGAGGTATTCGGTACCGATGGCCTCTTCTTTATCCTCGTAAAATTCCGTGGCCCGGCTATGGATTATCTCATGGAGTTCTTCGTAATTGGCTTTGGCAATTTCCTCCAAAGAAATTGACTGCTGCGGCAGAAGGTTGATAGAGAGCGCCTGCAAAAGGCCTTCCAAATCCCACTCTTCCGGAATAACCTTTTCATTGGTATAGACTTCCATCAACTGCCGGATGACATCGTCGAACATCTCGAGCACTTTTTCATGGATATCTTCACCAAACAAAAGTTTCCGGCGCAGCTCATAAATGATTTCCCTTTGTTTATTCAGGACATCATCATAATCAAGCACATGTTTGCGGATTTCAAAGTTTCTGCTCTCAACTTTGCGTTGAGCGGTTTCGATCCTATTGGCAATGGCTTTATGCTCGATGGGCATGTCTTCGGTCCAGCCAAGCCGTTCCATCAGGCCCGAAATCGTTTCGCCCCCGAAAAGCCGCATTAAATCATCTTCCATCGCCACAAAGAAGCGGCTGGAACCCGGATCTCCCTGGCGGCCGGCGCGTCCCCGCAACTGATTGTCAATACGGCGGCTCTCATGCCGTTCAGTACCAATGATATGCAAACCACCGGCTGTAATGACCTTCTGGTGATCCCCCTCGGTAATTTTTTTGGCTTCCGCCAAAGTCATCTGATACTCTTCATCCGTGGCCTGTTCCGGTTCAATACCCCGGGAACGCAGGATATCCCTGGCTAAAAACTCGGGGCTGCCGCCGAGCACAATATCGGTGCCACGGCCGGCCATGTTGGTAGCGATGGTCACCGACTCCGAACGGCCGGCTTGGGCGATGATTTCGGCTTCCTTTTCATGGTATTTGGCATTCAATACCTGGTGGGGAATGCCGCGACGTTTCAACATTCCACTTAAGACTTCCGACTTTTCGATGGAGATGGTACCTACCAGGACCGGACGGCCCGTTTCGTGAATGGCCGCGATTTCATCGACAACTGCCCTAAATTTACCGGATTCGGTTTTATAGATCACATCGGGATGGTCCGCCCTGACCATATCCAAATTGGTCGGCATGACGGTTACCGGCAATTTATAAATTTTCCTGAATTCCGCTTCTTCGGTTTCCGCGGTACCGGTCATACCGGCTAATTTATCATACATCCGGAAATAATTTTGGAAGGTTATGGTCGCCAGCGTTTGACTTTCATTTTCAATTTTGACCCCTTCCTTCGCTTCAATCGCTTGATGAAGGCCTTCGCTGTAACGGCGTCCGAACATTAAACGCCCGGTGAATTCATCAACAATAATAACTTCACCGTCTTTGACCACATAGTCGCGATCCCGCTTCATCAATTCTTTGGCTTTAAGAGCCTGATTCAAATGGTGGACCATGTCGGTATTTTGGTCATCATAAAGATTCTCCACGCCAACCATCTGTTCAACCTTGGCCACGCCTTCCTCGGTAACGGCAACGGTGTGGGCTTTTTCATCGACGGTATAATCCTCTTCAATCCGTAGCTTTGGCGCGATTCTGGCAAATTTATAGTAAAGATCCGTGGATTCCTCCGCCTGACCGGAAATGATCAAGGGAGTCCGGGCTTCATCGATTAAAATACTATCGACTTCGTCGACAATTGCGTAATGGAGCTCACGTTGAACCATTTCCTCAACGGAAAAAGCCATATTGTCCCGTAAATAGTCAAAACCGAACTCATTGTTGGTGCCGTAAGTAATGTCCGCATGGTAGGCGGCCCGCCTTTCCTCGGCGTTTAACGAATGAAGAATCACGCCGACTGAAAGCCCCAGGAAACGGTAAATCCGGCCCATCCAATCACTATCGCGTTTGGCCAGATAATCATTGACCGTAACCACATGAACCCCTTTGCCGGTTAAAGCATTTAAATAGACCGGTAATGTGGCGACCAAGGTTTTTCCTTCACCGGTTTTCATCTCGGCTATTTTTCCTTCATGAAGGACGATACCACCCATTAATTGGACATCAAAATGACGCTGTTTTAAGGTCCGTTTGGCGGCCTCCCTGACGGTGGCGAAGGCTTCCGGCAACAAATCGTCGAGAGTTTCTCCCGCGGCCAAACGTTCTTTGAATTCGGCTGTTTTTGCCCGTAACTGTTCATCGGAAAGTTTGATAAATTCAGCTTCCAGTTCATTAATGCCTACAATCCGCTTGCGAAGATTCTTGACTTCGCGTAAATTGGTATCCCATAATTCATTCAAAAAATTTAACATTCCTGCACCCCGATTTAATATCGATAATTTTTAGGGTATTCGACTTGGAAAAGGCAAAAACAGTCCAAATTGTAAAGGAGTTACCATTCCAACTTTCATCCCCAAAGCTTTTCCTTTTTACCTAAACGTAATCTTACCCAAAAAGTGTCAGCTCAATTTTCCGTAATATTATACCATTTCACGATGATAAACACAAACCACATCCGCAGGTTTGGTGAAAAAAGGATTTTTTAAACATTTGTTAAATTAATTTACATAAACGATTCCTAATGAATCCCTGAGTTATCAATTAATTTATTTACTGGCAGAGGTTTACATGAAATATCACTGGATTAGCCTATTGATAATTCTAATTGTGATCATGGTGATCGCTCTCATCTATAATACCACTGATTTTTTATGGAAAGAAACCGGATTGGCGTTTCACTCGGAAGATCCCCGCAACTATCGTTTCCATTTTGTAATGATAACCAGGGATACGGACGAAGAATACTGGGAAGAAGTCCATGCCGGAGCACTCAAGGTCGCCAATCAGGAGAAAGTGGCTTTGGAAATCTTCAATCCCCGTTTTCTAGATGTAAAAGAGATGGAGCGTTTTTTAGAAATGTCCGTGTTATCCAGCGTGGATGGAATCATGGTTTCGATTCCAAACAATCCTTCCATAAAGTCTCTGATTCATGAGGCGATTGAAAAAAAAATCCCCGTTGTAGCGCTCTCGAATGATATTGATGATCTGAAACAACTTTCCACAGTGGGCATCAATACTTATGACTTAGGCTATAAAACCGGCAATGCCTTAATCAAGGCTCTTTCGGGATCTGTAAAGATAGCCGTTTTAGTGGATTCCAATTTCTCCCTTACCAATTACTACCATTATCTACAAGGAATCCGGGATGCCCTCCGGGGCCATCCCGGATTGCAGCTAAGACTGATTCTCACCTCAAAAGGAGGCAGCATCAGCGCCGAGGAACAAACCCAGTCTATTTTGACCAATTACCCGGAAATCCAAGCCATTATTTGTTCCAACGCCAGTGATACCTTAGGTGTTTCCAAAGTGGTGGTTGATTTAAACCGGGTGACCCATGTTACCATTATCGGCAGTGGATTCACCGATGAAATCGCCAATTACATCAAACGGGGAGTGATTTGGGGCGTATTAACAGATAATCCTTTTAAGCTTGGAGTTCAAAGCATGTTGACGGTCATCCGGCTCAAGCAAGGCCAAACCCTTCAGGAAAACTATAATAGCCCGCTCATTTTGATCAATGGCGATAATGTTCATTCCTATCTAAATACAATGGAAAAAGATGAGAAACATGGAAACGACAAACCGAAAAATACCCCAAAGCATTCGCAGTAAGTTGCTTTTCCCTTTTCTATCGATGATCGCTATCTTTGCTACGGTAAGCTTTTTTTCATATTACCATGAACAATTTTTATTGAACCAAATCAATAGCTTGCTCACCAATAATATTCGGCTGAAAGAATTCAGCGCGGATATAGATAACGCGGTCTCTTTTCTTGAAAAATATTTGGTTTCGCGCAACTTTTATATGTTAAGGCAATATTACCTTTCCATTCAGGAGATAGACGCCGAATACTCCAATTTGACTGTTATTGAGGAAACACCGGAAAATTATCTCTTGTTGGAAAATATTCGTAATATGACCCGGTCTTTTTTACAACAGGCTGAGATCGCTGAAAAGGCCAAACGGGCCCGGGATTCTGCCGGATACCTTCAGGCTTTTAATGAGGTCGTCCGTTATAACGCCAACATTAAATGGGCCATTGAACGCTTAATTACCAAACAATTGGAAGCCAATAGCCGCAAGTATTTGTTAATATCGCAGCGTCTTATTTACATTCAACAATTAGGATTATTTCTGATTATCGGAGCGCTGATTTTCAGTATTCTGATTACTCTTTGGACCAGTTTTAGCCTTACCAAACCTCTCCGGAACCTGGTTGAGGCTGCCAAGTCAATCTCCAGAGGGAATTTTTCCATATCTCCGCTGACAATATCCAGCAATGACGACATCTCCGTCGTAACCAGGGCTTTCAATGAGATGGTTACCAGCATCACCCGGCTGATTGCCGAGATCAAAAACAAATCGGATCTGGAAATCCGGCTTCAGGAGCAAGAGTTACAAAACCTTTCCATGAAAAATGTATTGCGTGAGGCGGAACTCCACGCTCTCCAATCCCAGATCAATCCGCATTTTTTGTTCAATATGCTCAATGCCGGAGTTCAACTGGCTATCATGGAGAATGCAGAACGAACCGCTGAATTCGTCGATAAAGTCTCTTCCCTGCTGCGTTATAATTTACGGACTCTCGACACTCCGGTTACCCTTCAAGATGAATTCAACCATTTGAATACTTATTTCTTTATTCTAAAAACCCGTTTTGGTAATGAACGTTTTAAGTTTCAAGTTAAAATCGAACCGGCAGTTTTGAATTACCTGATTCCTTTGTTAACGCTACAGCCAATTATAGAAAACGCCTTAATCCACGGCATCGAAGACATGGAAAATGGCGGCAGAATCGAAGTTCAGGCCTATCAAGAATGGGGAACCGCAATTGTCCAAGTTTCAGATAACGGAGTCGGCATGGATAACGAAACTCTAATTAAAATTCAGCAAGGCGCGCAGCTAACCGGCCATACTACCGGTTTAGGCTTGCATAATGTCCGGGAGAGATTACGGCTCTTTTTTGGCGAAGAAGATTTATTTGCCATCCATAGCGTCCCGGGTCAGGGGACATCCATCCGGATCAAATTACCCTTCAAGAAGAATTATTGAGGAGGTTTGTTATGAAAGTATTGGTTGTTGATGATGAACAGATCATGTTGGATTCAATTTGCCTGATTCTCGGCAAGGAGCCGGACCTACAACTTGAAATCGCTCACACCGGGCGGGAAGCGATTGAAAAAGCCGATCTGTTCCATCCGGAACTGGTTATGATGGATATGAAAATGCCGGGAATCAATGGTTTGGAAGCGTTAACCGAGATCCGCCGGATGGATCCCAGCGCTATTTTAGTTATATTGACAGCATATGAAAACTTTTCCTATGCTCAGGAAGGCATACGACTGAATGTTTACGACTATTTGGTGAAACCGATTCACAAGACGCGCTTACTGGAACTTGTAGACCGGGCCAGGCAGCAATTGGCCAAGATACGCAAAGAACGCCTCGAAGAATTAGTCTTGCGGGAACGCTACAAAAAATTATTACCCATCATTGAAAATGAGTTAATTACCGAACTGATCAACGGCATCACCGAAGATGCTTTAGCCCAATACCAGGAATTATTAGCTTTGCAATTCACCAACGGATTCTTTTTAGCCGTTTCATACCGCCATAAGATCAATACCACAATGGACGCCTTGGTAGAATTGAGTTTTGTGCTTCGGCAAAAAATAAATGACATCGCTGAAGAAATCCGTCATCTGATTCCTTGCCTGGTGTCACCGGTTAAGACCAACCCTCTGACCATTTTTATCCCGCTGGGACCCAATCTACCGGCAACCAGTCTTGAAGCGATATCTTTATCCCGGAAAATAATCGGCTTTATCCAAAATGAACCGACAATCACCGATATTCACATCGGGATCGGGCGTACTTATCCCGCATCGTCTGAATTAAAACGTTCTTATCAAGAATCCCTGCTGGCTTTGAGTTATTGTGGGGAAAGTCCCATTTTTCATTACGATGATGTCCAGAAACAGCAAGGACAAGACTGGGAACATGATTTTAACCAAAAGATTCAGGAAATCCTGGACTCCATTCGTTATGGAAATGCCGAAAAAGTTGAAACCTTAACAACTCAACTTTTTTCGAAATATACCCATTTCCAGGAAAATCAGGATCGCTTGTTTTTCTATTTGCTTGAGTTATTGGTTAATGCATACCGAATTGGCAGGGATTCTAAAGCCGGAAATACCAGTCTACCCGGTTTTGAACAAATCATAGCCCTATTTAAAGGAAAACAAACCTTACATGAAATAATAAAAGAAATTACCCAGCGATTGATCAGTTTGGCTTTACTGGTGCGGGAAGGCCGGGCCAATCAAGTTAAAACCATCATTCGCCAGGCAAAAGAGATTATTGATCGCCAATTTACCCAAACTGTAAACTTGGATGAGATCTCGCATACCATCGGCATCAGTCCTTTTTACTTCAGCAGACTTTTCCGGGAAGAAATGGGGGTCAGCTTCAGCGAGTATGTTACCAAATTGAGGATGGATAAAGCCTTATCCCTTTTGGCGCAAGGGATTTCCGTCAAAGAATGCTGTTTTTCAATTGGCTATAATGATCCCAATTACTTCAGCCGGATATTCCGGAAATATTATGAAATGACTCCCACCGAATACCGCGACGAACAAATCCAAATGAAGGGAGAACGCTAAGATATGAAAAGGCTGCTTTTAATTGGAGTCATCCTGTTTTCTTGCTTCATCTTCATCAACCGGAATTGGCGGCAACCATCTTCCAAATCATCGGGTGATTTGCATCCGATTAAAATCGGTTTATCCATGGCGACTTTACAAGAAGAAAGATGGCAGCGGGATCGGGACTTTTTTTTTGAAAGGATTAAACAATTGGGAGGAGAAGTCATCTTCCAAAATGCCAATAATAATGCCAAAGAACAAAACCGGCAAGTAGAACATTTAATCAAACAAAGAATTGATGTCCTGGTGATTGTGCCCCATGATTTAAACCAAGCTTCCTTAGCCGTTCAAATGGCTAAAAGATCCGGGGTTAAAGTCATTTCTTATGACCGGTTAATCCGGAATGCCCCTCTGGATCTTTATATATCCTTTGATAGTGTCAAAGTCGGAGAGTATATGGCTGAGTATTTAGTGAACAAAGTTCCTGCCGGGAATTACGTAATCATCAACGGTCCAACCACGGATAATAATTGTTACTTGTTGGACAAGGGCTACAAAAACATTTTAGGCACTTACCTAAAAGAAAAAAAGATAAAAATCATTTTTGAAACTTGGGCCGAAGATTGGCGGCCGGAGGCCGCTTATCAAGATATCCAAGCTTTACTCAATGAAAGGAAAAATTTTCAGGCCGTGATCGCGGCCAATGACGGGCTGGCGAATGCGGTCATTGAAGCTCTGGCGGAATGGCGTTTGGCGGGAAAAATATTGGTGGCAGGACATGATGCCGACCTGTCGGGTTGCCAACGTATTGTTGAAGGCACACAACTAATGACCGTTTACAAACCCATCAAAAAATTGGCCTATCGCGCGGCGGATTTAGCGATGATGCTGGGGGCCGGTAAGGAAATCAAAACCAACTCAGCCCCCACATTTAACGGTAAGCATCCGGTCCCCTCGGAAACGATCAACCCCATTCCGATTGATAAAGATAATATCGATCTCATCATCAAAGACAATTATCATCAGAAAAATGAGATTTACCTGAATATTCCCAAATCCAAATGGCCAAAGTAGTACTTTTTTTACCGCAAAAAAATACTAGTAAAAATTAATTTACAGAGATGTAAATTTTTTTTTACAAATTTTTGGCCGCGTTTTGCAATATTCTCCAGATACTTTGGGAATAAACGGTGCTATTTTAAATGAGTGTGTAGTATGAAATAGTAGTAAACATTCCAATCCCAACCGGGATTCCTTCGGAGAAAAAGGCAGGTGATTGTGGGAAAGGAAAATTGGAGTCCGAAAAAACATTAATAAATCGGGAGGTAATCAAATGAAAAAGTATGTTTTATGGGTAATGGCTGTATCCCTGATGCTGACTGTTTTGGCGGTACCGGGTATTGGCGCCGGTAAAATCAAAGTGGGAATCTCCTTTGCCACATTACAAGAGGAGAGATGGCAAAACGACCGTGATATTTTCGTCGCGCAATGCAAAAAAGCCGGAATTGACGTGCTGGTTGCCGCAGCTAACGGCGATGAAAACTTACAGAATAGTCAATGTGAAAACTTAATTACTCAAGGGATTAAGGCCCTGGTGGTCATTTCTCAAAACGGCGATACCGCCAGCGCTATTGTAAATTCCGCCCATAAAGCGGGAGTTCCGGTAATTGCTTACGACCGGCTAATCAAAAACAGTGACCTTGATTATTATGTATCCTTTGACAGTGTTAAAGTCGGTGAATTAATGGCTGATTACGTTTGCAAAACCAAACCCAGCGGCAATTACTTCATTATTAACGGTTCTCCGACAGACAACAACGCCCATTTGGTACGCCAAGGGTTTGAAAACATCTTGAAAAAATATCCCAATATCAAGGTGGTATTTGAACAATGGTGCGAAGGTTGGTCTCCTGAAAAAGCCTTAAAATTTGTTGAGAACGGACTTACTCAATATAAGAATAACGTTGTAGCGATTCTTTGCGCTAATGATGGAACCGCCGGCGGCGCCGTTCAGGCATTGGCCGAACAAAAATTGGATGGAAAAGTCCCCACGACCGGTCAAGACGGTGAATTGGCGGCTTGTAAACGTGTGGTGGCCGGTACTCAAGCTGTCACCATCTACAAACCCATCAAACAAATCGCTGCAAGTGCTGCTAAAGTTGCGATAGAGTTGGCCAATAAACGAAAAGTAACCGGAATCAATACCACCACCGAGAATGGCAAGATTAAAGTTCCCTCCATCATGTTGGTGCCGATTCAAGTTGATGCCAAAAATATGAAGTCCGTTATCGTAGCCGACAAATATCATACCGAAGCCGAGATTTACGGAAAATAATCAATTCCAAGGGGGGCGGAGTTCTTCTCTCCCCCCTCTCTTCATCGTTCTTGGGAAGTTTGTATTAAAAAATAAGGATTATCTGGAACGCCAGAAAATTTTCTTACCAAGTCGTCATCAGGTTTTGTATGTTTTTCTGAAAGGGGCAATCAACGATGACCTCACCATACGTATTAAAAATGAGGGAAATCACCAAACAGTTCCCGGGTGTCAAGGCCTTGAATAAAGTAAATTTACAAGTAGCCCCCGGCGAAGTCCATGCGTTGGTCGGAGAAAACGGCGCCGGGAAATCAACCTTAATTAAGGTTTTAAGCGGAGTTTATCCGTTCGGAAGTTATGAGGGAGAAATCCTTATGGATGGAAAGTGTTGTCGGTTTCATAATATTCAGGAAGCCGAAACGGCTGGAATCGCTGTAATTTATCAGGAATTGGCATTAATCAAAGAAATGGACATCGGGGAAAATATTTTTTTGGGAAATGAACCGGTCAGTAAGGGACTGATCGATTGGAATAATCTGTACCATCAAAGCATTCAATTATTAAACCGGGTAAAACTGAATATCCCGGTTCACCGGAAAATTAAAGATTTAGGCGTCGGTCAACAACAACTGGTGGAAATCGCCAAATCCTTGAGCAAAAAAGCCCGCATTTTAGTGCTGGACGAACCGACTGCGGCCTTAACCGAAAGTGAAACCAAAACATTGTTTGATATATTACGGGAATTAAAATCTCAGGGTGTTACCTGCATATACATTTCCCATCGTCTTGGCGAGGTGTTCCAAATTGCGGATCGGGTAACCGTTCTGCGGGATGGTAACACCATAGGCACCCACCCGGTAAGTGAATTGACCGAAAGCAAAATCATCGAAATGATGGTGGGACGGGAAATTAAAACCCTTTTCCCCCGTGAGTCCCGAAAATTTGGTGAGGTATTGCTCCGTATCGAGCATCTCAATGCCGAAGATCCCAATCATCCCGGTCAATTACTTTTGAAGGATGTCTCCTTCGATGTAAAGGCCGGCGAAATACTGGGCGTTTCCGGCTTAATGGGAGCCGGCCGCACTGAGCTGATTACCAGTATTTTCGGAGCTTTTCCCGGTAAAGTCACCGGTTCAGTTTTTCTGGAAAATAAAAAGCTAAACATTAAATCGCCTTTGGATGCCATCCGGAACGGCCTGGGTTTTGTTTCCGAAGACCGGAAAAGGTATGGCTTGGTAATGAAAATGAGTGTGGTTAAAAATATAACCTTGGCGAGTTTAAAAAAACTATCCTGCGGATTAATTAATAATAATAAAGAAGTGTTGTCGGGGCGGGAATATGTCAATGATTTAGCCATTAAGACCCCTTCTTTGGAGACGGAAACCAATAATTTGAGCGGCGGCAACCAACAAAAAGTGGTTGTGGCGAAGTGGCTGATGACGAAGCCCAAAGTGCTTTTCCTGGATGAACCGACCCGGGGGATTGATGTAGGGGCCAAAGTTGAATTGTATGAGATTATGAATGATCTGGTACGTCAAGGTTTAGCCGTCATCATGGTATCTTCGGAACTTCCGGAGATTTTAGGCATGAGCGATCGGATATTAGTGATGCGCGAGGGTCGTATCACCGGAGAATTACCCGGAGTTGGAACCAGTCAAGCACAAATAATGCACTTAGCGACCGGAGGTTAAATCATGAAAACAAACAATGCAATTCCAGCTAAAAAAGGTTTATTGGATTCTGTTCATTTTTCATTCGATTATAAAGCCTACATCATGGTACTGGCTCTGTTGGTAATATGGGTTTTATTCTTCTTTCTTACCGAAGGCACCTTCTTAACGCCACGTAATTTATCGAATCTGATCCGGCAGATGTCTATCACGGGCATTCTTGCCCTGGGAATGGTTTTAGTCATTGTGGCCGGGCACATTGACCTTTCCGTGGGCTCCGTCGTCGGCCTGACCGGCGCAATTGCCGCTTTATTTCAATTTAAACTAGGATGGGGCACTCCACAAGCCGTTGCAATAGCGTTATTGGTCGGTATCTTGATTGGTTTTTGGCAAGGGCTTTGGGTCTGTTATTGGAGAGTGCCGGCTTTTATTGCAACCTTGGGCGGAATGATGATCTTTAGAGGGGCCATATTGGGCTTAACCGGTGGCGTAACAATTTCACCCTTAAACAATTCGTTCGTACAAATTGGTCAGGCATTTTTATCCCCCGAGCTGGGTTGGATTTTGGCTGGGGTAGCCGCTTTAATTTATGTTTTCTTTCGAGCAAAACGCCGGATCAACCGGCAAAAGTATAATTTTAATGTTTTACCATTTCCATTGGAAATCATCGTTATTTTAGCTGTATGTGTTCTTATTTTAGGAGTCATTTTCATTCTCAACAGTTACGAGGGCGTTCCTTTTCCGGTTCTAATCCTTTTAGGGCTGGCGGTAATCTTTTACGTCATTAGCACCAAAACCAGATTTGGCCGTTATCTTTATGCGATCGGCGGCAACAACGAGGCTGCCCGGTTATCGGGGATTAATATCCGGCTTAATTCGATGTTCGCCTTTGTGTTAATCGGATTTTTGGGTGCCATCGGCGGGGTGATTCTGAGCGCTCGATTAAATGGCGCTACCACTTCGGCCGGCACCGGCTTCGAAATGGATGCAATCGCGTCATGCGTAATCGGCGGCACTAGTCTGATGGGAGGCGAAGGAAATGTCGTCGGCGCTATAATCGGAGCTTTGGTTATGGCAAGCCTCGATAACGGCATGGTTTTATTAAATACGGAAACCTACTGGCAGCAGATTGTCAAAGGGTTCATTCTCATGGTTGCCGTTTTAATTGATTTCCAAATGAAAAAGCGAACGGTTTAAAAACTTCCCCTTTTGCAAATAATTTAAACACCCGGACGGAATGTAAGGCTAAAGCGTCTCCCTTTCTGTCCAGGTGTTTATTTATCACACCCATAAAAATCAATCCAGCTTACATTCCCTAATCAAACGTTGCAATTCGTCCAAAGTCAGTTGAATATCATTTACGTGGGTTAAAAATTCCTTCATGGCCCCCGCTTGATGATTGACTGCCTCCGCTGCCGAGCGACTGGAAAGTCTAACTTCTTTACTGACCCCGGCTAAATTTTGGGCCAGAGAAGAGACTTCTTCAATTGGGCTGCTTTGATTGGCCACTAATTCTGATAGACGGTTAACCAAGGACAGACTGGAATCGGAACTTTCCTGAATCTCAACCAAATGGGATTCAGCCTCCATGATCTTACTGCCGCCCTTTTCCACTAATTCATAAAAACTGCCGACCAAAGAAACAGTTTCAGCCAAAGCCTCACGAACTTCACCGATACGCTCGGCAATATCACCGATGGAATCCTGGGAATTATCGGCCAAATCGCGAATCTGTTGCGCGACAACGGCAAACCCCCGGCCCGCTTCGCCGGCTTTTGCCGCTTCGATATTGGCATTAAGGGCCAAAATTTTAGTCTGCCTGGAGATATAAATCAAAATATCCAGTATACGACGGATTTGCTCCGAGCGGGCATTTAAATCGTTGCTTAAATCTTTTAATTTACCGGCAAAATGCTCAATTTGGATTAAAAGAGACAGCGTTTCTTTGACGGTAATCTGTCCATCTTCAGCAGCCTGCCTGGAATGAAGAGAAACCTTTTGAGCCTCGGCGGCGGCAGTTGCCGCTTCAACCGAACTGATGGAGATGTTTTGCACCACTTCGGCAAGGTGGGAGGTATTTTCCGATTGACTTTCGGCGCTGCGATTGACCCCGGCCATAACTTCGCAAACCTGTTTGACTCCGGTGCTAACATCCTGAGAAGCCGTTAACAATTTCCGGTTCAATTCGTTTAATCCATCCGTTAACCTAAATACCGACTGTAAAGCATGGCAATCATAATCCCGAAGCTGATTAACACTATCCTCTGCTAAAGCAATTTCTTGAATCGGGGACGCCGTATGAAGCCGCTGAGTTAAATTTTCTTTAGCGCCGGCGAGATCTTGAAGTTTGACAGTAAAACGTTTCAATATTTCAGCCATCTTCCAAGCAATGAAGAAGGCTGCTAAAATTGCCAGTATCCCGCAGACAAGCATCACCAAACCGATTTGGAGAAACAAAAGCTGTTTTTGATGCTGAATCGCCGGTAGAGCTGAATTCAATTGGTTAGCAACCTTATCAAGCAGATTGGCTCCGAAAAAATAACTGAAAATTCCTACCGCGCCGACACTCAATAAAACAACTGCCACTTCAGCTGTTAATAGATAAAAAAAGATGGAGACTTTTTTGCGGTTCGATTCTTTAAACATTGGCCTCACCATCTACTAGGGATTTTACAATCTCAATCTGAATCAATGTTCTTCATAAGTTCTTCATCGGTAATTCATTAAAAAACTAAAGAGAAGAAACGCTGCTTTATCTGGTGTTTTGTAAAATGTAAACCACCATTAACATGATAAGCTACGAGGAAAGGTTAAGGTTTACTTTCAGAATTCTTGAAAAACGGACGGCGTAAGTAAGGCATCCATTGGAACATCATGGCTTTCATAGGCAAAGTTATCAATAATCTGAAAATCATAAGCCAATCCAAGTTTATAGCCGGTAGTTTTTGAAAGAAACCGGTCATAATAACCGGCGCCATGACCTAAACGCATTCCATTCCGGTCAAAAGCAACCCCGGGGACAATCAGCAGGTCGATTTCAGCCGGGTTCATTTCCACGGAAGATAATAATGGTTCATGGATTCCAAAAACCCCGGGTCTGAGTTCATTAAGATCATCAACGATGCCGGCCCTGATATTTGTCTTATCGATACAGGTCGGTAAGGCAACCTTCTTCCCCGCTTTTAATAGCTTTAAAATAATTGAAACCGTTGCAACTTCATGATCAATTGAATAATAGAGCATAATCGTTTGAGATGTCTGGAGGATTGGCAGGTTAAAAAAACGCTGTTCGATTGTAAAATTCAATGGATGATATTCTTCGGGGGCAAGCGCAGCCAATTTGATTTTCATTTCTTGACGGATTTTGTTTTTAAGCATCTGACTCTGACTGATCACAATAACTCCCTTAGCTAACCTTGATATTACAAAATAGCGAATTCTCCTCAATCAATAAACTTATGCTATCTCCAATCCTGTTTCCAAACCAAATTTCGGTCTAAGCTCTTTCCATATGATAATACCATATTTAAAAGGGTTATTCAATGAAAGACAAAATAAAGCCCCACTATGCCGTTATGCTGATCGTTACCTGAACCCTGCGCAAGCAAGGTGGGTATCCTCCTATTTACTTTATGGTTCCGTCTTAAAAAGACGGCCTACCTGCCATAAATAGAGCCGGACTCCCGAGGTAGCTATGTTGGTTCATAACAAAATCAGCTTCATCACGTACAAAGCAGGGTTTTAAAATTAACAATCAAAAAAATGGATCTTATTATCTTAATCTTCATTGCTTCCGTTATTTGACCTGTCTTGATCATACCACAGCTTGAATTAACCTTCAAGTTCCAAAGAACGGAAACTCAATTGCAATCCGGATAAAAAGTCCGGAAAACCAGGCAATCATTGAGTCTGAAGATTCGGCAAAAAAAATCAAAGTTGGAACCGCAAAAAATTTAGGATTTGACATCTACTTTAATATGCAATTCCCGGAGTTGCTTGTCCGTAACCTCCGATGGCGCACCCATCAACAAATCCTGGGCCTTACTGCTCATTGGAAAGGCGATAACCTCGCGGATATTGGGTTCATTTGCAATCAGCATCACCATCCGGTCGATCCCGGGTGCGATACCGGCATGGGGTGGCGGCCCATATTGAAAAGCATTAAACAAAGCCGGGAATTTCCTTTGAACTTCATCCGCAGTATAACCTGCAATCTCAAAAGCTTTGACCATGATTTCCGGGTCATGGTTCCGAACCGCTCCCGAAGACAATTCCACTCCGTTACAGACAATATCATACTGATAAGCATAGATATCCAGGGGGTCCTTATGAAGGAGAGCGTCCATTCCTCCCTGGGGCATTGAGAATGGATTATGGCTGAACTCAACTTGATGAGTATCCGGATTGATTTCATACATCGGGAAATCAACAATCCAACAGAATTTAAAGACCTCTTTTTCGATTAAATTCAGCCTTCGACCCAATTCAGTTCGGACCTGACCCGCCAATTTTTCGGCTTCCGTTAAATGATCCGCCACAAAAAACAGAGCATGTCCCGGCTTAGCGCCGCTTATCTCGGCAATTTGTTTTTTGACCTCTGCGCTCATAAATTTGGCGATCGGTCCGCTGAAATCCAAATTATCATCCACTTTGAGCCATGCCAAACCTTTAGCGCCAATACTGGTAGCGAACTCCACCATATTGTCAAAAAAGCTTCTCGGTTGCGAGCTGCAATCCGGCACCGGTATGACCCTCACGGTCCGGTTAAGGAAAGCTTTGAATTCCGTGTTTTTAAAACAATCAGAGATATCGTAAATTAACAGCGGATTGCGAAGATCCGGTTTATCGCTGCCATACTTCAGCATAGCTTCTTTATAAGGTATTCTGACAAAAGGATTCGTCGTCACTTTCCACGATGAAAACTCTCCGAAGATTTCGGAGATAACTTTTTCCACAGCAGCGAAAACATCTTCCTGGGTGGCAAAAGCCATTTCAATATCGAGCTGATAAAATTCTCCCGGGGAACGATCGGCGCGGGCATCCTCATCTCGAAAGCAGGGCGCAATCTGAAAGTAACGATCGAAACCGGAAACCATCAGTAATTGCTTAAACTGTTGAGGAGCTTGCGGCAGGGCATAAAATTTACCCGGATGCACTCTGCTGGGCACCAAATAGTCCCTGGCTCCTTCCGGAGATGAACTGGTTAAAATCGGAGTTTGAATTTCCATAAAATTCATGCCAATCATTTTTTGCCGAACACTCTGGATGATTTTTGAGCGTAAAATAATATTTTTATGTAGTTTATCATTTCGCAAATCTAAAAAACGGTACTTAAGCCGTAGCTCTTCGCGGGCTTCACCCGACAGTGAAAGCTCAAATGGCAAAGAGTTTCTTACTTTACCCAGAATTTCCACGCTCTCCGCTTTTAACTCAATATACCCGGTAGACAAATTGGGGTTGACAGTCTCTTCCGAACGCCTGGTTACTGTCGCCAAAACCGTAATCGTCGACTCACGGGGAATTTTAATAACGGCTTCTTTTAAAGTTTCTCCATCCACTACTACCTGGGTGATACCATAGTGATCCCGGACATCGACAAAAATAATTCCGCCATGATCCCGAATGGTTTGCATCCATCCGGCAATTCGAACGACTTCTCCAACATTTTTTTCAGATAGCTCCCCACAGTTATGGGTTCGATATTGATGCATCATAAAGCCCCTTTCATATATTTTAAATCGTCATAATAAAAAATCCCTCATCCTTAAAAATAAGGGACGAGAGATTTACCCGTGGTACCACCCTCATAGAGTTTGCCTTCTACATTGTTACCGATATCTCTACGATCCCGGATATCCACATGCGAAGTCTCGCCAACTCTACTCGTTTTTCCTTAACGCAGAAATACGGATTGGATTATCGTTACGCAAACCATTGCGTATTTTCACCCAGTCAGTTCAAAGGTGTTTTTCGCTATCAGTGAACCTAAAGGCACTTTCAGTCACGGCGCCCTCTCCCTAAAGGAACTAGCAGAGCGTTTCATTCATTATCCAATGCGCCCAATGAATAAACGCCCTACTTAAGCAGAAAGTCTCGTCTTTTTTTCACTAGGATGAGACGTTTTACTCGAATAGCTACTTTTCCTTATCATTACTATTTTAAAATTATTTATGCAAATCTAATGTTAATACTAATTATACTGAAATTTGTTGTCGCTAGTCAACAGAAAGTTCAGCGTGAAAATTCATCTTTTAGAAAATCTTGTAGTTTGGTAATGGCAATCGTTTGCTGCTCACTGGCATCCATTTTGCGGATTAAAATTTGTTCATTTGCCATTTCTTCCTCACCAATGACCCCTACGATCGGAGCTCCCAATTTATTGGCCAGTTTCATTTGTGATTTCAGGCTACGGCTCTGAAAATCAGTTTCCACGACCCAACCGTTTTCCCTTAACCGGATAACCAGTGGGAAAATCTTAAGCTGGGCTGCCTCTCCCAGCGGCGCAAGATAAATATGGGGTTTGGAAGTTACCTTCGGCAGCAAGTTTCGGGAATTTAACACCATCAAAAGGCGTTCCATTCCGGCTGCAAAACCAATCCCCGGAGTGGGACTTCCTCCGCATTCCTCTACCAAACCGTCGTACCTCCCGCCGCCGCAAAGGGCATTTTGAGCTCCCAAATCCCCAGCTAATACCTCAAATACAGTTTTGGTATAATAATCGAAGCCACGGACTAATCGCGGATTCAGGCGGTACTGAATTCCAACTGCATCCAGCAATTCACGCAATTGCTGAAAATGGGAACCGCAACTTGAACATAGGGTTTCAGTTATCAGAGGCACATCTTCGGTTAAACTCTTACAAATAGGGTTTTTACAATCCAGTAACCGTAAAGGATTTCTTTCCAGCCGTCGCTGACAATTGGGACATAATTTTTCAGCCCTGGGCCGTAAATGTTCAATCAATCTCTGACGGTAAAGCGGCCTGCATTCCGGACAACCGATTGAGTTCAAATTGATATCCAAATCGGTAATCCCCAACCGTTTGTAAAAATTGACCGCCAGGGATATAATTTCCGCATCGACCCGCGGATCTTCGCTACCCAGGACTTCGGCGCCAAATTGCACGAATTGGCGGAACCGGCCGGCCTGAGGCGCCTCGCAACGAAACATCGGACCATAGTAATAAAGTTTACTAATTCCACCGGAAGCAGCCAAATTATGTTCCAAAAAAGCCCTGACCACAGAAGCGGTACCCTCAGGACGTAGTGTCAGGCTCCGGCCAGCCCGATCCGGAAAAGTAAACATTTCCTTTTCGACTATATCGGTAGTCTCACCAATACCGCGTTGAAATAATTCGGTATGCTCAAAAATCGGAGTCCTTACTTCGGCGTAACCATACTCTTGAAAAATCTCCCGCAGTTTACCCTCTAAGTAATACCAATGCGTCAAATCCTCGGGTAGAAGATCATACGTTCCCTTTGGAGCATTAATTTGAGCCAATGAAACCGCCTCGTTTTTAAAAAATTTAAATCATCGATATTATAAAAACACGTATAAATATCAATCCATATACGAATACGCGGAAGGCGTTAATTCACCCTCCGCGTTAGCATTTAGCGTTTCCCGGTTTTTATTTTTTAACCGGAGTCGGTTGAGAAACCGCAGGTTGAGTTTGCCCGGCAGCAGATTGCTTCTGATTCAGGCTTTCTTGATATGCTTTATCTTTTTCCGCCTGTAATTTCTGCATATTCCCGATGGTCTGGGTTTCCTGAGCCGCTAAGTCCGTCAGATTCCATGACGTATAGATATCTTTCAACCTTGCATGGGTTTGAATATCATCGGCATGCGCCTGGCCCCATTTTACCAAAACAGCTTTCGCTTGATCCATATTTTCATTGGCTTTATACGCATTGGCCAAAGCCTCTTGGTACTCCAAATTATCGGTCAATGCAACCGGAGTTTTTTTCAGAACTTCGATAGCCTTAGCAGCCTGTTTTAATTGAATATACACTTCGGAAGCGTCGGTATAGGTATCCACACGATTCTTGTAATACCCTTTCTTTAAAGCCTTTTCATAGGCTTCGGAAGCTTCCTGCCATTTTTGTTCGTTCTTTAACCGAAATGCCCGCAGTCCGGGATCAAGAATCTCCAGCTTGCTTAGAGCTTGACGGTTAATTTTTTGCATCCAGTCGCTATAGGCCGGACTTTGTTGCGCTTTCTGAAGCAATAAACTGTCTCGTACTTCGTTGTATTTTTCTTTATATTCACTACCGGTCGGTAACCCATGGGCATCAAGCTTAATGATATGATATCCGAATTGAGTTTTAACCGGAGCGCTGATTTGACCGACTTTCAGCGCTAAAGCGCCGTCGACAAATTCCTTTGCCATACTGCCCTTAAATTGGTCAACTCCCATTGGGCCATAGGTGCCGCCTTTATCTTTGGAACCCGGGTCCTCGGAATACTGTTTGGCAAGGGCCGCAAAATCCTGACCGCCGGTGGCTTTCTGGTAAACATCTTTCGCCAGTTGCAGAGCCTGGGCATCCGTCCGGGCTTTATTGTTTTGATCTTTTAAGCCGATTAATATATGACTGACTGTAATTTGATTCAGTTGGCCCAATATCTCGGCGCGAGAAACTTTCACTTTTAATTGTTTTGCTTTATAAGCAATGAACTTTTGTTGCTCCAGAGACTTTTTAACCATATCCTTGAGCTGACGCTTACTGGTGAATTGTTGCCGCTCCATAAAGCTCTGGACTTCTTCTTCGGTGGGTAAATATTTATGAATCAAGTTATCGACTTCGGAGCCTTTGACTTTGATCTTGGACTTAACCTTGTCCATTTCCTGTTGGAATGCAATATTCTGAACCGCCATATTGATTGCGCTGTCACGGATTTGGGCCTCGGTATAAGACATACCGTATTGCGCAAACTGACTGGCTTGCTGACCGGCCTGGGCCATATAGTTGTTAAAATCTTCATCCGATACTTTTTGGCCGTTGACTTTGATTGATGGGCCGGCATATCCGGTATTCTCTTTGGTCATCATCGGAAAACCGATATAAAACACTCCAACCATCATCGCCACGACCAAAACAAGAATGACAGGCGCTAAGATACGTTTGGCGTAACGACGAATCGACAAAATTGACATACCCATTAAAATTCCTCCCCTTTATAAATTCCAAAAAAAAAATGAGCCAAATACCCATAAAATACTAAGTTGCAAGGAAACTCGTTTACAAGTAAAGGTGTTTACAAGTAAACGGTTTACAAGTAAAGGTGTTTATAAATAAACCTGTAAATTATAGATACGCTTAGTATTTATTTACCTAGCAAAAGTACGTTTAATATTGTACCTAATGTAAACCTAAATGTCAACCAAGAAGTAACCGGGTTTGTTGGGCTTTTTTTACTATCAGCTCCTGAATATCCCGGCGATAGGTAGCAGGACACTTTGGATTTTGGAGTCGCACGACCTGAAAGTCCGGTCCGTAGACCCATTTTGTGATCGCCCCACCTCCTAAGCCGAAAATCGTTTGACGTTCTTCCATCATTTGAATATTATAGATATCTTCAGTTCCCGGTTTAGCCAGGCCGATATTGGCCTGATCAGCTAAAATCGAACGTTGCCGGTAAATATAATATGGAAAAAATTGTTTCTCTCCCAACATTACAAGTGCCCGATTCCATGCTCTATTAATATCCTGTTCTTCGGTCAAAGCCAATGACGCAAAATCTTTGTGCCAAGCAGCCGCTCTTTTGGGAGCTAACGTGTGGATGGTAACGTTATCCGGTCCCAATTCCAACACTTGCCGACACGACTCCAAAAAATGAGTTCCGGTTTCCCCCGGCAGACCCAGGATTAGATCCATATTGACTAAAAAATTATTCCCTTGCTTAACCAAAGCTGCCGCTTGAAGGAACTCCGCCACCGTATGCCGGCGACCAATGAGCTGTAATGTCGAATCATGCATGGATTGGGGGTTAACACAAACCCTGGTAACTCCGGCGTCTTTCATAGCCTTTAACTTTTCGCTATCGATGGTTTCAGGACGCCCAGCTTCAACCGTAAATTCTCCGGTTTGATCGGAAACCAACCGTTCCTTGATTGCCTGTAGCAAAGCGGAAAAATCTTCCGTACTTAGGCTGGTGGGGGTCCCTCCACCTATATAGACGCTTTCCACCAAAAAGCCCCATTCCCTGATCAATTGCTGCGTAGCGGTAATCTCCAAATATAACGCTTCGAGAAAACCCCGGACTAAATGTCGATGGGTTTCCAAAGAGACCGCGGCAAAAGAACAATAGCGGCAGCGGCTGGGGCAAAAAGGAATTCCGATATACAAACTGATGGTGTTGGCGGGCTTAAAAATTTTTTCCTGATGGCTTCCAATTTGAATAAGGAGTTCAGCCCGCTCCGGTATGAGCGCATAAACATTCACAAGTTTATCGCGGATTTCCTCAATTGAAAAACCACGCTGGCGTAAGTGATGGAAAATCTTGGTCGGCCGGACCGCACTTAATATCCCCCATACAGGCTTTTTATGAAATTTCTTGCCAAGCAAAGAAATAACGCCCAAACGGATAAGTTCTTTTTTTCGTTTTGGATAATCACTTTCTTGATAGCGCGAATCAAGAATATCGCGATCCTGCAATTGCTGAACATTATCCCCGGAAGGTAAATCCGGAGACCAGACACGCACCTGAAAATCGGAGGAATATTCGACAATCAACCGGATGTCAGATTGCTCATCCGACAGTTCGGCACAGGGATCGATAATTTTTAATGCCGCTAAAACATTGGGGAGTTCCCTGGAATCTTTAATTTTCACTGAATATTTCATAATGAATCAGTGCAATCTTCATTGACAAAAGGGTTGTTTTTCATTTCATAATCAATGGATGTAGGTTCGCCGTGCCCGGGGAATACTTTAGTTCCAGCCGGTAAAGAAAACAATCGTTTCCGGATGGAATCCAGCAGCTGCCTGTGACTCCCTCCCGGGAAGTCGGTCCGTCCAATACTCTCAAAAAACAAGGTGTCTCCGACAAATGCTAATCCCGGAGTATATAAAGAAATTCCGCCGGGAGTGTGACCCGGAGTTACAATAACCTGGAGAAATTCATCTCCCAAGGCAATCCGATCGTCAGCTGCAAGGAGCCTGTCCGCATCGGGGCTAATGGTGCTCCTACCCATAAAGGCCGATAAATTAGCGGTCGGAGAAGTAAGCATTTCACGATCTGCCGCATGAATCAGAATTGGAGCGCCGTACTTTTGGTGTAAGGCCGCATTGCCCGCAATATGGTCCGTATGTCCATGGGTATTTATAATCCATTGTAATTGGAATGAATGCTCCATTAAAAATCTTTCAATGCCGGAAACAGGACCGCCGGGATCAATAATTCCGGCTTCTTTTCCCTTCCATATCACATAACAGTTAGTCATCAAATCGCCTATCGTAAATGATCGATACTCCATATTTCCCTCCAACGAAAAAACCATCAAAAAGTTCCATTTTCTTCCGAAAGAATGACCGGCTAAGATTCCGCTTCATCCTTGTTCTGCTTATTCTCTTCATTTTGCTCAGCCAGGAGCTTTTGGGCATCATCAGCCCGCTCACAGGGCACCAAAATCTTTATCGTCGCCAAAGGTCCCACAGTCAATCCATAGATATTCCCCAGAGTCTCCCGTTCCATTTTTACAGGGATCTCTACGGAATTTAACAACCCGGTTAGAAAATAAGCTTCATCATGATTATATACTTCAGTTATGATTTGCCACCCATGGAACTGCTGTTGCTCCATTTTAATCACCTCTGGGAAAGATTTAATTCGGGCCTAAAAAACATACCATGCTATGATAACTTGATCTGGTTCTGTAGGTCTTTGAGCGCCAAAGCCGAACGGCGAAAAGCGCTTTCTTCTTCAGGTGAAAGTAAAAGCTGGATTTTACGCTCAATTCCTTTCCGATTTACCACACAGGGCAGACTCAAATAAACATCCTCAATTTCATATTCCCCTTTTAATAGGGTTGAAACGGTTAATACCGAATGTTCATCACGGATAATGCTCTCGACAATTTCCGTCAATGCTAAACCAATCGCATAATAGGTTGCGCCTTTTCCTTTGATGATTTTATAAGCGGCATTTTTAACATCTTCAAAAATTTCTTCTTTGGGCAATGGTTTTTCACAGCCTCCACCGCATAAGGGACAATAGTCACTGAAACGGATACCGGCAATATTGGCCAAACTCCAGACCGGCGCTTCGGTGTCCCCATGTTCCCCGATAATGTATGCGTGCACATTGGATGGATCAACGTGGCAATGGGAACTTATCAGATAACGGAACCGGGCTGAATCCAATACTGTTCCCGATCCGATAACCCGATGATCCGGCAACCCACTCAATTTGTAAGTTATGTAAGTCATGATATCCACGGGATTGGTAGCAACCAATAAAATAGCCTCGGTTCCGGTTGCGGTAATCAGTCCGATAATACCCCGGAAAATTTCGGTATTTCGGGCCAGCAAATCGATACGGGTTTCTCCAGGACGTTGATTGCTTCCGGCAGTAATCACGATAATGTCGGCATCTTTGCAGTCAGCATAGCTTCCGGCTCTAACCCGGGCCGGTCTAACAAAAGAAATTCCATGGTTCAAATCCATAATTTCCCCTGCCAGCCGTTCCTGGTTAACATCAATCATAATGATCTCTGAAGCCGCGCCATTGATCATTAGGCTGTAAGCAAAAGTTGAACCTACCAAACCGGCTCCTACAATAACCACTCGACTGCCGCGCTCTTTATTCATGAAAAAACCCCTTTCAACTTTTTCAGTTTTACCGTGCTTTATTCCTTGGTAAAAAATAAATCTTACAATCAAAAGGCTTATTCCTTCAAAGGACTTATCCCTTTGGCAATTTATCGAGTTCCTGCTGGGCCTGAATTTTAAAACTCGCTGTTCCGCCGAAAAAACTAAGTACCTTGGCAAACGCCATTCGGGCTAAATCGTAATTCCCATTCTCAACAGCAATTTTACCATAATTATACCAATAGGCAATACTGCCTGGATCATATTGAACAGCCAAGGCTGTCTCGTCTAAAGCTTTTTTCTTGTTTCCAATGCTGAGGGGTTTTCCCGGAGCTCTCCAGTAAATCTGGCCCAGCATGGCATGGGCCATGGCATTTCCGGGTTCCAACTTCACCACAGTTTGTAGTTCTTCAACCATCGGTTCAACCATTCGCAGGCTTTGAAGAATTCCTTTTTCCAAGCCAATATTGCCTAAGAGAATCGCCCGGTAAAGATGGCCTGCCACTCCCCTCGGATTTACCCTTTCAGCATGGTCCAGGTAAGCTAAGCCTTTTTCCAACAAAACAATTTTGGTTTTTTTATTAGGGGAATTTTGCCCCATGAACTGATAGAGATACCCCAAATGCCATAGGGATTCGTAATCTTCCCCCACTTTATTTTCTTCCCGGATTAATGTGCCATAATTTTTGTATGGGTCTGTCCTATCCAGAAATTTGGCAAAGGCTGCCTTTGCGGTGGCGAGATCATTGTTTTTCATTGCAATCCCACCCAAAACCATCCAACCGTTTTGAATATCCGGGTCGTATTTTAAAGCCAGGCTAATTTCTTGCAGGGCCTTTTTCTTATCATTACCGGTTCCAAACACTCCATCATAATATCGCGCCAAAGCCAAATGAGCCTGAGCGTTCTGTGGTTCCAAACGTAAAACGAATTGGAATTCACCGGCCATTTGATGAGCAAGTTTAAAATTACTCAGATTGGAACCTTCCAATATCATACTGCCGATTAATAACCCACGCCAAAGGTGTCCATTTACCCCCTGGTTTTTGATTTTAATGGCCTTTTCAGTATAGGACAAACCTTTTTTATAGGCTTCCAATTTAAGCTTGCCAAAAGACATATCCCCCAAAAACTGATGATAACAGCCCAGCTTCCATAGGGCTTCGTATTGGTTTGGATCGGTTTTCAACAAGCTCTCCATTACGCCAATGGCTTTTTCCGTCATGCCCTGGGTCGCACGGTTATCCCAATACCGACCTGCTTTAGCAATTTCGCTATTTTCGGCAAAAACGAAACCTCCAAAAACCCATACCGCTATCCATAAAATAATCTCTAATTTCTTTCTCATCAGTCACCTGTGGATGGAAGTCCCATTTCCGCAAATTTGGACTTGCAGTAATTGATTATCAATTCCTTGGTTTTTTCAAGTCCAATACAGCTTGTATCAATCGAAAGATTGTATTGTCTGGCATCTGTCCAATCTTTTCCGGTGAACTTATGAAAATACTGATTTCGGGCACAATCGCTTTCATGAAGCATTTTCAAAGCTTTCTCCGGAGATAATCGGTATAAGTCCTGGATGCGCTTCTGTCGAAACTCTGGATCGGCATGTAAAAAAACGCTGATATGCCGGGGATGTTGCTGAAGAATATAAGAGCCGCAACGCCCGATAATGACCGACGAATAAGTTTTTGATATGCCGACAATTACTTCCGATTCCGCCTTAAATAGTTCTGCATCACTGGGAGTATACATCTGCGGTGGCAAATACGAGTCCTGAATGCTAAAAGCGCTTAATTGCAAAAAAGATTTCCAAAATGAAACCACATTTTCATCACGGATTTTCACTTCATCTTCCAGCATTTCAAGTTTTTTAGCCGCTTGCGTGATTATCTCCCGATCGACATAGGTGATTTCGAGAAAATCCGCCAGCAATTTACCAACGTAAGCACCGCCACTACCTAACTGGCGACTGATGGTTATGATAAAAGGCGAGTCGAATTTCATGCCAATCCTCCTTTAAGTTTACTACAACATTATATCATAACCGGTTGATGGTTGAGGATTCCAATTCGGTCATTTCGGAAGAATAGTTTACTCCCTCCAGGCCTCATTCTAGTGTTAATACAGCACATCATCAAGGACAAAAACGAATATTCTTTCTCCGGTCGTTGTGCTAATGTCGGTATGCAAACTAATGACAGCACGATAGGTCAAGTTATGAATGATATCTTCCAACATCGTTCTGGATTTTTCAATTAACTGGATCCGAACTTGTTTGACCAACATTTTCCCCTCATGATTACTGGCCAAATGTTGTTCTGCCGGGGAAAGGATGCCCTTAAGCCGGACTAAAATTAAATCTCCTAAAATAAAAGTTTTGACTTCTTCCGGGCCCCGGCCCAAAAATTCTTTTTCAAATTGAATAATCGCTTTACTGATACTGTCTTCAAGTTGACCTTTGGTAATCATTTTCAAGGCCTCCCTTTAAAAAATTAATTAAAGCCGGAAAATCAATCGGGGTTTCTCACTATTTTATCATAAGACTCCACAAATCCGAAGAAATTAACATTTTTTATAAACCTTTCATCTTTTTCTTGTAATGAAGACCATTTCATGGTAAGATACTGCCTGTATGGAAAATGACTAGTCTGAACAGTCAGAAGAGTTTTTTTCATGTAAAAACTATAAAATAAAAAACTATTCGTTATCAATTGCTCCACAAGCCGTTTAACAAGCCGGCAATGGAAGAATTGATAAACAGTAGGTCAACCTTTGAGGAAGCGCCTTATGCGCTTAAGCGTAAATTTTGCGCCCTCTCAATTATGGTTGGCCTTTTTTATTTGCCATCCAAAGTTAACTCTGCGCCCCTGAGAAAGGAGAAAATGTCAATGCAACTCATTCCCGTTACTAAAAAAGACGCCATCCCGGGTAAATATAGGAATACGCCTATCGGATTGCTGTTAAAATATCACAATTTAAAACATAAATTTGCGGATTATCAAAAGGCCCAGCTTTTAATTGGAATGTGCATGGATAATCGAAAAAGTTTAAGGATCCCTCCGAATTTTGCCTATATGATCCGCACCGGGGGCGGAAATATGCGGTTTTCCGATTTTTATATTTCCTATGCCATCGCCGTTGGCAATCTCTCAACCCTCGCCTTAATTGCCCATAATGATTGCGGGATGGCCAACTTATATTCGGTTCAGGAGCAGTTTGTCAACGGTTTGGTCCAAAATGCCGGTTGGAGTCTTTCCCAAGCTACCGAACATTTTTTGACTGATGCTCCGAAATTCGATATCAAAAATGAACCTGATTTTGCCCTCGAAGAATCGGCGCGCCTACGATTTAAATATCCAAAAATAATGGTTGTACCTCTATTTTACCGGTTAGAAGACAACCTGTTATATTTCATTCAAGAAAAATAGTAATCGCACCTATTTTTTTAGTTACCCAATTTTCACTTCATAATATTTACGGACCCGACAGGGATTGAATTTTTAATGGCTAATTATATTGCTGAGCGCAGCAACCTTCGGCCTGCTGAAACATGAAGGAGCTTTAAAAATGCTGGTAACATGGATTGAACATTTTACGAATCTTCCGGGAATATTTTTTTCGATTATATTGGGCTTGAGTTTCATCCATGTTTTTATCCCGATGATTCCTCTTGAAAGCGGTCTTGTGTTATTAACAGGATATTTAGCAGGCGCCCACCGAGAAGGTATTTTTCTCATTTGGTTGGGGCTTGCTATGGGGACTTCCATTGGCGCCATCATGATCTATGCTCTCACGTACTGCAAAGGAAAAAAGTTGCTGGATTGGAAATTCATCCACGATCAGATTCATAAGCAGAATTTAAAAACCGCCGCTCATTGGTTCGAAAGATATGGCGCAGGGATTATATTTCTCGGCAAATGCGTGCCCGGTATGAACATGGTGGCCGTATTCTGCTGCGGCCTCTTTCGCGTAAAACCTTTCATTGTACTTTCTTCGATCCTTATTTCCAATAGTTTGTATTATTGCGCCTTGGTTGTCATCGGCAAATATTTCGGTCTGAAATGGGGACAATTAAGCCCGGCGACCAGAGTTTTTCCCCTCATTGCATTAATACTTGGGGTTTCGCTTTCTGCCGCGGTTATCTACTTTTTATATCGCCGGTGCCTTACCAAAACGCCCTAATTCCGAGATTGTTACTTTGAAATCCGATTTGCGTCAGTTAATTTTTCCGCTTCTTGATTTAGCTTATCCCGATCAGCGACTATTGAATTTAAAATTTTTCAAGTCTTTAGGTTCGGTGATCTATTTTCCAAAAAGCGGATGGTAATTGCCAATATCATGCCATACATTATCGAATTAAAAGAGTTAACGGCCGCAGTGACGATATCGCCATCTATTAATAACCGAATCCCCAACCCCACAACAACCGAGCGTATAACGAACCATACAACGGCACCATAAAAAGCGCCGCTTAAAAAGCAATACTTCATGATGATGCGCTTGGTTATGAAAACAAAGAACAACCCCACCAAAATACTGAAAATAATTTCGAAAAACACCGCGCAAATATATTCGGCAGTGCCGGAAGGAAGATGGCCCAAAGCAATCACACCGGAATAATCCCAAAAAGTCATTCGGGTTATTTTCAATCCATAATGCAAAAATGCATCCGGAATATCTTTAAGTATCCCGGCAATAATTCCGGCAATTATACCATTTTTTAAAGATTTTTCCAACCGACTACTCTCCAGTTATTTAAAACTTTTACTTGTAGTCCAAAAGACTTTGGAGTATTTATTTACTCAACTCCCTACAACTATTTTTAGCCGTTCAAAAAAATTAATACCCCTTAGAAACCGAAAATCAAATAAAAACAAGACGATCTCGACATTACGGTAGCCGAAAATACGGTTATCCTTAAAGACGAGATTAAACTTGATGCTGAATCCTATGAAAAAAGTATTCGTTCAAATCTCCCCCAAAAGCCATCTCGAGGCTTTTTAGTCCCCCGAATTAAAAAACATCAATTCAGTCATTTGTCATAAAACGGATTTTATCACAAGTTCATACAATGTACCAAAATGAAGCGATGAGGTGAATAAAAATGTCAATGGGTTACAGCCCCGAAAGTATTCAATATACAGTTCAAGCTGGTGATTCTTTAGGAAATCTCGCCTATGAATTCAATACGACTGCCGATGCAATTTTGACAGCCAATCCCGGTGTATCTTCAAGTACTCTAAGTGTCGGTCAAGTACTTTCCATTCCATCCGATACCCCTGTCAACGCCCAACAATTTTGGTTTGGACCGGGATTTGGCTTTGGCCGTCCTTTTTATGGCGTTCCTTGGGGGTTTGGATACCGAAGACCGTTTTTTAGAGGACCCGGATGGGGATATGGGCCTTTTTGGGGCGGCTATTGGTGGTAAATCCACAAACCATCGACGGAAGAGTTAGCTAAATTTATAAAAACTATTACTTTAAAAATTGAAATTAAAAAAGCTCATCAGTGAATCTGTTGAGCTTTTTTAGATTTAGAAAGAAAAAAACATAGTTCCATACTAATCAAAATATTAAATGACCATTTTATGGAAAATGATAAACTTTTAAAGAAAAAAATTAATCCATAAAAATTATTACACTTATTTCTCAGGTTATTGGATAATGTTGCCGATAAAAAAAGAAGACATAATAATATGGTTTTTATCACATTATATAACTTATTCATTTTAGTAATATTTATAAATAAGCACCATAATAAGCGATATCTCAGAAAAACATACATTGGCGTTATTTTATCTATATAAAATCCTTTTGATTTTTTTAGATGAAATTTATATTTTATGTTCTTTTTTTTTACGAATCTATCTATTTTAGGAGGGGCTGGAATGCTACAAAAACTCAAATTGGGAATCCGAATATCTCTGGGGTTTAATTTTCTGATGGTAATTATCGTTTTAATGATCGGACTGGCGGTTTATAGCGCCAATGGTATCATCATGCAATTAAAGGAACTCAACAGTTATAATGAACGCATTCAAATCAGTGACACCATGCAAAATTCGATCCTCGTCGTGACCGGAAACATTCGGGGAATCCTGATGAACCCGAATAGTGAAGAAATGATGAAGTTAAAACAAGAAATTGACTTCGCTCGTTCCAATTATAACAATACTTACTCAACACTCAGTCAAAACAGTTTAACCGAGAAAGAAAAGGATCTATTCGGTAGAATTCAACAATCGGCCGATAGTACTTGGCCCATAAGTTTTCAAGTCATGGGTATGGCGCTTTCCAATCAAATTGCCGAAGGATCGGCTTTATTAAATGATCAGCTCAACCCGGCTGTAGCCGAGTGGCTCGGTTCCCTAAAAGAATTAGTCCAACTTGAAAGAGAATATGGAAAAGCTGCCACCGAAAAAGCCGAGCAAACTTTTTTTAATTCCTTAATATTTCTACTATTATTAGGCGGGGTTGCAATTGTTATTGGTATGATTGTGTCGTATACCATTTCCCGTAGTATTACCAAACCCATTAGTAAAATAGCAAACGGATTGTCTGCGAGTTCCGATCAAATCACATCCGCATCCAATCAGTTATCCCAATCAGCTCAGCAATTATCCCAAGGCAGCACCGAACAGGCATCCGCCATCGAAGAAACTTCATCCACACTTCAAGAGTCTGCCTCCATGATGTTACAAAACTCCATGAATACAAAACAAGCCGCTCAACTATCGGAACAGGCTAAAGAATATGCTAATAATGGCAGTAATGAGATGCAGCAGATGATGGCCTCCATCCAGGAAATTAAAAAATCCAGCGACCAGATAGCTAAAATCATCAAAGTCATTGATGACATCGCCTTCCAAACCAATATTCTGGCGCTCAACGCTGCTATTGAGGCAGCCAGGGCCGGCGAAGCGGGAATGGGATTTGCAGTCGTCGCCGAAGAAGTTAGGAATCTTGCCCAACGAAGTGCTCAAGCGGCTAAAGATACCACGGCAATGATTCAAACTAATATCGATTTATCCGGCAAAGGAGTTTCTGTTGCCCAAAAGGTGCAGGAAGCCCTGACGGAAATCACGGCTCAAACCAAAAAAGTCAACTCCCTGATGGATGAAATTGCAGCCGCCAGCGAAGAGCAAACCAAAGGAATTTCTCAGGTATCCCAGGCAATGTCGCAAATTGAAACCATCACCCAACAGAATGCCGCCAATTCCGAGGAAAGCGCAGCAGCATCCGAAGAATTAAGTTCACAGGCGGAAAGCATGAAAAATATCGTCCGCGAACTCGCTCACATGATTTATGGCGCCAACAGAAAATTCAAACAAATCAATAAAGGATCGAAACATCTCGGCTTTGGCATTTTTGGAAATCATCCAAAACAAAACCAGATTTATCAAGCCGATTCTCTCTATCTGGACGACCCATCAAAGGATTCAAGGACAAACAAAGAGACCGGTAAAACCAAAATCGTCAGCCCGAATGAAGTGGTTCCCCTTCATAAAGATCTAAATCAATTTTAGCCGGACGCGATTGAATTGAAGTCCTAAAACTAAAGACCTGAGAAAAGTGTCTGTTGCAAAATAAGATTTCGATAGAGAAATACAATATATCTAAAGCTTGCCAATTACTTATGCGATATATTGTATTTCTCATTGCTTTTAATCAATCACTTTTGCAACAGCCTCTTTTACGTTATGGGTGGTTTTCTCCCCATCGTTTCGCCAGTTGATTTTCAATTCCAAATTGATCGATAAGTCTGCCCACATGATGATCAACCAGGTCCATAATATTGGCAGGTTTCATATAAAAGGCCGGCATTGGTGGAGCTATTATTACCCCGATTCTTGCCAATTTAAGCATATTTTCCAGGTGAATCGAACTCAAGGGAGTCTCGCGGGGCACAAGCACCAGTTTACGACCTTCTTTGAGCGTAACATCGGCAGCCCTTTCCAAAAGATTTTCACTGTACCCGTTGGCAATGCCAGCCAAGGTCTTCATGGAGCATGGAGCCACCACCATCCCTTCTGCCCTAAAAGAACCACTGGCAACCGGGGCGGTCAGGTCACGGTTATCGTAAACGCGAGTTGCTAATTCTTGAAGTCTCGCAAGAGGATAGTCCATTTCCAGCTCTAAATTCCGGATAGCCCATTCACTCGCTATCAGATGGGTCTCAATTTCCAGAATTTTCAAAGTTTCCAACAAACGAATTCCAAAGATACTACCAGATGCGCCGGTAATTCCAACTACAATCGGTTTCTGCATTATAAACCCCTGCCTAATTTTTTCAGTCAGAAAAAAACCGAACACGTCATTCATGACAAATGTTCGGTTATCCCCAGCTTTTCGTTTTATTTTAATGAAAAATATTTCGTAAGATCGATTTCCTGTAGACCGTCATTGAAATTAATTCTTTTATATTTGGGAACAATTGGCCGGGTCGCATCAATACCGATTTTGGTTACAACCCCATTGCGGCTGGTTGGATCGATCGGACTGCCCTTGGCGTTTGGAATGATGAAACATTTGTTGATATCCATATACAGATTAATTGCTTTTAATACTTCTCCGTCATCAAAGATATTGACATCCTCATCAACGAAGATAACGTTTCGGACAATGGGATCGGCGGAAAAAACAGCCGCAGCTCCGTTAGCCGCCTCGCCTTCCACAAACTTTTTTATCGCCACATAACAGGCTGCCCTACAAAAGCCTGACGGCGGCATGTAAACATCACGAATCCCCGGACAGGCTACCTTTACCTGTTTATAAATCTGTCCAAGGCGAGGCAGTCCTCCAATCATTTGATGCTCGGTATCCCCGGAACATAGATCAAGATAAATCGGATTTTTGCGCATCGTGATGGTTTCAATCGTTACAATCGGATAATTCTGTTGGTCGCCGTATAAGGTATGCCATTCACCAAACGGACCTTCCGGACCGCGTTCCTCCCAATGGACATACCCTTCCAAGCAAATTTCCCCATAGGCGGGTACTTCCAAATCGACCGACTTGCATTGAACAATCTCCATCGGACTTTCCAATAAACCGCCCATTACCTCATATTCGTCCGTATCAATACTGCAAAAGCTGAGACTGCCCATGTAAAATGCGGGATGAGCCCCAATTGTAATTGCAATTGGCATGTTTTGCTTTTTTTCACAATACTTACGATAAATATAAAATACGTGACTGGCTTCTGCCAGATGGACCCCCATTTTATTGGGACCTTTTAACATTAAGCGGTACATCCCGGCATTACGGATGTTGGTATCGGGATCCTTAATGGTCATTACCCCCGAAGAAATGTATGGCCCGATATCATCCGTATTATGATGAATGATTGGTAATTTTCTCAGGTCAACCTCACTACCGGTAAGCACCTTCTCCTGAATGGGACCGGTGGATACCAGCTTCGGGGCAATTAGATTTTTTTCCCGTTCCCGGTAAACCTGATTTAAATTTTCCTCAGTCGTATCAAGAGCCAATGCCAAGCGCTTCCTGCTGCCGAAAAGGTTGGTCAAAACGGGATAATCACTGCCCTGGATTTTTTGAAACAAAAAAGCCGGTCTCAGATTTTGCTGCCGCTCCATTTTGTAAACCACCCGGGTCAATTCCAACTTTGGATTGACCGGCGCATCGGTCGTTAAGAATTCTCCAGGCAATTGTTTCAGTTGATCAATAAAACTCCGTAAATCTTTCAATTATATCATCTCCTTGGTAACTTTAGGACGATTTGTGGGATTGGAAGAATTCGGTGTAAAGATCATATTCATTCCATAAGCCAAAACAATTAGCAATAAGCCTATTAAATCACTAATAAATTCAGGAAATAATAGCAATATCGAGGCAATACCCATGATTATTCGCGAATAAATATTCCAATGAATAATCATAAAACCTTCCATGGCCGCTACAAAGCAAAGGATACCAATGATCATACCGCCAATCGCAACAAGACTTGTAACGGGGTTTCCCTGAAAAAGAACCGCCGGCGCATTAATAAACATAAAGGGAATGATATAAGCCGGCAATCCAAACCGGAAGGCCAACCATCCTGTCTTATTAGGTTCCGATTGGGCCACTCCCGCAGCAGTATATGCCGCAATGGCCACCGGTGGGGTTATCGCTCCGACACATGAAAAAATAAAGATGAACATATGGGCAGCGATGGGAACGGCTCCTAACTGTGTGAGAACGGGCACTAAAATTGTAACCAATATGATGTATACTGCAGCCGGCGGCATCGCGCATCCTAGCAACAAAGCAATGAGCATCGACCAAAAAGAGGCCAAATAAAGGTTCCCGTGAGAATACGCGATCAACGTATAGGAAAGTTTGGCTCCAAGTCCGGTGATAAGAAATACCCCGACAATAATTCCGGCAGCCGCGCAAGTGATCACAATTTGCACCGACTGTTTAGCGCCGGATTCAAACGCTTTCAAAATACCGGAAAAACTGGGTCTGGTTGTCCGGTTTAAAAACGCGGAGGAGATGGTAATCATGGTCGCCCAAAATGCGGCCCGCATGGGAGACCATCCTATAATGATCACTGTTACCAAAAAGATAATCGGAATTCCCAGGTAACCTCTTTCCTTCATCACTTGGAAAATCGAAGGCAGTTTGTCCTGGGGCAGACCCACCAAATTCTCTTTAACAGCCCGGGCGTCAACTACCAGCATCAATGCAAGATAATATAAGAAAGCCGGAATAATGGCAGCAATACAGACCTTGGAATAAGGTTCATTCAAATACTGGGCCATAATAAAAGCCGCAGCGCCCATAATGGGGGGAGTAAACATTCCTCCAGTCGATGCCACAGCTTCAATTGCTCCGGCAATGGGAGGTTCATATCCTACCTTCTTCATCAAAGGAATGGTAAAGGTGCCAACTGTAGCCACATTCGCTGCCGGAGAACCTGTGATCATCCCCATTAACGCACTGCCGACAACGGCCGTTTTTGCCGGGCCGCCCCGAAACCTTCCGGCTATCGAGTACGCCATATCGACAAACCATCGACCGCCTCCAAAGGCTTCCAAAAAGGCTCCGAAGATTATAAAAATAATGATGAACGTCGACGCGACATCCATTGGAATGCCGTAGATACCGTCGGTTCCCATATAGAGAAAATTTATCAGCCTCGGCCAGCTTTCGCCCCGGTGAGCCATGAAAGAAGGAAAAAACGATCCAAATAACGCATAAAGGATAAATGCAACCGCGGTTAAGGTTAAAAACAGTCCGTTGGTTCGCCGCGTGGCTTCCAAAACTAGAATTACCAGGATACTGCCGACCAAAATATCTAAAAATGGAATATTATCAGTCCTTAAAGTCCGGTCCTGCCAGACAACCATTACATAGACATTAACCGCCAAAATTAAAACCGCCAAAAAAATGTTTAAAAGATGTTCCCCTCTTTTTCCAACACTTTTCCCAAATCCTATGAACACCACAGGCGACAAGAGAGCCAATAATAAGGCTCTCTGTGTCATGCTGGAAAAAGTGCCAAAACCGGCGGTGTATAAAAAAATGACCGATGTAAGGATTAATAGGGTTGATATAATAATCTTTTCAGTTTTGGCAGCATTCAGTTTCATTTTATTAATCCTTTTTCTTTAAAGTACTTTTCAGCACCGGGATGTAAAGGAATCGGAATTCCTTCAACCGCTGAATGCGGGGTTAGTCCTTTAATTGAAGGATGGGATTTTTGGATTGTATCCAGATTTTCAAATAAAGCTTTGGTAATCCGGTAGACCAAATCGGTGCTGAGGTCCTTTCGAACAATCAGCATATTGGCAATATAAAAAGTATTCACCGGAGCGTCGGTATTATAAACATCCTTGGCGAGCACTTCTTTGCCGTAATATGAATATCTTTTCAACAGTTTTTGCATCATATCATTTTCAATGGAGATGAAACGCACCGGTTTTTTGGCGGCTATAATTTGGGTCAAAGCTGCGGTAGGCGCGGCGGCTTGTACCACGATAGCGTCCAAATTTCCGTCAACTAAAGCATCAGCGGCCTGATCATAGGCATTATAAACCGGCTGAAAATCTTTCTCGGTGTAACCATAAGCGCCGAACACCTCTAAAAAGGTGGTAATAGCTCCTCCACCCGCCGGGCCGAGAGAAATTTTCTTTCCTTTTAAATCCCGAATTGATTTAATGGATGAGTTCTTATTGACAACAACTTGAAAGATACCCTTTGAAAGACCGGAGAATAGTGCGGAAACATTATTCAGTTTCTCCTTGTAAGGGGCCAGTCCTTTCACGGCATTATAGGACATCACCGTTTGAGCGATTCCCATATCGACGACCTTTGTATTGACTAATGTGTTATTCTCGATTGCACCGCCTGTGACTTGGGCAGTGGTAGGAATACCCACTTTACTGGAAATAATGTTGGCCATTGCCATACCAACCGGATAATAAACCCCTCCGGTGGTTCCGGTTCCAATCGTCAAAAACTTCGGATCAGAGGTCGCTCCAAATACCGAACCGCAAAACACCATTACAACCAGTAAAAACCACAGATACCTTTTACGCAAATTGTAACACCTCTACTTTTTTTGTTATTAGTGAAATCAATTCGAACCTTACTTTATAAATGTCGCCTCCTTCTCACTTTGATATATAAATAACCAGATTTGAGCATTAAGCGCTGATAACTCAGGAGATTTCCTATCAATTTAATGCAAGTCTGGTTAACTTATCGCCTCAAGAGACAAGTTTAACTGGACAATCACTTGGAATATGTTTATGTAATCGTCAAGAAATATCAAGTTCTTTAGTTAAAACAGAAAATATTACCATTTTATCTTAAAAAAATAAAATAATCAATTATAAATGAAGACCAAAAGGAACGGAACCCGGAATCCATAGTATTAAGCGATTAACATCCGGACATTTAAAATGAACATATTAAAAAATTTTATCGTATTTATCACAAAAATAAAAATTTTGAAATTGCATTGCAAATTTGTAGAGTTCCATGCTCCCATTTCAATAAATCATACGTTAGGAAATACAGAAAGATTTGACAATTTTAATTAACTATGTTAATATTCAATTGAAGGAGTCAATAAATTCAATTTCCTTGATTTTAATTAAAATAAATGATTATTTGATTTAAACAGGTACCTCTTTACGAACGTATGTTTGTGGGATATAATAAATACAAACATATGTTTGGAGGGCGATATAATGGCTCAACAAAAGAACTTATCATTAATAGAATTC
>JAEZCE010000018.1 GCA_023429995.1 Bacillota bacterium | reverse complement strand
ACAGCATTGAAATGTCCATTGAGCTGATTACCTCGGTTGCAATGGAAGAAGGACTGCGCTTTGCTATTCGTGAAGGCGGCCGTACCGTTGGTTCCGGCGTTATCACCAAGATTATTGAGTAATATTGAATTTAGGATATAAAAATCCGGTCTACAGAAGAAATTAGAAGTCAGAATGGGCTTGTATTCGGCAAGAGAAATACCTTGTCCGTTCTGACTTCCGGATTCTCTCATTGACCAAGAGGAGGGAAAGTTTATGGCCACTCAAAAAATCAGGATTCGCCTTAAGGCATTTGATCATAAATTACTCGATCAGTCGGCGGAAAAGATTGTCGAGACGGCGAAAAGGACTGGTGCTTACGTTTCCGGGCCTATTCCACTTCCAACAGAAAAAAGTATCTATACTGTCTTACGATCAGTCCATGTTGACAAAGATTCACGGGAACAATTTGAAATGAGAACTCATAAGAGACTCATTGATATCCTGGATCCGAGTTCCAAAACCGTGGATGCATTAATGCGGTTAGATCTTCCGGCTGGTGTAGATATTGAAATCAAATTATAAAATCGATTATTATCATTTTCAATTGTCAATGAGTAATTGTCAATTGTGTTAAGGAGGTGCAAGAAATGGCCAAAGGAATTTTAGGAAAAAAAATAGGAATGACACAGGTTTTCGTATCAAATGAGGCTGTTCCGGTAACCGTTTTAGAAGCCGGGCCCTGTGTGGTTACTCAAAAGAAAACTGTAGCAACTGATGGATACGAAGCCATTCAAATTGGTTTTTCAGAACAGAAAGAACGGTTAAGCAATAAACCGATGAAGGGTCATTTCAGCAAAGCCGGGGTGAAACCATTTAAGTTCCTTAAGGAATTAAGGGTGGATACCGGTGAAGATTTCGAACTTGGTCAAGTGTTAAAAGCCGATGTATTTGCAGAAGGCGAATATGTCGATGTGACTGGCACTTCCAAAGGTAAAGGATTTGCCGGTGTCATTAAACGTTGGAATTTCAATCGCGCGCCAATGGCTCACGGTTCAATGTATCACCGCCGAACTGGTTCTCTCGGCGCTACTGATCCGGCTCGCGTTTTTAAAGGACGTCGTTTGCCGGGCCGCCTCGGTGGAGTTCAAACGACAGTTCAAGGTTTAAAAGTTGTTCGGGTTGATGCCGAACGGAATTTGTTGCTAATCAAGGGTGCTATCCCTGGCCCTAACGGCGCATTTGTGGTAGTGAAAAAAACCGTAAAAGCAGCTAAACAATAAGGGATGGACTTTTAAAAGAGGAGGGAATCCGATGCCGACCGTACCTGTTTATAATACGAAAGGCTCACAGGTAGGCGAAATCGCCCTAAACGATAACATTTTTGCAGTTAAAGTAAATAAAGCGTTATTGCACGAGGCAGTTGTCATGCAACTTGCATCGAGAAGACAGGGTACTTCGTCAGTTAAAAATCGTTCCGCTGTCAGAGGCGGCGGACGTAAGCCTTGGAAACAAAAAGGAACGGGTCAAGCCCGGGCTGGTAGCAGGCGTTCTCCGTTGTGGACCGGTGGAGGTATTATCTTTGGGCCTACGCCGCGTGCTTACGATTATAGCTTGCCGAAAAAAGCGCGGCGTCAAGCATTAAAATCAGCTTTATCCGCTAAAGTTGAAGCCGGCGAGATTATCGTCGTTGATAATTTTAATTTTAGCGAACCTAAAACAAAAGTTATGACTGGGATTTTAGGGGATCTTAAAGTTGATAAGGCCTTGATTGTCACAGCTGATATGGATGGTAACTTGTATAAGTCAGCTCGTAATATTCCGGGCGTCACAACAATGGTTACTGAAGGTTTGAATGTTTACGATATTTTAGCTCATGATCATTTGGTAATCACCAAAGATGCAGTGGGCAAGGTGGAGGGGGCGCTGGCTTAATGGAAGCGAGAGAATTGATTAAACGACCGGTGATTACCGAAAAAACCACCAAAATGATGGAACAAAATAAATACTCTTTTGTGGTTGATCAAAAGGCCAATAAAACCGAAATAAAACAAGCTGTTGAAGCTATTTTCAAAGTAAAAGTAAAATCGGTGAATACCACCAATATCATGGGAAAAATCAAACGGATGGGCCGCCATGAAGGTCGTCGCCCCAGTTGGAAAAGGGCTACAGTGACATTGAAAAAGGGTAGCCGGATTGAATTCTTTGAAGGCGTTTGATGATTAACTAATAACAAATACGTAGGGAGGTCAGGAAGATGCCGGTTAAAAAATACCAGCCAACCTCACCTGGCAGAAGATTTATGTCAGTGCCGGACTTTGCGGAAATTACCAAAACAAGTCCTGAGAAATCATTGCTTGAGCCGTTAACGAAAAGCGGCGGACGGAATTCGTACGGAAGATTAACGGTTCGTCATCGTGGCGGTGGACATAAACGGATGTATCGCGTGATTGATTTTAAACGTGAAAAGGTTGATGTCCCAGCTAAAGTTGCTGCAATCGAATATGATCCGAATCGTTCAGCCCGAATTGCGCTCTTACATTATGCGGATGGCGAGAAGAGATATATTCTTGCCCCAATTGGTTTAAATGTTGGCGATACTGTTGTGTCGGGCGCTAACTCCGATATTAAACCGGGGAATTCTTTACCATTAACAAATATTCCTCTTGGTACCATTATCCATAATATAGAAGTCAAGAAAGACTGCGGCGCGAAACTTGTCCGTACCGCCGGCGCCGGAGCCCAGTTAATGGCTAAAGAAGGCGAATTTGCCAATGTTCGTTTGCCTTCTGGTGAAATGAGACTGGTTCATGTAGATTGTATGGCTACCATCGGTCAAGTCGGTAACGTTGAACATGAAAATGTTTCTATTGGTAAAGCGGGCCGTTCAAGATGGTTAGGAAAAAGGCCTGCAAACCGCGGTGTTGTTATGAACCCAATCGACCATCCTCATGGTGGTGGTGAAGGTCGTTCACCGATTGGAAGAGCACCAGTTACTCCTTGGGGTAAACCTGCTCTAGGCCATCGAACCCGTAAACATAAAGCCTCCGATCGCTTAATTGTTAAACGGCGGGCTTAAAGTTTGCCGCACAATACGTGCGGAAGAGTTAAGGAGGGAACTACAGTGTCTCGTTCTATTAAAAAAGGACCATACGTTGAATTAAGTTTAATAAAAAAGATTCAGGACATGAATTCTAAAGGTGACAAAAAAGTCATTAAGACTTGGTCACGCAGCTCGACGATATTTCCGGAAATGGTTGGTCATACTTTAGCGATTCATGATGGTCGGAAACATGTTCCGATTTATATTACTGAAGATATGGTAGGCCATAAATTAGGGGAATTTGCCCCTACCCGTTCTTTCCGTGGGCATGGTTCCCATACTGAAAAAACTACTGCAGCAAAATGATTTTGCGATGAATTTATCCTTGGACTTCGGATAGAAGTCTAGAAATTGGTAGGAATAAGGTCCGGCATTATGCTTTTTAGCATAATAAAAAGACCTTAAGCCTCACTAGGGGAGGAATAAGTTTGGAAAGTAAAGCTATTGCCCGTTTTGTTCGCATAGCTCCCCGTAAAGCCCGGCAGGTTATCGACCTGATTCGCGGTAAAGGGGTCAATGATGCACAGACCATCTTAAAATTTACACCGAGATTTTCAGCGGAAGTCGTTGGTAAAGTCTTAAAATCCGCGATTGCCAATGCTGAGAACAATCAAAAATTGAATCGCGATCGACTGATTGTACGCGAAGCGTACGTCGATCAAGGTCCGACAATGAAAAGACAGATGCCCCGGGCGCAAGGCCGCGCATCCTTGATTCACAAAAGGACCAGTCATATTACAATTGTAGTTGCGGAGAAGGAGGGCTAATTATGGGCCAGAAAATCCATCCGATAGGGTTAAGAGTCGGCATTATCAAAGATTGGGAAGGCCGCTGGTTTGCTCAGAAAAAAGAGTATTCCGGATTAATCTTAGAGGATCTTAAAATTCGGAAGTTTATTAAAAAACGCCTTTATACCTCCGGAATAGCTAAAATTGAAATTGAAAGGGCAGCTAACCGTATAAAGGTTACTATCCATACTGCCAGACCGGGTATGGTCATTGGACGCCAAGGCACTGAAGTTGAAGTGATCCGTAAAGAAATTGAAAATTTCTCCGGAAAACAAGTTCAACTGAACATTGCCGAAGTTAAGAGCCCGGAGCTTAATGCTCAATTGGTGGCGGAAAATATTGCTTTCCAATTGGAGCGCCGTACTTCTTTCCGTCGGGCTATGAAGCAATCTATCGGAAGAACAATGAAATTCGGCGCCCAAGGTGTTAAGGTAAAATGCAGCGGCCGTTTAATGGGAGCTGAAATCGCCCGTACCGAGGGTTATAGCGAGGGGAAAGTTCCTTTGCATACCTTAAGGGCTGATATTGATTATGGTTTTGCAGAAGCCAATACAACCTATGGTAAAATTGGTGTCAAGGTATGGATTTATAAGGGTGAAATCCTCCCGCCGGCTAAAAAGCGGAACAATGTAAAAGTTGCTGCTGAAGGAGGCGCTTAAGGATGTTAGTACCAAAAAGGGTTAAACACCGTAAAGTATCACGCGGCCGGATGAGGGGCAAAGCCATTAAAGGTTCCCAATTGATTTTGGGTGATTATGGTTTACAGGCTCTCGAACCCGGCTGGATAACGAATGTCCAAATTGAAGCGGCCCGTATTGCTTTAACACGTTATACCAAGCGTGGCGGAAAAGTTTGGATCAAAATTTTTCCTGATAAACCTGTTACAGCAAAGCCTGCTGAGACTCGTATGGGTAGTGGTAAAGGTTCGCCGGAACATTGGGTAGCAGTAGTGAAACCAGGGAGAATTCTTTTTGAAGTAACGGGTGTTGAAGAAGAGATGGCTCGTGAAGCAATCCGTTTGGCAGCTCATAAACTTCCTATCAAATGCAAACTGATAAAACGAGAGGAAGCGGGTGGTGAAGTCAATGAAAGTTAAAGAAATTAGGGATATGACTCCTGATGAATTAAAAACCAATTTGAATAGTTTGAAAGAGGAATTATTTAATCTTCGTTTTCAGCTTGCCACCGGACAATTAGATAATTCTATGCGGGTTAAAGATGTGCGGAAAAGTATTGCCCGTGTTATGACGATTATGCGTGAACGTGAACTTGGAATCCATAAAGCCTAAGTTTGGCGTTCGATTTTAGGGAAGAGACGTCCCATGCAAGGAAAAACGTCACCTTTCTGATAATGATTTTAAAGAGCGTTTCACTCATTGGAAAAGTGGCAGAGGAGGAAATAAGATGGCTGATCGCTTGCTTCGAAAAACAAGAGTAGGTCAAGTAGTTAGTGATAAGATGGATAAGACCGTGGTCGTGGCGGTTGAACGGTTGGTAAAACACCCGTTATACGGCCGGATTGTCAAACAAACCAGCAAACTAAAAGCTCATGATGAACAAAATGAATGCCGGGTTGGGGACACAGTCAAAGTCATGGAATCACGCCCATTAAGTAAAGACAAAAGATGGCGTGTTGTTACGATCGTTGAAAAGGCAAAATAATAACAGGTATTTTATTCCGATTGGAAGGAGGAACCAACCGTGATTCAACCACAAACTTTTTTAACTGTTGCCGATAATTCAGGGGCTAAACAATTAATGTGTATCCGAGTTTTAGGCGGTTCGAAAAAAAGATATGCCCGGGTTGGAGATATAATTGTCGCAAGTGTCAAGGATGCTTTACCGCCCTCAGCTTCCCGTAAAGGCGCAACCGGCGGCGGCAGCGTGAAGAAAGGCGACGTTGTAAAAGCAGTTGTTGTTCGTACGACGAAAGAAACAAAACGGCCGGATGGCTCATACATTCGTTTTGATGATAATGCTGCAGTCATCTTAAGTGACCAAAATAATCCCAAGGGAACTCGTATCTTTGGGCCCGTAGCCAGGGAACTCCGTGATAAAAACTTTATGAAGATTGTTTCTTTGGCCCCGGAAGTTTTGTAACAAGAGTACAAAAGGCTACGAGAGGAGGATTTAAAGATGGCCGGAAATGTTAAGTTAAAAAAAGGCGACGAAATTGTTGTGATTTCTGGTAAGGATCAGGGGCGTCGTGGAAAAATACAAAAAGTGCTTCCAGAAGCAAGCAGTGTTATTGTAGAAGGACTTAATCTTGCAAAAAAACATGCCAAACCTACCAAGTCAAATCCACAAGGCGGCGTGATCGATAAAGCATTACCGATTAAGACCTCCAAAGTAATGATAGTCTGTTCCGGTTGTAACCAGCCTACCCGTTTCAAAAATGAACGTGGAGCTGATGGAAGCGGAGTAAGAATTTGTCGGCACTGTGGAAAGACTTTAGATTGATAGCGGAGGGAGGTGCGACAGTTGTCGCGGTTTAAGGAAAAATATTTACGGGATGCAGTTCCTGCTTTAAAAAGCAAGTTTGGTTATGAGAATGTTATGCAAATTCCTGAAATTGAGAAAGTCGTCATTAATATGGGTGTTGGCGATGCTACAAGCGATTCTAAAGCAATTGATGCTGCCCTAGGAGATATGACGGCAATCGTAGGACAAAAACCGGTTGTAACCAAAGCAAAGAAATCGATTGCTGCGTTTAAAGTACGTGCTGGTGCGCCTATTGGTTGTATGGTTACTTTGCGCGGCCAGAGAATGTATGATTTTCTGGATAAACTTTTTAATATTTCTTTACCAAGAATTCGTGATTTTAAAGGGGTTTCACCAAAATCCTTCGATGGACGCGGTAATTATACGCTTGGTGTTCGTGACCAGCTGATTTTCCCTGAGATTAATTATGATAAAGTGGATAAAGTCCGGGGAATGGATATTGTCATTGTAACTTCAGCGAAGAATGATGAAGAAGCTTTTGAATTATTGAAGGTAATGGGAATGCCCTTTAGAGCTTAGCCAAAAGGAGGAATAAACAAATGGCCAAGACGTCGATGATTATTAAGGCAAATCGTACCCCGAAATTTGCGGTTCGTCAACATAACCGCTGCAAGATTTGCGGTCGGCCTCATGCGTATATGCGCAAATTTGGGATGTGCCGTATTTGTTTTCGAAAGTTAGCCCATAATGGCGAACTCCCAGGTGTTACCAAAGCAAGTTGGTAAATTAACATGGTAAACATGTTGAACATGTAAGTTTTTCCGCCAAACGGAAGGAGGTTGATTTTTAGATGGTTATGACAGATCCTATTGCAGATATGCTTACCCGAATCAGAAATGCGACGATAGCTCGGGATAAAGTTGTAGAAATTCCATCATCAAAAGTGAAAATCGAATTGGCCAAAATTCTCAAAGAAGAGGGTTATGTCCAAGATTATGAATCTGTTGATAATGGCCCACAAGGCACTATACGTGTTTATTTGAAATATAACGGTAAGGAAAATGTGATCTCCGGATTGAAACGGATTAGCAAACCGGGTCTCCGTGTTTATGCACACAAAGAAGAAATTCCTAAGGTTTTAGGTGGTCTCGGTATTGCCGTTTTATCCACTTCTAAAGGAATTATGACGGACCGCAAAGCCCGTACCGAGGGTATTGGCGGCGAAGTTATCTGTTATGTGTGGTAAGATTAAGCGCTTAAATGATCGGGGGTGTAAAATTTGTCTCGGATTGGACGTAAACCCATAGAAATACCTCAAGGAGTACAAATTGAAATTAATGGCAATACTGTAAAGGTTAGTGGACCTAAGGGCAAATTAACCCAAGATGTACATCCTGATATGAAATTGTCAGTTGACGGCAACTTGATCAAAGTTGACCGGCCTTCGGATGAGAAGGGACATCGAGCATTACACGGTTTAACCAGATCTTTAGTTAATAATATGGTTCAAGGTGTAACTGCCGGTTTTTCTAAATCCCTGGATATTAATGGCGTTGGTTATAGGGCAGCGAAACAAGGGAAAAATTTGGTATTAACGATCGGTTATTCTCATCCTGTGGAGCTTGTTCCTCTTGAAGGAATCGAGTTTGAAGTTCCTGTTCCAACTAAAATTATTGTTAAAGGTATAGACAAACAAGTTGTTGGACAGATGGCTGCGCAAGTCCGTTCTGTTCGTGAGCCTGAGCCTTACAAAGGAAAAGGGATCAAGTACGAGAATGAAGTCGTCCGTCGTAAAGCCGGTAAAGCAGGTAAAGCCGGAAAGAAGTAATACTAATTTGCTTGCAAGTTAGAAAATTAAAAAGCAACTTAGTATTTATATCCCCTGCGAAAGGAGTGGCCTGATATGTTTAGTAAAACCAAACGTCGTGAAGCGCGTATGCGAAGGCATATCCGTTTACGCAAAAAAATATCTGGAACTGCGGAACGACCGCGTTTAAGTGTATTCCGTAGTTTACATCATATTTACGCTCAAGTGATTGATGATGTTAAAGGAACTACTTTGTTGACGGTTTCTACCCTGGATCCTGAATTACGTAAAAATTTAGACGGCAAAAGTGGAAATATTGAAGCTGCCAAAATAGTAGGGACAACAGTTGCTAAAAAAGCAATTGAAAAAGGAATTAAACAGGTTGTTTTTGATAGGGGCGGTCAGATTTATCATGGCCGGGTAGCAGCATTAGCAACTGCCGCTAGAGAGGGCGGCCTAGAATTTTAGGCTGAGAGGAGGATTGGAATGAAACGAATTATTGACGCCAGTAATCTTGAGCTGACTGAAAAAGTTGTCCGTATTAATCGGGTAGCTAAAGTTGTCAAAGGTGGACGGCGATTTAGCTTTAGTGCATTAGTAGTAGTCGGCGACGGAAAAGGTCATGTTGGAACGGGCCTTGGTAAAGCCGCAGAAGTCCCTGAAGCAATTCGTAAAGGGGTCGAAGATGCCAAAAAGAATTTGATTGAGGTTCCTTTAAAAGGGACTACCATACCTCATGAAATTGAAGGACAATTCGGCGCAGGAAAAGTTATGTTAAAGCCTGCTGCACCTGGAACTGGAGTTATTGCCGGCGGCCCTGTCCGAGCAGTTTTGGAAAGCGCTGGTATTCGCGATATATTAACCAAATCTCTTGGATCATCCAACGCACTCAATGTGGTTAATGCAACGATGACGGGCTTAAGGGAACTTAAACAACCGCAAATCGTGGCGGAACGTCGTGGTAAAAGCGTTGAAGAGATCCTTGGCTAGGAGGGACAGTTATGCCTAGAAAAAAAGTTGAAAAGAATAAAATGATCGTTGTAACCTGGAAGCACAGCACGATTGGTAGAAACCCGATTCAACGTGCAACTATTGCAGCTCTTGGTTTCAAACATTTAAACCAAAGTCTGTCAAAGGCTGATATTCCAGCTATCCGTGGAATGATAAAAAAAGTAGAACATTTAGTCGAAGTCAAAGAAGAAGCCTAGGGGGTGTCCTCTGATGAAGTTATATGAACTCGCGCCGGCACCTGGAGCGAAAACGGCTCCTAAGCGAGTTGGGCGCGGTATCGGTTCTGGTTTAGGTAAAACCTCTGCAAAAGGGCATAAAGGCCAAAAAGCCCGCTCAGGTGGAGGAAAAGGGCCTGCTTTTGAAGGCGGCCAAACTCCTTTACAACGCAGACTGCCAAAACGCGGATTTAATAATAAATTCCGCCATGAATGGGTCGAAGTTGCTTTAGAAAAATTAAACCTTTTTGATAATGGTACGGAAGTCACTCCAACTCTTTTATTGGAAAAGGGTTTAATCAAAAAAGTCGGTAATGGAGTGAAAGTTTTAGGAAATGGTGAACTCAAGAAGCAGTTAACCGTTAAAAGTAACAGTTTTAGTAAATCGGCGATTGAAAAAATCGAAAAAGTCGGTGGCAAAGTAGAGGTGATTTAATTGCTAGAAGCTCTAAAGACTGCCTTTAAACTTCCGGATTTACGTAAAAAACTTATTTGGACTTTGGTGTTGTTAGGCATTTTTAGGTTGGGGGCTCACATACCGGCGCCAGGCCCATGGGACCAAAAAGCATTAGAAAACCTTTTTGGCGGCGGGGGAGATTTATTCGGCTTGCTGGATATGCTAGCCGGTGGAGCGCTCCGCAAAATGTCGGTGTTTGCGATGAGTGTGAATCCCTACATTACTTCATCGATTATTGTCCAACTTCTAACGATGGTGATTCCGCAATTGGAACAGTTGGCTAAAGAGGGTAATGAAGGTCGCAGGGTTATTAACCAATATGTTCGATATGGTACCGTGATCCTTGCAATTATTCAAGGCGGCGCTATGGCTTTTGGATTTAGGGGCGCTATGATCAATCCAACGGCCTGGGATTTTATTTTGATTATTTCAACTTTAACCGCTGGTTCGGTATTTTTGATGTGGCTGGGTGAAGTTATCTCAGAGCGTGGTATCGGTAATGGTATATCGATGTTAATCTTTGCCGGTATTGTGGCCCGTATTATTCCTGGTACTTTTACTATGTTTTCCACAGTAAGCAGCAAAGGAATAGGAACTTCATTTTTCAGCATCATTTTATTTGCGATTTTAGCTATTTTTATTGTCGCTGCAGTTGTATTTGTTACACAGGGTGAGCGGAAAATCCCTGTGCAATATGCAAAAAGAATGGTTGGCCGTAAAATGTACGGTGGAGGTTCAACTTATCTTCCCATGAAAGTGAACCAATCCGGAGTTATCCCAATTATATTTGCTTCGTCAATATTAGCTTTTCCACCGACTTTGGGTCAGTTCATTGCTGATAAAACCAACTGGTTTGCTAAATTTTTACTTGCGTTTTACCCGGGTCGGACTTTATATTTAGTTTTGTATGCACTTTTCATTTTTATCTTTACCTATTTTTATACGGCAGTTACTTTCAATCCATTGGAAGTTTCCAATAATATGAAGAAATATGGCGGATTTATTCCGGGGATTCGACCTGGAAAACCGACTGCCGAATATTTGGATCGGGTATTAACTCGGATAACATTGGCTGGTGCTTTGTTTCTGACAATTATTGCTTTATTGCCTTATTTGATAAACTTTTTACCAGGTTTTAAGAGTTTACAATTATACTTTGGTGGTACTGCGTTATTGATCGCGGTAGGTGTGGCAATCGATACCATGAAACAAATCGAAGCTCAACTATTAATGCGGCAATACGAAGGGTTCTTGAAATAATAATCGATCCCGGCTATCAGAGAAGGTGCGTGAGCGCAAAAACTGCGCCGGGGTTGGTTGAGTTTTATGATGTGCCAAGTCTGTAATGTGGGCTGCAATACATTCTAGGTGGGAGGAAAAATTGATGAATTTAATTTTGTTAGGACCTCCTGGTGCCGGTAAAGGAACTCAGGCAGAGTTATTACTTAAAAGGTTCAGTATTCCTCATATTTCTACCGGAGATATTTTTCGGGCCGCTATTAAGGAAGGCACACCACTAGGCACCGAGGCCAAAAGATATATGGATAGCGGACAATTGGTTCCGGATGAAGTCGTTATTGGAATTGTCAAAGAGCGCCTCTTAAAAGATGATTGTAAAAATGGGTTCCTCCTTGATGGATTTCCTAGAACAGTTCCTCAAGCCGATTCTTTGGATGGTTTTCTCAAAGAAAACGGTAAAAAGGTTGATGCGGTGATTAATATCGAAGTGGATTCTTCCATTCTTTTAAAGCGATTAACCGGTCGCAGGGTTTGCCGCAATTGCGCCGCGGTTTATCATATTGAAACCAAGAAATCGAAAGTTGACGGGGTTTGTGATCACTGTGGCGGTGAAGTTTATCAAAGAGCGGATGATACTCCTGAGACTGTAGGCAAACGGTTGGAAGTTTATAATAGTCAAACCGAACCATTGATTGCATATTACCGCAATAAAGGTGTTTTGCATAGTTTTAACGGTGAAGAAGGAATCCAGGTCCTTTATGAAAAAATATGTAATGATTTGGGGGTTAAGCCCTAATGATCATTCTCAAATCTCCTTCGGAGATTGCCGTAATGAAGATTGCAGGAAGTATCCTGGCGGCAGTTCTTGAGGAATTGAGAGCAGTAATTCGCCCGGGTATTAGTTTAGTTGAACTTGATAGAAGGGCTGAACAAAAAACCAGGCAATTTAATGCAATCCCTGCTTTCAAGGGCTACAATGGTTTTCCTGCATCTCTATGTGCTTCGGTAAACGAAGAAGTGGTACATGGGATACCCGGTAGCCGCATTCTTAAAAATGGAGATATCATAGGTCTCGATTTTGGAGTTATATATCAAAATTTTTATGCGGACTCAGCGATTACTGTGCCGGTAGGGACAATATCCGACGAAGCAAAAAAACTAATTCAGGTCACGGAAGAAGCTTTATATAAAGGTATTCATCAAGCCAAATCCGGGAACCGGTTATATGATATTTCAGGGTCTATTCAGCAATATGTGGAAAGTAATGGATTTTCAGTAGTAAGAGATTTTGTAGGGCATGGGATTGGGCGTAAAATGCATGAAGCCCCCCAAATACCGAATTTTGTTGGCAATGATTTTAATCCCGTGTTAAAGCCGGGAATGGTCCTCGCAATTGAGCCTATGGTCAATATCGGTACGTATGAAGTTGATGTTGATATCAAAGATAATTGGACGGTTCGAACAGCGGATGACAAATACTCAGCACACTTTGAACATACTGTGGCAGTAACTGATAATGGGCCGGAGATATTAACTGTGTTGCGACCCGAGTTGTTGCCTAAAAATTAAGATGATTACCACAGTTGATGGTTTGCGCTTTGGACAATTGATAATTTCATCTTCAGGACGGGATTCAAATCAAATTGGCCTGATTATTGGAATGATTGATGATCATTATATTGAGATTGCTGATGGAATTATACATCCAGTTGCCAGGGCTAAAAAAAAGAATGTAAAACATGTAAAAGTGAAAATGCTCATTGCCAAAGAAATTGAAGAAAGTTTGTTAAAAGGTGAGTCAATAGGAGATATCCAAGTGAAAGAAGCAATTAAAAGATTGAAAAACGAACTTGAGGAAGGGGAGCGGTTCGATGGGTAAACAAGACGTAATTGAAGTCGAAGGAACCGTAGTTGAACCATTACCTAACGCGATGTTTCGAGTCGAGTTGGAAAATGGCCATAAGGTTTTAGCTCATATTTCCGGGAAAATGCGTATGAATTTCATTAAAATTTTGCCGGGTGATAAGGTAACTGTTGAGCTATCGGCGTATGATCTAACCCGAGGACGGATTATTTATCGTTTTAAGTAATTTTCCCTACCTTGTAAAGTTTAGACATAAATTAAAAATTAAGTTTTAAAGGAGGATATAACATGAAGATTAGACCTTCTGTAAAGCCAATCTGTGAACACTGCAAGATTATTAAGCGTAAGGGTCGAGTCATGGTAATCTGTGATAATCCCAAACACAAGCAAAAACAAGGTTGATAATTTAAAGTTAACAAACATTAGTTGTTTGTTTATCGTTATCGTTTAAAGCTGAGATTTTACAGTCGGCTGCTGGCGGCTTTGAACGGGAACAATCGTCAAAAAGACTAATGAACGCATCCAAATAGGAGGTAAATATAATGGCACGTATTGCAGGCGTGGATTTGCCACGTGATAAACGAGTAGAGATAGCTCTCACATATCTTTATGGATTAGGACTGACCACATCAAAAGAAGCATTGGCCAAAGCCGGTGTTAATCCTGACACCCGCGTCCGGGATTTAACCGAAGAAGAAGTAACCAGACTTCGGGAAGTCATTGACCGCGACTATAAAGTCGAAGGTGATCTTAGACGTGAAGAGTCTCTTAACATTAAACGTTTAATTGAAATTGGCAGTTATCGCGGGCTTCGTCATCGCCGGGGTTTACCCGTTCGGGGACAGCGGACTAAGACCAATGCCCGGACCAGAAAGGGACCTAAAAAGACTGTCGGCGCAAAAAGAAAGGCTTAATACCAAGTTGCTTCAACGAGATGTTTTTAAATCTCAATGCAACCTGAGTATAATGAATAGGAGGTAATTAAAATGGCAAAACCTGTTGTTGCCAAAAAAGGTGTACGGGCGCGTAAAAAAGAGCGCAAACATGTCGATACTGGGGTGGCGCACATTCATTCCACCTTTAATAATACGATTGTTACCATCTCTGATCCGACTGGAAATGTATTATCATGGGCAAGCGCCGGACATATGGGATTCAAAGGTTCCCGCAAAAGTACTCCTTTTGCTGCCGGTATGGCTGCCGAGGAAGCTGCTAAAGTTGCTATCGATCATGGGATGAAGAGTGTGGAAGTCTTTGTAAAGGGACCGGGGGCCGGCCGTGAAGCGGCTATTCGTTCTTTACAAGCTGCTGGTTTGTTTGTAAACCTGATTAAAGACGTCACACCGATTCCTCATAATGGTTGTCGTCCGCCAAAACGTCGTAGAGTATAATGGAGGTGTAAAAAATATAATGGCTAGATATACAGAAGCAGTGTGCAGATTATGTCGTCGCGAAGGCGAGAAGCTTTATTTAAAAGGCGATCGTTGTTATAGTAATAAGTGTAGTGTGGGGAAACGGGCATTTGCTCCTGGTCAACACGGTCAGGCTCGCAAGAAAGTTTCCGAGTATGGAATTCAGCTTCGGGAAAAGCAGAAACTTCGTCGTATCTATGGAATTTTGGAACGTCAGTTTTCAGGTTATTTCACTTTAGCTGAAAGAAAAAAAGGAATTACCGGTCAAAACTTGCTCCAAATTCTGGAGACCCGATTAGATAATGTTGTTTATCGTTTGGGATATGCCGCATCTCGTAAAGAAGCCCGTCAACTGGTTCTTCATGGACATTTTCTTTTGAATGACAAGAAAGTTAATATACCGTCCATATTATTAAAAGCAGGCGATTCGGTTACTGTTCGGGAAGGTAGTTTGAATTCCCCGAAAGTAAAGGAAAACATTGAAGATGCTGCAGGCCGGACTATACCTGAGTGGCTGGAAAGCAATCCGGCAGGGCATAGCGGTAAAGTAAAATCCTTACCGACCAGAGAGCAAATTGATATTCCAGTACAAGAACATTTAATCGTTGAATTGTATTCACGTTAATCAATTTGAATATATTCAAAAAAAATATTAAGAGTGATATTCGCTGAATGCGAGAAGGAGGGTTAATTATTGATCGAGATCGAAAAGCCCAAAATTACCATAGAAGAAAGTAATGACAGAGAACGTTATGGTGTCTTCGTCATTGAACCTTTGGAAAGAGGCTATGGCACAACACTGGGCAACTCGCTCCGTCGGATCCTCCTCTCATCCCTGCCGGGTTATGCGGTAACGTCCGTTAAAATTGATGGAGTCCTTCATGAATTTTCAACAATTCCGGGGGTTGTTGAGGATACCACTGATATCGTTTTGAATTTAAAACAATTATTGGTAAAGATCCATGGTGATTGTCCCAAAAAGGTCCGTCTGCAAATTAAAAATGAAAAAAGAGTCACAGCAGCGGATATTCAAGTGCCAAGTGATGTCGAAATTCTAAACCCTGATTTATATCTAGCTACAGTTTCAAGTGGTGGTTCATTGAATATGGAACTCACTCTTGACCGCGGCCGGGGATATAGTCCAGCTGAAAGAAATAAAGGCCCAGAGAATATTATTGGGGTTATCGGAGTCGATGCCCGATTCTCACCGGTGCTCAAGGTAAATTATGTTGTTGAACATACCAGGGTTGGACAGATTACCGATTATGATCGGTTAGTATTGGAAGTATGGACTGACGGTAGTATTAGTCCTGTAGAGGCGGTTTCATTATCTGCTAAGATCATGACCGAGCATTTAATGCTGTTTGTTAATTTGAGTCAAACGGCAGGTAAAGCTGAAATTATGGTTGAAAAGGAAGAGGAATCCAAAAATAAAATCCTCGAAATGACTATCGAAGAATTGGATCTGTCGGTTCGTTCTTATAACTGTTTGAAGAGAGCCGGTATCAATACGGTCGAAGAATTGACTCGGAAGACTGAAGAAGATATGATGAAAGTCAGGAACTTGGGCCGTAAATCTTTGGAAGAAGTTCAACAAAAAATGGAAAGTTTAGGATTAATGCTACGAAAGTCTGAAGATTGATGAGGAGGTGTCGTTATGCTGGAACGAAAATTAGGACGTGAGTCTGCACATAGGAAAGCTCTTTTCCGTGCTTTAGTTACAGCCCTTTTTATGCATGGCCGAATAGAGACAACCGAGGTTAAGGCGAAAGAAGCGCGTTCGGTTGCTGAAAAGATGATTACTTTAGCAAAAAAAGGCGATTTAAATTCCCGACGTGTTGCAGCTGGGGTAATTACGGAACCGGAAGTTTTAAAAAAATTGTTTGAAGAGATTGGCGGCCGTTACAAAGAACGCAATGGCGGTTATACCCGGATTTTAAAAGTTGGTCCGCGCCGTGGTGATGCCGCGCCGATGGTAATTTTGGAATTAGTTTAACGGTTGTTGAATAAGAATTTTAAAGGGTCGGCTTTGGAGATAAACCAGGGCAGGCCTTAATTTTTTATAAGGACTTTTGGTATTTCATGGATAGTATGTTGAAAAAGTTTAAGATGATTATCGCCTATGAAGGGACGGCATATGCTGGTTTTCAACTCCAGAAAAACGGGCCGACAATTCAGGGGGAGCTTGAGAAAGCAATCACGCGTATTACTGGGGAAAAAATTCATGTTTATGGGGCGGGGCGTACAGATGCAGGAGTTCATGCTAAAGGGCAGGTTATTCATTTTCAAGCCTATTCGAAGCTTGCGGGTGAAAAGTTTCAAAAGGCAATGAATTCTCTTATACCGGCAGATATTGTAGTAAGGGATATTTATGAGGTTCCCATGGATTTTCATGCCCGGTATTCGGCTAAAAGTAAGACATACTGCTATCGTATTTATAATTCTGAAGAAAGACCACTTTTTGAGAGAAATATTGTATATCATTATCGGTGGAATCTAAATATTCCGAGAATGCGGGAAGCGCTTGGTTTTTTAATTGGAGAGAAAGATTTCAAATCCTTCCAGGCAAGTGGTTCAACAGTTTTGGATACGGTGCGGGTGGTTAATTTTTGCTATATGGAATCAAACGGTCCTTTGATTACTTTTACAATCAACGCCAGTGGTTTTCTTTATCATATGGTAAGAAATGTGGTCGGAACGCTTATTTTAATCGGTAGAGATAAATTGGAACCCTCATCCATGGAAAGAATCATTTTAGCCAGAGATCGGGTGAAAGCGGGTCCAACGGCGCCACCAATCGGACTTTGCTTAGAAGAAGTGTTTTATTGAATAGGCAGTCGATAGTCAATAAACGACATTTACTTTAAAAACAACTAAAATAAGCCTAAAAAACACAATGGTACTTTGGAGTTCCGTGCTTCCGTAACCAATTCATTTCGTTACAGAAGCGCCAAGACCATAAATTTGTTTTATCGTCTTTTAAAAATAACACGCGGAGAACGTTTTATAGTAGAAGGTATCGTAAATGAACGGCAATCAGAAACGTGGAAGATACGCTCTACTTAATGTTCACAGTCATTGAGCAGATATTTAGAGAACGTTTTACTATCTATGTTGAATTAAATTTTGTTATTGTTAGTAGTAATCACTGTTAGAAAGTGAACACCTATTTGACCTAACTCGCGCCTTTCTGGAAAGGCGGGCTCTTCCCCAATGATGTTGTTCAAAGTAGTTGTTTCAGTGGAAGAGTAACCGCGAACTTTAAGTTCGAAGCCGCTGACATCTAAAAGATTTTTGGCCTCGAAGGCAGCACGCCTTCGAAGGCGTGAGAGAGGTATAGACCCACAGTCGGCCTAGGTACTTGTTTTGTCTTTTGCTCAAATTATTCAACTTATATCGTTATGCCAAAATTTCTTCCGGGATTCGGTCAAAGCTTCGGGAGTTTTGGTAAATTTTATAATCTATATCGGGGAATATATCATCCCGTTCTTCAAGACGTTGCAAATCGCCACTGTCAATCCGATTATATTTTATTTGGTCATAGAGTGTATTAAAGCGGTTGATATGGTTCTTGGTTCTTTTAATAGCATACTCGACCATGGTGCCGGTTTTCATAATAAAGGCCCAATCACTACTTTGCAAAAGGAGTAATTCCCTAGCCGCTTGATTAAGCGCCCTTTTTAAATCGCCTTCGGCATTTGGATAACTTTGAGCCAGTTCGACCATTCTATCGGCGATTTTATGTAGATGCCTATAAATCCAATCATTGCTCCCTTCAAGCCAGACCTCGTTGAACCCCTTGTAGCCCCAGCTTGACATGGAAGGGGTGGCAACCTGGTTTTTCGGATAAATTTCCAAATAATCACTGGGAGTTATTAATCGTATGGTTTGTTGATCATAAGTTATTTTCCGGATTAAGAAATCAAGCCATACAGGTCCTTCAAACCACCAATGTCCGAATAATTCGGCATCGTAAGGGGAAACAATAACCGGTTTCCGATCAATAATTTGATTTAAATATTCAATCTGTTTTTCGCGGTTGAACATAAAATTACCCGCATGGACTGCGGCTTTTTCACGAGCCCTCCATATATTGTAAGGTTGTTTATCAAGGGTAGGACCGGTAATCCGGTGATATTTGATTCCTAATGGCGCACGGACCCCACTGCTGGGAAGATACGGCTTTATATATTCATATTCCAAATCAAAGCCGATATCGCGATAAAACTCCCGATAATCGTAGTCACCCGGATAACCTTCATTAGCGCTCCAAACTTGTTTTGAAGACTCTAGATCTCTTCCAAATACAGCTACACCACTAGGGCAATAAATGGGTGCAAAGTTTCCATATTTGGGTCTGGGTGATGCATGCAAAACCCCGTGCGCATCCGTAAAGAAAAAACGCAATCCTTGCTCCTGCACATATTGGTCGACCCCGGGCTGGTATCCGCACTCGGGTAGCCAAATTCCCCGAGGCTTCTTTCCGAAAGCCTGGTGGTGATAATCTGCTGCCAATCTTATTTGGGCTTTGATGGCAGTTTCATTAAGCATTAGCGGTAAAAAGCCATGGGTAGCTCCACAAGTTATCAATTCAAGATTACCGGTTTCCTGGAGTTCTTTAAATGAGTTGGATAAATCGCAGCGGTTTTTCTCAACAAAGAACCAACGGCAATAGCGAAAATGTTCCAGATACATTAAGGCTACCTCATGAAATTGGGGTAGCCACTTCGTCCTGTCAACTTCCTTTTCAGCCAATTCAATTAAGCTTTCGATTTTTTGAATATAACGTCGCTGCAGCAGATCGTTTTTGAACATGGATACCAGGGGGGGCGATAAACTAATTGTGATTCTGAAATTTATACCTTCATGGGTTAAATTATGAAATACCCGCAGTAAAGGAATATACGTCTCAGTTATGGCTTCATACAACCAATCCTCTTCTAAAAAATCCGGAAATTCCGGGTGATGGACATAGGGTAAATGGGCATGCAATACAAGGGCTAAATAACCTTTTTCCATAATATATATTATCAACTCCTTAATAGGTTTGTTTGGTTACAACAGGCGTAATCGTAATGGTATCAATTCCGTCAACAGAATTTGCCACAACTGGAATATATTGAACACCATCCGGAAGGGCAAAACGTAAAGTAAAGGTGCCGTCAGGCCTGAGTTTTATAGGTTCTCCCAGAACTCTGACGGTTGCGTTCGGTTCGGTAGCGCCATAAACGATTAATTCAGTATTTAAAACCAGCCAAAACTTCCGTTCTTGGGGTGTTAAGCGGGACGGACTTGATAAACTGCTGACTGCCCCGGACCCAATTTCCCGTTCTAAGCGTTTCATTAAAGATTCGATTAATTGGGCTGAACTGTTTCCTTCCCCTGCGCCGGCCAATCGATAGATTTTACGGAAATCTTCCTCAATGCTCAGCCATTCTTCATCAATAATGTCCGATATATTATCTCGGGGTGTGGTTACTGTATTCGATCGAACAACGGTATAAAAGGCGCCATTTGGTTGAATGAAACCCAGGTCAACACAAAAACTCCGGTTGGGACCACCGACATGGATATACCAGTTGCTGATATCATGACCAATATGGATGTCGAAAAAATAGTTGCTGCTGGAACCGTCAAAATTTTGGATTTCGGTGATATCATAAATTCTCAAAATGAGAGAAATTTGGTTCCACTGTTGAAAATTCCTCGAAACATAGTCGATTATAGACTGATTAACACTCCAATAAGTGTGAAGCCAATAGGGATCACGAACCATCAAAACGATTTTAGTATCGTTGTACGTTGATGGGATTTCGGTCTCATTTTGCTCCATGACAGCAACCCCGTTTAAATGTTCCGGTAAAGGCGGTTCGACATACAAATGCTCGTTACCGGCAATTGAGTTGTGTATATGCTGAGATATCTCCTTTTCCTTTTCGGGATTGGCAGAGAATGGAGGGTCGAGAAGTAATATATGTTCGATTAAATCTTCCCGAGTTAATTTTGATATGCCTCTAATTCCCAGCGACTTGGCGATTTCGGATAGTTTTTGCTTGTTTTTTCCCGCCAATTCCTCTCGGGTCATTGCTATCCCCCTTTCTTTTTTTTAGGCAATTACTTTAATAATATTACCGCGATAAAATCAATATATACGAAAGGAACAAAGCAAATTTTGTCCTGTTATTACGAAAATATATAAAGTAAAGACAATAGGCTAGTATTCCTGGATGAAAGGAAAACAGGCCGCTTCTGGAATAAAAACTGGATTTAACAAACTTCATTTCCGAGTGGAGCAGGAAAAATGAGTTGTACCTAGAAAATAATAACAAAATAGGAGGTAGATGAAGCCATGAAAATAATATCTAGCCGATGGATATTCTTACTTGTTTTAGCTATGATTATTCAGATTTCTGCAATTCTACCTGACTATCAGTTGGTCTTTGAAGATGAACATTTTTTAACGGATGGTATTTTACAAGTCTTAAGAACTGATTTGAATCGAGACAACCATGACGACTTTGTTTTGGTAGGCAAAAATGATATTGCTCACGAATTTTTTCTATACTGGCTAAAAATGAATCCGGACCAAAAGCCGGTTGTGCAATGGCAAAGCGATAATTTATATGAAGACCATAGTACGATTTGGGCCGTGTCCGGAAAATTCGAAAGCGCGGAAGAAGAACTTTTAGCCATCAGTAATAGTCAATATTATCTTTACCGAATTGAAAATAATCATGTAAATTTGGTTCGACATGGGGATCTCACTTTAAAACCTTTGGCTGTTACCAGCGGAGATCTGGATGGTGATGGCAAAAATGAATTAATCATTGCTAAAATAGGCAAAATTACTTCGACGATATATAATTGTACGGTTCAGATCTGGAAATTTCAAGGTGAGCGATTCGAAGAACTAACGGAATCCGATTTGATTGGAAATATCCGAGGTATGACAGTGGGGACTTTAGATAAAACCAGTTCAGCCCAACTCTTCATTGAAGAAGGGCCGAGATTTGCTCCCGGGAATATTCATGTTCTCAGGTACTCTGATCAAAAATTGGATGAAGTTTATAATTTGAAAAAGGCAACCAAAGGACCGGCCTATGGAATGCAGGTTCAAAATTTTTTCGGGGAAATGCGATTGGTGATTGCTACGGCCCCGGGATTTATTAATTTCTATGGATGGGTAAATCATGGGTTAGTACCTCTTGCAGGTGAAATTAACCTTAAGAAAGACCTGATGTCTTTGGCGGCTGTCGATGTAAATCAAGACAACAACCCGATGTTGGTTATAGCGGCATATCCTCAAGATATCATGATTTTATCAAAGCCGGCGCTCTTACCATAGCCACCGGCAGATAAGTAGAGGATGAAAGGGATTGCTCAAAGTTAATTGATAAAGTTGGGATCATGCCGTAACCTTTTATCAGCTTAGGAAAACAAAATTATAGTGTAAAATTCGGTGGGAAAGATGAAAAAGAATATACTTTTCGTTATTTTTTTTATGCTGATCATTCCGACAGTGGTTTTTGGAGAGACCCATGCACCAAACCCCTTAAGCCAATTTGGGGATGAAGAAGTTATCCCGGAGGGGTCCGTATCCGTTGCGAATAGTGAAAGAGAAATCGGTGTTATTTCGTTAAAGGTAATGACCTTCAATATCCATAGCGCCATTAATTGGTATGGAAAACTTGACGTCGAAGGGTTAGTTCATTTTATTGAGGATGTTCAACCGGATATCGTCGGCCTTCAAGAAGTGGATATTGGGTGGTCAAGTCTTACTAATTTTGAAAATATTCCAGTTAAGCTCAGTGAACGCCTTCATATGGATTATGCCTTTTCTGCTTCAAGGGAGCGAAATAACGGTTTTTTCGGCAATTTAATTCTCAGCAAATATCCGATAGTTCAACAATGGACGATGGTTATGCCGGGAAGTCTGGAACCCAGGAGTTTTGCTTTGGTACAATTCCAAATTAAAGGACAGCCTGTTAATTTTTTAACAACTCATCTGGGCCTGTCCGTTTCAGACCGGCTTGGGCAAGTATCAACAATCCTCGATTTTGTCAATGAAATTGGTGGACCGTTGATTATTACCGGCGATTTTAATGGTAATGATAATGATCCGGCAGTGGCTGAAATAAAAAAACACCTCTTTGATCTTCAAAGTATCAGTGATGTTAAAGATAGCGGGACTTTCCGTTCCAAAGACGGGAATGTTTATCCTGGGTCCAAAATGGATTACATCCTGACCTCCCCCGAATTCGGCCTGTCCACCATGGAAGTTATGGTCGATAATTTTGTCTCCGATCACGTTCCTTTGATTGCTGAGCTAACTTTGAACCTTAATTAAGATGATTTTTAGTTGAAGTTCAACTTTTGTTTCAGATTCAAGAGTGGAAAAGCAACATTTTTTACCCTTCAGCTTTGACAATCCTCGATTTTTAATCCTGGCTGAAACCTTTTAAATTCTGATTGATAAACATCCCTGTAAATTTATCTAACAATTATTATGCGGAAGAATCGAAGAGATATTTTGCATAATTTAGCCAAAATCGCTTAATATAATTCCTGGAAGCGAATATAGAATCTTGCCAATGGAGGTTAGGTTTAATAAAATCATTATAGGTTAGCACTCACCATCAACGAGTGCTAACAGATGAAAATTTGAAAAGGAGGGGAAGTTATGAGTTTTAAACCATTAGCTGATAGGGTACTGATTAAAGTACTTGAAGGAGAAGAAAAAACTAAAAGCGGAATTGTCATTCCCGATACTGCAAAAGAAAAACCCGAGAAAGGGAAAGTTTTAGCCGTAGGTTCCGGTAAAATGGAGAACGGCGCTCGGATCGCCCTTGAGGTAAAGCCTGGAGATATCGTCTATTTTGCCAAATATGCCGGGACTACCATTAAAGTCGATGGCGAAGAATGCACGGTTCTTAAAGAAAGCGACATTTTAGGAATCGAGTAATTTCAGGACGGACGAGATTAAAACGATAACTGAGTATGTTGACGAAATCTTTATCTTTAATAAATGAATAAGGAAGGTGAAATCAAATGGCTGCCAAACAGATTTTATTTGGAGAAGATGCGCGCCATGCTTTAGAGCGCGGGGTAAATACTTTAGCGGATGCCGTTAAAGTCACTCTCGGGCCTAAAGGGCGTAATGTAGTATTGGAGAAAAAATACGGTTCCCCCACAATTACCAATGATGGTGTTACCATTGCCAAAGAAATCGAATTATCCGATCCCTTTGAAAATATGGGAGCTCAACTTGCCAAGGAAGTTGCCACCAAAACCAATGACATCGCCGGTGATGGAACTACTACAGCCACTCTTTTAGCCCAAGCCATGGTGCGGGAAGGTTTGAAAAACGTTGCCGCCGGCGCCAATCCGATGGTATTGAAGAAGGGGATTGAAAAAGCGGTCAATGTTGTGGTTGAAGAATTGAAAAAGGTCAGTAAATCCGTTGAAAGCAAGGAAGATATTACTCATGTTGCCGCAATTTCAGCCGCCGATGATGAAATCGGTAAACTAATCGCTGAAGCCATGGAGAAAGTTGGAAAAGACGGTGTCATTACCGTTGAAGAATCCCAGACCATGGGCACCAACCTTGAAGTGGTAGAAGGTATGCAATTTGACCGTGGATATGTATCCCCGTATATGATTACCGACTCTGAACGGATGGAAGCCGTTTTAGATGATCCCTATATCTTGATCACCGATAAAAAGATTTCGATGATTAAGGATTTATTGCCGATTTTGGAAAAAATCATCCAAAGAGGCAAACCGTTGGTAATTATTGCTGAGGATGTCGAGGGCGAGGCTCTTGCCACATTAGTAGTCAATAAATTGCGTGGTGTTTTAAATGTTGTTGCGATTAAGGCTCCCGGCTTTGGCGATCGCCGTAAAGCAATGCTTGGAGATATCGCAGTGGTAACCGGTGGTCAGGTTATTTCTGAAGAAGTCGGCATGACCTTGGAAAATGCTACTCCGGAAATGCTCGGTTCGGCCCGCCAGGTGAAAATCACCAAAGAAGAAACCACCATTGTCGATGGTAAAGGCGATGCCAAAGAAATTAAGAAACAAATCAACCAGATTAAAGTGCAGATTGACGACACTACTTCCGATTATGATCGTGAGAAATTACAAGAGCGGTTGGCTAAACTTTCAGGCGGTGTGGCTGTAATCCAAGTTGGTGCAGCTACTGAAACCGAAATGAAAGAAAAGAAACACCGGATTGAAGACGCTCTTTCGGCAACCCGGGCTGCGGTTGAGGAAGGTGTGGTTTCCGGTGGAGGAGTCGCTTTATTACAGATTGCCCCTAAACTGGATCAACTGAAAGAAACCGGAGATGTGGCAACGGGTATCGCATTAGTCAGGAAGGCTTTAACGGAGCCGTTACGGCAAATCTCTAACAATGCCGGCGTTGAGGGCTCGGTCATTGTTGAGAAAGTCAGCGCGTTGGAAGCCGGTAAAGGCTTTAATGCGGCTACCGGTGAATATGTGAACATGATTTCGGCCGGTATTGTTGACCCTGCCAAAGTTACCCGTAGCGCGCTACAAAACGCTGCCAGTATTGCGGCGATGTTGTTAACCACCGAATGCCTGGTGGTGGAAATTCCTGAGAAGGAAAAAGCTCCGATGATGCCCCCCGGCGGAATGCCCGGCGGTATGGGGATGGATTGAGTTTAATATAAAATCAAAACCCGGTCGATTTGACCGGGTTTTTTAAAGCTGAGGAGATAGAAAATGAATTTGATTCCAAATTTAACTTGACAGTGGGAAAAGATGGCTATAAAATTTAAGTAAGTACTTACATAAGAATTCGGGTGATCTTAATGAGTGAGTTAAATACTTCTGATCAAATCTTGGCTGCTGCAATGGAACTTTTTTCGGAAAAAGGATATGCCGCAGTTACGACAAAGGAAATCGCTGCTAAGGCCCAAGTAAGCGAGGTTACGTTGTTTCGGTATTTTGAAACTAAACAAGCGCTTTATTATAAAGTATTTGAGAAATACGTGTTTGAACCCGGTATGGATGATGCATTTCATCAAGAACAAATCGGGGAAGATTTAAGGTCTGACTTAACCAATATAGCTTTATCATGTCAAAATATGATCAAAAGGAATCTTCGCCTCATTAAGATTAATATGAAGGACAATCATGATCTCTTTAATTTCGAACACGACAAGAGCTATGTTAAAAAGTTTCCAGATGTGGTTAAAGAAAAACTGATAGTTTACTTTGCAGATATGAAGAAAAAGGGAAAAATTATCGGGGAACCAGAAATTCTGGCGATTGATTTTATTCTAATCAATGCCAGCTTGATTTTAAGCATAATTGCGGGCAGTGAGGATCCTGATATTAACACAGATAGATGTATGGAAAGTTTGATAGATATTTTTATTAGAGGAATTTCCGCATAATTTTTTTCAATTTAGGTAAGCAAGTACTAACTAACATAGATGTTCTGAAGTTCAATTAGGGATTTTCTTATAATTATTAAGTAAGCAAGTACTAACTAACATAGATGTATCCGAAGTTCAATTAGGGATTTTCTTATTAATTATTACATGAGTAAGTACTTACTAAAAGATGGAGGCTGATAATCATTCGGAGTGAAAACAAGATTTACATTAAAGAGAAAATAAAATTTTTGTTTTAATACGAAAGGTGGATATTAATGAAAAAAACATGGATTTTGGTTGCAACCCTTTTAGTCGTTTTTCTAGTTGGATTTGTACTACTAAATAATAAAGCAGAAATGGAAAAGAAAGCTAAAGCGGATGTGTTAACAAGTTATCCGGTTTCAGTGATTTCAGTCACCAAACAACAAATTACGGATCAGCTTTCTCAGATGGGTACGATTGTGTCCAATAATGATGTGGCAATTGTTTCGGAGATATCCGGGAAAGTGATTTCAGTGATGGCAGCTCAGGGGTCGTATGTACAAAAGGGTTCTCCGCTTCTTAAAATTGATGATGTGGTGCAGGAAGCGAATTTCTTGGCGGCGCAGGCCAATTATGAAAAAGCGCAAAAAGATTATGATTCTTACAAAACATTATATGCCAAAGGACTTATTTCCGAATCTGATTTAGATTCTGCACGTCTAGCCTTTAAATCTGCCGAAGCCCAATATATTGGGTCTCAAAAACAGTATCATAACTCCGTTATTACATCGCCTATCACTGGAATAGTTACCTCCAGGCCTGTAAATATTGGAGACATGGTTAATCCTGGTACTATTGTCGCCAATGTGATCGATAATTCAGCATTTAAAGTAGAGTTAAACGTTGGGGAAAAAGATGCTTTTAAAATAAAAATAGGCGATAGGGTTACCGTAACGACCAATGCTTTTCCCGGTGTCAAGATAGAGGGAACGGTCAAGAGCATGAGTGATAAAGCCGATGTAGCCCATACGTATCCAGTGGAGGTTACTATTCCCAGCAATAAACAATATCCTCTCAAGTCGGGGATGTTTGGAACAGTCTCTTTTGACTTAGGCGCTCAAAATGTTTTAACCGTTCCACGGGACGCCATTGTGAGCAGTATTAAAAATCCTCAGGTATTCGTAGTTGAGGATGGTGTGGCTATATTGCGGGACATTGTAATCGGGATTCAAAGCGATACGGATGTGGCGGTATCCCAAGGGTTAAGTGAAGGTGAAAAGGTAGTTATTAGCGGTCAGAATAATTTACGGGACCAAGTGAAAGTAGCGATTTTGAAATAAGCAGATTAAATTTTGTAAAAATGGTAGGGCGAAATGAATGATAATAACCGAGCTTGCAATCAAGAGACCGGTTTTAATTATAGTTTTATTTATAGCTCTTAGCTTATTAGGTTTGATCGGCTACAGTCAATTAAAATACGAGTCGTTTACCAAAATAAATATTCCGGTGGTCATGATTCAAACAGTTTATGTTGGCGCCTCGGCCAGTGAAGTCGAATCATCCATCACCAAAAAGATTGAAGAGGCAGTCTCCGGCCTTGACAAAGTGGATAATATCGTTTCGACTTCGGCGGAAGGGATTTCCCAGGTTACCATCAGTTTTTTGCAGAGCGCCGATATCGATACCTCCTTACAGGATACCCAACGCAAGGTAAATC
>JAEZCE010000081.1 GCA_023429995.1 Bacillota bacterium | reverse complement strand
ATATCTCGATGAATTTTGCTACCGCTTTAATCGCCGTTTTTGGGAAGGCCAATTGTTTGATCGTTTATTAAATGCCTGTTTAATGACTAATTCTGTCAGCTATGCTGAGCTAATGAAATAATCATTTATTTGTATATTTTTTATTTCTTCGAGAAACCTAATGATTATTGACAGATAGGTAGGAAAGAAATTTTTAGGAGGAATAAAATGTTTCTGCACGATAAAAAGCCGCTTCATGAAGTAAAAGTCGACCGTCCCAACCCAAATTATGCCTCTATGCTCCAGGAACAACTAGGAGGAGCCAATGGAGAGTTAAAGGCGGGCCTTCAATACATTGCCCAAAGTTTTCGAGTCTCCGATTCGGAAATTAAAGATATGATGATGGATATCGGGGCCGAAGAGTTTTCACACATGGAGATGGTTTCTATGTTGATTACCCAGCTAAACGGGAAGGATTTACAAGCGAACAACACCACCATTGGTGAGGTAGAGACGCAAGTGCTTTATGGATTGGCGCCCGGTTTGGTTAATGCATCCGGGCATCCCTGGTCAGCGGATTATGTGAATGTAACTGGAGATTTGGTAGCGGATTTGTTATCGGATATCGCCGCCGAAATGAGAGCCAAAGTGGTTTATGAATATTTACACCGTCAGATCAATGACAACGGTGTTCGCAATACCATCGACTTTTTACTCAATAGGGAAGAAGCGCATAACCAGTTGTTTCGCAAAGCCTTGGGGAAGGTGGCTCAAAGTGGATCTAATAAAGACTTTGGGATAACGCCAGATTCAAAGTTGTATTTTAACCTTTCGAATCCGGGCGGACAGCCGTTTGATCTCAGCAATATTCACCCGGTTCATTAAATAATTTAGAGGGAATATCGATGCCCGAATATCAAGGAATCACTGGCTAAATTGAAGACCGAGGGTGTGCTTTATATGGGCCGGAACTTTCTTGGAAAGAAATTCAAGGGAAAAACTTGAAATGGACAAGTTGAGTTTAATATTCCAGAAATAATCCACTATAGACTTCATTAACCTTGGCCACTTGCGTCAAAACGAATTTGCTGTGCAGGTCGGTGCAATGGCAAGGATGAATTTGACCGGGTTTTAGTTCTTCAAAATAGCGCGACGTGCCTGTTAATTTTGGGTCGTCGCTTTTTAAATTTTTGAGGTGGAAGCCGCCGATGATATCCACAACTTTATCCTCCCGGCAGACTTCCCGGGCGTGATCGACAATATTGCAAATGCCCGAATGGGAGCAACCGGTAATGATGATTAAACCTTTTGGGGTTTTATAGGCCAGGGCGGTATCGTCCAGCAAATAGTCAGCTGTCAATCCGTCGAGGGCTAGGGTTTGGCCAAGGGGCGTTTTGCCTTCAAAATCAAATTTTCGGGGAATTTGACCCAAGTAAAATAAGTTTTCGGTCAGCTGGAACGGTTCTCGTATCAAGTTGGTTTTGAAGTTGCGCTTCAGCACCGCTTCAGAGACCAGAATGCCGAATTCATTTCCGTCATCCCGGAATTTGGGGACGAGCGCTCCGGGATGGGCCAGGAATGTTGGACGTTGATCCAAAGAGACCCGGGCGGACAGATAATTTTGGAGCAGCAAATCCAGGCCCCAAGTATGGTCGTAATGGCCATGGGAAAAAATCAGATAATCCAAATCCAATAAAGTAATATTTAAACGAGTGGCATTTTTAATAAATAAATCCGAAGCGCCGGTGTCAAAGAGAATTTTTTTACCGTCTGCCTCAATCAGAAAACTCAAACCCCATTCACCGGTAAGGTCATGCCCGGCATTGTTATCAACGAGTATGGTTAGGCGCATCCTGTGACGACCTCCTGGCTGAAAAATTGGAATTTCTAAGTCAACTATACCCAGCCTTGGACTGAAAGTCAATCCAAGGAATAATTGACATATGCCAAAAATATTTCATATAATATTTATGAGCATAAGCCAATAATGTTGAGATGGATTATGATTTGAAGGAGGATATCGAAGATGAAAATTGCTGTCTCGGCGGGTGGAAACACGCTTGAAAGCGAAATGGATCAGCGTTTTGGCAGAGCGGCCTTTTTTTTGTTTGTAGATTCGGATACGATGGAATTTGAAGCCATTGACAACCAGGGTGCATCGGTCGGAGGCGCGGGTGTAGCAGGAGCGCAAATCGTGTCGGAACATGAGGCCGGCGCCTTAATCACCGGGAATGTGGGCCCGAATGCTTTGGAGGTTTTGAATGCGGCCGGGATTGGGGTTTACCGTGGAAAACTGGCTTCAATCCGGGAAAATATTGACCAATACAAACAGGGCGGACTGGAGAAGATGGATACCCCGGTTGCTTCCCATTTTCGCATGGGGGTGGGAAGCCCGAAATGAAAATTGCGGTTTTAAGCGGCAAAGGCGGCACCGGAAAAACCATTGTCTCCGCCAGTCTGGCTTATGCCTTGGAAAACAGTCAATACATCGATTGTGATGTGGAGGAACCCAATGGAGCGATTTTTTTAAAACCGGATCCTTTAAAGACCTATGAAGTGAATGTGCCCGTGCCAAAAGTGGATGCCACGCATTGCATGGGCTGCGGAGCGTGCGCTAAAGCGTGCCAATTTCACGCTTTAGCGGTGATTAAAAGATAACGTCCTGGTGTTTTCGGAAATTTGCCATCATTGCGGCGCTTGCCTGATAGCCTGTCCAGCCGGGGCTATTCATGAAAGCGGACGGACCATTGGAGTGGTTGAGACGAGCGAAGATGGAACTTTTATGCACGGCTGTTTAAATATCGGTGAATCGGTCAGTATTCCGATTGTTCGTGAATTAAAGAAACGGATGCGTAATGAGGAATTCGTGATCCTGGACTGCCCTCCCGGAGCTTCCTGCGCGGTTATGAAGTCGCTAGAAGGGTGTGATTATTGCATCTTGGTTACGGAACCGACGCCTTTCGGGCTTCATGATCTCAAAATCGCCGCCGGACTGGTGGAGAAAATGGGGATTCCTTATGGAGTCATCATTAATAAAGCGACCCCTGAAGAAAAGATGATCCATTCGTTCTGCGCCGAAAACGGCATCGAGGTCCTGCTGAAAATGGCCTTTTCCCGGGAAATCGCCGCAAATTATTCAAACGGTATTTTGCCGGTTCAAGCAGATCCGGATTGGAAAGCAAGGTTCAGGGAAGTTGTCCGGAAATGCCTTATGCAAGTGGAAGAGGGGGCCAAGAGGTGAAGCAAATTTCATTTGTAAGCGGCAAAGGTGGGACCGGCAAAAGCACCTTGGTTTCATCCCTGAGTTTGCTGGTCAAAGAGAAAATGTTGGCCGACTGCGATGTGGACACCCCCAATCTCTATTTATTACTGGATCATGAGGCTTTATGGAAGGAAGATTTTTACGGCGCCAGAGCAGCTGTCATTGATCATGCAACTTGTCTAAAATGCGGGCGGTACCGGGAAATATGCCGGTTTGACGCGGTTAACGAATGCTTTGAAGTTGTAGCGATTCATTGTGAAGGCTGCGGCGCCTGCGCTATCGCCTGTCCCGCTCAGGCCATATGCCTAGAAACAGTAAAAACCGGTCAGACTTTTGTTTCTAAGACTCAAAGAGGGACCTTTGCCCACGCTTTGCTGGATATTGGAGCGGAAGGCTCAGGCAAGTTGGTCACCGAGGTCCGCCAAAAACTTGAGCAGTTTAGAAAAGATGAACAATGGATTTTGATTGACGGGTCGCCGGGAATCGGCTGCGTGGTGATTGCCTCCATTGCAGGCGCTGACGCAGTGGTGGCGGTTGCTGAGCCGACCAAGTCGGGTTTAAGTGACTTGGAGCGGGTTTTGGAAGTTTCTCGCCACTTCCGGATTTTTGGTTTGTATTAACAAGTTTGATTTAAATCCCGAAATCACTGCTGAAATCGAAAACTATTGTAAAAATCACGGCTTTCCGGTCATCGGCAAAATTCCTTTTAATCCCGGCATCATGAAAGCTTTACAAGAATATAAAACGCCGGTTGAGGCCGGAAATCAACAATTCATCCGGGAGGTTGAAAATCTCTGGGAGAAACTCCAGGAAGAAATGAACATGAAGATTGACATGAACCGATGATTTAGGGCAGAACAGTAAAGGGCGTATGATCAAAATGATAAATTTACTTGAATTCGAGGCATTATCAATGGCCGAAAATAAAAACGTAGTTAACCATGGAGTTTTAAAAAAGAGCGTCAATCCTTTTGGAACAATTGAGCACACAATTGGGGTGATGAGTGGGCCACGCCGAGCAAGTGGCATCTTCGGCCGGATTGAAGCTTCTCGGCAAGTTGCCGATTGTCTCAGAAGTAGCGTCTCTGGCGGATGAGGGTAAAATTGAAGCCGTTGAAGCGGTCGTTACCGGATTTTTCGACTCGATTGCCGACAGTTTTCTGGCAGGAACAAGTAAAATAAACAAAGGAGGATACGAAAATGAAAATTGCAATTGCGACCGATAATAAAACTGTAGCCCAGCATTTTGGGCATTGTGAAGGGTTTACCCTTTATGAGCTGGAAAATGGCGCTGTCAAGGAAGAAAAATTTATTTCCAATCCCGGGCATAAACCGGGTTTTCTGCCTAATTTCTTGCACGACTTAGGTGTAAAAATCATTATTGCTGGGGGAATGGGCAGCGGCGCCGTGGATATTTTTAATGAACACGGTATGGAAGTGATCACCGGAATCAGTGGTCGGAATAGTCAAGTGGTCGAACAATATTTGCAAAAGGAACTGATATCAACCGGTAGCGTTTGTCATGAGCACGCTCATGCCGACAGCTGTGGAGAGCATTGATAGTCTCCATCACCGGCCTAAGCCGGTGGGGTTGAGTTTCGGGTTGGTTGACTAAAAGAAAGGGAGAACGCGCGTTCTCTCTTTCTTTCTTTTATTGCGGGTTCAGGCATAAAATGGTAAGATTTAAACATCTATTAATTGAGTTTTGAAAGTGAGAGAATATGGCGAGACCTACAAAATGGCGTAAAGTCGGTTTTATTCCCGGCATCCGTTATTTTATTCCGACCAGTATTCCCAAGTGCGAACTTGAAGAGAATATCTTGAAAATTGAAGAATTAGAAGCTTTGCGGCTTAAGGATTTGGAAGGATTGGAACAGGAAGAATGCGCGGAAAAAATGGAAGTGTCCCGCCCTACTTTTCAGAGAATTCTCAATATTGCCAGAGAAAAGGTTGCCGATGCTTTGATCAACGGTAAAGCCATTCGAATCGAAGGCGGCAATTTTACCAGTAATATTTGCCCGGTCAAATGTCAAAGCTGCCAAAAGGAATGGCAGGAAAGTTATGAAAACTATATGAAAATCCTGGATGGTACTTATGAATGTCCCGAATGTGGTTCCAAAGATATTACTTGCGTATTTGGACAGGGAAAAAGGTTTTGCGGCGGGAAATGCTGGCGACATGGCAAAAATGAACCGGGGAAAGGCAATCCTGATGAATGAAAGTTATAGCTTGATGTTACTTTGAATCAAAGTTGGATAAGAAAAATAATGTGGTCTATATGATTATATACTGATATAGCAATGTTTAGTGGTGATGACATATGTTCAATTTAGCATTATATATTATTTGCGCAATCGTGGTTGTTTGGTCATGGCTGAAGGATAAGCAGAAAACAAAATTGGCTTTTATAAAGGCCTGGAATTCCTTAGAGAATATTTTGCCACAATTTTTAGGTGTAATGGTTCTCATTGGAATTATGCTGGCTTATCTTGATGCCAATATGATTAGTAAAATATTAGGCAATCAATCAGGATGGTGGGGGATAATTATCGCCGCACTAATTGGGGCGGTGACATTAATTCCCGGTTTTGTCGCTTTTCCCACAACTGCACTTTTATTAAAAAATGGAGCAGGCTTAATGCAAATGGGCGCATTTGTTTCAACGCTCATGATGGTTGGAATGGTGACCATGCCGGTGGAAATGAAATATTTCGGGCGGAAATTGACAATTTATCGAAATTTGTTGGCGTTTCTCTTTTCATTTTTAGTGGCCTGGGTCATAGGAGTGGTGGCGAAATGATTCAATTTATTAAAAGATACAAGTTCTTTTTTATTACATTATTGCCAATGGTATTGATAGCTTTTATAGATTGGCCTAAAGAAGTAAAAGCACTTCATGTTTTGTACTTTAGTCTTAAAGAAATGTTGCTTGTGATCCCACCGATATTTTTATTACTCGGGTTTTTGGATGTTTGGGTTCCTAAGGAGACCATGACCCGCTATATGGGAGCAGGAGCAGGAATGAAGGGAATGGTACTGGCTTTTTTTATTGGTTCCGCTGCTGCAGGTCCTCTTTACGGCGCTTTTCCGGTGGCTGCCGTATTAATGAAGAAGGGAGCCAGTTTTACCAATATATTAATATTTATCGGAGCTTGGTCAACGACGAAAATACCGATGCTTCTTTTTGAAATGGCAGCCTTAGGCCCTAAATTTGCTTGGACCCGATTGGCGGTTGATATTCCGGGAATTATTATCATTGCTTGGATTTTGAATCGAATGATCTCGAATAAAGAGAAAGCTGCAATCTATCGGAATGCCGACAATCTATAAAATATCGCAGGGTAGTGATTCTATCAAAAAACGATTGACTTGAAGTGAACTCTAAGTATTATAATATCGGTTGATGGTAAAGTAATGGATAAGATTTTGGTTTGAACAATTATCATAATGGGAATGAAGCAGATATGAACAAAGAAGAACTAAAAAATCTACTGCAATCGGTAAAAAATAATGAGGCGGAAATTGATGAAGCTGTGAAAGTTATTGAAGATTTGCCCTATAAGGATTTGGACTTTGCCAAGATTGATAATCATCGCGAAATACGGGTAGGATATCCGGAAGTGATTTACTGTCAGGGAAAGACAATCGAACAAGTCAAAAGCATCGTCCAATATATGCTGACCAAAGATAATAATATTTTATGGTTATTAAGTTAACTCAGCATAAGTAATTTTTGGAGCAAAAACACAAGCATTAAGGAGTTTTCCAAATATCAAATGCTCGCAAAATCTTCGATTCAGGCGATAGCAGAATTCATCCAGATATCTATCCAAATGCTTTTTGGGCAATCCATGATAAGTACCTAAAATATAGGACTTTGAGTTTGAAATAATCACATTTGCCCACTTTAAAATGGTTTTAGCTTGTTCCTTTTCTTTACTGGTAACGACTATTTTCTGGACGTAATCTTTAAGCT
>JAEZCE010000062.1 GCA_023429995.1 Bacillota bacterium | reverse complement strand
CTTGAACCCATTGGTTACCCTATAGGCTCCAAGACTCGCTACTGATTGTTGGTTAGACTTTATCAGGAGGGGGTTCCACCCTCTATACAACACGACCTTGCTCGGTCGCTCCCATCCTTGGCCTTTCAACTGGCAACTTAGCCTGGCTTTCGACCGCAACCGCAGTTTTCATCCTGAAAGATGCGGCGTGGGCAACGCCTTCCTCCTTGAAGGCTTACATCTTTTGCAAGTATTCCCGGCCTATATAATTCCTCTCCAAGTTCCCAATTTTCTTCTCTAGCACAATGTTCATAAAAAGTCACCCCTTCCTTGTCCCAGATTACAGCTTCTAGCATGAGGGAAGGGGCATGGGGGTTAGGTGATAAATCCTTTCTCCTTCAAACTCACATAACTCCGCTCTCCCGTTATCACATGATCCAGCAGTTCGATGCCCATGATTTTCCCGGCTTCCTGGAGTTTGTGGGTGAGATCAATGTCGTCCCGGCTGGGCTCTGGGGAGCCGCTGGGATGGTTGTGGAAGGCGATGATGGACTTGGCGTCGCATGCTAGCATGCGCTTCATCATGGCGGCCTAATATCATTTAACCGCTTTTGTTAAATGATATTAAAAGACATTCACGGGGTTCGATGTAGAGTTGATCCAGAGAACCGATGCCGATGATGGCGGGATTTCCAATCCCGAGAGACCGATAATTTTCTTTCGGGTGTTCAGTGAGATGATGCCGAATTTTTCGACCGGCTCAGATCTGAGATCAAGGAGATATTGGAGGATTTTATAGCAGATCAAAGGGCTGGTGATTGGGTTGTCTTCCAGGTCATAGCGGTGGCGCTGGGTGCGGATTTGTTTGAGGGTGTAGATGTTGCTAGCTGATAAAGGCATCGGAGGGTACCTCCGGTTTAAAGTGAAAAGAGAAAAGGTAAACGGGTAAAATTTCAATAAAGTTGTTGAAGAGCAACCCTCAACTAAGACCCCAAAAACCTTTTGACTATGAAGCCAGCACGCTTTCGGAGGCCTGGGGTTACTCTCCCCGCAACGGGGAGAGCAAGAGAGAGGTCAAGAGCCAGTTTTTCGACTTGCATTTTAATAAATTTTCCAGAAAAATGCATCTATAGCCTTGTGACATTGGGGCAAGAGTTAAGTCAAATAGACGTTCATTTTTCTAACAGGGATTTTTGACAACAACAAAATTTAACTCAACCTATATAGCATTTAAAAATTTATTTCATCCTAACTAGCAAAGAGGAATCTAATAAACCCTCTCTACCCCCCGTCATTTCAACTAAATCCCCCATTCCCCCAGCGCCCTGCATTTCCCCCCGGCACTTTCCTGGCACTTTCCCGGCACCTATCATCCCAAAAAAGGTGTTATACTCGTATCATTAAATATTGTAAAAAACACCCAAACCCGCCGCCAAACCGGAGCGGGTTTTTTGTTTCCAAAATAAATCGTAACCGGGCTGCATCTTTAGATTGGGGCCCTTATTTTTTAAATCCTAAAAAAGGAGGTCAAAAAACATGCTTTTCATTTTTACGCCCTCATCCCCCTCATCGCCCTCATGACCCAAAAAGTGGCCAACCGCTGTTTGACTACGGCGGCATGGGGTAGGCTTCATAGTTCATAGACTTTAGCCATGCCATGGGAAGTAAAAAAAATTAAATAACGAAATTGGAGGAACGAAAATGATTCAAAAAACCTATACCGCAAGAATAAACCGGGTCCGGAGTATGGTAAGCGGACTCACCACCTATCTGGAGCAATTGGAAAAACACGGCGCATCCCCGGAGTTTCTGGCCGCCTTATCCCTGTTTAAAGGCAATCTCCACCAAATCCAGGAATATCGCCGGACGCTTAAGAAAGATTCCCTGGAGGCGACCGCCGCCAAAAACTGCAACCTGAAAGAAGCCGAACACCTGTGCAGCAGGGCCCGGAAATGGGTCCGCCGCGAATTTCCGGCCGAAGTGTGGCCCCAGTTCGGCTTCAGGAAAGGAGAATACAAAATAAAGAGTAAAGAAAAAAATGAAAAGAGTAAAAAAGGTTGATGGATTTTTATTTTTTCTCTTCTCACGATGAAAGGAGCATCGCCATGGTAAACGATACAATTTCACCGGCCCATTCCATTGAGCGGATCAACCCCGTGCTCGACTTTACCGAAGACAGCGCTTTTGTCGGGGTAAATATCCCCCAGGAAACCGGCATAACTTTTACCGGCCAAGCCGCGGTGGTAACCGGCGACGGCCGGATCATCCCCTGGAGCGAAGAGGGTTTCTTTGAAAATCATATTTTACCGGTAATCAACAACCCCGTCTTTATCGAACCCCGCTGGAGCCCCGAAAGTATCGCCGCCTTTCGGGGCGGAGCCGAGTGCCCGGACACAACCGGGATCCACCAAAGGGTCCGGGCTTATTTGCAAAAGTATCTCGGCTTGCGGCATTCCGCCGAATACGATCTGGTGGCCTTCTGGATTATGGGCACCTATTTGAAGCCTCTGTTTAAATGTTACCCGATTTTATTCTTCAACGCCCCTTACGAATCCGGGAAGACCCGCTGTCTGGAGGCTGTCGGCCAACTTTCCCTCAACGGCAAATGGTTTGGAGAGATTACCCCGGCCGCTTTCCGCCGTTATGCCGAAAGCAAGATTACCTTTTGTCTGGATGAGTTGAAGGATCTGGGCCTCAAAAACGATTCCCCCCTGATTTCCATTTTGCTCAACGCCTACAACGGCGCTGAAGTCGCCATCTCCGAGCCCGCCCGCAAAAACGGCTGGCTGCCGGTGATTTTCAAAATCACCAGCCCGGTGGCAATGGGGAATATTCAGGAAATCAAAAATGAAGCCTTAAAGAGCCGGACCATTCAAATCCGGACTGAATATAATCCTTCTTATAAAAATATCACTTTACCGGGAGACCGCCAAAACGAGCCCGCCCAAATCAGGGACGGGCTTTATGGTTGGTTCCTGAAAAACTGGAAGCCGATTCGGGAGCGTTATCAAACCTATCCCGAGATCCCCGGGCTCAGCGCCAGGGAAATGGATTCTTACAAACCCCTGCTGGCCATAGCCTCTTTGGTGAATCCGGAAACGGCAAAGTTCCTGACTGATTACGCCCTGGCGGTCCGGGAAGAGAAAAACCTGGTCAAGAAAGCTACCGATGACCGTTTGGATTTATTGATGTTTCTAAAGAGGGAACTGGAAGCCCGGGGCCTGGACCGTGATTGCATCCAACAGCGGGCTGTTTCCAACCGGGAGTTGGCGGATGCCTGGGGCCGGAAAAACAGCCAGCGCACCAATTATAAACGTTTCATCGGAATGGTCAGCGAGCTCCATGTCATATCGGATCTTAAGGATTACCATGGCAGCAAATATTTTGTTTTCAACCGCCCGGAAATCGACAGGCAGCTGCAACTGATGGCAACCAAGTCCTGAAGCCAAGCCCGTTCTCCGAGGCCGGGCCGATGCTTATGAGGGGGATGAGGGCGATGAGGGCTTAAAAATAAAAAGCACGACCATTAATTTTGTTTCAGCGATTGTCGATCTCATTTCGACAATCGTTGATCTCATTTTCCCAATTGCCGATCTCATTCCGGCAATCGTCGATCTCATTTTCCCAATTGCCGATCTCATTCCGGCAATCGTTGATCTCATTTTCCCAATTGCCGATCTCATTCCGGCAATCGTTATATCCTTGCATCGGCTGATCGAACCGTCGGGAGAAATCATTGGCTTGGGTTTCCACCATTACCATTTCGTTACCATTTATTCAAATTTATTAACATCCGCGTCGCTAACTTTTAATAAATAGCTTGTATAATAAGAATGTACTTTTTCATTACTCTCTCCCTTTTTTGATAACCCAACATTCGTTGGGTTATTCTATTTTCAGCTACTCGATGAGTAATATCCCATACCGGTTCATCCCTTCCTGACTGTTTGCCAATACCTGAATCGGATAGCCTATATTTCGAACCGTCCCGTAAATGTCTATGGCTAAAGCTTCCGTACATGGCCTGGCATTTTTTTTGTTCCTGCATTCCGCCCGCTCCGGAACGCAGGTCGAACAAATAGCGCATTCGTCAACCAACAAGACAAAGGCTTTATGAAAACCCGCCAGAAAAACCTCACGCTCAAGTTGAATCAGTTTCCGATTGACAATTTTACACCATGCTTTTAATTGCTCGGAGTCTGCAAAATTCACCCCAAAGTGGAAGACAACCGCGCGGCTATATTCGGAAAAAAATCGTTCGCACTCCCCAACCGTCGGCACATTCGGCGGACAGGCGCTGCTTTTCCCAAAACTATTGCAGCCATATATACATTTCATACGGACCCATTGAGCGACCTGAATATCTTGCCCCGTAATCCATCGATAATCATCCAATCCGCTTTCTCTGAACAAATCCTCAAGTCTTTCCTGATTTTCCATTGGCGCATCCTTTCAAAGTTAGGGATAAAATACCGGGGCCCCATTCTCCATTTTCTCAAACCAAGGCCACTGTTTCCCGGAATCATACAACCGTTACCTTATTTTCATGATTTGTAACATTCGTGTAGTTCGTTTGTAACCAACCGCATGTATAATCATTATCAGATACTTTTTTCATTACTCCCTCCCTTTTTTGATAACTCAACTTTTTGTTGGGTTATTTTGTTTTTATCCGCAATTACCTTTTTTCCCTTTTTGTGAAAATTCCCCCACGGTTCTCCCTGGACTGGGGGATTCCTACGATGTACGAATCACACCGGCAGGAGTAAAATAGAGACTATCAACCAAGCTTGGTTCATATTAAACCGCACAAAGGAGGGTTACCGGATGAAAGGTTTTATCGATACCATGTTGCAACGGACTCATCGTTACAATCTTTGGGACTTTGGAGCTCTTAAAATCACCCTGATAGCGGTGGGAATCCTTTTGGGAACCTATTTTTCAGAGTTTTTCTCGGCTAAGGTGATCGATGTCTGGATTATCTTTGGGGTAACCTATTTTTTCATCTTGTATAAGACTTTGGTTGCCTATCGCAAATAGCTGCCTTCTCAATTTCTTATGGGTATCCATTGCGCCAATATATCCTCTAAAATGATTTCAATCCCCGCCAGGGAATCCATTCGGCGGGGATTGGCCTCTTTAATTCTCCCGCCATTGATTCAAACGCATTTTTTGCTGAAATTCTTCTAACGTGTAATCGCTGATTTTTTGATTCTCTCTGCCTAAAGCCACCATCACTTCATAACAACCCGATTTGTCGGCCAAAACTTTAATATCAACATTGGGCCCTACCACTTCGGCATATTTCGCCCCTTTTAACACATCTGCCGGAACATCCGTGACATCGATGGTTGTGGCATCCAAAGAAATTTTTCCGATAACCGGAGTACGGTAGCCTTGAATCGACATATACACGCCTTTGGGCGCCTGATCAACTTCACTGAGGGATCTCAAATACCCGTCTTTATATCCGATATGGACCAAAGCCATCAGCGTATCCCTTCGGGTGGTAAATGCTCCTCCATAGCCTACGGTCTGTCCTTTGGGGATTTTCTTGATCTGGGATATTTTGGCATAAATTTCCAGGGTATGCTTTGCATCGGGCGAAATCGGGTGTTCGGCATTGGGCGCTCCTCCAACCAGGCCTATTCCGGGGCGGATCATATCAAAATTGACTTTTTGATTGTCTAAAAGAATGACACTGTCGGTACAGGCGAAAGTAACCGGTCTTTTGGGAAGCCTCCCCAGATAGTCCTTTAAAATGTCGATTTGCCGGTCGCAATGGGTGAAGTCATCGCCTTTGATGTCGTAGAAATGACTCATATAAAATTCCACTTCCAGGTGGGAAGTGTAGCTTTCAAAATTTTTACTTAACGTTTCGACTTCATCATCCAGCAAGCCCAGACGGTTCATATGGGTATCCAGGTGTATGATGACCGATTTTTTACCGGCCCGCCGGCAGTATTCATTCCATCGGTTCAACTGTTCCAGACAATTTACGCACGGCGTTAGACGGTATTCCGTGAAATAGGGTTCCTCGTTATCCAGAATACCGGCCAAGGTATAAATCTTAACCTCTTTTTGGGGGGCAATCGCCCGGAGTTGAATCCCTTCAAACAGCTCGGCGACAAAAAAGTGCCTTGCGCCGGCGTTGATTAAAGCCGGCGCCACATCTTTCATTCTCAGCCCATGAACCTCGGCTTTTAAAACCGCGGCGCATATCGAACCGGTTTTATCGGCCCTCTCCTTGAATAAACGGTAATTATGGACCACCGCGTCAATATCGCGAATCCGGACCATCGGCTTGATCCCAAAAGCTTGCTCCGGAATCATTCGAAAAGTTGCACTCACTTGTTTTCCCCTTTGATTTTTGATTCATGATATTCCCCATTGGGCCAAGGGAATCCTTCAGGATAAAGTCCTTGGCGAAGTTTTTGTCCATGCATGATCCGCTCATACAATCGTTACCATATTTTCATTATTTTTTACATTTCTGTCGTTGGCTTGTAACCAACTTCCTATATAATCAGTATCAGAAACTTTTTTCATTACTCCCTCCCTTTTTTTATAACTCAACTTTGGTTGGGTTATTTTGTTTGATGGGAGGACCCTTGATTCTCAAGATCATCCAATCGTTACCGGATTTTCATGATTGGTTACATTCATGTCGTTGGCTCTTAATCATCTCCCGGTATAATCAAAATCAGTACTTTTTTCATTACTCCCTCCCTTTTTTATAACTCAACTTTGGTTGGGTTATTTTTTTAACTGATTATAAAGATTAGAGAGCTTAATTTTGAGTTAGACCTCTCTCTTGCTCTCCCCGTTTCGGGGAGAGTAACCATTATCCTCCGAAGCTATGTTGGGGGATAAACCTGAAAGTACTCGAAAGAGTCCAAAATAGGCCATAAAGCATTAGCC
>JAEZCE010000049.1 GCA_023429995.1 Bacillota bacterium | reverse complement strand
GCCTTGACAAAGTGGATAATATCGTTTCGACTTCGGCGGAAGGGATTTCCCAGGTTACCATCAGTTTTTTGCAGAGCGCCGATATCGATACCTCCTTACAGGATACCCAACGCAAGGTAAATCAAATTATAGCCGATTTGCCTTCCGACGCCAAGACTCCGGCGTTAACCAAAGTATCCCTTGACGATATGCCGGTTCTTATCGTCGGGATTACCAGCAATCTGCCGGATAGGCAGCTTTATCAGTACATAAAAAATAGTGTTTCTCCGCGAATATCCAAACAACCCGGAGTGGGGCAGGTAACGATCTTGGGAGGCTTGGAGCGGGAAATCAGAGTCAATATCGATACCCAAAAGCTTAAGGCCTATGGGTTATCAAGTTTACAAGTTTTACAGGCGATTCAAAGCGCCAATCTGGAGTTTCCAACCGGGTCTGTGAAAGCTCAGGATAAACAGTTTGTGGTCAGACTGGCGGGAAAATTTTCTTCGATGGATGAGATCCGGCAGTTGATCATCGCCAGGTCTGCTGATGGTGGCGATATCCGGCTTTCCGATGTAGCGGAAGTGCGAGACGCTGAAAAAGACCAAGAGGTAATAGCCAGTGTAAACGGCAAGAACACAGTAGTAGTGATGATTCAAAAACAATCCGACGCCAACGCGGTCGATGTCAGTAAGCGGGTTAAAAATGAGTTGCAAGCGTTGGAAGTCGAAAACCGTCAGAATGGTTTCAAAACCTCGATCGCAATGGATAATACCACTTTTACTTTAGCATCGGCCAATGCAGTGAAAGAGGATTTGGTTATCGCGATCCTTCTCGTAGCTGGAGTCATGTTGGTGTTTTTACACAGCCTTCGTAACGCCGTCATAGTAATGGTCGCCATCCCGACTTCCTTGATCTGCGCATTTCTTGGTATGTGGATGTTCGATTATTCATTGAATATGATCACCTTAATAGCTTTATCGTTGGTTATCGGGATTTTGGTTGATGATGCTATTGTGGTTTTGGAGAATATCCATCGCCATTTGGAGATGGGTAAAGATAAACGAGTCGCCGCCCTGGAAGGAAGAAATGAGATCGGTTTTACGGCGCTTTCCATCACTATGGTGGATGTGGTAATCTATGTGCCTTTAGCTTTGGTGAGCGGAACTATCGGCGGAATGGTGCGCGAGTTTGCGGTGGTGATGGTAACGACCACTCTGATGAGTCTGTTTGTATCCTTTACGGTGACTCCTTTGTTAGCATCGCGCTTCAGTAAATTGGAATCTTTGACTGTGGGTACGTTGATGGGAAAATTTGGCCGCTGGTTTGAGGCAAAGTTCCAAAATTTGGCCGATCATTACGTGGGCTTGCTCGATTGGAGCCTACACCATTCGGGAAGAGTACTACTTTTGGCATTATTGCTGCTTGTCGGAGCTATCTCCTTAGTTCCTTCCGGATTTGTCGGAGGGGAGTTTATACCCACCGCTGATCAGGATCAGATCCAAATTGCGTTGGAATTTGCCCCTGGAACGAAAGTGGAAGATAGCGATTTTCAGTGCAAAGCAATTAACAGGATGATCATCAGTAAAATCCCGGAACTGGATACGGTTTTTATCGGCGCGGGGATTAATGAATCCCAACGGACGGAAACCAACAAGGCAATCCTTTATCTTAAACTGGTTCCTAAAGATGAACGCAGCCGGAGCACGGATGATATCCGGCTGATGTTGAAAAAACAGCTGGAGAGGTTACCGGGGGTTACGGCTCATGTTACCTTGCCTAGCGTCGTCAATATGGGAGTATCGGCGCCGGTTCAATTCAGTATTAGCGGTCCTAACTGGGATATGGTGGCCCAAACTGCGGCGCGGGTTAAAGCGATTACCGCCGGGATACCGGGCGCCTACGATGTACGGCTTTCCTCAGAATTAGGGAAACCGGAAATGAAACTCCAGATCGATCGTGCTAAAATGGCTAATTTGGGATTGAGTATGGCGGCGGTTGGGAGTACTCTACAGGTGGGGTACGCCGGAAATACCGATTCCAAATACAAGGATCCGATGGATGGCGATGAATATGATATCAATGTGATGCTGGATAAGTTCGACCGCATCAAAACAGCGGATCTGGGAGGATTAACTGTCACGAACCAGCAGGGTCAATTGGTGGAACTCAATCAGATCGCCGATATTATTCAGAGCACCGGTCCAACCCAACTGGAGCGGAGAGACCGGAACTATGCGATTAACCTGTATGCAGAAAGCTCCGGCCGGACCAGCGGCGATATTGGAGACGATATCAGCAAGGCGGTTGCCAAAGAGAAATTGCCTTCCGGAGTCACGGTGACGCCAATCGGCACTTTGAAAACCCAGGCGGATTCCTTTAAAAGCTTAGGTATGGCCCTTCTGATCGGAATCATTTTTGTTTACTTGATTATGGCGGCACTCTATAATTCCTTTATCTATCCCATAACGGTTTTATTCGCCATTCCGTTGGCGTTAATTGGAGCGTTGCTGGCTTTGGCCTTGACCCGGAATTCGCTGAATATCATGAGCATTTTGGGATTCATCATGCTGGTCGGACTGGTCTGCAAAAATGCTATTTTGTTGGTTGACTTCACCAACCGGGCCCGGGAAGAAGAGGGAGTTAGTGTTAATGAAGCGCTCAAAGAAGCCGGGCGGGAAAGACTGCGGCCGATTTTGATGACCACTTTGACCATGATTTTGGGAATGATACCGATAGCCACAGCTACTTCCGCCGGCGCTGAATATAAGCATGGCATGGGTTGGGCATTGATTGGCGGTTTGACCTCATCGATGTTAATGACGTTGGTTGTGGTGCCGGTGGTGTATTCCAAAGTGGAACACTTGCGGGAATTCTTCGCTTCCCTGAAAGACCGGTTCAGCAACAGGTCCAGAATATAGAAAATGGGCTGGCAGAACAATAAAAATCCCAGCTTTCAGACGGATAGTAATTTATTTTTAAAAAATATGATTGTAGAATGACAAAAATGTTTTCAATCAGGAGGCGCCTAATGCATCGTATCCATAAAATTATTTTGCTGATTATCGCAGCTTGCGCTTTGAGTGCATCTGCTTTTGCGGCCGACAACCTGCAAACGCCGGATCAACCGGAAGTGTTAACGCTGGATAACTGTTTAACCATCGCTTTACAAAATAGTTCCGACATGAAAGCGGCGGTTCAAAAGGTAAAGATAGCACAGGAGCAACTTAGGCAAGTACAGAGCGGACTGTGGCCGACTTTAGGGTATGAGATTGCCGGATCAAATTCAGATAAGGATCAACTGGCATATGGGAGGGCTATTGAAATATATGACAGCCGGAAACTCTCCTCGGCTAGTATAAGTTTGACAAAACCCTTATACACGGGCGGGCAAATAACGCAAGGCATTAAGGTGGCGAAGTCAAATCTGGAAGCAGTTAAAGAAGATGAGCGTAAAACCAGGCAAACATTAATTTTCAATGTCAAGTCGGCTTACTATCAAGTTTGGCTTGCCCAACAAATGGTAAAAGTGGCTGAAGACTCCTATGAAAATATGGGCCGCCATGAGGAGCGGGTTGAGAGTTTTTATGAGGTCGGCAAGGCTTCAAAATTTGATTTGCTCCGGGCACAGGTTGAACACGCAAACTTGAAACCCAATGTCATCAAAGCTCAAAATGCAGTGGTGCTGACAAAATTAAATTTAGCCAATATCATTGGGATTGAAAAAGGCCGGAAATACCGGGCGGATTATGATTTGTCAAAACTACAGTTACCGAAGCAAGTGGGGTTGGAGGTGGGGCCTCTCGTAGAACAAGCCTATCAACAGCGGCCGGAATTGCGGAAACTGGGAGAACTACAGGAGATGGCCAAAGCGCAAACTGCCATGGCTTATGCAGGATATAAACCGACTGTCGCATTGGTGGGTACCTATCAAGGTTCATCAGTTGGTGAATATGATGCCAATAATTGGGACGACACGAAACAATGGATTTTGACATTGGATATTAAGGGAAATTTCTTTGACGGTTTTCAAACCCCTGCCAAAGTAGGAGAAGCAAAGGCCAATCAGAAACTGGTTGAAATCAATGAAAAAAGTTTACGGGACGGGATTGATTTGGATGTGGAACAATCTTTGCAAGGATTGAAAGAAAGTCTGGAAACAAGCTATGCCAATCAAGCTACTATGAATTTGGCGAAGGAATCCTTGGAAATGGCGGAGGCTAAATTTGAAGCCCGGATGGCGACGACTATCGATATCCGAGATTCCCAACTGGCTTTGGACCAGGCCCTCAATGGATATTATCAGGGAGTGGCCTCCTACCTTACTGCGGTAGCTAAATTGGATTTGGCGGTGGGAAAGGAATAGGGAGATTCCATCAATAGGTACTTTTACCAAGATAGGTATGCCAATGCATGTCAAGCCGGGAATTGCTCGAAGAGTATATCAGGGCTACAGTTCTTCCTTTTCACGCAATGATTCATTATTTGATGATATTTTGATACAATTGGCAATAATTGAATGGGTTTAAACGTTGATCGATTGGGAGCCAAGAATTACTAACGAGAAAAAGGCGGTTAGGATTGCAATCCATTGGTAATAGTCCTTCGAAACCGGGGAACAAGGACAACCTTTTTGGCGGAGTATGCCATGGTATAAAAATTAACGATGAAGGAGTTTTTCATGTTGAAGGATATTTCAATTTTCAAAAAGCGAATTGGGGAATTTATTGGGGTTTTAACAGTTTTAATTATAATCTTACAAGCGCCATTTGTTGACATTATCATTTTAAAAAATTCTATCGGTGAAATTTCAGTAACAGAAATTATTCAGGAATTTCTATTGGGAATAATTGTAATCTTGTTCATATATAATTCCTTTCGTTATCCCAAAATAAAATATGGGATGATCTTGATAGCGGGCTTTTTTTCCTGTTTATTAATTCGTGAACTGGATTTTATCATGGATAAAATGCCTTTTCCATGGTTTTATGTTGCAATGGCCATCGCTTTGTTTTGCATCGTTTTAGCTTTTAAACATAAAGAAAATACTTTATATGGATTAAATCATTTCCTCAAGAGTGAAAGTTACTATATTATGGTTGGTGGGCTTTTGCTGGTTTTAGCATTTTCCAGATTGATTGGAATGAAAATTTTATGGCAAGATTTATTAGGTAGGTCATATATTCGGGTGGTAAAAAATGCAGTTGAAGAAATAAGTGAATTAATGTCCTATATGCTTTGTTTGATTGCTGCTCTCAAATATACTGGTTCTTTACGAAAAATTAACGTTGAATACTTTGCGTCACAGGGATGATGAATGTTATTATTTATTGATGTAGGGATTTTACTTTAAAACTTCACAATGGAGAGGTAATCATGAGAAAATTTAGTCTTCTTCTATTCATCACAACAATTTTACTAATGATGGGTGCGACAAATGCATTTGGTTATCTGGAAAAACAAGATACCCAATCCGAGATGGAAATGGAATATTTCGGACCTTTTCATAAAGAACAAGGCTCTCCTGATATGAATACCATGTCGCTTAATTTACAAAAAGTAAATTATTCCGACTACTTTATATCGGTTCATAGCGGATGGACTCTTACCCGGGCATGGGGAACCATGGAAAACCGCGGTGTGGAAAGTGATTGCAATGCCTGGGGCATTGGTCCAACGGGTATGATTCGGCTTCGGTTATTTGGCCTGAACTTTTTGGGGTACAGCGGAGGGGATGTCATTGAACTTTCTCTGGATATGAGTGGAGCGGTGCTCATTTGGAACAAGGATTTTCCAACCCATGGCGATTTCTATGATTTTATGTGGCGGGTTGGGCCCAAATTAAGCTGCTTAATCGGGGAAAAGACTGTATTGAACGTTGGGTACAAATGGATGCATGTTTCAAATGGGCAATGGGAATGGGATGGCTTAAAAACGAATTTCCGGGGCACCAGAAATAACCCTTCTTGGAACGGGAAGGGAATTACCGTTACGATTGTGACTTATTTGTGAATGGAGAGCGGAATTCATATAAAAATGCATATCCATCCGGATAAGAAAAATATAGTGCCCAAATATCTCTTGAAATAGCGAACGTTCATTTCATGTTCCATGGCTGATTTTACTTTTCTTAATTCTTTTTGGATTGCTCTCATTGGTTTTTCTGTCTTTTTTCTTTTGAAGCTTATTATTCAAAAGGCATATCGGCTATTTCGGTTAAAAAAATTTAACTCAACTGGACGAAGGCAAAAACGATTGGATGAATGGAAAAGAGAATTGAAAAAGTGATCCGGACAATTGGTTGAAGGGAAAAAACGATTGGATGATTGGGAAAAAGGATCGGAATATGAATATTTGTTAATTCAGGAGGATATTTTGAGGCTTTGGGGAAAATTAGGAGTCAGGTGAATCCATTGGATAAAAGTGCTTTAATTCAGATAATGAATGAACTCGGCCTGCTCCTTGAATTAAAAGGTGAAAATCCCTTTAAAAGCAGGGCTTATTACAACGCGGCCCGGATTTTGGAAAATTTGAATGAGGATTTGGAGGTCTTGATTCAAGAGCAAAGACTGTGCCAAATTCCCGGCTTTGGGGATGCGCTGGTTAAAAAGATCAATGAATGGGCCCAAACCGGTACGGTAGATGATTATGAAAATCTTAAAGCCTCTATCCCCGAAGGCTTTCTTGAATTGCTGAGAATACCGGGACTGGGTCCAAAAAAGATCAATCAGATCTATCAAGAACTGGGCATCACAAGCATTCCTCAGCTCAAAGAGGCCTGTTGCAATAATCAGTTAGCGGCTTTGCAGGGTTTCGGGGTAAAGACCCAGGAGAAGATTTGCGCCGGAATTCAGTTTATCGAAGAACATCGTAACGATTTTTTATCGATCGACGCTTTACCGTTGGCTTTTGATATCAGGGATCATTTAGCCGGGTGCAGGCCCGTTCAAAAGATTGAATTGGCCGGAAGTATCCGGCGCTTTAAGGAAATGGTCCATGATTTGGATTTTGTGGTGGCCAGCACGGATTCGGCTGAGGTCGCGAACTATTTTACGGCATTGCCGGTGATTGATAAGGTCACTTCCAGCGGCAGTACGAAAATATCGGTCATCTTAAAATCAGGGATAGCTGCTGATCTCCGTATTGTAAAACCCGAAGAATTCCCCCATGCGCTCCAGCACTTCACGGGAAGCAAGGAACACAACACCAAATTACGCCATATGGCCAAAGAATTGGGATATAAAGTGAATGAATATGGCCTTTTTAAGGATGGAGGAACGCAGGCCACTTATTGTTTGGATGAGAACGCTATTTATGAAACATTCGGCCTGAAATATATACCTCCTGAGCTTAGAGAAGATCTCGGCGAGCTGGAAGCGGCGGGTGCGGGAACTCTGCCGGTTTTAGTAAAACCCGAAGATATACGCGGCGTTTTCCATGTTCATACGACTTATAGCGACGGCCGGAGTACACTGCGGGAAATGGTTACGGAAGCCGTGAAAGAAGGATTTGAATATCTCGGAATTACGGATCACAGCCGGAGTGCCGTATATGCCCACGGCCTCTCGTGGGAAACTTTGCAGAAACAATGGACGGAGATTAATAGCCTGGAGCAGGAGTTCCCCCAATGTAAAATATTCAAAGGCATCGAAGCGGATATATTGCCTTCGGGAGAATTGGATTATGAGCCGGAAATTTTAAGCCAATTTGACTTTGTCATCGGCTCGGTTCATTCTAATTTCCGGATGAATAAAACCGAAATGACCAATCGGCTCATGAAAGCGATGGATAATCCCTACTTGACCATGGTTGGACATCCGACCGGACGGATTCTTGGAGAACGGCCAGGTTATGAAGTGGATTTGGAGGCTTTGATCCAGAAGGCAGCCCGCGGGAGCATCGTTTTAGAGTTCAATGCCAATCCCTATCGGTTAGATTTGGACTGGCGCTGGTGTAGGAAGGCCAGAGAGCTTGGGGTATTGATAGCAGTCAATCCTGATGCCCACAATAGCCAGGAATTGAAATTAGTACATAGTGGGCTCATGGTGGCGCGGAAGGGTTGGTTAACCGCAGCGGATGTTTTAAACACCAAAAGCAGAAGGGAAATCGAAAATTTTATCTTCAAGCGGAAAACCAAATGAACGGTCGCTTGCATGAAGGCCAAAAGGATTGTATTGTTGATGATTTGATGATTTTACAAACAAAGGAGTAAAGTTATGCCCATCATTGAACCTGCGATTCGGCCGCCAGCAGAGGCTAATAGTTTTTTGTTACAAGTGACCAGCGGTTGTTCGTCCAATTTATGCACTTTTTGCGGAGCCTACAAAGGAAAACCATTTCGAATAAAAAGTGAGCGGGAAATATATCAGGATATTGAAATGGGGGCGGCGTTGGAACCGTTAAAAAGGCGGGCCTTTTTAATGGATGGCGACGCTTTGGTGATTCCCAACTCAAAGCTGGTGCCGGTATTAAAAAAAATCAATACTTTATTTCCGAAGATGACGCGAATCGCCAGTTATGCCAATGGCGACAATATTGTAAAACGAACCGGGACAGAATTAGGAGAATTAGCTGAGAACCGCCTGCGATTAATTTATATCGGTTTAGAAAGCGGGAGTCAATCCATTTTAAATGATTGTAAAAAGCGATCCAGCGTCAACGAAATGATTGAAGCGGTTCATAAAGGGGCGGAGTCCGGCATAAAATCTTCAGTTATGGTACTGCTTGGACTGGGAGGATGTAGCCAATCGAAGGTTCATGTAAAAGAGACAATCCATGCCTTAAATTTAATGCAGCCCCATTATCTTTCATTTCTTTCCTTGATGCTGATTCCCGGTACGGAGGCTTACGACCGGGCGCAGAAGGGTAATTTTGAAGAATTGAGCCCTCCAAAATTGTTGCAGGAAACCTATGACATGATTGCCGGGTTGGAATTAAAAGCAACTGTTTTTCGGGCGGACCATGCATCCAACTTGTTGCCTTTGGAAGGAAGGTTGCCTGCCGATAAAGGGCGGTTATTATCTATGGTTGAGAGGGCAATGAGAGGGAAGATGATTTTGAGGCCTGAATATTTAAGAGGCTTATGAATATTCGCTATCAAATATAAAGTGGTATGGACCATAACCAAGATGCCAATAATGTATTGAAGGGGATGGCATTTTGGGGAAAAAGCCGTTTATCGTGAACATGATAATCCTATGGATAGTCTTAAACTCTTATTTCGTGGCGTTTGGGGAGACACCTCCGCATTCGCCGGAAATTCCCGAGGTTACCGGGGAGATTGAAGTGATTACTTCCGATACCGTTCGAATCATCCATGATGGATTGGCAAATGTGTATCCACTATCATCCGGGACTAAAATCATTTGCAATGGAGCGTCGGCTACCTGGAAAAGTTTGATTCCCATTACTTCAGAGGCTTTTTTCGAAGCAACCTTGTCGCTGGATAATAAGGGCCGGGTTTTGATGATTGACGGCTCTTATCAAGGAGAAGAGGGTATTATCCGGGGATGGTTTTACCATGCAGGGCAATTGAATTTACAAATTCATCCCGTTGAGAAGAAACAACTATCTTGTAAAACTGTCAGAAAAGGCGCAAGGCTTCCCCTGGGGGGGTGGCTCCATGCAGGGCAATTGGTTTTTATAGTTTATGACAGGATTGGTCAAATCCGTGCAGTTTATCTGCCGGATTGAAGCAGTCCCCAATCACTAAAAGATTCTGACAATTTTGAACCTACCAAAGTTTGATTGATGGAAAAGCCGTTTCGAAGAGGCGAAAATTCAGTCCGGGATGACCCATAGATAACAGGCTTGTAAACATGTTTGAACCAGGGATTAAAATAGCAGGAAATAAAGCTTTCATGTTGAACTTACCTTAAGCTTATATTATGGGTTGATCAAGAAAGGGTGGCAAAATTGCCAATTCGAGTTCTGGTGGTTGATGATTCTGCTTTGATACGACAGGTGTTATCCGATATATTGAATAAGGAAACGGATATAACGGTTGTTGGTACTGCCAATGATGGGGAAGATGCACTTTCGAAAATCAAAATTTTGAAACCCGATGTGATTACACTAGACATCGAAATGCCAAAGATGAATGGTTTGGATTGCTTAGCCAGAATCATGGAGCAATCGCCTACCCCAGTCATTATGGTAAGTTATTTAACAACCGAAGGGGCGGAATATACTCTTAAAGCCCTGGAAATGGGGGCTATTGACTTTGTTACCAAACCGAATGCTCCGGAGCCCGATGCGGCATCTTTAGATAATGTAGCGATGGATCTGATCCAAAAAATCAGAACAGCTTCTGAAGTTCATTTGGCCAAAATAGTATCTCAATCACCCTTGATACCCTCTCTTGCACAACAAGCGATTGAAGCGAATAAGGGGCTAAAGTATGATCTTTTGGCGATTGGAGCTTCGACCGGGGGACCTAAAGCTCTTTATTATTTGTTAACCCAATTTCCCGAAGATTTTCCCCTGGGTGTTATTATTGCGCAACACATGCCTAAGGGTTTTACGGGATTCTTTGCCAAAAGGCTGGATACATATTGCAAATTAGAGGTTGTTGAAGCAAAGACCGGGGATGAGATGAAACCCGGGCGAGTTTTAATTGCACCTGCCGGCTACCAGACTAAATTACACAGGGAAGGCGAACGATTGGTGGTGGAAGTTTCAGAAGAACCCAAGCTAATCCTGAAGCCCTCAGTGAACTATCTTTTTGAGTCCATAGCTGAAGTCTGCGGTAGTAAGGTTCTGGCTGTGCTTTTGACTGGTATGGGAGTCGATGGGGGTACGGGTATGCAGCATTTGCGCCAATTAGGAGCCCGGACCATTGCCCAAGATGAAGCCAGCTGTGTTGTCTATGGAATGCCCAGAGCTGCCGTGGAATTGGGTGGCGCCGATTATGTCGAAAGTTTAACAGAGATGTATGTCCGGATTGTCAATCTTCTTAATGAGTAGTTTCCATTGGCGGAACATGGAGATTTTTTCCTTGGTATAAGTGCCAAAAAAAGGAGGAGTTTATTTAAACTACGCCGAAACTTAATATGAATCGGAATGGAGGCGGTCGGTATGATAGTATCTACCCAACGAAGTCTGGCTTTGCGTTGCCCGCTCTGTGGAAGATTAGAAAATCATACGATTTCCTTTTTTCATATAACAAAAAATAAACCATTGAAAGTCATTTGTAAATGCGGGTTTAATAAATTAACTATCAATACCAAGAACTTCAAAGATTATATTTTGCAAATCTCTTGTTTGCTCTGTGAAGAGATACATATTATTAAGCTTGCCCGCAAGGAAATATGGGAACAACCGCTAGTGGTAATTCGGTGTATTGAGACGGGACAAGAACTGGGATATATAGGGGATGAGGCTTCACTTGCCAAGCTCATAAAACAAAAGCAGAATGATATTGGAAGCATCATGAACAATCTCGGTTTTGACGATTATTTCAGCAATCCCCAGGTCATGTTCGAAGTATTGAAACATCTTCATCACATCGCAGAACAGAATCAAATGTTTTGTCGATGCGGAAATCATCAAATTGAAATTGATGTATTTCCGGAAAAACTGGAGCTGCATTGCCCAATTTGTCACAGTCTTCATATCATTTATGCAGAAACAATTGAAGATTTAAGAATTGTAAAAGAAGTAAATTCAATCGCATTAGCGGAAAAGGGTTTTACCAGTTTTGACGCTAGCAAGGTCCATCCTAATTTAAAACCCTAAAGCAAATCCACTTTATTTTCTTGCCGACGCATGCGCCATCTGACTATCCTTTGAGAATCCATGTGTTAGAAAAAATAAAAACGAATAAAATATATTCGTAGGTTTCTTTTTTGTCCATATGCGAGAATTAATTTTGACAGAATACTTAATTCCCCAACAATCAAACTGAATACTACCAATCGATCCACTATTATAACAATACGAATATCCAGATCATGATAGATACCAAGGAGGCAAAAATCGATGCAATTGGCGGAACTTGAATCAAAGACTTTGCAGGAACTTCAAGAAATGGCCCGAGAAATGTCCATCGAAAATTATTCAAAATTTCGAAAACGGGAACTCATTTTTGAATTACTCAAAGTACTGGCAGTTAAAGAAGGATTGATATTTTCCCAAGGGATTTTGGAAATTCTTCCCGATGGATTTGGCTTTTTAAGAGTAGAAGGTTACAGCCCAGGCCCTGAAGATATATACGTTTCAGCCTCGCAAATCCGACGTTTTAATCTACGTACAGGCGATTTGGTTTCGGGACAGGTACGTCCCCCTAAAGACAATGAGCGCTATTTCGCACTACTGAAAGTTCAGGCTGTCAATTTTGTCGATCCGGACTCCCTTCGAACCCGGAATCATTTTGAAGAATTTACGCCGGTTTATCCTTTTGAAAGAGTCCGATTGGAAACTGAGCCCAAAGAAACTGCCATGAGGCTTGTTGATGTAATGGCTCCTATTGGTAAAGGCCAGCGCGGCATGGTCGTAGCTCCTCCGAAAGCCGGGAAAACCACTTTACTGAAAAAGATCGCCAACAGTATTACCGAAAACCATCCGGAAATTATTCTCCTTGTTTTATTAATTGATGAGCGTCCAGAAGAAGTAACGGATATGTCGCGTTCGGTCAGAGGAGAAGTCGTAAGCTCAACTTTTGACCTTCCTGCGGAGAACCATGTTCGTGTTGCTGAGCTTGTTTTGGAAAGGGCCAAGCGTATGGTAGAAGTTGGCCGGGATGTTGTAATTTTATTGGATTCCATTACCCGTCTGGCTAGGGCTTACAATTTGGTGGAGCCTCCAAGTGGCAGGACCCTTTCCGGCGGCGTTGATCCCAATGCGCTTCATAAGCCCAAACGCTTTTTTGGAGCGGCTAGAAAGATGGAAGAGGGTGGCAGTCTGACCATAATGGCCACTGCGTTGGTAGAAACCGGTTCCAGGATGGATGAAGTGATCTTTGAGGAATTTAAGGGAACCGGAAATATGGAGCTTCATTTAGATCGTAAATTGGCAGACCGGAGAATTTTCCCGGCCATCGATATTATTAAATCCGGAACACGTAAGGAAGAATTGCTGCTTAAACCGGAGGAACTCGAATGCACCTGGGTCTTACGGAAAGTGCTGGGTTCCTTGGGACCGGCCGAAACAATGGAGCTGCTGCTTGATCGTTTAAGTAACTCAAAGTCTAATGCGGAATTCCGGGAAATGATCATGAATTCAACATTTGCCGAAAATGTCTTAAAAAAGCGAAACAGTGAGTACTAGTAGAGCGTTCACGATTATTAGGTAGTTATTGAGTAAACGTTTTACTAGTTTTTTAAAGCCCTAAGGCTGATGGATCTCCCCAACTTAGGAATCATATCCTTCAAGTATGGAAATAATACTTGAAGGATTTTTTTTTGAAAGGAGCAGCCATTATTGATGCCAGTAGGCAAGAAGTTGCACATAATTTTTTTACTGGGTCTTATTTTTCTTGGAGTATTAAGTTTTTCCGGTTTTTCCTTGGTCTATGCTGAACCGAATGATGGATTTCATCATCACTACCGGGTAGAGACGTCTCAAAATTTTTTTGTGATTGGAGAGGACTTTGCAAGAAAAGCTTTACTGGATGTGAAATTACAAAAATATGTGGTTAAAAAAGGTGATGTCCTTTCCAGGATTAGTCGTTATAGCTTTACATCGGTTGATTCTATTCGACGGATTAACAAAATCTCCAATCCTCATAAACTGTTCGCAGGTCAAATTCTTTACCTGCCATCTCCTGAAAAAAGACAGCCAATTTTTCAAAGATATCGGTTGAGAAAGGAGGATTCTATGGAAACGATTCTTCAAGACTATCATTTAACAGATTGGCAGTTTTGGAGACTCAATCCTGAATTGGAATCATTTAAAGCAGGTGAGATGATATATCTACCGAAAAGACCCACCAAAGAAAAAGGCAGTCAAAAAATGCAAATTTTTCTTATGAGGCCATTGAGGGGTTTTTTGACTTCGCGGTTTGGAAACCGATGGGGCCGGATGCATTATGGGGTCGATTTGGCTGCGCCTTTTGGAACGCAGGTCAAAGCTGCGGAAAATGGAAACATTGTATATGCCGGTTGGATGGGGAGTTATGGATTATTGGTCATAATTGATCATGGAATACTCAAAACCTATTATGGCCATTTATCGAAGATATCTGTCCGTAAAAATAGCCCGGTATTGCGAGGAGAGGTAATTGGCAAAGTGGGCGCAACAGGCCGTGCATATGGCAGTCATTTGCATTTTGAGGTTGAAAGAAACGGGGTTAAAGTAAACCCTTATCGCTATATAGAGGAATCTTGCAAATTTTAGAGGAAAATTGCGATTTAGAGTGATATTAATAAAGAAAGGATAAAAATGGCTGATTTTTGGGAAGGAAGATTTAAAGCCTTCCCTTGTTTTTTAAAAAAAATTTCGTTACAATAAGGTCAAAGAAGGTCAGAGGTAATTGAAATGGGAAGCCTAGCTGATTTTATTGAACAATATCTAAGGGGAATTTTAATTCAAAACAAAGTGATTGAGTTGCAACGGAGGGAGTTGGCAAAAATGTTCCGTTGTGCTCCTTCGCAGATTAATTATGTTTTGGAGACCCGCTTTAATCTCGAACATGGTTATATTGTTGAGAGCAAAAGAGGCGGCGGCGGTTATATCCGAATTATTCCGGTGACTTGGCGGAGCGCCAGTTATCCGGATTTGATCAATGAAATTATTCCTGATGAGTTGACTGAGAGCGATTCGGAGCAGTTAATGGAAAGATTGGTTGAAAATAATATGATTGAGGCGGATTCGGCTCGGTTGATTTTACGAGTGATGATTGATGACTTTTCCAGCGTTGAAGCCTCACAAGGCGATTTTTTGAGAGCCAAATTTTTGAAGGCGCTGTTAATGGTATTGGGTAGTAGAACTGAAGCATAAAATATTTAGTCATTCTTTCAAATAAAAGACAAAAGACCCAAGAATGAGGTGATGGATTGTATGTTGTGCCAAAACTGCGGTGAAAGACCGGCTACGGTTCATTTAACTAAAATTATGAACCACGAAAAAACTGAACTTCACTTATGTGAGGTTTGCGCCAAAAATGTAGGGAATGAATTAGGAATTATTTTCGAGCCCAGTTTTAATTTTCAAAACTTTATTGTCGGGTTGCTTGAAGGCGATTTGAATCTTTATCAACAACCCAACACCAACCAGGAAATAAGTTGCAAGAACTGTGGTTTGACTTTCTCTGATTTCATGAGCAGCGGATTATTGGGGTGTGGCGATTGTTATCAGTATTTTCAGACGGGTTTAGAGCCGTTGCTGAAGAAGCTTCATGGCAGCGTTCAACATACTGGAAAAGTTCCCAAACGCAGCGGGGGGAAAGTAAGAGTACGAAAGGAAATTAGCGATCTTCGCACCGAACTGCAGCAATCGATTGGCCGGGAGGACTATGAGAAAGCGGCCTTTTTAAGAGATGAAATCCGTCGTTTGGAAGCTGAACTATAGGGGGTTAAAAGATGAATACTCAAGACAATGGAGGGGATTTTTTTCCATCCTGGACAAAGTCTGAAGGAGAAGCCGGCGATGTAGCCATCAGCAGCCGGATAAGATTGGCCCGTAATATAAAAGGGGTTCCCTTTCCCAGTTATGCCAACGAAACGCAATTAAGTTCCATTGATGATGAAATCAGCAGAGTGATAAAGGAAAAACCTTCGATTGAACCATTGGCTGTCATTAAAGTAGAGGCGCTAACCCCGAATGACCGGGCGATTTTGGTTGAAAAACATTTATGCAGCCCGCAGTTTATTGAAAAACCTCATTTGCGGATGTTACTTGTTAACCAGAATCAATCCATCAGTGTGATGGTCAATGAAGAAGATCATTTGAGAATTCAAGCCATTACGCCAGGATTTTCTTTGGACGGGGCTTTCAATATAGCCAATCAGATGGATGATTATTTGGAGGAAAATTTGGATTTATGTTTTGATGAAAAATATGGATATCTTACCGCATGTCCGACCAATGCCGGGACTGGTTTGAGGGCATCCCTGATGCTTCATTTGCCGGCTTTGGCAATTGTTGATCAAGTTAAAAAAGTTTTATCGGCATTAACGCATATTGGGATTAGCATCCGGGGTTTATATGGGGAAGGGACTGAATCGATCGGTGATATTTACCAAGTCTCGAATTCGGTTACCTTGGGCCGGAGCGAATCTGATTTAAACAGCAATTTAAAAAGTGTATGCCGTCAAGTAATTGAACGGGAAAGAGCGATCCGGGAAACACTTTTAAAAGATTCCAAAGTTCAGTTGGAAGACCGGGTGTGCCGCTCTTATGGTATTTTGACTCAAGCGAGGATGCTTACCTCTCAGGAAGCCTTAAAATTATTGTCTGATGTCAAACTCGGCGCCGAACTGGGTATAATACCAAAAGTCGACAAACTAATCGTAAGAGAATTATTATTTACGATTCGCGCTTCCATACTGCAGAGAATTGTCGGTAAAGAACTGTCTTCAGCTGAAAGGGATTTTCATCGGGCGAAGATAGTACGGGAAAAACTGAAAGCAAGCGAAGGCGAAGTCGAAGGGGTGTGAATGAAATGTTTGAAAGATTTACGGAAAGAGCGAGAAAGGTAGTATATTTGGCGCAGCAAGAGGCAGCCCGTTTGGGCCATAATGTGGTTGGCACTGAGCATTTATTACTGGGCTTGCTATCTGAAGGTGAAGGGGTAGCTGCAAAAGCCTTGGAATCTCTGGATATTCGATTGGATAAGATTCGCGATGAAGTGGAGAAAATCATCGGAAGTGGAGAGACGAACCCCTTTGGAGAAATTCCTTTTACACCCAGAGCTAAAAGAGTATTGGAATTGGCGGTGGATGAAGGACGGCAGTTAGGACACAATTATGTCGGTACTGAGCATATTTTATTGGGTTTGATTCGGGAAGGAGAGGGAGTAGCGGCTCAGGTATTAAAAAATCTGGGCGCCGATTTGGATCGGGTTCGTAAAGAAGTCATCGCTTTGCTGGGAGGTAATACCGGCGGCTATTCGGAACAACCTGGGGTCCCCCGGGGTTCCAATAAAACACCAACTTTAAATCAATTTGGCAGGGATTTAACCGATCTGGCTAAAATCGGTAAACTTGATCCGGTCATTGGACGTGAAAATGAAATTGAACGGGTAATTCAGGTTTTATCAAGACGCACCAAGAACAATCCGGTCTTAATCGGTGAACCCGGAGTCGGAAAGACCGCAATCGCTGAAGGATTGGCTCAAAAGATTGTGAACGGTACCGTACCGGAAGTCCTTCAAAATAAAAGGGTGATTACACTCGATATGGGTTCAATGGTCGCCGGTTCCAAGTACCGTGGCGAGTTTGAAGAGAGAATGAAAAAGGTGATGGAGGAAATCCGTAATGCCGGTGATGTTGTCCTGTTTATCGATGAGATGCATACGCTGATTGGAGCGGGAGCGGCCGAAGGCGCTATCGATGCAGCCAATATTCTTAAGCCTGCGCTAGCCCGTGGCGAGCTACAATGCATTGGCGCCACAACTCTTGATGAGTACCGGAAACATGTTGAAAAGGATGCGGCTTTAGAACGGAGGTTCCAGCCGATTAAAATCGGAGAGCCGTCGAAAGAGGAAGCCGTGCAAATTCTTAACGGGTTGCGTGATCGCTATGAAGCGCACCACCGGGTTAAAATTTCTGATGTTGCGATTACGGCGGCGGTGAATTTATCGGATCGTTATATCAGCGATCGGTTTCTCCCGGATAAAGCCATTGATCTTATTGATGAGGCTGCTTCCAAAGTCCGCCTTAAAACAACGATTACGCCTCCGGATCTAAAGAAACTGGAAGACCAAGTAGGAGTCCTTCAACAAGAAAAAGAAGCGGCCATCAAAAATGAGGAGTTCGAAAAAGCCGCCGATTTGCGGGATAAAGAACAAAAACTCCGTCAACAGTTGGATAATTTACGTAATGAGTGGAAGAACAAACGCGGGATGAATGAACCGGTTGTATCCGAGGAGGATATTGCGGAAGTCGTGGCGAGTTGGACCGGTATCCCGGTATCGAAACTGGAACAAGCCGAAACGGAACGTTTGCTGAAAATGGAAGAGATTTTGCATGAGCGGGTCATTGGACAAAATGAAGCCATTGAGGTGATCTCGAAAGCGATTCGCCGGGCCAGGGCCGGATTGAAAGACCCGAAACGCCCGATCGGTTCTTTTATCTTCTTAGGGCCGACTGGAGTCGGTAAAACCGAATTGGCAAGAGCAGTAGCGGAAGCAATGTTTGGCGATGAAAATTCGGTCATCCGGATCGATATGTCGGAGTATATGGAGCGGCATACTGTCTCCAGGCTGGTCGGCTCTCCTCCGGGTTATGTCGGTTTTGAAGAGGGAGGCCAATTGACGGAGCGGGTCCGCCGTAAACCCTATTCAGTCATTTTATTGGATGAAATCGAAAAAGCCCATCCGGAAGTGTTCAATATTTTACTTCAAGTATTAGAGGACGGGCGTCTGACGGATTCCCACGGTCGGACGGTGGATTTTCGCAATACGGTCGTAGTCATGACCTCCAATGTCGGAGCAAATCTAATTGATCATCAAGGAACAATCGGTTTTCAAGTGTCCCAGGATGAGGAAGAAGACAATTACCGGAAGATGAAAGACAAAGTGCTTGACGAATTGAAAAAGACCTTCCGGCCGGAGTTTTTAAACCGGGTGGATGAAGTAATTGTTTTTCATGCTTTGACCCGGGATCAAATCAAACAAATTGTTGATTTGATGATTTTGCCCGTGACTAAACAATTAAATGAAAAAGGGCTTGGCTTGGAAGTCACCAATGAAGCAAAGGATATTTTGGTACAGGAAGGGTATGATCCGGTGTTTGGAGCCCGACCTTTACGCCGGGCCGTTCAAAGGCTGATTGAAAATCCCTTGTCGGAAGAAATATTAAAAGGAAATTTGGAGCCGGGGAAAACAATTCGAGCCAAAGTTGAACAAGAGCATATTTCCTTCCAAACAGTGTAAAATTATATGGATATATCATAAATAAAGGAGCGCCAATAAAAAAATCAGATCATTTTCGTTATCGCTTTAACTTGTGATTATTAATATAAATAAATCCTTTTTTGAGGATTTATTTTTTTTAGGTCTTTCGCTTCGATTAGCAGGAAAACATTACAAGTATGCCGAAATTATTAAAATATTTAATATTGGGATTCATTATTCTTTTAGGCCAGGAGGTGCCAAATGAAAGTAGAATTTATTAATCCATTTGTTTCGGCCGCTTTTATGGTTCTGGAAAAGGTTGGTAAAACCAAGGTCGGTAAAGGAAAGTTAAGTTTGACAGCTTCTCCCATTGAAGGCAAAGATGTTAATACTGTGATTGGAGTCACCGGTGATATTTTGGGGCAGGTTATTTATTGTATGACGACGGAAACTGCTCAGAAACTTGCTTCCACAATGCTGATGGGAATGCCGGTTGATGATTTTGATGAAATAGGCAAAAGCGCGATTAGTGAGTTAGGTAATATTATTACCGGAAATGCTGCGACTGAACTGGGTAATAATGGTTTCTGTTGTAACATTACTCCCCCGTCTTTATTTATGGGCCGAGAAGTCAAGGTATCCATAAAAGATCTACAAATTTTAGTAATTCCTGTACAGACGGACCTTGGTGAAATTACGATTTATGTTGCATTACGAGAAGCAGATCAGTAGTTGGGGAGCTGTTCATCATGAAACCTGTTAAAGTTTCCGCTTTGGTACCGGGCATCGTCATTGCAAAAGATGTTTTTCAAGATAATGGAATTTTGGTGCTGAATCAAGGGACTGTATTAACCGCTGAACTCATTACCAAACTAAAATATTGGGGTTTTTCCGATGTCGTAATAGAAGATCCTCAGCCCAGTCTCAAAGAGCAACAGGAGGCGTTAATTGCTCCTAAGATTGCTGCAGCTCATGACCGGATGGTAGGGATTACCCAAAATCTGATGCGCGCAGACAATGTGAAAGAAGCGGACCCGTTTGTATTGCGGGGAATGGTGGGGGATATTGAAAGCCAAATTGATTTAAACAGCAACGTATTGCTGAATTTAAGTCATTTGAAGACTTATGATCTTTATTTGTTTTCTCATGTCGTTAATGTTTGTGTCCTATCGGTTATAATCGGTAGAGAATTAAAGATGTCGTCGGATGAGTTAAAGGAATTGGGAATGGCTGCGCTGCTTCATGACTTTGGGATGATCCAAATGGACCCGTCTATTTACAACCAGGAAAGTAAATTGACGGCGGAGCAGTGGCAGGAGGTCCGGAAACACCCTGATTATGGAGTTGAATTGCTTTCGGGAAATGATTTTTCTCCAGAAGTTTTGCAGGGGATCCGGCAACACCATGAACGAATCAACGGCAGCGGATATCCCAACGGCCTTAAAGGAGCGGAAATGGGCCAATACGGTAAAATTATTGCTGTAGCTGATGTTTATGATGCTTGCATCTCTCCCCGGAAACACCGCAAACGTTTTACTCCTTATGAAGCCCTCAAAATTTTACTCGGCGATTCTCATCTATTTGAAATTAAAATATTAAAAGCCTTCATTGCCAGCATGGCAATCTATCCAATCGGCAGTTATATCCGCCTCAACACTGGAGAAATCGCCAAGGTTATCGGAATTAATCATGGGGCGCCTTTCCGGCCTGAAATTCGGATCTATTTTGATTCTTCCGGGCAAAAGTTGGATGAATCCGTTCGAATTAATTTAACGGAGGAAGAATATACGCAGACCTTTATTCGGGAGACTTTGGAAGGTAACGAGGCAGAGAAGGTATATCAGAGTTTAGAATCATAACCAAGCCCAAGAGAGTCCTTATGCTTAGCTTTAAAATAGAGCTGCCTGAGGGCTCTTTTTTTTATGGAAAAATTACGTCCCCAAGGTGGACCCCTAAGGTATTGATTCTCTCATGAGTAGGGGATAACGTGTTTTCCGATTCGTCAAGTCCTCAATGAAATTGATGTCTACCTCAAGTTAATGTAAGGAGATCCATCAATCGCCTCTGTTATGATCGTATACATTATGATAAAATTTTTATGTCAACTAGCATATGATTCTATGGATCCGGAAAGATAACTATCCGGCTTAGTGGGGCTTTGATTCCAAACACATGCTGGTTCCTGGTTGGAGGAAAGGCCGATTCGTGGTTACGCTTTCGCCCTTTGAAAAAAATAGTTTATGGAGAAAAAATCATAATAGAGCAGGATCTTGAAGCTTCTAAAAGTTAGGGGGAATATAGTTTTGAAACGGATTAAAAATTTGCAATTGGGTCTGATCGTGCTGGCTTTTTTAGTTACGATCGGAATGCTTTTTGGTGGGCAAGCTTTAACAGCCAAATTAAAAGTGGAGAATCCGCTGGAGAAAGATTTGCGGCAACAGAAAGCAATCCGCGATTATAAGATCAAAGAGGAGAAAGATGGGCTTGCAGTAACGGTTAAGCTTCAGAAAGTCGATGATTTGCAAAAGGTATTGGATTATGTAAAACAAAAGGTCGCTAGTTATTACAACCAGCCGATAAAAAGCTTTAAAATCATTGATCGGCGAAACCAGGAGTTAGAAAGCCTCCGCTACCAACTATCGTTCTATCTTGAAGAGGCTATTGTATCGGGCCATTACATTCAATTAAAAACGGCTTTGGAATCTTGCCCGGGTGTGAAAGCGAAAGCGTATTTCAGCCAGAACAGCATGTATTTACAGCTTGAAAAAGGCCGGAATTATCTGTACGAAGTGTTGCCCAATCATTTGCAACCGGATAAAGGTGATATAAACGGGGGTGAACGGACATGAGGAAGTATTTAGAATATCTTATTGGGGCTGGTGTTGGTGTCTTGGTATTTTTATTTTGGCGGGGGATTGATTTAACGCCATTATTATTAATTGGATTTGCTTTAGCCGCTCTATACTTCTTTACTCAGGGAAGGATGGCCGGTAAAAGTCCGGAGATGGTTGGCGGTAATGTAAGTCATAAAGCATTTCCGGTTAGTTTTGATGATATTGGCGGTCAGCAGGTTGCAAAAAGAGAGCTGCTTGAGGCCCTGGATTTTGTCCGCGGCGACCAAGAGGAACTCAATAAATTAGGGATTCGTCCTTTAAAAGGTATTTTACTCACCGGCCCTCCCGGAACGGGAAAAACTTTGATGGCAAAGGCGGCAGCCAGTTACACCGACTCGGCGTTTGTTGCCTTGGACGGTTCCGGTTTTGTTGAAATGTATGCAGGCGTTGGAGCTCAACGGGTCCGACAACTTTTTAATAAGGCAAGACAATTAGCGCAAAAAACCGGCAAGAAAAGCGCAATTATTTTTATTGACGAGATCGAGGTTATTGCCGGTAAAAGAGGTAATCACAGTTCCCATTTGGAATACGATCAAACGTTAAATCAGTTGTTGGTGGAAATGGATGGTTTAAAACCCAATGAGTCAGTAAGAATTGTTTTAATTGCAGCAACCAACCGGGCTGATTTATTAGATGCGGCTATTTTGCGTCCCGGAAGGTTTGACCGGCAGGTAAAGGTGGATTTGCCGGATAAAGAAGGACGTATTCACATTTTGAATATTCATGCCAAGGGGAAACCGCTGGCTGCCGAAGTCAGTCTGGAGGAAGTCGCTAAAGATACATTTGGATTTTCCGGCGCCCATTTGGAATCTTTAATGAATGAAGCGGCTATCTTGGCTTACCGTCGAAATCATCACGAGATTGCCATGGATGATATCCGGGAGGCGATTGACAAGGTAATGATGGGTGAAAAACTTGAACGCCAGCCGAACACCGGAGAATTGAAACGAGTAGCCATCCATGAAGTTGGCCACGCTTTAATTAGTGAGCTTCTTCGCCCTGAATCCGTGGCGACTCTGACGGTGGTTCCGCGGGGTAAAGCATTGGGATTTATGCGACAAGCGCAGCTTCATGAACAATATTTATATACGAAAGAATATCTGGAAGATCAGATCTGTATTTGTTTAGGTGGCGCCTTATCCGAGGAATTGATGTATGGTAATTGGAGCACCGGAGCTTCCAATGACTTTGAACAGGCGACTCATATTGCAAGGCAAATTATTCTCACCGGATTATCACGACTTGGTATCGTTCAGGAAGATTGCTTGGGGAAAGAACGTATTTTTGAAGTGATGACCGAAATTCTTAATGAACAGAAGGAACGAGTCCGGGAGCTTCTTAAAAAGCACGGACAGATTATTGATAAGATCGTTATCGATTTGCTGCAGAAGGAAAAAGTGTCGGGTAATTGGTTGAGAGAGCAGCTGAAAGCGGCATAAGAGGACCAATTTTGTTGAACCGGGCTGTCCTGAAATTTCAAGGGACAGCCTTTTTTGATGCCGTTTCTCTCGTGCCGTAGTTCTTGGCCCTATGAATGAGTTTTTTGGGGGATATATTTATGATAAAATATTGAAAAAGGCTTAAACATAAAGAGGCCATGGGTTGGATTTTTTAAGCGAAAATTTAGCAAGATAAGAAAGGGAAATAATGGATGACCCAGAAATAATGGAATAAGAAGAGTTAAAAATAGGAGGCCCTTAAAGATATGGAAGTGGAAGATTTGCTGGAAGAAGCCGATCAATTATTTGAACAGGCCGAAGCGATGATTGTCAAAGAACCCGGTGAGGGATTGAAGAAATTTAAGACTGGAGTCAGTAATCTTTTGAAAGCATTTTTGATTATCCATGAAAAGGAGCCTGCCGGCGAATTAAAACAACTCTTTATGCAATGTTGTGAGATTGAACCTGAATTCGAAGGAATCAGAGATGAATTGGACTATTTTTATATTCCTCAGCTGGCGGAGAGCGACTCTGAGTTAATTTGCGATGCTGCCAATGAGGTATGGGACTTGGTCGTTAGTTTATTGCCGGAGTAACAAGGCATTCCTTCCATCGTTGTAATGATAGATATCGGTCGGAAGGCAAGGAAGAGAAAGTCTTGGCATATTTTATTTTTTGTTGTATATAATGAACTATCGATGAGTTGGTTGGTCTATGAAATCGAGGCGTGAAAAATATTCGCGCCTCGATTTCTTTTATTTTTTCAGATAATTGAAATTAAAATTATTTTACTGAACAAAAGGATTTCAAAAGTAAGTATCCAAATAATTGTATAAAATACAAAATATTTGGAGAACGCCATGAAAGTTATCATTTCGGCGGTAACCGGGCTTGGTTTAGTATTTTTCTTTACTTTGACACCGTCAGCGGCATGGGCAGTATCTGAACTGGGTGTTAATCGGGTTAGTATCTCTCAAGAGTATTCGGAAGGAGATCCAACCCAGACCATACTTCGTTGCAATGGCAGCGCAGGTTGGGATTGGTTAAAGATAGGATTGACGAGTAAACTCCTTTTGGATCCGGTTGAGGATACTTATTCCTCAATGGATCTAAAGTTGATTTTTCCGGAGCTATCTAAAACTTTTGTAGTGAAAACCGGGTTTGATTGGAATGATAGGTATAAAATCCATAATGAAAAAATAAATTACAAGTTTTTTCCCTTAAAGAAGGTCCAGATGGATATAGGCTACCAAAATGAGGAACGGGAGGCCGAATTGGCTACGGGATGTCCTTATCGTTTGAATAACCAATCCCTCGCATTGAACTGGCAGCCAAAACCCTGGAAATATACATTAAATCTAACACGGAATGACAAAGACTATTACGAAGATGCTCAATATACATCATTGAAGTACCAATTGGCAGAGACATTAACCTGGTATCCGCTTAGGAATATCGAAATGAAGGTTGGGTATGAAGAAAATACGGGTGATTATATCGCTTCCGGTTATAAGGATTTTTGGAAGAAAGAGTGGAGTTTTGATGGTAAATATGAAAGTAAATCAAAATGGCATTGGGAATTGGATTATCGAAAATTGTTTTGGGAGCGGGGCTATGAACCGTATCGTTCCAGTCATCAAGTACAGATTAAAATGAGAAGGAGCCTCAATCAAACTGTAAAAGTCACCTTCAATACTACTTACAGGGATTTAAACTATTATTCCACTTCTCAGGATTATAGTGAACCTGGGGTTTATTACAAAGTCGAAAACGATCTAAAGAGCAGATCCGAAACTAAGACCGGCATGGAGTTACAGCTGAACACCTCAAAGTTTACTTTGAAGATTGGGCCTTTTTGGGGACATACGGACTATGACTCCGCTTCGGCAAAAGATGTCAACCGGATGGGTGCTTATGCGACGATTGTTTGGGGTTATCGTAATTTTGAGGTTACACTTAAGATGGCGCCCAGAGGGGATCTTTTAACCCAGGATGCATATTATCATGTGGAGATGGCCTATAAGCCAAGGGTAAAAGAGGCGGTTAAAGTTAAGAGAGCGCTTGAAGCCGGAAAATGATGAAAACAAAATATAAGCGAATACCAATTCAATGAGACTGAATCCGATAAATTATGATAAGATTAAATAAAAACTTTCGGAAAAGATTCCAATGGAATAAGGAGTGAGGTAATGATTAACTTAGGAGTTTTGGCGCCGCATCCTCCGATTATCGTACCGGGTATCGGAAACAACTCCGATTTTGAGCAGGTATCCGATACAATCCGGTCAATGAATGAAATCAAGGATTTACTCGCGCAAGATCCTCCCGAGACATTGGTGGTTTTTACTCCCCATGGGACTGTTTTTTCGGATGCCATCGTGGTTTATGGGGATGAAGAATTAAAGGGCGATTTAAGCCGCTTCGGACTTCCTAGGACTTGGGAATGGCCCAATGATTTGGAACTCGTCCGGAAAATAGTTGATATAAGTCAGACAGCCAACTTACCTGTTTTGGAATTTGATCAAAATATGGCCGGACGGTACCGGCCTCAAGGCGCCCTTGATCATGGCGTGCTGGTGCCCTTATCCTACTTCTCAGAACGGTGGGCGGGCAAAGTGAGACTGGTAATCATCCCCTTGAGTTATCTTCCGCTGGAAGAATTATATCTTTTTGGTTCGAAGATTACCGAAGCTGCGGCCGAACTGGGAAGGAAGGTAACAATCATTGCCAGCGGAGATCTCTCCCATTGTCTAAAGCCGGGGGCGCCGGCAGGTTATGATCCTAGAGGAGCTGAGTTCGACCAAAAGTTGATGGATATACTCAAAAACAGTGAATTCATGGAGCTCTTTCGTATCGATCCGGTCCTGCTTGAAAAAGCCGCTGAATGCGGATTCCGAAGCGTAATGATGTTAATGGGTACTCTGGATCAGCTTGATGTTCAAGTGAAAATTCATAGCTATCAGGGAACTTTTGGGGTGGGTTATGGGGTTGCCTCCTTTAGGCCAACGGGCCGCAGCCGCCGGAGCATGATTGAAGAAATTTTTAATAACCGGGATCAATCAATTGCCGACAGGCGTAGAAAGGAAACTCCACTTGTTAACTATGCCCGGCAAGTTGTAGAAGGCCATATTCAAGGGAACCCGTTTCATGAACCGGAGGGTTTGGAAGCATTTAAAAATCAAAGAGCCGGGGTGTTTGTTTCTATTAAAAAACATGGACAGTTGCGGGGCTGTATCGGTACAACCGAATCCACCCAAAAAAACATTGTAGCGGAGGTTGAACAGAATGCGCTTTCGGCATCTACCCAAGATCCCCGTTTCGAGCCGGTGACCCGGGAGGAATTAAAGGATTTGGTGTACAGCGTGGATGTTTTAAAACCCGCCGAACCCATCGAAGATTGGGGAAAATTGGATCCCCAACGTTATGGAGTGATTGTCACGCAAGGACACCGCCGCGGGCTTCTATTACCCAACCTGGAAGGGGTGGAAACGGCGGAAGAGCAAGTAGCTATCGCCAAGAGGAAAGCCGGTATCCCGGAGGATGAAAAAGTGGACCTGGAGCGGTTTGAAGTGGTGCGGTATTACTAAACCGCAGGAATTGAAAATTTAAGGGAGCAGATAGCGAGTTGAAGGGGAAAATGCATACGGCAAGTTATTATCAAGTAGAACCGGACTTAAAGATTCATTGTCTTTTATGTCCCCAAGGCTGCAAACTTGCTCCCGGCAACACCGGGTTTTGTAAAGTCAGACGGCATGAAGCGGGTGAACTAGTCACCGCCAATTATGGAAAAGTTTCAAGTATCTCTCTGGATCCCATTGAAAAAAAGCCATTATATCATTTTTGTCCGGGGAAACCCATCCTTTCCGTCGGAACGGTGGGCTGCAGCCTGGCTTGCCAGTTTTGTCAGAACTGGCAAATTTCCAGGGAAGAAGCTCCCTGCAGGATTGTTAAACCACGGGAATTAGCTGATTTGGCTTTAGAAACTCATCAAACCGAGGATAATATCGGGTTGGCATACACTTATTCCGAGCCTGGAGTATGGTTTGAATTTTTAATGGAAACCATGCCGATGGTTCACGAATATGGTCTCAAAAACGTATTGGTTACCAATGCTTTTTTAAATCCCCGGCCATGGTCCGATTTATTAAAATGGACTGATGCCGCAAACATCGATCTAAAAGGGTTTGACGAAGGGTATTACCGGAAACTCTGCCATGGGAAATTGCAGCCTGTGTTGGATAATATTAAGGCCGCCGTTGGACGGATACATCTAGAGCTTACCACTTTAATCATTCCCGGAGAAAATGATGACCCGGAACAAATCGGCGCCATGGCGGAATGGATTGCCGGGATTGATTCCGAGATCCCCCTGCATCTTTCGCGGTATTTTCCCAATTATCAGCTTTCGATACCCGCCACGTCGGAAGAGACAATGCAAGAGGCGGCAGAGCAGGCCCGCCAATATTTGAAATTTGTATATCTGGGCAATGTCAACGGCCCTAGTAATACACTTTGCCCGGATTGTGGGACCCTTTTAATCTCCAGGGAAGGATACCGGCCCCGGATTCTTGCCAAGGGGGCCTGCCCAAAATGCGGACTGGACTTGGAAGGAATTATAGAAGGAGCCTGACCCCGGTATGCCAGGGCGTTGTCATTACTGGTTACATAGGCGCGCAGAGGTTTTTATCAACAATGTCTCTCGTCTTTTCCCGGTGTCTGCGTCACTTATAGTACCGACGCCTTGACGGGAGAATTGATCTTTTAGACTTCGAAGGATTTTTCTAGGAGGTTTTAACGAAAAAATTAACATAACCGTGGAGGAAACGATTCAATTGGGTGGTATAATTAAGAAAAGTTTGTAAAGCAAACCAGGAGGATGTTTCCATGAAGGTGACGTTGGCCCAATTGAATCCGGTAGTTGGCGATATCGGCGGCAATATAGAGAAAGTTAAGGAAGCTTTAGAAAAAAGTGCGATCGATCAACCCGACTTGATAGTTTTTCCGGAACTTTTTATAGTCGGTTACCCGCCGAAGGATTTATTGGAAAAAGGTTGGTTTATCCAAAAAGTGGATCAAGCTATCAACAAGCTGACCCAAATATCGCTGGAATATCCGGAAACCGGTTTGATTATTGGGGCTCCGTTACCGACGGGCCAAGATAGAGGAAAAGGACTAGCCAATGCTGCGGTCCTGATTTACCGGGGGGAAGTCCTACTGGTGCAACAGAAGTCATTATTACCCACTTATGATGTATTTGACGAAGCGCGGCATTTTGATCCGGCCTCAGAAATAGAGATTATATCTTTCAAGGGTGAACGGCTAGGCATTTCCATCTGTGAAGATGTCTGGAATGACCCGGATTTCTGGCCCGACCGGTTGCTATATGATGAAGATCCTATCCGGAAACTGGCCGAACAAGGCGCTACTTTGTTGATTAATATTTCCGCTTCCCCGTTTCATCTGGGTAAAGATGAACTTCGTTACAACCTGATTCGCAATCATGCTCAAAAATACCATATTCCTTTTGTCTTTGTAAACCAAATCGGAGGGAACGACGATCTGATCTTTGACGGGGGTAGTATGTGCTTTGATAAGGATGGCAATCCGATAGTCCTTGCGCCTTTATTTCAAGAATATCTTTGGACAGTCGATATGAACAAGCCTGGAGAAGCAGATCCTTATAGACCCTGTGAAGAAATTGACTCCGTATATCAGGCGTTAGTGTTGGGTTTGGGGGATTATTTAAAAAAATGCGGATTTAAAGGAGCTGTGGTTGGTTTGTCGGGTGGAATAGACTCGGCTCTCACTGCAACCTTGGCAGTATCCGCTCTCGGTAAAGAGAACGTACTGGGCATAACGATGCCTTCCCAATTCTCATCAGGCGGCAGCGTGGAGGACTCGCGAAAATTGGCTGAAAATCTGGGGATTCGGTTTGAAATCATTCCGATTGCGCCGATTCATGAGGGGTATTTGCAGTCGTTGAAGCAGTATTTTGCAGGCAAAGAGAGTGACGCCACGGAGGAAAATATTCAGGCCCGGATACGCGGCAATATCTTAATGGCTTTCTCCAATAAATTCGGATATTTGTTATTATCCACCGGCAACAAGAGTGAACTGGCAGTTGGATATTGTACCCTTTACGGCGATATGAGCGGGGGATTAAGTGTAATTTCCGATGTGCCCAAAACCATGGTTTATGAACTGGCGGAGTATGTGAACCGGCAAAAAGAAATCATCCCCCAAAATACCATTGAAAAAGCGCCGTCGGCTGAACTCCGGCCGGATCAGACCGACCAGGACACCTTGCCTCCTTACCCGGTTTTGGATAAAATATTGCATGATTATATTGAAGAAGGATATTCTGTGGATGAAATTGTCGAACAAGGTATGGACCGGGAAACGGTCCTTTGGGTGGTGAGGACGGTCGATCGCAATGAATATAAGCGTAAACAGGCAGCTCCAGGATTAAAAGTGACTTCCAAAGCATTTGGCGTCGGCCGTCGCATGCCGGTGGCCAAAAAGTTGACGTATTAAATTTAAATTGGGCGGTTGATTGAAACATCTAAAAGAGCTTCCGGCTTCTGAGTCAGAAGCTCTTTTGTATGTTTGGGGAATCGCAAAGTTCATTTTGTTTTTCCTCTTTCTTTGTACCACGATAGGTATTTTATGTTCATATCAAGAATTTACCATCAAGAATGTCCGGGGTTCAAGCGGGTTCATCTATTATCTTTTGGCTTCCCGAAAACTTATGAAGTCAAGGGAACCTTTTAGTTTATAGCTGGTAGATCAGAGGATGAATGAATGGGTTTGTACATGTTCATTTATCATGTTATAATTTTTAAGGACAAGGAGAGAGGTCATGTTTTCAGTTCAAAGGCTGGAGGAAATTACCCGGATACTTGAAAAAGAAGGGGCCGTCGATGTAAATTCCCTTTGTGAGAGGTTTAATGTCACAGGGAAAACGATTCGCCAGGATCTGACGAAATTAGAAGAGTTGGGTCTGGTGGAAAGGTTTCATGGCGGCGCCTCATTAAAACAGAACGGCAATAATATCTTTCCGATTTTGCAACGCAAGGGGCAAAATGTACCTGAAAAAAAAAGAATCGCTGCGGCAGCCCAAAAGTACATCGAAGAACGGGATATTATCATTATTGATGGCGGGAGTACCAATCTTGAAATTGCCAAAGGGTTGGGAGATAAAGAATTGACCGTCATTACCAATGATTTGACGATTGCCGGGGAACTCATTTCCAAGGAAAACATCACGCTTTACGTAGCCGGCGGCAAGCTCAGGCGGGAAGGAGTTCTTACTTTACTGGGGAATGATGCTGAAAAAATGATTCAGAGGTATAACGCAAATAAACTTTTTTTAGGCACCAGCGCCTTAGATTTTAAACAGGGTTTGACCGTGTTCTCTGCGGAAGAAGTAGAGGTAAAACGGTCCATGATTCACTCTGCCAGACAGGTTATCTGTTTGGCGGATTATAGCAAGTTTCATCAATTGGCTTTCGTTTCATTTGCTTCCCTGGAAGATGTCGATATCTTGATCACGGATAACCGGCTCACCGGTGAAGATCGGACATTTTTAACCCGGAAAAATATAAAGTTAGAGGTTGTTTAATCCAATAATCCATTGGGATGGATTGATTTTTGAAACGAAAGGAAGGTCATCGAATGATTATTGAAAATTCAAAAGTAATGTCAACCTCAGTAGGACAGGGGGTTGAAAGAAAGATATTGGCATCGGAGGGAAGCTTGATGACGGTGGAAGTAAAATTTAAAAAGGGCGCCGTTGGATCTGTTCACACGCATCCTCACGAACAGGTAAGCTATATTGTTCAAGGTAGTTTTGAATTTGAACTTGATGGAAAAAAAACCGTGCTCAAAGCCGGGGACAGCTATTATGTAAATCCCGGAGTACCCCATGGCGTGACGGCTTTGGAAGATTCGATTATCATCGATATATTTACCCCGCAACGGGAAGACTTTTTGAAATCATAAAATCTCTCTAACAGTAACATCAGCCTGTCCGGCCGGATAAAAAGGTGAATTCATGCGGCTTATTACGAAAATCAATAGTTATTTTGCAGGCGTTTTATTGCTATTAATGGCTGCAATTTTTGTTTTTACCCATTTTTTTATTCAAAAAGAATATCAAACTCAGGTGGAAAATTCGCTTCAAGTTACTTTTGAGAGTTTTAAACTAACGGTTGAAAACATTACCATAATCAATGAACAGGAAGCCAGGGCTTTTTTACAAACCAGGGGCGATATCATCGGAATTGCAGCCAGAGATCATCTCGCCTCGGTCTTATATTATTATCTCCATCAAGCTTCTGTCGAATATAATTTGGATCGGGTAGAATTGGTTGATCCCAATGGGTTTTTGTTGGCTGATAACGTCCATGCCGATGATTCAAAACAGGTAAAATTCCACTCCATTCAGGCCAAAACACGCCGGCGCCCGTTTCATTTCGGCAAGCGGGGCGGACGGGTTTTCCTGATTACCACGACTCCAGTATTTTCTGATAACCAATTGGTCGGTTATTTAAATTTTGGGACCCTAGTTGACGAGCAATTGGTGAATTATTTTTCCTCGGTCCTCCATAGTAAGGTATTGTTCTATATGAACAACAGGCTTGTGGCGGGAAACTCCGGGCCGGCAACGATACCGGACCGATTGTATAGGAACATTCGGAAAAAATCGTTGAAGAGCTTGTTTGTACCCGGAAAAAAAGTTTACAATCATGATTACGACTATGTGTTTTTTGTTATGCCCAGTGACCCGGGGTTCACCGGAATCATCGGAATTGCCCATAGCCGTTACGAAGTGCAGGCGGCATTAGTCCGCCTGAATATTTTTTTAGGGTTAGTGGTTGCCTTAAGTTTGATATTCGGTTCCGTTTGCGCTAACCAGCTGGCCCGTAATATTAAAAAATCGATATTTGGCATGGAACCGAAAGAAATCGCCTCTTTGCTTGATCAGAGAACAACCATTATTCAGTCGACATTTGAAGGCATCATCGCTCTCAACCAGGAGGGCGTCATTACTTTAGTCAATCAGGAAGCAAAGAAAATCCTGGCTACGGATGTTGCAATCATCGGCCAACGGGCGGAAAACTTGTTCAACGATACTGGAATTAAAGAAGCCTTTGTTACGGGTCAGGCTGTTTATAATCGCCGTCAAGTTATCGGGGAAACCATTATCGTTTACAACTGCGTTCCCATCATAACCCATCACAATATTTTAGGAGCCGTGATCACCCTGCGTGATTTGACGGAATTTCAGAAAGTTGCTGAAGAACTGGTCGAAGTCAAAAATTATACCCAGGCCTTACGTTCCCAATCCCATGAATTTATGAACAAAATGCAATTGGTTTCCGGTTTGATTCAACTGGGGAAATATGAGACAGCCCTTGCTTTGTTACATGAGACGACCGAATCTCAACAAGACATGATTTCCATCCTTAATCATGCTTTTTCGACCTCGGCCGTATCCGGTATCTTGCTTGGAAAATTTAACCGGGCCAAGGAATTGAATATTTCATTTAAAATTGAGCCGACCAGCCATATTCCGAAAGGGGTTATGATTCCCGATAATGAACTGGTCTGTATCGTCGGCAATTTAATTGAAAATGCCTTTGAAGCTTTACGGGAAAGCAATCAAGCTTCGAAAAAAGTATGGATAAAAATCTATCCCCGGCGTGATTTCCTGAGAATTGCAGTCATCGATAACGGCCCGGGAATTCCCAAGGACATTCGAAACTTGATTTTTCAGCGCGGTTTTACAACGAAAAAAGGCCACAATAAAGGGATTGGCTTAAGTTTGGTCAAGCAATCCGCGGAAGATCTGCGCGGTGCGATTAAGATTCATTCCTGTGGACCAACGATTTTTATGGTGGAAATTCCACTCAAAGAATGGGGGAAAGACTGTGACCCGGATCGATTTTTTAATCGTTGAAGATGACCCGATGGTCGTGGAAATTACCAGGGAATTTTTGAAGGAAGATCCTGTTTTTTTATTGGTGGGTATTGCGGGCAAGGGGCAGGAAGCCGTCGAATTGACCGGGAAACTATCGCCGCAATTGATTTTGTTGGATAACTTTTTGCCCGATTTTAACGGTCCTGCGGTGATTGAAAAGATTCGGGTTTTTGACAAAAAAGTCGATTTCATCATGATCACCGCTGCCAAAGAGGTCCCGATTGTTCAAGAATGTATGCGCATGGGGGTTAGAGATTATTTAATCAAACCCTTTTTAAAACAGCGCCTATTACAGTCCCTGCAAAACTACAAATTGTTTCTGGAAGCCCTGAATAAAGAGGAAGTCACTCAGTTGGATTTGGACAAAATTAATTTTAGCAATAAAAATCAGGATAGTTGGAATCCAAAAGGTTTAAGCGATTTAACCCAGGAAAAAATCTTCATGATTTTGAAAAACCGTATCCATGGAGTTACCGCAGAAGAGATCGCTTTGGAGGTGGGTATTTCGGTGGTTTCAGTCAGACGTTATCTCAAAGTCCTTCAGCAAAACAATACGGTAAACTGCGATCTGATCTACGGGAAAAAAGGACGGCCCACTTACCTGTATTGTTTGGTTTAAAAATACCGGCTACCATTTATCATGAATCCGGCAACTTTCAAAAGCGCTTTACTTAACAACTTGCCGGATCAAGGTTTACTTTACCTGATGGATTTGTTCAATGACAGGCATATGCCGGTTGGCAAACCTCTGATAGAAATTCTTAAAGCGCTGCTGAAAAGCTTCGATATTCACCTCGTTAAACTTACATCCCTCTTGTAACAATTTCAAATAGCTTTCCTTTTCATATTGGGCCCAGAGCTTCCGCTGGTATAATACTGCTTCTTTGGCTGCCTTTCGGATGATCTCCTGATCGGATGGGGCAAATTTGTGAAAGGTCTTTCGGGAAATGATGACCACCTCCGGGATGGAGGAATGGCGATCAAAAGAGAAATAGCGGGCGGCTTTGTAATGACCCGTCGATAGGAAACTCGGTAAATTATTCTCAGCCCCATCCACCGCTTTCGCGGCCAGCGCCGGATAAACTTCATTATAATCAATGGGAACCGCGGCAGCTCCTAAAAAATCGATCATTTTTATCATCATCGGACTGGGTTGAACCCTGATTTTTAATCCCCTTAAATCAGCAGGCGAATAAATCGGCCTTTTGGAATTATAAAAACTCCGGTAACCGGCTTCAAAGAAGCAAAGCCCGACTAAACCGGAGCTTGTTAGGCCCGACAGTAAGTTATCGCCGAGGGGCCCCTCCAATACTTTCCACTTTTGCTCATCATCCTTGAAAATATAGGGCAAAAGGAGAACTTCCAGGTTGGGATCGATATTGACGATTTGACTGAGACTGACCCGCCCCATATCCAGGGCACCCAGCCGCACCATATCGGTGACGGAACTTTCGGAGCCTAAAGTTCCGTTCGGATAGACCTTTATTTCGATCCGTCCCTTTGTATTCTCGTTTATCAGGCGCGACATGAATAACAAGCCTTCGACCGTCGGATAACCGGAAGCCTGAACATCGGCGCAACTCAGAATAATTTTAGGATGGGTCCCAACCGATAACTCCGAGAAAACAATCGGTAAAGAAAAGATCACTAAAAAAAGAAAAGTTTTTCGCGACATAAATAGATCCAAAGTTTCTCCCTTGCCGGTGTTGAGTGGAAAACCGACATCCATTCCGATTAAAGATAGCTGGGATATACAAATTTACTCTATTGTAACATATCGATGGGCAATCACAAATTTTTTTATCGGTGATATCATTCGAATTAGCTGGTTATTATGAAAATTATCGGGATTATTTAATGTTTTTAATGTCTCTTATTTATTTATATAGGTGTTTGACCGACGGTTCAATAAATAGTCAGTCATTCGTAATGAATGGAATCAAATTTGTTTTTACCGGAACGGGAAGAAATGGAGGGGGATTATTTCAAACAGCCGTTCGTCAAGGATTTATTTTACAAATAGCAGAGAGGGGATTTCTATGAAAAAGAATTTTTCCAGAGTTATTTTGCTTACCTTAGTTGTAGCTTTAGTGTTTGGAGTTATAATGTCCAATATTTCCGCGGCTCCCAAATATAATTGGAAGCTTGCTTCCGTTCTTCCGGCAGCCCATCCGGTGACTAAAGCCTTAATCCTCTTCGCCGAGCGGGTCAATGTCTTAACCAAAGGTGAAGTTAAAATTAACGTCTTTACCGACGGACAGCTTGGTCAAGAGGCCGATTATTTACAGGGCTGCAGCATTGGTTCGATCGAAATTACCAAAGTTTCAGCTTCGCCGTTTTCCCAATATGTTCCCCAGATGGATGCGGTGGGTATGCCTTTCATTTGGCGCAATGCCGACCATCAGCATAAAGCCCTCGACGGTAAAGTTGGGAAGATGATGGATGTTTATTGTGAAGCCAAGGGCTTTAAAATCTTGTCGTACATGGATGCCGGTTTTCGTAATTTCACCATGCGCGATAAGGCCATCAAGACTCCGGCAGATCTAAAAGGGATGAAAGTAAGGACCCAGCAAAGCCAATTAATGCTTGACGTTGTCGCCGCTTTTGGCGCTATTGCGGTTCCCATGGGAATGAACGATGTTTATACCGCTCTCCAAACCAAGGTCATTGACGGCTGGGAAAACAATGAACCGACCGTTCTTTCCGCCAATATGTTTGAAGTCTGTAAGTATTTTTCTTACACCCGGCACTCATCGGTTCCGGATTTGTTAATCATGAACTTGAAGGCGTTCAATTCGGTTTCCAAAGCGGATCAAAAAGCAATTATGCAGGCTGCTAAAGAGGCAACCGCTTCGCAACGCTTAATTTGGGCCGATTATATGGGCCATGTGGTTACGCAATTGAAAGCCAAAGGCGAAGTCTTTAATGAAGTGGACAACATCAAGTCCTTTCAAACCGTCGTTAAACCCGCGGTTGACAAATATGTTTCCAAATCCAAAGTCAGTGCGGATTTAAGTAAACTGATTAAGGCAATTGACGCTACCAAATAATTTTTATGGGTTTCCGAGGCTGTCTAAAAAGGAACATTTACTTTTGGGACAGCCTTTTTATTGTTAGGACAGGAGGCAAGGAAAGTGCGCAAAAAAGTGAAAGTCTTCTTTGATTGGGTTGACATAACCGCCAGTCAGTTGGGAGCGGTTATTATGGCCGTCATGACGGTTCTGGTTACTTACCAAGTGGTGGCCAGGTATTGGTTCCATTACGCCCCGTCGTGGACCGAGGAAACCACTTGGACTTTGTTGATGTGGGTCAGTTTGCTTGCCGGCGCCAGTGGAGTATGGAACGAGTCTCACATGGATATGGGAATGCTGGTCGAGCGGTTTCCAAAAGCAGTACAACTTTGGTTCCGGGTTTTTTCCGACTTGCTGATCGTTGGTTTCGGTTATTATTTGTTAACGGAAGGTACCAGTCTGGCGATTCAGACCATGAACGGTATTATGGCCTCGCTACCCGTTCCGATAGGGGTCACTTATTTGGTCATGCCAATCAGCGGCGGACTAATGTTTTGCTTTTCCCTGCTCAAAGCTTTTGGACGGATTATGAATTTTTATGTCTGGAAAGAAGAAGTTTCAAATGAGGGGGTAAGCATTCATGATTGAAGGCATTATCTTAATCGGCTTGTTTTTGCTGCTGGTGGCCATCCGGGTGCCGATTTCTTTCAGCTTGGGGATTTCATCCTTTACCACAGCGATTTATATGGGGATGAGCCCCATTATGCTGGTGCAACGGATGGGCTCCGGACTGCAGTCCTTCGCGCTGGTTACGATCCCCCTCTTTATTCTGGCGGGATTAATTATGAATGCGGGTGGTATCGCCAGACGGATCGTTAATTTCGCCTATATCCTGGTGGGACCGCTTCCGGGGGGCCTGGCAATGGTCAATGTGGTCCAGGCGATGTTTTTCGGCGGAATTACCGGTTCATCGGTGGCCGACGTTTCTTCCATCGGCCCGATGATCATCCCGATGATGGAGGAGAAAGGGTATGACCGGGACTTCGCTTGCGCTTTAACGGCTTGCGGTTCGGTTCAGGGAGTCATTATCCCGCCCAGCCATAACATTATCCTCTACGCAATGGTTGTAGGCGGCGGAGTATCGATCGCTAAATTATTCCTGGCAGGTTATTTTCCGGCGATTGCATTATGTCTTGCCTTGATGGTCGCCAGTTTGATTTTGGCCATTAAACGAGGGTATCCGCGGGAAAAGATTCCACCCCTTAAAAAATGTTTCCCGATCATTTGGGAAGGTATTGTTTGTATGGCGACAACGGTGATCGTGGTCGGCGGAATTATTTTCGGGGTCTTTACAGCTACCGAAGCCGCAGCGGTAGCTGTTGTTTATTCTTTAGTCATATCGCTGGCGCTTTTCCGGGAATTAAAGCCACGGGATATTTGGCCAACTTTCCTGAAATCGGTTCGGACCACGGGTATTATTATGACCCTGGTGGCGACATCCACCGCTTTTGGGTATATGATGACGGTGTTGATGATCCCTCACAAAGTAACGGCTTTGTTTGCGACAATTACCCATAACCCGGTGGTGTTGTTCATACTGGTGAACGCTTTATTGTTGTTTTTAGGAACCATCATGGATATGGCGCCGTTGATTTTGATCACCACACCGGTATTACTGCCTGCTTGTATGGCTGCAGGGATGAGTCCGATTACTTTCGGGATTATGTTAATGGTCAACCTGGGAATTGGGCTCACGACTCCTCCGGTCGGGTCGGCGCTTTTCGTAGCCTGCGCCGTCGGCAAGTCGAGGGTGGAAAAAGTGGCCTATCAGATGTTTTTCTTATGGCCGGCCATGATTGTTGTTTTGGCATTAACCACCTATTGGCCATGGTTTACAATGTATTTACCGAGTTTGTTCAAATAATTTTGGCCGAAGTCATCGTTTGATGGCTCAAAATCATGGAAACGGGGCGCTCTCTTTTGGGTGCGCCCCCTTGGGTTTCCATATTTCAAGTTTATACCGGGTATCGCGGGTTTGCCCTTTACCGTTTGAGGATAAATAAAACCATAAGCGCGATGAAGGTGAACACCAATAAAACCATACGAACCGGCTCCATCGGTTTTCGGCCTACCGGGGATCGTTTGACCATCAATGCCGGGAAGAATTCTTCGATTCCCTTAACAATCGCCAGTTCTCCTTGATCCGTATAAAGGATGTCATAGTCATCCATCTTTTTACCCCATTGATCCTTGAAACGTTCCGGAACGGTGATATAAATCTGCGATTCAAATTTCTTCCGCCAGGCTTCCTCCAGATTGTGGGCAACCTCTTTGGCTACCGCGCGATGGTGGAATTGAGCGGGACATTGCCGGGGAAAATTCTCGATCAAGTTCTTTACTTCATCCCGGAGTTCATCTTGGGTAAGAGTATCGTATCCTTTGGGGATCGTCCTGACCTCAAAGGCGCCGCCGCCCAAAATCACACCCAGATAAGTGGCATCTTTTTGCGCCAGAACATAGATTTTTTTATGGTAAAGCGGTCCTTCGTCTTTGCGGTAAACTCCGCTTCCCAGAGCAGCCAGAATCAAATCGTCCAGCAAATAAACGCTTTTAGCCCCGGCAGCCATCAGTTGATGATAGATGGCTTTATTATCTTCCGGGGAAGTATTGGGAGGGACGCTGAAAACCACCACCGGCTGGTAGGTCCAAAAGTGAACCCCTGCCGTTTTAAAGGCTTTTTTCACCAGCTTTTCAATGGCGGCCGACTTTTTCCAGATAGAATCGGGATGGAGAGCGCCGGTCGGCTCGCCGACATCTTCGGCGAAGAAGATTCCTTTGGCGGGTTCCAGCGCGCTTAGTTTTTGATCGGCAATGGTAATGCCGATGAATTTTGGATGTAAATATTCCAGCAATTTCGCGAAGGTCGGATTGGACATGGGTTACACCGGTAAGACCTTTCCATAACATGATTTAAGCAATTACCTATAATTATAATTCGCCGTATTTTAATTTCTCCCTGTAAATCAGCCTAAAGTCCTCATTTTCTTTCGGACGTTGACGGGAGGATGGTAATGTATTATAATAAACACTAAATTATGATGATATTGAAAAAAGCTGTGATGGGGAAGAGTACCACTGTAAGCTGGCAGTAGAGAGCCGGGCCAGGTGAAAGCCGGCGCCGAGCGAAGATGGGAAAATCACCCCGGAGTTGCGTTTCAGAAAGTTTATTCCTTAAAAATCCCTAAGGATGGATGGCAAGGGGACCGTAAGAAACGCCGGCGTTCACCGTTATCGATGTTGAGGCGAAAAAGCAATCGTGGAAAAACGCGCCCTTGAGCGAGGGCGGACTGCTTTTTAAAGCTGGGTGGTATCGCGGGTAAATTTACTCGTCCCATTTTTAGGGGCGGGTTTTTTTATTTTCAAGAGTTCGGAAGGATGCTTTTTGGTGGGATGGTCTACAGGTCCTGATTGGGGGGATGGGCTTGGGCTTCTCTCTTCAAACGGCCTTAAGCAACAGGGCTGTGACGGAAGTGACCGTGGTTGAATTGGAAGCGGCAATCATTCAATTACAGCGCCATCTGCATCAGGTATTTGGGAATGGGGTGGAGGTTGAAGCGATGGACCATAACGGTGAAGGAAAGCTTATCACAGCTTATATAGATGTTTGTGAGAACAATATTTAGGAAGGGGAAAGATGGATGCATCAGTTTAAAGAGGTCGATACCAAGATACCGATCAAACAAAAAGAAGAAACCGTTTTAAATCATTGGCTCAGTGAAAAGGTCCCCGATCGCAGCGTTACGGCCCGTGAAGGGTCACCCCGTTATATTTTTTATGATGGACCGCCCACCGCCAATGGCAAGCCCGGCATTCACCATGTACTGGCCCGTACTTTAAAGGATACCGTCTGCCGCTATAAGACCATGCAAGGGTATCAAGTTCACCGTAAGGCCGGATGGGATACGCACGGATTGCCGGTTGAGATCGAAGTGGAAAAACAATTAGGCATCTCTTCCAAGCCCGAAATCGAGGCCTATGGAATCGAACCCTTTAATAAAAAATGCCGGGAATCGGTTTTCACCTATGTCCAAGAATGGCGGCGGCTGACGGAACGGATCGGCTACTGGATCGATATGGACCATCCCTATATCACCCTGGACAATAACTATATCGAGACCGCCTGGTGGATTTTGAAACAATATTTCGATCAGGGCCTGATCTATGAGGGCCACAAGATTATGCCCTATTGCGCCCGCTGCGGGACTCCCCTTGCTTCCCATGAAGTTTCGCTGGGATATAAGGATGAGACCATTGACTCCATTTATGTGCGGATGAAAGTATGCGGTAAAGAGGGCGAATATTTTCTGGTCTGGACCACGACTCCCTGGACCCTTCCTTCCAACGTGGCGTTGGCGGTGAACCCCGAGTTCACTTATGTAAAAGCCCGCAAGGCCGGGGACGAAGCCATCTATATCCTGGTTAAAGACCGGGTTCATGCGGCTCTGGGAAAAGACAGCGAGATTTTGGAAGAGTTCAAAGGTTCCGATTTAGTTGGAATCCACTATGAGCAGTTATTGCCTTTTTTGAAGGCCGGAGAGAATGCCTTCCAGGTTTATCCCGCCGATTTCGTATCCACCGAAGACGGCTCCGGTATTGTTCATATCGCGCCCGCTTTTGGCGAAGACGACTATCAGCTGGGCAAAAAGTTCAATCTTCCGATTTTACAGCCCGTCGATAAACAGGGTAAATTTACTCCGGAAGTCACGCTCTGGGCGGGCCGTTTTGTGCGGGAGACGGATCTTGATATCACCCGCTATTTAAAATCCGAAGGGAAGCTCTTTTCCAAAGAGCGCTTAACCCACTCTTATCCATATTGCTGGCGTTGCGACACACCCTTGCTTTATTACGCGCGGCAATCATGGTATATTGCCACCACCAAATACAAGGACCGCATGATTGAATGCAACAAACAGATTCATTGGTATCCGGAACACGTGGGAAAGGGACGTTTTGGGAACTGGCTGGAGAATATGATCGACTGGTCCCTTTCCCGGGACCGTTATTGGGGGACGCCGCTTAATATTTGGAAATGCGAGTCCTGTTCCAAGCTGGCCTCGGTCGGATCCAGACAGGAGCTGGCGGAGCGGGCGATTGAAAAGGTTGATCCGGATACGATCGAACTGCACCGGCCCTATATTGACGGTATCCATTTAAAGTGCGAATGCGGCGGCAGGATGACCCGGACCAAAGAGGTCATTGACTGCTGGTTTGATTCCGGAGCCATGCCTTATGCCCAGCAGCATTATCCTTTTGAAAACAAGGACCATTTCGATCAACTTTTCCCGGCCGATTTTATCTGCGAAGGAATCGATCAAACCCGGGGCTGGTTTTATTCCTTATTGGCGATCTCATCGTTTATTTCCGGCCAACCGGCTTACAAGAATGTAATGGTCAATGACTTGGTGCTGGATAAAAACGGCCAAAAAATGTCCAAGTCAAGGGGAAATGCCGTGGAACCCTGGGGATTGATGGAGAAATACGGCGCCGATGCCACCCGCTGGTATTTGCTGGCAGTGTCTCCTCCATGGACCCCGACCCGGTTCGATGAAGACGGGGTAAAGGATGTTTATGCCAAATTCTTCGGCACGCTGCAAAACGTGTTTTCCTTCTTTACCCTGTATGCCAATATCGACGGCGCCGATCCGGCTGTTTACGACATAGCGGTGAAGGACCGGCCGGAAATCGACCGCTGGGTGATTTCCCGCTTGAATTCGCTGATCAAAGGCGTCCGTTCCGATATGGAAGTTTTTGATTTAACCCGGGTGGTCCGGGCCATTCAGGCTTTCGTGGTGGATGACGTATCCAATTGGTATGTACGCCGTACCCGGGACCGTTTCTGGGCCTCGGAAATGAATCAGGACAAAAAAGCCGTTTACCGGACGCTGTGGGAAGTATTACTGGCTGTTGCCAAGTTGATAGCTCCTTTTGCGCCCTTCATGGCCGAGGAGATTTATCAGAACCTGGAGGCTGACGGTAAAAAGCTCTTTACGGTCCATGTGGAAATGTATCCGGAGGTGGACGAAACCTTCATCAATTCCGATTTGGAAGAACATATGGGATTGGTGATCGACCTGGTCTCGTTAGGCCGGGCAGCCCGGAATAAGGTTCAAATCAAGGTCAGACAACCGCTGTCTCAGATCATGGTGGATCTGAAAAAGCAAAAGATCCTGGCGCCCATGGAGGGACTGGTCAAGGAAGAATTGAACGTCAAAACCATTCAATATGTGGAAAACCCCGACCAGTACGTATCCTATACCATTAAACCGAATTTCCCGGTCTTGGGACCCAAATACGGTAAATTCCTGAAGGGCATCGAAGGGGAACTCTCCAAAGGGAATGCCGGAGAGTTTGTAAAGACCCTGCGGAACAGCGGCGAGTTGAATTTCAGCATCAACGGCAATCCGGTTACTTTGAAGGAAGAGGATGTGGAGATCCGCACCAGCGAAGAGCAAGGTTATGTGGTGGAAATGAGCAAGGAGAATTATGTGATCCTGAACACCGCTTTAACGAAGGAACTGGTCCAGGAAGGCCTGGCCCGGGAGGTGGTTTCCAAGGTTCAGAACATGCGCAAGAACGCCGGTTTTGAGCTGACGGATCGCATTGAACTGAAATTCGTCAGTGACGATGAAGTGGCCGCAGCGGTGGAAGCCTTTGGGAAGTATGTGGCCGACGAGACGCTGGCGGTTTCGGTACAAAGAGAGCAACAGAGCGGAGATGGCTTTGAAAAGTGGGACATCAATGGGCACGCGGCGGAGCTACAGGTGATCAAAGCGTAAATACACAAAGGATTAAAGTGGAGTCCTAAGGATTTCCCCGAAAACGTGTTCTTGTAAGATAAAAGCGCGGATTTTATATGCGGAGCGTTGTTAAAAACTTGCATACAGAATCCACGCTTTTCTTATTTCGGTCCTGTATGGGACCTTTTGAGAATTCTGTAGGATATCGATATTGAGTGATATTTAATGTCTCTCACTCATTTCCAGTTTTGTTGGAAAAATGGTTTTGTTTTAAGACGCTGTAGAATGATCGGGTATGCCATAAAAAAAGCAGCAACCAAAGTTGATATTATGATTGTATTGGTGGAAATCACATGATCCATACTGGCGCCATAATATGATAAAGACGCGATCGGTATAAATAATACAATGCCTGATAGTAATCCGGGAGAGAACCTTCCGCTTTTCAAAACCGGTAAGATATGAAAGAAAACAACATTTATAAGCATAAACGCAGGAAAGGAAAGGGCAATCATCGGGCATTTCCAGCCGATAGTTGCCGAAACGCATCCGTATAGGACTACAACTACATTAAAAACATAAAATTCATTCCATTCGGCTGGTAATTTTAGGAATCCTCTGGCCCAGCCTCTCCAATCAAAAAGCAATTCCTCCACAATATGAAGACCATATGCCAAAGCGGCAATCCATAAAAAATATTCATGCGACATAATAATTCCTCCATATTTTTTTTGATTCGATTTAATCCCTTTACTACAACTTAAAATTAACCTCCAATCTGAATATTTTTCAAACTATGTTTTAAATTGCGTTTTAATTATATACCCTGATTTTGAAAATTGTCAACAAAAAACGAGCAAACAATGTAAAATGGAGTTTGACAAAATTACAATTTGCTTATAAAATATAAGTCAAACAATATTTTAAACAATATTTGAGAATGGGAACAAATCAATAGGAGAAAATATGGAGATCCTTACAACGAAGGATAAAATTTTGGAAGCCACTTTGGAGATTATCTCTAATGAGGGATTTCAAAATGTCACCGTCAGGAAAATAGCAGTGAGGGCTGGAGTTAATGTCGCGGCCATTAACTATCATTTCGGTTCTAAAGACAATGTCATTAATGAAGCTCTCGAATATTTAATGGTTCAAGCGAGAGACATTTTTAAATGCTTAAAAAATCATCGCGAAACTCCGGAACAAAGATTGAAAAATTTAATTGAAAAATTGGCCCGGAATTTTTCGAAGTATCCCGATCAAATCAAATATTTGATTTACCAAAGTATTTATGAGCAAGCCAACCCGAATAAATTTCAGGAGTATTTAAAAACCGAAGGGATTGACTTAATCAAAACTACGATTCAACAAATTCGACCGGCTGAGGATGATGCAGCTTTGAAAATGCGAATTTTACAATTATTCAGTTGCTTGGCATTTCCGGTCTTGCTTGGAAATCGAACTTTAGAAGTTTTTGGAGTAGAATTGGATGAACCAAAAAAGAGGAGTAGTTATATTGAGCTTTTGATCAAGAGTGTCTTACCATGACCGAAAGAGGATAGTTGTGTCATTCCTAAAAAAGAAATATAATAACGTTAATTGGTTGATATTCAGAAACGGTAGGTGATCCTATATGAAAGTTTATGAAGCGGCCATTCAGCGAAGGACGATTCGCAAGTTTAAACAGCAGCCGGTTGAAAGGACAATGTTGGAAAAGTATGTGGACGCGGCCAGAATGGCCCCGACCGGTTCCAATATGCAGCCTTTGAAGTTTATGATTGTCGATCATCCTTCGAAAGTGGCAGCGGTTTTTGAAAACGTAAAATGGGCCGGTTATATCGCCCCGGCGGGCGATCCCCGGGAAGGCGAAAGACCGGTGGCATATATCGTGATCCTGGTGGATACCGATATCAAAAAAGCAGGATATGAACTGGATGCCGGAGCCGCTGCTCAGAATATCTTTCTGACTGCCCTGGAGGATGGAGTCGGGACCTGCTGGATGGGAGCCATCGATCGGGATAAGATCAAGGATGTATTGAAAATTCCCGATAAGTATATCATCAACACCGTGGTGGCCTTGGGGTATATGGCTGAAAGCCCGGTGGCAGAAGATATCAGCACCCAGGGGGTGCTGAAAGATTCGGTGAAGTATTATAAAGACGGCCAGGGAGTACTGCATGTGCCGAAACGGACCCTGAAGGAAGTTTTGGTGGATTTCATGTAACGTAACCAAGAACCCCCTTGGCGAAGGGATAGCTTTATGATATAGTAAAAATAACTTAAACAGGTGATGGAGTTCGCCGAAATTGCCCTCAGGGATGATGACTCCTATGTTTTAGCTATATGCCGAGACATAGGAGTTTTGTTTTTTCGGCCCTTTGCATTTTACTTTTGACAAATACTTTGAAAGGATAGGAGCATCAACCATGTTGATTAATATGATATGGGTAATGGTCGGCGGTGGATTGGGTTCGGTTTGTAGATACCTGCTTTCATTACTGGGGGGGAAGATATTTGGCAATGGTTTTCCCGTAGGAACCCTAAGCGTAAATTTATTGGGCTGTTTTTTGATTGGGTTGGGTTTTTCGTTGGCGGAAAGGAATGTTCTTTCCCCGGCGGCGCGCTTGCTATTCATGACGGGGTTCCTTGGCGGATTAACGACCTTTTCAACGTATGCGCTGGAGAGTACCCATTATATCCATAGCGGTCAGTTATACAGCGCGTTGCTCAATATTGCCGCCAATAACGTACCCGGTTTAGCCCTTGTTTTTCTCGGACTTTGGCTCGGTAAGGCCATTTAAAGGAGGTTTCTTCAATGTCGCTTCAGTACAAAAGAATCACCATTTATAGCAGCGAAAATGTTCAATACCAAGGTAAATTATTGGATCATGCCATCATCGATTATTTCCGGAGCCTTCATTTGGCGGCCCGCTGCATCGTGAACCGGGGAACGATTGGGTATTATGAAAACGGCGAAATATCCACCGCCCAAATTCTCGATTTATCATACAATTTACCGCTAACGATTGAAATACTGATTCCTTCCGCGGATCTGGAAACGGTTTTGCCGGTGATTGAAGAAATGGTGGTGGATGGAATCGTTGCCGTCGACAATCTGGAGGTCCGTTCTTACCATTCGACCAAATCCTTAATTCCCGGGCAACTCAAAGTGAAGGAAATCATGACTTCCTCGCCGAAAACCGTCACCCCCGATACGCCGGTGGGGACAGTGGTTAATTTAATGCTGGAAAACTCCCTCAAAGGGATGGTGGTGGTTGACAGGGAGCAGTACCCCAAAGGCATGATTACTACCGGTGATCTGATGCGGAAAGCGGGATTGCCCATCCGTTTGGGGCTGCTTCAGAAATTGGATCAAACTAAAGTGAACGCCTTTATCGAGAGCGTTGACGGTAAAACCGCCGGCGATATCATGAGCGCTCCGTTAATCACCGTAAGGGAAGATGCGCCGGTCAAAGAGGCGGTCCGGGTGATGATTGATCGCCAACTGAAAAGGTTACCGGTTGTAGGTCAATCAGGGACCTTAGTCGGTATTCTTTCCCGAATCGACATTTTTCAGAGCATGACTGCTCAAGCTCCGCGCTGGCATTCATTACAACAACAGAACATTGTGGTGAACAATACGGAGTCCGTCAAGACCATAATCGAACGGGATCAGGAAACAGTCTACCCGGAGACCCCGATACTGGAAGTGATCGAAAAAATTGCGGGCGCCGAAATTCAAAGAGTTGCCGTTATTGACAAAAAAGGCAAATTAATCGGCCTGATTACCGACTCCGATTTGATGCCGCTTTTATCCGGGCAGCCAGGTTTTTGGGATTATTTAAAAAGTAAACTGAAGCGACCCGAAAAAGGGCGGAGTTTTAGTGAATTCGTGCAACAGGCTCATGCCAAAGTCGCCTCGGAAGTCATGATCAAGGAGCCGATTTCCATTCGAGAAGAAGCCACAATCGATGAGGCGGTCAGGCTGATGGCGGAAAAGGGTTTGAAACGGTTGCCTGTGGTTGACGAATGCGGGGTATTTAAAGGGATGATTCGCAGGGATTCCGTTTTACAGGTTGCGGCGAAGTGAGCTGCGCGATCAAGTTGACCTGAGTTATTTTTAGGCTGACTGTTGGCCTATACCTCTCTCCCCCTGAACCTATTCATTACCTACAACGTTTCCAGGAAATTCAAGCCAAATCTCCGCCGCGGGTTAATTCATGTTCATCGAACACGCCCACACGGCTAGGCAATTGAAAACTTTCTAAATCCCTTCCGGGGATCGGCTAATCTTTGCCACCCATATTGCTTCGAAGCATCACGGAGCCCGGTAAATCCGGGCTTTAAAACGCTTTTTGTTACTTAGCCGTGGGGTTTACCCCGCGGTGGACGAAAATCGGCTACAAACCTATTCATTTGCCAACGATGTGGGTAATGAATAGCAGGGCCTTCAGGGGGAGAGCGAGAGTGAGGTTTTATAATAATAGCTGATCTAGATATAGCCCAAATTTCCCCATTCTTTTGGCTTTTAGTCAAATTATTTATTTCAACTTATATAGAAAGTCTTTTGCCTTTTTTACGAGGGAAAACAGGGGCATGAGGCCCAAAAAATAAATAAAAATGAAAAGGATTGGTTTTTACAGATAACGATAATGTTTGATGAAACGAAATCACCTAGGGGAGAAATGAAAAAACAGAAGGGAGAAACGAAATCACCTAGGGGAGAAATGAAAAAACAGAAGGGAGAAATGAAATCACCCAAGGGAGAAACGGAAAAAATGTTTAGAGAAACGCAATCAGCAAAGGGAGAAATGAAAAAAAGGTTTGGTGAAATGAAATCAGAAATCGCTGGAGCTGCGGAAATTGTTTCAGTATGGGCCGAAGAACTGATTTCAGGGGTCGCCAGAGATGGTAGACGACCAAAAAATGTCGGTCATTGGGTCGCAACTTAATTTTGCGGCGGAAAGCATCCTCCAAATCCTTTCGGCATGGAATGGTTTATTTCCAAACGCCTAGCCCAAGGGTGGCTCCACGGTTTAGAGCCTGATGGAGATTGGGTTTAGGGGCGATGTGGGGCAGAGGGGGTGTTGTGTTGTAGAAAGATATGTGTATTTCTTTGTAATAATTGTTTCCGGATTTTTCAATATCATCAGGAATAATATTTTGAGGGGCACGGATTGCGGCGGCGACAGTTTGGTTAAAATTGGGCCAACCCTCCAACTTGCTTCCTCCCAGAGGGAGGAACGAAAGTTTTGGCTTCGTAGTATTAAAATCAAAGAGCCGGCAGAAGTACGGGGCGGTTCTCTTTTGAGGGATTTCTGAATGGGTATTGGTCATGCGTTGCGGGCTTTAAATAATTAGAGACGCGTTGCCTGCTTAAAGTTTATGATAATGCCTATAAATGAATGACCAGTATTATGGGCCACGGATTTCATATCATCGGAAATAATATTTTGAAGGAGACGGATAGCGGCGGCGATAGTTTGATTAAAATTGGGCCAACCCTCCAACTTGCTTCCTCCCAGAGGGAGGAACGAAAGTTTTGGCTTCGTAGTATTAAAATCAAAGAGCCGGCAGAAGTACGGGTCGGTTCTCTTTTGAGGGATTTCTGAATGGGCATTGGTCATGCGTTGCGGGCTTTAAATAATTAGAGAGGCGCCGCCGTGCTTAAAGTTTATGATAATGCCTATAAATGAATGTCCAGTATTATGGTCCACGGATTTCACCGGCTGAGTGACTTTTGGAGCGGCCCAAAAGTCACCAAAAGGCCGCCGGGACCCCATAGTTCCCGGACTCTCCTTCATCTCTCCTCGCTTCCGTGCTCGGAGTTGGAGTTTTTGATTGGACTGGCACTAACATCCATGTTAGTGCCTTCTTGGGTTATTCTGTGTGCCGACGGCTAAAGACGTCCTGTCTTAAAGCCGCGCTTTTCGACATCGTGTCTCAAATGGCGGGGTAGGATGATTGGGTCAAAAATTGGCCCGGAAAGCTGTCAACCCTCCATCTTGCTTCCTCCCTGGGAGGGAGAAACGAAATTGCATTCGCAACTCTAAAAAAGAGCAAAGCTCTTTTAAAAATTCGGCATCATTTCATTAAACACCCGAAAAAAATCATTGGCGTCTCGGGATTGAAAATCCCTCCATCATCGGTGTTGGCGGGAGGAAATCAGCAAACAAAAAAATCGTGGAGACGAATGTCGGGAGGAGATCGGAAACCGCTGGAACTGGCCGTCGTGAAGTCGCCATGTTGGTTATGGTGGGATAGGGCGGAATTTTAAAAATAAGAATGGCCGGGGTGGGGTGATTTGGTTAAGAAACCCATTTGATGTTGTAAAAAATTTGAAATGGTGGGATAATTTAAAATGTAATTAAAATATTCCGAAGAGAAACCGAACAAGGTTTGTTACATTTGGTTGGTTTGGCGTCAAAAGGCACCGGAGGCGCGGAGAAATTAGAGAAAATGAAATTGGGACAATCATAGTGGAAGCGGCAATTATTGTCCATCGCGAACTCGGACCGGGCCTGCTTGAGTCGGTATATAGGATCATATTGGAATACGAGCTGAAGCAGAGGGGTCTGCATGTTGAACGGGAAGTGCCGATTCCGATTGTATATAAAGGAATACAATTTGATGAGGGTTTCCGGGCGGATCTGATTGTGGAAGGAAAAGTGATCGTGGAGCTAAAGTCGGTAGAGCATGTGATGGCAGCTCATAAAAAGCAAGTTCAAACCTATTTGAGGCTCACTGGTTGCAAGCTGGGGTACTTGCTCAACTTTGGGGAAGAGCTCATGAAAATGGGAATCACACGGTGTGTGAATGGGCTTGAATAAATGAATGATAGTAGTGCGCTGGGGGAATTTTTTATCTCCCGCAGAGGAATGAGAGAAAAATATCATGTTATGATTCATAAAAAGAAAGGGGTTATGAAATGAAACAGTATAGGAATCTTGATGGAAACTCAAATGTGGCTGAATATGAAACGGGGGCTGATTTTATAAGAGTACAATTTAAGAATCGATCTGTATATCTTTATACCTATGCAAGTGCAGGTAACAATAATATTGAGAGGATGAAATCTTTAGCGGAAGCTGGGGAAGGATTAAATTCCTTTATTATGACTCATGTTAAGGAGAAGTTTGCAAGAAAAGAAGCATAAATAGATAATTGGTATCATTATAAGAAATGTCAATTGTTGATTAATATTCACCAATGTTGGGAGATACCACATTGACGTTAGTATTTGTATTGTTATTTTAAACTAAATATAAGGGAAAATAAAAGTGGAGGAGAGATATGATTACAAAAATATCAATGAACCAAGTGGCAAGTTATAAAAGCTCAACTACACTTGAAACTGATAAAAAAGTGAATCTTATTTATGGGCTTAACGGAACCGGTAAAAGTATATTTTCAAATTTTTTATATGAAAGGACTAGCCCATCTTACGTAAATTGTTCCCTTGAAGGTCTTACTAATGAAGAGATTCTTGTTTACAATCAACCTTTTATAAAAGATAACTTTTATGAATCAGAAAATTTAAAGGGTATCTTTACTTTATCTAAAGAAAATAAAGAAGCTGAGGAAAAAATAAGAAATGCAGAGCAAGAAACAACCAAACTTGAAAAAGAAAGGAAAAATCATTCAGATGCAATAGAAGCCAAAAATAGTGAATTAGCCCCAAAAAAAACAAAACGCCGAAAATAAGGTATGGGAAATCAAGACAAAATTTACTGGTGGTGATCGTGTTTTAGAATATTGCCTTGAAGGGTTAAAAGGTCAAAAAGACAAACTATATAATTACCTACTTTCTATTACAAAACCGTCTCAACAACCTACAAAGACCACTGACCAGCTAAAAAAAGAAGTTGGATCAATACAATTGTGAACACACATTTCAAACCCTCAGTGAAGGCGAAAAAATGGTAATTAGTTTTTTATATTTCATTGAGCTTTGCAGAGGAAAGCAAAATGTTTCAGAAGCAACAAAAAAGAAAATAATTGTTATCGACGATCCAATATCTTCACTTTCCCATATATATGTATTCAATATAAGTCAACTCATTAAGCGACATTTCACAAATCCTGAAAGCAGTTATGATCAGGTTTTTATTTTAACTCATAGCCTCTATTTTTTTTATGAGTTAACATTTATTAAAAAGAAAGATAGAGATTCATATCAAAATTTATTTAGAATCGTTAAAAACCAGAATGGGTCTAAAATTTATATAATGAAATATCAAGAAATTCAAAATGACTATCAAAGTTATTGGCAAATTATAAAGGATGAAACTCAATCCCCAGCTTTAATTGCAAACTGTATGAGAAATATTATTGAGTATTTCTTTAATTTTATTGAAAAAGCAGAGCTTAGTAATGTTTTCCAAGAAGAGAAATTTAAAGCCGATAAATTTCAAGCTTTTTATAGATATATGAATAGAGAATCTCATTCAATTGGACAAAATATTTTCGATATAAAAGAGTTTAATTATAATGACTTCAAGGATGCTTTTAAGTTGGTATTTGAAGAAAGTGGTTATGAGGCTCATTACAATAGGATGATTAAATAAGTTAAGCGATAATATGGACTTATCGAAACATGTTTGTGGATATAAATTAGGGATATATTATAAAATAACTTAATAAAATAAAAAAATCTTTATTGAATACGACAGCAATGGAACGCGCCAACTTGCTTGAGCGTGTAATTTAGTCCCGTCCGTTTGTAATCAAGGATGGTAAAAAGATCTCAAGTGATACAAACTGCAAGAACTATTAATTTAAGAATTCAATAATAATGCAATCCTAGATTCTCTGCGCCTCCGCGCCTCTGCGGGAGATAAGGTTTTTGGCATTTAATTTTATCAAACAGATAAATCGCGATCAACCATTCTTAAGAACAGAGCCTCATTTTTTCCTCTTATACTTAAATCGGATATATTTCTTAAATTCTTCAATCTCCATTAGAGCTTCGTTGGGTAGTTCGTCCGGTGCCGCTTTATTGGGTTTCATAAGTTCTGCTGGCTCACTACTACGCCCTAATAAATAATCTGTTTTGACATTAAAAAAATCAGCCAAAGCAACGAGCATATTAACATCCGGCAGAGCACGGCCTATTTCCCAATTCGATAATGTGGCCCTGTTGACGGATAGATATTTAGCCAATTGATCCTGAGTAAGTTGTTTTTCTTTTCTTAATTCAATAATCCGTTCGCCTAATATACTCATTGATTCACACTCCAATTATTAGGATACAGTAGATAGGATATTATTTCCATAAATGAGTAAATAAAGCGCAAAAATTATTGACTGTGTATTTAATGCGCGTTATAATCTTTATATAGCTTTTGGCTATGTTCTTAAGAGAGTTATTTAGACCGTAATTATATGGAGATATAAGCCTACAGGGAAGAAGGCATCTTTGCGCCACTTTAAAATTTTCCAAGAATTTCCTTTAATTTGGGTAAAAATAGAAAGGAGCCCCGCCATGAAATCCCACTCCCACACCGTTTATTCCATCCTAAGTAACGGCAAAAAAGTCCCCATGCTCCGCCTGTCCGGTCAGTGGCTGGAGCGGTGCGGTTTTAAACCCGGCTGCAACTATACAGTCAGTGAACTGCCAGGGTGT
>JAEZCE010000030.1 GCA_023429995.1 Bacillota bacterium | reverse complement strand
TTCATACGTTTAATGAAGTGTTGTCCTGGGGTTCAAGCCCTCATTCTTGCTTTCTCCCGCCTTCGGGAGAAACGAAGGCCCTGTCAAGGCAGTCAAACTTCTTAAACCCTAAAAGGGCTTCAGCGCAACGCGGTTCGTTTCTCCCGAGGGAGAAAGTGCGCCTCCATGGAGGCGAAGAATGAGGGGTGGACCAACATTTCAGCTAAATAGATAGGTGCATAATCCCGTTTGTCAACTTAGCTGTTGGTATGATGTCTTTCCCAATGATATCGAGCTTTTAATGGCAAATTCGATTGCGAAAGTTGAGTTAAAAAGATGGGGTGTTTTATCGATTCGTCATTCTTCAAGACTAAAATTCCTTTCAACACGGCGTTGCTTTTTATGAAAATCCCTTGGTTCCCACAACGGAGCATGAATGATTTGGGGACAAACACATCCAAGATTGGTAAATAATCGGTTCAAATTTTTGTTGAGCTCAAGCTGGACCACAGGGCGAACCTGCTCGGGAACTTTGAGTAAAATCTCAATTAAATTCGGATGGCGTTGAATCACCCGGTACTCGGCGATTTCAGGTGACGATTGCAAGACCGCTCTCCGTAAAAAGTCGGGAAAGATGGGTATCATCTTGGCTTCGGAATTTGAATGAAGGTAAAAGATATCATCACAGCGGCCTTCGATTTTTTCCAAAGCGGTAAAGACCGAACCGCAAGGGCAGGGAGCGCTTGATTCGACTAAAATGTCATTTAAGCGATAACGGATGATCGGCTGCGTTGTGCGGTGAAAGTCGGTAATCACCGGAATAAATCTGCGGCTTTGGCCGTCAATATATTCCTTTTGGATGACCACCAAATCTTCATTGAGATGAAGGGTCCCGTGAGAACAGGTGACACCCAGAAAACCCTCCGTGCACTGGTATATTTGATGGATGGTCTGGTTAAATTGCTCACCGATCAAGGATTGATCAAAGGGTTCCAAAACTTCGGCCATGGAAATTACCTTCTTGGGTTTGATTTTCAGCTCCCCCGCTTTTACCGCCAGGGCTAAAATTCGCAGCGCGGAAGGGGGAGCTGCCAGGATGGACGGTTGAAATTCATTAAGGCGCTGGATTTGAAGCGGCATCGGTTCCAGTAAATCATAGAACCGGAACTGTACCAGCCGGGAGTTGACGGTTTGATAGAGGTTATTATTGGCCCGGAAAAAAAAGGCGACTTTCTGGCCGGCCCATAACGGAGCCGGCAAAACTTTGGCCAAGATTGTCCCGGCCCATTCCAACCGTTCCCGCCGGCTCACCAAAAACAATCCCCGGTTTCCCGAAGTACCCGAAGACAACCCAACGGAAATTCCCTGGATCTGGGGGGAGAAATCCCGGCTTTCCTCCGACAAAAAAGCGGTCTTAAAGGCGTCATCGCTTCGAATACCCACGGTATTGAGGGAGTCGAAGTTTTTCATCATCATATTTTTTTCAATCAGCGGGAAATTGCGCCATTCATCCAGCTTTAACCCTTGGTAATACTGTCGGTAAAAAGGGGATAAGGGTAGAATCTTTTGCAGGTGGCGTTGAACATGGCGCTCTTGCCAAACCTTCAAATCATAGCGGTTTTGGAATGAAGGACGGTATTTTGTTTGGATATAATGGGCAAGGACAATCGGTTTATCGGTTATTTTCATGAGACAAATCACGTACCTTCCTATAATATCAAAGAAAAGCAATGTTTTGATGACTGGGGATGATCGCAATTTCCGGGCAGTGTTGGTGCAAACGGTTTATTTTCTTTAGTGTGCTCAAGTAATCGCCCCAATGATCAGTTGCCAGTCGGGCCAAACCCTTTGGAGGAGCGGATGTTTGATAGGATTGTTTGAGCCAGCAAGCGTCGGATATCAGAAAAAACCTTCCCCGGTTGGTTGAAAGAAATAAACCCAGTTGTCCCTGGGCATGGCCGGGTAAATCCACCAGCAATAGGGAGCCGTCGCCCAGAATATCATAAGCGCGGCAAAAAGGGACATATGGCTCCGGCAACGATATGACGGAGTCATTTTCAATATCCCGGGAACGCGCTTCAAAATCCTCCGGGAGGAGGCCGGGCAGAAAGCCGCTGGCCAGCGCGGCCATGCTTTTTTTTCGGATTAAACTCAGATAGGCTGAGCGTTTATAGATGAATTGCGCCTCCGGGAAGTCCCTTAACCCACCGATATGATCGGGATGAAAATGAGAAATGATAATCCATTTAATTTCGGAAGCGGCGATTCCCAGTTCCTGGAGTTGGGCCACTGCGCTCTGGTCCGGCGCAATCGTTACCGGAGTGAGTTTTGCATAAACTGATTCGGGAAAGGTGCTTGTAAGGCGGTAAAAGCGCTCCGAATAACCGGTGTCAAACAAGATATAACCCAAGCGGGAGTGATGAATCACTCCAAAAACGGCGGGAAATTTGATTTTCCGAAATGTTCCTCCCGTGATGGCCAACTTTTCATACTGGGTGCAATATCCCGCTTGAAGCAGGTTAAGCGTGATGGTTGTCATGGTTTTTCCTCCACCCCTTCACAAATAATTCCAACCCTTCATCGATGCTGATCGCGGGATGGTATCCCAGATCCCTTTGAGCCGCCGAGATATCAAGGGTTAAAGTTTTGGAAAGTGCACCCACAGAGTAACAAGTAAACGGAGGTTCTTTCCCGGGTGAAAAGGTTTGATAGAACGTTTCCAAAAAGTATGCCCCAAGATAGGCGGAAGAAAAGGAAATGTTCCTGGTCCGTAAAGTCAGTCCCAACTTTGAAAATAAATTTTCCAGCAGGTTCTTGAAGGGAACCGGAGCGCCGTTGCTGATATTATATTTTTTCCCTAAGCTGGCTTGGGGTGAATTAATCGCTAGAACGATGGCCTCAACAACGTTTTCGACATAGGTCAAGTCCATCAGGGCCTTGCCATGGTCAATCAAGGGGATTCCCAACTTTTGATTGGCCCTGATTAAACGGGGAAAGATGGAGGTGTCTCCGGGGCCGAAGAGAGCCCGGGGCCTGAGGGTGATGACCGGCAGCCCGGCGGAGAAGGCGGCGTCAATCCGTTGTTCCGCCAAATATTTCGTTTTCGCATAATCATTCACCATCCGGCGGGGCAAAGGATCGGCTTCTTTCACCTTGAATTGGTGCCGGTATTCAAAATAGATAGAGGGCGAGGAGATATGAATCATCCGCCTTACTCCGTGAACCAGGCAACCGTTGATTACATTTTCAGTCCCTTGGACATTGATGGCGAAGAAATCCGGGAAGCGACCCCAGGGCGTTGAGAGCGCTCCACAATGAAAGACATAATCCATGCCTGCGATAGCCCGGTTGATTGGAGCGGAGTCCCGCAAATCGGCCCGGATGAATCGAAAGCCCTTTTGAGCCAACTCCGCCCCAATGGTTTCATTGCGGCCAAGGACTGCCACTTCATAACCGAGCTGTTGCAGACGGCTTGCCAAATGACGGCCCAGGAATCCGGTTCCACCGGTAATGAGCGCTTTCATGGTTCACCATTCCATTCGATATCGCGGGTTGAAGCTTCCGCCAAAGAGGATAGGTTATTTTTTCGGCTGATCCGCCCAAGGCTGAGGGGTATCGTGAGTTGGTGAAAAAAAGGGATGGGGTCGCGATGATCCCAGATGACATCTTTTGATGAGCGAAAGGTTTCCCACCAACATTTCCGGGTATCGGAGTCGGATAGCGAAAGAATCCCCGAATAGAGCATGGGGAAGAATAACATCCGTTTGACCCCGGGTTTGGGCATGATGGGTGCGCCTGTTGACCCGAAAAAAGCCTTTGCAAATAAGGGATTTTCGGCCAGTAAGTGCACTCCGCCGGTGGCTCTGGGATTGCATTCGATGGGATAAAGGTCGCCGTGGCAATCCTCAATGATATCAAAGGCAATCTGACCGGAAAAATGTTCCGCCCGGGCAAAACGGCGGACAAAGTCCATCGTTCCCTGGTGATTTACAGCTTCAAAGCTGATACTGGCCCCGCCGCTTAGATTAAAGCCCATCCGGTAGGTGGTATGCGCCGTTATCGTTCCTTGACGGATGATACTGTAAGTACAATATTGGGTTCCCAAGATCCGTTGCTGCAAAACCCATTGCTTTTTAGAGGAAATCTCAACTCCAACAGGAGCATATTCCATATGATCCGGTAAAACCTTTACCTGCGTCCCGAACCTGGAGAATACCGGTTTCATTACGGATGGAGCATTAAGTTCCCGGTGATATTGCAAGAGTTCTTCCATGGAACTGGCAAGAAAGGTTTTCGGGACATGGAAACCATGGGCCTGGACTCTTTGGATAAAGGTATATTTGTTATGGAAGCGGATCAAGGTATCAAAATCAGGACAATCAATCTTACCGGGGCATAAGGCTTCGATCTCCGGCTTCCAGCGGGCAATCCAAAATATTTCCTCGCAGGTGGGGATCAGCCAATCGATTTCCTCTGAGTTCATGATGGTGATCAATGAATCCCGGTAACCCTCCGGGTTTTGGTTGGGCGGAGGAACCGGGAAGCTGCGTTTCACGTTGGCCGAAAACCGGCAAAGGTGGTTTAGAAAACTTTCCGCGATATAAACTTCATACCCGGACCGGTGAAAGAGGCGGGCCAGTTCCAGAGTTACCGGGGCTCTACCACCGGTTAACAGGATTTTTTGTCTTTCTTGGGATTTAGTAGACAAGGACCATTCCTCCCAATGAGAGCCCGGCTGAAGTTCCCAGAAGCATGATCCGCTCTCCCCGGTTGATGCGCCCTTCTTTGATAGCGGCATGAATGGCCATCGGCAGGGAAGCGGCGATGGTATTGCCGTGATTTTTGATGATGGTCATAAAACGGTCCGGTTCGATATGAAGTCTCCTGCGGATTAAATCCATAGCCGCGCCGCTTGCTTGATGCGGAATCACCAAATGAATCCTATCGAGGGAAAGTTGCGCGGATTGAAGTAACCGCTGCATGAAACCTGGCATTAATTCGGCGCTTTTTTTAAAGACCGCCCTTCCATCCATTTTAAATAAAAATGCTTCTTCGGTCTCATCCGAATAATGGCGGGGGTGAAGGCCGGTTCCCCCACCGCGGATTTCGCAGAAGTGTGCGCCGGAGCTGTAAGTCTCCATGCGGGAGTCGATGATCGAACTACCCTCGCCGGGTTTGGTTCTACCAATTACTGCCGCCGCCGCTCCATCCCCGAATAACACGCAAGTTTCCCGGTTGCGCCAATTTAGGCCGACCGATGCCACTTCGGAGGATACGATCAGGATATGGCGGTAGCGTTCCGCATCCACCAGATAGGACAGAGTATCCAAAGCAGTCAGGAAACTCAGGCAGGTGGAGTTAATGTCATAGGCGGGGATGTTTAAATCCGCTCCCCCCAAATGCTCTAAGATCAATGCCGCAGTACAGGGAATGGCTTGTTCCATAACTCCGCTGGCGGAAATGAGACAGTCGATATCGTTGATTCCGACTCCCGCTTGTTCCATGGCTTGCCGTGCGGCGAAAGCCCCCATCAAAGAGGCGGTTTCATCGGTGACAAAATGCCGCACCCCGACTCCGGAAGCGTTTTCGCTCCATCCGGAAGGCAGGCCCAAACGCCGGTCCAGTTCCGCAGAGGTGATTGCTTGTTTGGGTAAATATTCACCGGTTCCTAAGATTTTTACATTCCGTTGTTGCATTGAATATTTTCACATCCTTTGTTTTTGCATCAATCAATCAAGTTCTATTTGCAGTATAATCCGTCATTTCCAGTCCGGGCAGGGTTATCTTTTATCACCCGGCCCCCCCGCCATATGCTAGGAACTCTTTCCGAAGTCTGATATAATTTGAAATAGGAAAAAGCAACCAACTCATAAAAATTGGAGATCATGCTTTATGAAAATGACGGCTTTGGTCTTTATTGTTGTGGCTTTGTGTTCGATAGGAATCGTCACGATCATTTCCAATCCCAAATCCCGTTCCAATCTATGGTTGGGGATAATGGCTTTAGCCCCGGGGCTGGGCGTTTTGGTGGTCTTCGTGAATTTTCTGCTTGCGGAGACAATTTCAAAAACAGTTTCCCCCCTCGCCATCGACTGTTTTTTCATGGTTGCCTTATATGTAACTCCTTATGCAACGCTAATGTTCGGCATTACTTATTCCGGGCGGCTCAAAAATCCCTTTCATTACAAGTTGACGGGTTCACTCCTATTCATCCCGGTTTTGATAATGATTGCGGGAACCCCTTTTTACCTTGCAGCGCATTCTTTTTTTCAGCTATACATTTGGGCGATCCCCTATATCCTGGTTGCCAATTATTTGGTTATCTCGGCCTATTTCCGGGAAAAAATCGGGCGCCAAAGGAAACATAAGGTTTTGACTTGCATTTTATTTGTACCCGCCACCCTGGTGATTGAGATTTATAATATCCTCAATCTCCCTTATCATGATATTTGGAAGTTTAATATCACTGCGGTTATTTCCGCTTTCATCCTTTTTTTCTTTCTCAGCATCCGCTATGGAATTATGGGAGTCCGGGTCAAACTGGAACGGGATCAATTGGCGGGGACTATCCGTTCGGTGACTTCAGGAACCCTGATCCTAAACCATGCGATGAAGAACGAACTCACCAAGATGGCGGTATGTATGGAAAACATCAGAAGAGCGGCCCGGAAACCCGAACCCAATATGGCCGGTATTGACGAGAACACCCGGTTTGTCCAGGATTCACTGGAGTATTTATCATTGATGGTGAAAAAAATTCAAAGCCAGGTTGAGGAGATTGTCATCACCAAACAGTCCATCAACCCGGCGGAGGTAGCTGCCAAAGCCTTGCAAATCTTACTACTGCCCCTTAGGGAAAAAAACATCCGGGTCATTAACGAAATCCCGCCGGACATCCGGATTCCCGCCGATGGTTTTCATTTGCAGGAGGTATTGATCAATATCATCAAAAATGCCATTGATGCCATGAAGAGGGACGGAACGCTTTATATCGCAGTATTCGAAGAAAAACGGGCTGTCACGTTAGTCATTCGCGATGATGGCGCAGGTATTGGGAAAGAAAATTTGCCCCATGTTTTGGAACCCTTTTTTACAACCAAATCCCGCCATCAAAACTTCGGTCTCGGCTTGACCTATTGTTACAATGTCCTCCAAAAACATGGCGGTACTTTAGAGATCGAAAGCGCTGAGAATTCCGGGACTACGGTTTTGCTTACCTTTCCCCTGGCGCGGTTTGGCCGGGCCAAATAATTTTTTTGCGAGGTTGCCAATGAACGAAGCCGGAAAGATTAAAATAATTTTGGTGGAGGATGATCCGTCCTGGCAAAAGATTATGGCGGATTTCTTGCGTGAATGTCCGGATTTTGAGATTGTTGGAATAGCCGGTTGCAAGGAAGAGGCTTTGGAGTTTGCCCTGAACATTCCTGCTGATATTGTATTGATGGATATCAATCTTACTGAAAACAAACGGGACGGTATTACCGCTGCTTTGGAAATTCTAGAGCGGACTCACTTGAAAATTATGATGCTGACCTCTCTGGAAGAGGAAGAATTGATTCGGGATTCTTTTGCCGCCGGGGCGGTTGAATATGTTACCAAGGGTAACTATCTTGATATTCCGGCTATCATCAGGCGGGCAATTCGGGAAAGCTCACCGATGGATGTATTATTGAAGGATTATGCCAGGTTGAAAAGGGAAGAACAGTTAAAAGAGCTAACTCCGGCCGAAAGGGAAGTTTTCGATCTGCTCGAAGAGGGCCACACGCTCAACCAAATCGAAACCAAAACTTTTAAAACCCACAATACCCTCAGAACTCAAGTCAAACAAATTTTGCATAAATTGAAGTCCCGGACGAGGATTGAGGCTATAAGGAAGGTAGAATCGAAAGGGGTCTATGAGAAGTATGATCAAGGGGACAATGAAAAAGAATAAAAAATTGCATTGCAATTACGCTTTACATAAAAGCCGCAACGGGAGCGCCGGTTTGCAAAACGCCGGAGGAAATCCGTACCGAGGGAGTGCAGACTGTCAGAAGCGGAGTGTGGGTTCACAAAACGCCGGAGGAAATCCGCACGGAGGGAGTGTAGACCGGCAGGACAAGAGTGCCGGTTTACAAAACGCCGGAGGAAATCCGCACGGAGGGAGTGTAGACCGTCAGAACCGGAGTGTGGGTTTGCAAAACGCCGGAGGAAATCCGCACGGAGGGAGTGCAGACCGTCAGGACCGGAGTGTCGGTTTACAAAATGGATTTGAGAATTTACACTGCCGGAGTGACTTCGGATCCTAAAAGATCGGAATCTCCCGCCAAGGCATCGGCGCTATAAGTGACGCAGACGCCGAGAAAAGACGAAAACAATGTTGGTAAAAAGCTCTGCGCCTCTGTTCGAGAAAAAATACCCTATTTTCATCCTTTTGATTGCCCCGACATGCCGGGGTGGGGAGTATTTAGTTACAAAGATTTTTTAAATTCCATATAGATTGAAATAAATTATGATAATAGTTTCACTCACGTAGACTCAAGATATCTAAAAGCGACTCACCCCCTTAGTCCCCCTCTCTCGCGAGAGAGGGGGAAGGCTTAAGAATCACATTATGCAAAATTTATCGCAGGGGGTGAGTCGTAGTTAGGCATTCAAAATACTTTTTTCATCCTATTTAGCTGCTCTTTTAAAAATTTTTCTTTGATTTTTAGCCATCTAGAGTTATCGGGACAAAATCGACACACTTTTTTCAAAAAACCGTGATATTATGGTATGGGAAAGGTTTGGGACCCGAATCCAAAAATACCGGCATAAAACGGGAATCTGTACCTATGTAAATCCTGTCTATGAAAACTATGAACGTAGGCCATTTAACGCTCTGACTATCAGGGCGTTTTTTATTTTTGGCAAAAGTAGCATGATGATTGGGCTACTTTTTTTAGTTTGTTCTGAAATTGAGCGAAAGGAGGTGAATAGCCCATGGATAGATCCTATGCGCATCGGATTGATCGGATTAAAAGCATCCTCGGCGGGGTGGCGGCTTATGGGGATAAGCTGGAAAAATGGGGGATTACCCCGGAATTCATCACCAGTTTAACCACTCTCTACAATCAGGCGAATACCAACGAACAGAAGAAAAACGCCCTCAAAGCTATTGTTCAACAATTAACCCTCGCCCAGGAAGAGACCATGAACAAGCTGGAAAGTAATTGCGCCATGGTCAAAAAGTTAGTCCGCTTTGAACTGCCCAAAGAATGCTGGCCGGAGTTTGGTTTCAGGCAGGGGGAGTATGCGGAAAAAGAGAGGGCCATTGCCGGAGAGTAAAGGCTGGCGCAAACAGGATAAAATCTGACAGTGAAACCAGCCTTCGGCATTAGCTGGAGGCTGGTTAAATCATTATGAATTTTATCGAGAAGGGATTATTGGATAAATGCCCAATAAAGCCTCAAGCAATCGTTGTAAGCACGGCAAAAGCGCCCGATGTTCATGGTGGAGATATCGAAACAGGATATGAGATGTCGGCATTTAGACCCGAGAGTTTTGGGGAATTTACCTATGATAGCTTGATGACATTGACCCTTGCTCTTCTCCTTGGAAGCGAATTGAATTTAACTGATTCAAGTGGTAGGGTAACCCTAGCCGATGTCGCCAAAATTCTTTAGGCCCCGAAGACAGCACACACTTGTGCGTGGGGTTACTCTCCCACTGTATGTGCTCCTTTGTGCTGGCATCATTGGGGGAGAGCAAGAGAGAGGTCGAGACCAACAATCCGACCTGGATATGATCTGATTTTTAGCTTTGATCAATTATTTATTTCAATTCATATAGCGGGTTTTTGATTTCAGAATCTCGGTAATCCCCCATACTACCGCGGGATAAACCGGGGCATTTTTTATACCTAATATCCGGCAGGGATTATGGGATGAATGTGGAATTGTATTGTGAAAATTTATTTAAATGTGGATTTTTTGAAAATAGGTTAATGTTAATGGGTGTATTTGTTGAATCGTTATGTTGGAAAAATCGATTGCCTGAAGGAACAGTTGTCGAAATCATTCATAAACAATTCATTCTCCAAGAGCCTCATAGGGGTAATTTCTGTTTGGTCCCGTATGAACAGACGAAATTTTATATGGATATCGGGGAGAATTTGGAATTCATGATAGCCTATGGATAGGAGGTCTCTCATGCGTAAATATTTATGGTTGATCGTCGTTGTCGTCATCGTAATTTTTGGTTTATTATTTATCAAATCTACCCGTTTAAATTTATACAATAAACATCTGCATGATTTTACGAAACCGGTTATCTCCGTTAGCGCACCCATTAAAAAAGAAGGGCGCCCAGCCATATATAGTTTAGCGCCGTGTCTGGATGATCAATTATACACAAGAGTGCAACCGGATATAAAAAAGGGCTTTCATTGGCCTTATTATTTTTATATCCCTAAAAATTCAAGTAATAAAAAAATGAAGTATCTTTTCGTCATGCCGAATAATTCCGGTTTCGCAAATGACAATTGGGTAGCGCATGAAAGCGCCGTGGTCAACGATTTACAGGGAATCGGCGCTACCATAGCGGAACAACTTGAAACGCCATTATTAATCCCTGTTTTCCCCCGGCTGCAAAAATATGAAAATTTGTATACGCATGCTCTTGATAGAGATTCGCTAACAACTGAAATTGAAGGGCTTAAACGAATTGATCGGCAATTAATTTCGATGATTGATGATGCCAGGGGAAGGATGAAACCAAAAGGACTTGTTTTGAATGAAAAGGTTTTAATGGCTGGATTTTCAGCATCGGGAATGTTTGTCAACCGATTTGCCATTCTACACCCGGAAAGGGTAAGAGCGGCCGCGGTCGGCTCACCCGGGGGATGGCCGATAGCGCCGGTATCTGAATATAAAGGTCAAACCCTTCGTTACCCGATTGGGGTTGCGGATATCGAAAAATTGACGGGCCGGAAATTTGCTCTAGAGGCATTTCAAAAAGTCCCGCTATATTTTTACATTGGCAGCCTGGACCAAAACGATTCAGTTCCTTTCGATGATAGTTACGATAGTGAAGACAGAGGGGTAATCAATGGTAATTTTGGGAAAACGCCCCTCAAACGTTGGCCATTTGCGGAGAATATCTATAAAAGTAAATATTGCTCGGCAAAGTTTGTTGTTTATCCGCTGGTAGGCCATGAAATTACTGCAATGATGGGGAAAGATATCATTCGGTTTTTTAAAAAATATAAATGAAGATTATTTGATAAAGCCCGGTATTATGGGCGAATCTGCACCATTTACCAATCCTGAAACAGGGTGTGGAGATTATGAAGCCTGAAGGTGGGCGCGGTTGGGGAGTGGGAACAATGGGCCGAAATGAAGTTTCCCGAATCCTAAAAACCAGGTTAACTCATTAACATTCCAGCGAATATAAACAAAAGTTGACAAATGGGCTGGAAAAAATGAAACACTCAAATTAAAAAACAGCCGGAGCACAAAGTTTCCAATAATCCCGTAAATCCTGTAAATCCTGTAAATCGTGTCAACGTAAGCTATGAACTAAGGCCTTAATAAAAGGACTTAAACAGGATTAACTGGATGAACAGGATTTAAAAAACGTTATGAATCATGAGAATTTAAGAGCATGGCCCCTGCATACTGATGATGTCCAACAAATATCGAACAAAAAGAGTTCTCGCAATTTCCGAAAACGGTTGGTGTTCATGATGAAAAGTAAAAAGTTTTTTGTGGTCAATAGCTTTGCCGAAAAACCTTTTGGAGGAAACCCGGCCGCAGTTTTTACGGATGCGGAAAATTTGGATACCCTGACAATGCAAAGGATCGCCACACAACTCAATCTGGTGGAAACCGTTTTTATGTTCCCTTCCGCGGAAGGGAATGCCGATTTTCAATTGCGGTATTTCACTCCGGCGGAAGAACTTCCGATTGCCGGCCATCCTACAATAGCGGCGATCCTTGCCTATATCCAATGCCATAACATCGATTTATCCACAGAAAGCGTTCTCCATATCAAAACCAATGCCGGTGTCAAACTGATAAAGATTACTCAAAATTTGATTGGGCCAATGGTCATGATGGAACAACCACCGCCGGAATTCTACCCTGTTGTAACTGAAAGAAACGCGGTTGCCGATCTGTTTGGAATCCCTGAAGATGACTTGATTCCGGATTTACCGATCCAACCGATTGATACCGGATTGGGTCACTTGATTGTGCCGCTGAAATCATTGGAAGCATTGCTGCGGGCGCAAAGAAAGATTGAACCTTTAAGAAATTTTTGTGCCCATATTGGGATAAGGGAAGCGCAGTTATTCACCTTTGAAACCGATGATTCGGATAAGGATCTGCATACCCGGAATATTTGTCCCCGAGAAGGGATTGAAGATCCGGGGTGCGGTGTGGGTAATGGGGCGCTGGGAGCCTATCTTTTGGAGCATTATTATCAAGGCCGGACTAAAATTCAATTAAAAGCGGAACAAGGCCATATCACGAACATGCCTTGCGCGATCGAAATCGATGCCCGAAAAGAGAACGGACGGATGAATATTTTTGTTGGCGGAAACGGGAAAGTGATGATTGAGGGGGTATTTTATTTAGAATCGCAAAAGAAGGGGAATATATGGTAAAACAAAGGCCCAAATTGAAAATACCGTTGCAAACATTTGATTATTTTCTGGAGATTTTATCCTTTGCTTTCATCTTATTGTGCTTAACTTTTACATTTGTAATGTGGGAGCAATTACCGGATAGAGTTGGGACTCATTTTAATCTTGCCGGGCAGGCGGATAGTTACGGAAGTAAAAATGAACTGTTGATTCTGCTACCGGTACTATTGTTACTTTATATCCTACTCACTATCCTTGCCCGCTTTCCCCATATCTATAATTATGGGGTCACAATTACGGAAAATAATGCGAAGCGGCAATATCGGTTCGCTAGCAGGTTCATCACAATATTGAAGGTTGAAATAATAATTATTTTTACATATATACAGTTTGTCACATTACAATCCGCTAAATCCGGTTCCTTTACATTAGGAATCATGTTTCTTCCGGTAATTTTGCTAATCATGCTCGGAACAATCGGAATTTATATCGCTTTATCCCTAAAAGCGAAGTAGTAAGAGACGATTAATAAAATCAAGGGGAATGAGGTGTAGTCCATGAAGTTCAGTTTAAAATCCAGAATTCTTCTCATGGCGCAACTGATCGGGCTGGGGCTTTCGTTATTTATCGCTAACCTCCTCAGTTCCAGGATAGTGGCGGTTAATCTTGAACTGCCTCCGGTACCGGCCGAAATGACGGCTAAAGTCTCCCTTGTCTGGTTGGGAATCTGTTTTCTCAATGCCGCGGTGATGGCTTATCCGATCCGGCGATCCCACTGGCATGGTTGGAAGCTAATGGGGGCCGTGGCGGTAATTTATTTCGGCATCAGCGATTTTCTGTCACAGATTGAGTCGTTGGTGTTTCTGAAGTATTTAACCCATAAAATGACGGCGGAGACGATTGGGTGGCTTCTTTGCCGGGGCGCCGTCACGGCCTGCTTGTTTGCGCCGCTGGCGGTGTTGATCATGGGGAAAATGCGTCCCTCCGGCGCCGCTCCTTTTGGCAATCACAACCGCATCCGGTTTCTTATGCCGTGGACCGGGTGGCTTTGGAAGCTGGGGGTGATTGCGGTCAGCTATTACATAATATATTTATCTTTTGGATTTTTGGTGGCCTGGCGGAGCCCGGCTGTCAGAGCTTATTATGCCGGGATGACCGCCCCGGTCTGGCTGATTCCCCTGGTGCAATTGGGACGGGGATTCATCTGGGCCGGATTGGCCGTCCTGGTGGTCAAGCTGATGAAGGGCAAGGGGTGGGAATTGGGGTTGGCGGTATCGCTGTTGTTTGCGGTACTGATGAGTTCGGGATTGTTATTGCCGTATAATCCGGTCATGCCGGAAGCGGTTGCCGCCGTTCACTTCAGAGAACTATTCAGTTCCAACTTTATCTTCGGTTGGGTGACGGTATGGGTGCTAAACTTGGGAGGAAAGATCCGCCTGCCGGAGGTAGGAGTGAGACGGTGATCTAGCAGAAGGGAAGGGAGAGGAAACTTCATGAGACATGTGGACACAATCGTCTTGGTTGAGGATATTCATCAATCATGCCTGTTTTACAAGGAAATCATGGGTTTGGAAATATTACACGACTGGGGGAATATGATTGTCTTCAAAGAACGGTTTGCCATCCACTCCGCCAATCAATTGGGGCCGGAAAATGAAATCAAAGAGCTTATTCATCCCGGAAAACAAGGACAAAACAATATCATCATTTATTTCGAAGCCGAAGATCTTGAAAAAGAATACCGGAAAATGATTGAAAAGGGAGTCCCGGTGGTTCATGGAATTGTTGAACTGCCGTGGCAAAAAATATTCAGGATATATGATCCCGATCATCACATCATTGAAATAGGAAATCCGTTTTAGGAAGTATAAACAGAAGGCCTTGATGAATCCGGCAGATTGCATTTTTAAAACATAAAAACCTCATCATCCGGGTCGTTTTTTCAGCCCGGGCTCTAACACGATAAATAGAGGAATTTCCGATTAAAATAGCAAAACTAATATGAAAATAAAACTTCGCCGGTTTAGAGCGCATCCTTCGGCCCGTTTTATTTTCATGGGTTCTTATGAAAGACCGTTTGAAGGGCTATCATAGGTGCTGGCTTGTACAGAAAAAATTCAGAAAGGAAATTCCACTTTACGATGATTCAAATAAAAAATACCCCGAATTTGACCGGAGTCGAAATCAGCGGCGATTTTAACGATTTTGAAAATTTAATCGATGCTTTATATCAAATAACTGCCGATGATTCCCAGGCTTACAATAACATATCCGCTCGGATATTGGCGTTCTGTTATGATATCCGCCACGCCATGCAGGGTGACCGGGAGATTGAACTTGTGGGAAACGGCATCAATGAGACGATCATGAAATTTCATTCTATGATCCTCCCCAAGAATAATGTATATTATCAATGCAACTGCCTTTATCCGGAAATGTTTTTTGTGATGCTGGCCCTTAATGACTTGGTAAAATTACGGATGCGGAACCTTACAAAATCGAAATATGCATATGACCTCGCATTCGAAAAAAATGTTGTCTGGGATGGTCCCATTGCAACAATTCGCCTGTTTCAAGCGGCCTTTACCGCGTGTTTTGAGGAAATAACAACTGAAAACGCTTTTAACCGTTGGCTGAAATTGATGAATAACCGTTATCTTTGCTTCCATGAAATTGCTGTTCAATATGTGGATTTTCTCAACATCAAATATTTAAAAATGAATCACGAGAAACGCCTGAAGAATTTGACCGCGATTGCCAAACGACTCGCCGAATTCCACTCCGATGCCGACCATATCGAAATTAAGGAAGTAGTCGTTAATGGAGCGCGGGAACATGGATGTTCCGAAAATGAACTTAGTTTGGAGGGGATAGAGTACCCGGAAGAGATTCTATGGTAGGCGTTGACGAAGGGGTTAGCCAAGAAGACGCTCAGCAGGATCGGCTTATGAACGAGAGGCTGAAAATTTTCACGTTCCTTTGCTTTTTTATCAATTTCGCATGGAATTTTCAGATGATAAATTATATAATGTAGAAAAGGTTTTGTGAATAAGGGGCGAAATTTGTGGCTAAATTCAAAAAAGTAACGATTACCGACATTGCCAAAGCCGCACAGGTATCCATCAGCACCGTTTCCAGGGTATTGACGGAAAGCGCCGGTGTAAACGATGAAATTCGGGATAAGGTATCCGCGTTGGCAAAGTCGATGGGATATGAACCGCCGCTGCGGAATGAATCACGGAAGGGGAACGGCAAAGCGATTGCCTTTTTGGTGGAAAGTTCCGATGTTTTTGTCAACGGCGCATCATTCTTCGGCAAGTTCCTGGCCGGAGTGCACCAGGTTTTTGAGACCAGCGAATATCAGGTCATTTTAAGCACCGCCCGGCGTGATATGGACCCGAAGCAGCAAATTTTGGAAATGGCTGAAAATGGGATTGCCGGTTTTATATTAGCGCAGACTCAGATCGATGACCCGTTTGTCAAAGTTTTGGATGAATTGAAGTGTCCTTTTGTAACCTTAGGGCGGGCCGTTTCCGTACTCAACACCCCTTATGTTGATGTTGACAGCTTTGGCGGCGCTTATGCGGCCACATCGGCTTTGGCTAGCCGCGGGCACCAATATATCGCCCATATCAGCGGCAAGTTAAACACCTTAGCCGCAATGGCAAGGTTGGAGGGATACCGGAAAGCGTTACAAGACTATCAACTCCGGTATGATGAGCGTTATACGGTTGAAGGCGGTGAATCGCAACAGGAGGCTTATATGGCCACGATTCGTTTGCTGGATAACGCCAGTCCAACTCCGACCGGATTTTTTGTTTATAATGACTTTTTGGCGGCCGGAGTGATGCGCGCGTTATATGAAAGAGGGCTCAGGGTACCGGATGATGCTTCTTTAATCGGGTTTGACGATGACGAGGCCTCGGCCTTCGTTGTCCCGCCCCTGGCTTCCGTTCATTGGCCCGTGGTTGAAATGGGCAGATTGGCTGCGGAAATGTTATTGGTATTGTTAAACGACAATATTCTTGAACAGCGTCAAATCCTTTTGCCGACTCAAGTAATAGAACGTCAGTCATTGGGGGCATCGACGGTTTCAGGTATCAATCGGGAAAGCGAGAAAAAAATGAAGTTGGTCTGAAAAAAATATTTTTTTCATATTAATCCGGCAGGAATCTGAAAATTTTCACAGAAATATTTACCTCGCATTAACATTCAGATGATAGCCGGAGTCTTTGACAACTCCGGTACTGTTTCCAACAGTTATTGGAGTTTTTTTAATTTCTTTTCCGGCTAAATTTTTGAATGACACAAAATGGACGCCTGTAAGTTGAATTTCATTTGGAAGGAGGCGTATATGGAAGAAGGGCGCCATAGCGTTTGCCTGAGAACAATGAGTTGTTTTTTTAATAACAAGGGGGTATAGATGATGAGAAAAGTAATGAAACGCTTCATGGTCGTACTGATGATTACCGGATTACTTATTTCGGCGGTTGCCTATGGCGCGGCGAAAGATCCAAAAGTAACTTTGACGGTTTTTGCGGGACAGTCAACTACCGACACCGGTTTGGAAGATATCGTCCAGAAAGCCGTGGCTGCAAAATATCCTAATATCATCTTACAGTGGGAAGCAGTAGATTGGGGCAAAGATTTTCATCCCAAAATGCAACAGTACATCCAATCGGGTTTGCCGGATATCATCATTGGTAAAGCCCAGGATATTGCGGTCTATGGCAGCCAAGGACTATTGGCCGCTCTAAACGGCAAAAGCTATCTCCAAAGAGTATTGCCTGCCGCGATTCCCGGGGTAACCGTGAAAGGAAAAACCTATGGGATTGTTTATAATTGCCTTTATCAAGGAGTATATTATAACCGGAAAATATTTACGGAAAATGGTTTAAAAATACCCGCGACTCAAACTGAATTGGCTGAGGTTATCAACAAGTTAAAGGCCAAGGGTATTACTCCCTTTGCAACCCATATGGTTGATTCGTGGAGTATCGGTAATATTACAATGCAATTTGCCATTAATGAGGTATTCAATAAAGCGCCCCATTGGGGGGATCAATTCCGCGCCGGAAAAGAATCTTTTGCGAAATCGGCTGCCTACAAAAAATGTTATGAATATAATAAGTTGATTTATGATAACACCTGGAGCAAAGAGACGTTCTCGCTCGGGCAAACCGATTGTGACGCCAGAATGGTTCAGGGAAAAGCCGCGATGAAAGTATCCGGATCCTGGTCGATTCAAAATTTCATGAATGTCGATAAAAACTTTGATTTCGGAGTATTTCCCTTCCCCAATCAAACCGGCGACGCCAAGCTTATTTTTGAGCCGAACATGACTTGGATGAAGAGCGCTAAAACCAAGCACTCCGCTGAAGTTGATAAGGTGTTTGAGGTGATTACCGGCGATGTTAAAGCGGCTGTAGAATTTTATAATCAAACCAAGACTGCCTCCATGCTTAAGGGCGTAAGTCCGACGTTCCCGAATCCCAGCCAAAAAGATATTGATAAATATGCCGCGGCAGGAAAAATCATTGATGCCAATCGCGGCAACAATCAATTACAATGGGGCGGGTTCCAGGAAGAGAATGCCAAAGATATCGCAGCATGGTTGCAAGGGACGATTAGTTTAAACGATGCTTTGAAAGCGGCCGATAACCGAAAAGCAAACAGCAAACCATGAAACGATGAGAGTGGCTTAATCCTAGGGGAATAGTGCTGGTTTTCATTATTCCCCTTATTTTTTTAGAAGGAGATAGCATCATGCGCCAGAAATCGTTGGCTCGAATTGAATTGTTGCAATATATTTCACTGATCTTACCCGGCATGATACTTTTTACGATCGGGCTGATTATTCCGTTAATGCTTGCGTTTGGTTATTCCCTGACGAGTTGGAATGGGATGACTGCGAACAAACCATTTGTAGGGCTGCAAAATTACTTCCATTCTTTCTCGGACCCCTATGTCATCCAGGCCTGGATTTTTACGATCAAATTTACAGTTTGGAATACTATGATCCAAAATACTTTTGCCTTACTTTTTGCCGTTGCCTTGAATAGCGCTTTAAAAGGGAAAAAAATATACCGTACCATATTGTTTATACCTTGTCTGATTAGTGCGGTCATTGTAGGATTTATATGGTTAAGAATGTTCTCCAATATTCTGCCCGCACTCAATGAATGGATGGGAACCCATTTTAATTTCCTGTTGTTCGGAGATGGAAAAACGGTGCTCGCCGGGATGTTAATCGCCAATAACTGGCAATGGATTGGTTATTGGATGTTGATTTACCTTGCGGCTTTGCAGTCTATCCCAAACGATTTATATGAAGCCGCCAGTATTGATGGGGCAAGTTCTTTCGGCAAATTCCGCAGTATAACAATTCCCATGCTGGCTCCGGCGTTTACAATTTGTATCGTCGGTATTACCACCGGATCATTAAAAGTATATGAATTAATGGTTTCTTCTACCCAGGGAGGTCCGGGACGAGCTTCGACTTCCATTATTTATCAGATTTATAATACGGCGATCAGCGGAAGACAGTATGGATATGGTTCTGCGATATCGGTGGTTTTGGTGTTGGTCCTTCTGGTGATAGCCTTAATCCAATTGGGCTTTCTCAAAAAGAAGGAGGTGCAACTATGATGACGACCCTGAATAAGGAACCTCATTCAGAATTAATGCGTGAAACGGAACAACGAACAGCTGCCCAAAAATCAAAAACGGGCGACAATGAATCATACACCTTTGGAATCGGCATGACTCAATTATTGATGACAATGATAGCCGTCTTATTTGCGGTGCCTCTTTTGATCATTGTTAATTATTCCTTTAAAACCACCCAAGAGCTTTATCTAAACAGCCCTTTGTCTCTACCGCAAGGTTTTAACCTGGATAACTATATCACGGCATTTAAAAGACTTGATTTAACGACTACTTTTTTGAATACATTTTTTTATACGGCGATATCGGTTTTCGTATTGGCAATTATGTGCGGAGCTGCGGCCTGGGCCATTGCCCGCTGCAAGAACGGGTTTTTCAAATTTAGTTATATTTATTTTTTATTAGGAATTTTTATTCCCTACCAGGCATTGTTTCTTCCCATTTATATCATCGGATATAAAAGCGGATTGACCAATACCCGGATTGGAATTATCTTGATGTATATTGCAACCGGTATGTCCTTTGGTGTATTTTTAATGACGAGTTTTATATCCACTGTTCCGGTGGAGTTGGAAGAAGCCGCCAAAATTGATGGTTGTTCAATTTATAGGACATATTTTTCCATTGTATTGCCGCTCTTAAAACCGGCGATAGCCACTTTGACAATATTGCAGGCTTTTCAAATTTGGAATGATTACCTGATGGCGAATCTTTATATCAATTTGAAAGAACTTAAAACGCTTACTGTAGCGATTCAGGCGTTATTCTCCCAGTATACCAGCGACTATACAACCGCCATGGCCGCAATTGTCATATCGGTATTGCCGGTAACGATTCTTTTCATCACCTTACAGAAATACTTCGTCAAAGGGATGACAGTCGGAGCGGTGAAAGGATAAGCCACAATATGCTTCCTATAAAGGGCCATTGAAAGGAAATATGAAAATGGAGATTGTCATCGAAGAAAACGGTTTACACTTAGTTCTGGAAGTTACTGAAAATCAGGATCTTCGTCTGCTGCATTTTTCTTCCCATACTTTTGATCCTGAAACCATAACCGAAGAACAAAAAAAAATGTTCCGGCTCGTGGAAATTCAGATGGCCGGCGAGAATCAGGACGACCACCACGGCTCAAAACATACCGGGACCATGCCCGGCGGGCGGTTGATTTATAAAACGCACCATGATTACCGTGCGGCGCATGGACGAAAACTTGAGTTTGAAATGGAAGACTCCGGTTTGATGGTCACCAGCCATGTACAATTTTTTGACGGTATCCCGATGGTGCGTTCCTGGACTGAAATTCACAACGTGAGCAGAGAAATCAAGACCCTGGAATATGTTTCGTCATTCGCTTTAACTGGAATCGCTAAAGAAGGAATATTATCCTGGGAACAAAAAAGCAGGTTGCATATCCCCCATAATGCATGGTATGGGGAGGGACAATGGCGTCAAAATTCTCTCCCCGAGCTTGGTTTGTCAAAGGTGAATACTTTTTCCATCAAGCGTCTTGCTTTTTCAAACAACGGCACTTGGTCCACTTCCCAATATTTGCCGATGGGTTGTTTTGAAAACATTGAATCCGGAAATTTATTATTTTGGCAGATTGAAAATAATGGCTCCTGGCATTGGGAAATCAGCGACATTGCCGAACACCTTTACTTACAGCTCAGCGGACCCACCGAGAACGAAAATCATTGGTGGAAAAGATTATCCCCGGGAGATTCTTTTAGCTCGGTCCCGGTCGCTATTGGTTCCGTAGCCGGTGATTTTGAAAAAGCCATTCATGCTTTGACCCATTATCGCAGAGTGATACGGCGTCCCAATGTCGATGATCAAAAGTTACCCATTATTTTTAATGACTATATGAATTGTTTAATGGGCGATCCAACGACGGCTAAATTGATCCCGCTGATTGATGCCGCAGCTGCAGTCGGTTGTGAATATTTTTGTATTGATGCCGGCTGGTATTCCGACGGCGAGTGGTGGGACGGAGTCGGAGAGTGGCAGCCGGCCAAACTTCGTTTTCCGTGTGGCATTAAGGAACCCCTTGATTATATCCGGTCTAAAGGGATGATCCCGGGATTGTGGTTGGAAATTGAAGTGATGGGTATTCATTGTCCGCTGGCCAGTCAAGTCCCGGATGATTGGTTTTTTATCCGCCATGATAAACGAGTCATTGATCATGGCCGTTATCAACTGGATTTTCGCAATCCGGAAGTTCGAAAACATGCTGATGGGATTATGAAGCGTTTGGTCAAGGAATATGGTGTCGGCTATATTAAAATGGATTATAATATCAATGCCGGTATTGGTACTGAAAATGGGGCTGACAGTTTCGGCGACGGTCTTTTAGAACACAACCGGGCATACTTGGCTTGGCTTGACAAGATTTTTGTTGATTATCCGGATCTGGTCATCGAAAACTGCAGCAGCGGCGGAATGCGTATGGATTATGCCCTGTTAAGCCGGCATAGCATCCAATCCAGCAGCGATCAAACCGATTACCGCAAATATGCGGCTATTGCCGCATCATGCGCAACCGGAGTGACTCCGGAACAGTGCGCAATCTGGTCTTATCCTCTACGCGAAGGGGATATTGAAGAGGTTATCTTTAATATGGTGAACGCAATTCTGATGCGAGTTCATCAAAGCGGTCATTTAGCAGAGCTGTCTCAGGAAAGGCTGCAATGGGTGCGGGAAGGATTGGCCTATTATAAATCAATCCGGTGCGATATTCCGCAAGGGTTGCCGTTTTGGCCCCTTGGATTACCCACATTTGAAGATCCGTGGATTAGTTGGGGGTTAAGGTGTACCGGGAAAACCTATCTTGCAGTATGGAGATTGGAAGGTTCTAACGAATACTGCCGTTTGCCGGTAAAATTTTTAAAAGGGAAAAAAGTCAGGGTCAATGTCGGGTATCCGTCGGATGCTGGATGCAGTTTTGGGTGGCAACAGGATCAGGGTGAACTTAGTGTTATTTTACCGAAAATTAATTCAGCGCGGCTTTTCGAACTGCAAGAGATTTAGGCTACTTGGCGGTGGGTTAAGGTAGCAACCGGAAAATTAAGATCGATCATTGTTCATTTCATAAAAACAGCCCCGAATCGTTAATCGGGACTGTTTTTTTACAAAAGCCGAATTTCAATGCTCGTTCGTAAATCACTTGTACATCTGGTCAAAATGTTTCTGGGCGCTTACCACTGCGGCTCTCATCATGTCTTCCGCCTTGGCGGTCTCGCGGTTGGCAAGGTGTTTCAACAATTGATTGGTATCCAGCTCGGTAGCGGCTTTAGCGCATGCTTCCCAGCTTAAGATGCTTCTGACAATCCGGTCAATGGCTTGTTCTTCATTATCGTAGGCCCGGGGTACCATGTCATGGCCTTTCCAGCGCTGGAACCCGGCTTCGTCGATCAGGCCGGCGATGGCGATATTCATGCCGTTGATTCGGGTGCCGTGATCAATGTCGTATTTTCCAGGGCCGCCGAGAATGATACCGTCGTTATATCCCTGGCTGTTTAGATGCATGTGGACCATGGCCTCGTTATCCAGCTCTTCAACGGAATCATACACGTGGTCAAGGCCAATCATTTCAGTATGGCCGAATTCTTTGTTGACCCCTTTTTTCTTGCGGGAGACGCCGAATTCTTCTTCGATACGGCGCCAGAAAAGCAGGGCGGAGGCCACGGTCGGAATGATCATCGCCGGATGTCCTTCATTGGGTTTGGGCTCAAAACCGATATAAAGGCTGCCGCCTTTTTTCTCCTCATATTTACAGAGGCCGGCAATGCTTTCTTTCAGGTTTTGATACATTTGTTTAACCCCAACCGAGGCTAAATCGTAACCGTAAGAACCGTTCCAGAGGACAAAAGCCGGTGCTTTGGCGCTATCTGGATGCCAGGCTTTTTTCATAGGACCATAGGCCAAATCGACCGTGCGGATTCCTAATTCTTCGGCGGCTTTCCGTTCTTTGGGATCCAAGGAACAAACCCCGCCGTAACCGAAATGGGAATGAGCGCCCGGGGTGATCATGGCCAGATGCATTTTCGCGTCAAGCAGGGCATCGGCAACAGCCGGGGCGGTTTTTTCATCAATTTCGCTGTCATAATGGACTTCAAATCCGAGTTCAACATTGTCGGGCATTTTAGGCGCGATTTTTTCTTTGATGATGCCGATAATTCCGACAGCATCCAGCTTGTTGGCAGCCCAGGCCGGACGCATATCGCCGGGGGTAAAACCGCCTTTTCCCGGGTTAAAAGTCCAACGACAAATTGCATGCAATGATTTTTTCGACATTTTGTTTCCTCCCTTTGTTTTTAGTTAACCACATTTTGAATATGATACGGTATTACCGAAAGGTAACCACCGAAATCAAACGGGTTTTCGATGATGCTTCCATTGGGATAACGCTTTACGGATGGGTCCTATCAACTGGTTTCAAGCAGGTGTTTTAAGATCGCCTTCCAATTTTGATAGGCCTCTTGATAGGCCGATTTTAAGGCTGCATTGGGCTCGATGGTTTTGACGGCCTGTAACCCGGTGAAGGTTTCCTGAAAATCTTTGAAAATACCGGATCCAAGCCCGGCACCCCTGGCAGCGCCCTGTGAACCATCGGTATTATAGAGTTTAACCTCGGCGCCAGTGATAGTGGCAAAGGCTTCACTGAAAATCGGACTTAGGAACATATTGGCATGGCCGGCTTTAACGGTCTGGATATTGATTCCCATGTTTTCCATGATTTCAATACCGTAATTCAGGGCGAATACAATCCCTTCCTGGGAGGCCCGGAGAAGGTAAGCGCGGTCATGAATGTTAAAATTGAGACCGTGAATGGAAGCGCCGATATTTTTGTTCTCGAGAGTGCGTTCGGCGCCGTTGCCGTAAGGAAGAATCGTCAGATTGTCACAGCCGACCGGAACCTTGGCCGCCAGTTGATTTGCTTCTTCGTAGGACAATCCTTCGGCCACGTTGCTTTTCATCCAGCGGTTTAAGATACCGGTACCGTTCATGCACAGTAAAATACCATACCGCGGAGCGGTTGCTTCATGATTGACATGGACAAAGGTATTCACGCGGGATTTGGGATCATAATTGGGTTTATCGCCGACTCCATAAACAACGCCGCTGGTTCCGGCGGTCGCCGCCAGTTCACCGGGTTCCAAAACATTCAGCGAAAAAGCGTTATTGGGCTGATCGCCGGCCCGGTAGGCTATTTTAATCCCGGGTTTCAGACCCAATTCCTCAGCGGCTTGCGGGGTTAACTCGCCCTGGATCGAAAAGGTCGGCACCGGATCGGGAATCAGATCGGAGGAGATACCGTAATAATCTAAAAGCATTTGGGCGAGTTTTCCATTTTGGAAATCCCAGAGGATACCTTCGGATAATCCGGAGGGAGTGGTTTTGATCTCGCCGCTCATTTTCAGGGCGATATAGTCGCCCGGAAGCATGGCCTTGTATATTCGTTGATAGATATCGGGTTCATTTTGCTGAACCCATTTTAATTTGGAGGCTGTGAAATTTCCCGGTGAATTCAGTAATTGGGATAAACACTTTTGCGAACCTAAATTTTTGAAGGCATCCTCGCCGTTGGATACAGCCCGGCTATCACACCAGATAATGGCCGGTCTTAATGGTTTCCGATCCTTGTCGACGATGACCAGTCCATGCATTTGGTAGGAAAGGCCAATCGCCTCCACATCCGATAAATCAATCTTGCTGCTGCTTTTAATCATTGCCGTGGTTGATTTTACATGTTGCCACCAAGTATCGGGGTGTTGCTCGGCCCATCCAGGCCTGGGCGCCATGATCTCCATTTCCGTTTGAGGAGAAGTTGCCGAAGCGATAACCTTACCCGTGACAGAATCCATTAATGTGGCTTTGATGGAGGAACTGCCGATGTCGAATCCTAATAAATATCCCATAGAGTCAACTCCTTTATTTAAATTATTGATTAAAAACGATTTCCATGACCTGAGTCGCTACACCCAAAGCGGTAGCGCGATTCTTCAACTTGGAAAATTCCAAAATAAAATTACTGAAAGTTTTGTCCAGGCTACAATCTTTAATTTGTTTGATTAATTTATGACTAATGATTTCGTTGATCTCGCCCAATTCACCCCCAATGACGACCATTTCGGGATTTAATCCGTTTATCAGATTGGCAATGCCGATCCCCAAATATTTTATCGTGGAATCCAATACTTCAATGGCCGGAGCATCTTTTTGGGTGACCCGGCTTAAGAATTCTTCAAAAGATTGTATTGGATCAGCGGGATTCTGATGATTATACTTTTGAAGAGCGGCGTCATTGGAAGCATAGGCCTCCCAACACCCATGATTGCCGCATCTGCATCGTAACCCACCGGGTTCCACCGTCATATGGCCGAATTCTCCGGCCCGGTTTGAATGCCCGGTATAAAGCCGGTCATTGAGTATTAACCCGCATCCGATTCCCACACCGATGGAAACATAAAGCAGATTTGCAACCCGGGTAGCCGTTCCGTAAAAATGCTCGCCGATTGCCGCGGCATTCGCTTCATTCTCGATGAAAATTAATTTTTTGGTATTCAGCAATTGCCGTAGATTAACATTTTTCCACCCTAAATTAGGGGCTAATTCAACGATTCCGGAAGAGTTTTGTACAATTCCCGGAATTCCGATTCCGATACCGCTGATTTTTTCAGAGGCAATGTTGTTCCGGAGGATGATTTCATCGATGGTTTTATTTAAAAGATCAATGATATACAACTCATCACTACTGCTTAAGGATATTTCCCCGGTGCGGATGACGGCGCCCACGGAGTTAACCAATACCCAGACTAATTTATCAACTAACAAATTAACACCAATAATATAAAAAGCCTCGGGATTCAATTGATATAGAGCGGATTTGCGGCCACCCGTTGATTTGGCGATTCCACACTGGATAATTCGATTCTCCGCCATTAATTCATTTACGAATGTAGTGACCGTTGTTGAGCTTAAACCGAGAGTGGTTGCTATTTCCGCTTTCGATAGCGATGGTTTTTTGAAGATTAATTCCAGAATGGATTTTTTGTTATTGACCCGCATTAATTCCTGGTTAATTGCTTTTTTCATGATTATCCCTTATCAAGATGAAAAATTTTCACATCAAGCCGGTGAAGTTTCGGCGAAATGATTCTCTGTATCAAAAACACTTTTTAAAAGTATTTTTAAAAGTTTATATCAAATATTCACCATCCGGGGGAGAATTCCTGCTGAAAAAAATAATTCCCTCATCAATGGCTGGAATAAAATCCATACCGTCAAAAAAATAATTTTTTATTCCATAATATATTACCAAATTATACTTGCAACCCAGCTAAAAGAATGATAATTTTAATAAAAGATATATTGAATCATGTTGGTGTTTTTTGTTGGAATAATTTTTTTAGGTAGAACGATGTATATGAGTCGATTATTTGTTTTTAAAATTGATGCTTCGGAGGACAAATTAGTTGATACAACCTAGATTTCGCGAAAACATTATGAAGCGGTTTGAGTTTTCTTTTCGAAAAAAAGTGATTTTTCGTTTTTTATGGATTATTGTTTTGATGAGTGGAGTCAGTATTTTTTCTTATATCACGTTAAAAGGTTTTATCAGTGACCTCGATTACATGATTGAAAGCGTTATTGTAGCCAATAGAATTTCAAACTCGGTTACGGAAATATCGCAAAACCTTGAAAAATACATATTCAATAATATTGACACCGAGCAGCAATGCCTGAAACTCTTGAATCAGGGTGAGGCGGATATATTATTTTTAAAAAGATATATTCAAGATCCAACCGGCATGAATGATTTGGATTCCATCGAGAGATTATTCAGCGCTTTTAAAGAAAATTTTCATGCTACAATGAACGCTGTCCGTGATAAAAATATGACAGTTACGGTTGATTCTTTCGACGAAACCAAAAAAGTAGGTCAATTTGTTAGCCAGCATGTTCAAACGCTTATTATGGCTGAATTGGATTATAACACCGAAGTTAAGGCCGGATTAAACCGCGAAGTTGCAACGATTGGCTGGGTATTACTAGTTATTTTAATGATTATCAGTATTTTGTGCATTTTTTTCGCTTTGAAATTCGCCAACAGGATTATTGGTCTGATCGATGGAATTGTTCGGCAATTATCCAATAGTACCCATGAGGTGACTGCGGCTTCCAAACAATTGGCCGCTTCAAATCAACAATTATCTCAGACTAGCGCCGAGCAAGCATCTTCCATTGAGGAAACTTCTTCTATTTTACAAGAATCCACATCGATGTTTAGTCAAAATGTCACTCATACAAAGCAGACGGTTCAACTAACGGAAATGACAAAGAAATCGGCGGATAAAGGCAACGATGAAATGAAAGAAATGATGGACTCGATCCAAGAGGTGAAGAATTCCAGCGCTCAAATCGCTAAAATCATTAAAATAATCGATGACATTGCTTTCCAAACAAACATTTTAGCGCTTAACGCAGCCATTGAGGCCGCCCGTGCCGGGGAAGCCGGTTCGGGTTTTGCGGTAGTGGCGGAAGAAGTCAGAAATTTGGCTGGACGAAGCACTCAGGCAGCCAAGGATACCGCCGGGATCATTCAAATGAATATCGAATTATCAAGCAAAAGTGTTTCGGCTGCCGAGAGAGTCAGGATGGCCTTAACTGAAATAACCGCAAATGCTGAAAGGGTCAATAAGATCATCGCTGAAATTTCTGCTGCCAGTCAGGAACAGTTGCAAGGAATTGACCAGATAACTAAAACAATGAGCCAAATGGAAGTCAATACGCAACAGACAGCCCAAAATGCCGAGGAAAGCGCATCCATAGCCGAGGAATTGAGCTCTCAAGCAGAAAGTATAAAATTAATCGTTCAAAAACTTTCGGAAATCATCAGTGGTGTAAAGGGTAAAGGAGAGGAAAAAATTGATTATCAAAAGGAATCTCAATATAGGAAAGATGATTTGGACCCCTCCCTTTCGTCAGGGAATACCGGGTTCTTACCGGATAAAAGGAGTAGGTGATCGCGTTTCATAATATCAAACTGATTGAATTCCATAAGGATGATGCAACAATTATGAGTGGGCTGTGGAAAAGTATTTGCGCCAGCCCCTTTTTAATTGCATCGTAAAAAACCGGATAACCCACTTTTTTGTGGAATTTGAATTGGTTTTACAAAAAATGTATAGACAGAATAAATACTTGCCAGTAAAATGATTTTAGATGACGCTGGAGGTGTACTTTGTTTTCATTACTTTTTCAAACAACACGCAAAGTACGTCACAACTTTAAATGCGATTTGGCTGCGGCGATCTTTTTTGGTCTGTTTTACGGCGGCTTAAACGCTTTTATATTAATACAGGCCAGACGTATCGGGGCTACCACATTTGAAGTCGGTCTGCTTGCGGCTTTACCCAGCGTTTGGTTAATGCTTTCTCCAATTTGGGCGAAGATGTTTGACAAGGAGAACCCATTCAAAATGGTTTTCTTGGCCGACGGGACCAGCCGCGCCATGATCTTGCTTTTACTAATTAGCGCTACTGCCCATTGGTATCTGGCGTTTTTTGCTCTCCATTATTTTTTTGGCTCCATCAGCGCGACAGTCTATGGTAATGCGATGCGCAAGGCTTATCCGGCTGAAATACGGGGAACATTAATGGGATGGGTCCGGGTGGGATCGGCGCTGGCTCAAGTTGTTTCTATCATTATAACCGGTATGCTGATGCCAAAGTGGGGAGTGGGTTTTCTATTTCCTTTTCTGGCATTATTTGGAATCGCTTCTGCCGTTACTTTCAGGGGAATCCGGCCGGCGATTCCCGATCAACCCCGCGCCTTAGGCCCAAAAATTTCTGCTTGGACCATTTTTAAATCGGATCATCATTACCGCCGGTTTATTTTGGCTCTATTCCTATTTGGATTAGCTACGGCAACCTCTTTACCGGCTTATCCCCTTTTTCAGGTTGACGCTTTGAAAGTGAGCGATGGTTTTATTTCGACTTTTTCAGCGATCATCTATTGTTCTTCGCTTATATTTTATTATTTGGGCGGTTATTTAATCGATCGGTATTCCCCCCTTAAAGTGATGATGGGTGTTTTTTTGGTGAATATCGGCGTTCCCCTGATGTATTGTTTCGTGAATACCCAGTGGCCTTTATTATTCGTTGGTTTACTCCAGGGAATCGTCAATGCCGGTCTCGATTTGGTTACCCTAAATTGCGTACTATGCATGGCCGGTCAAGGAGAAATTAATTCTTACATGGCTGTGAACGTTTATTTACAGGGGCTTAGAGGTACTTTGGGTCCGCTGATCGCGCCGCTATTTATCCAGTTTTTAGGTTACAATGGTCTTTTTATTGTGGTGCTGGGACTTAATTTGATTGCGGTTTGGCAGTTGTTTCCTTTGGTGAGGAACAATTGTGTAAACTTGGATCGTAAAAAAATTACATTATCTGGGACAAAATAAGCTTATGCGAAATTCTAACTTTTTACCTATTACAAAAGAAGACATGGCGGAGCGGGGCTGGAACGAACTGGATTTCGTATTGATCAGCGGCGAAGCCTATGTCGATCATCCTAGTTTTGGAGTGGCGATTATCAGCCGGGTGTTGGAACATGAAGGATACCGCGTCGGTATTATCGCTCAGCCCGACTGGAGAGATAGCTCAAGTTTCAAGGTATTGGGCCGGCCTAAATTAGCCTTTTTGATTTCCTCCGGGGTCATTGATTCCATGGTGAATCACTATACAGCCAGTAAGAAGCCAAGAAGTGAGGACGTTTATTCCCCGGGGGGCCGAGCCGGGTTGCGGCCGGACCGGGCGGTCATTGTTTATGCCAATCGCGCCAAAGAAGCCTTTAAAAATGTTCCGGTTATACTCGGGGGAATCGAAGCCAGTTTGCGACGTTTTGCCCATTATGATTACTGGGATGATTCGGTTAGACGTTCAATTCTGGTTGATTCCAAGGCCGACATTTTAATTTACGGAATGGGCGAAAAACCCATTTTAGAAATAGCCGCCAGGTTAACCCGGGGCGAAGATATCAACCAAATCGCTGATATTCGGGGGACTGCGGTGTTAAAGTCTTTGTCAAAGGATACTCAGGCGAATCTTGAACCTAACACGGTGATTGTCCCGTCTTTTGAAGATGTCAGGTCCGATAAGGTAAAGTATGCGGAGGCTTTTCGCATTCAATATCAGGAGCAGGATCCAATTCGTGGCAAAAAACTTTTACAACTCCATGGCGACCGCTACTTAGTTCAAAATCCACCGGCTTTTCCCCTGTCGGAAGCGGAGATGGATCAGATTTATGCTTTGCCGTATCAGCGCACTTACCATCCAATCTACAAGTCTGCCGGGGGAGTGCCCGCTATTCAAGAAGTGGCATTCAGTATTACGAGCCACCGGGGATGTTTCGGGGGGTGTTCCTTTTGCGCCCTGACTTTTCATCAAGGACGGATGATTCAAAAACGCAGTCAATCTTCGATCGTCAATGAGGCTAAAAAATTAGTATGGGCTGAAAATTTTAAGGGCTACATCCACGATGTGGGGGGACCAACTGCCAATTTCCGTAATCCTTCCTGCCATATTCAAAAGGAAAAGGGTGTATGCAAAGATAAACAATGTATGGAAAATGACGGGTGTAAAAATTTAGAGGTCGATCACCGGGAATATCTGCAATTATTAAGAAAGCTTCGGGAGATTCCTGAAATCAAAAAGGTATTTATCCGTTCCGGGATTCGCTTCGATTATTTGATGCTGGATAAAAATGACCATTTTTTTGAGGAACTTTGCGAACATCATATCAGCGGACAATTAAAAGTTGCCCCTGAACATGTAGTGGACCGGGTATTACAAAAAATGGGCAAACCCAGTCGCCGGGTTTACGATCAATTTGTCAAGAAATTTAAGGCAATCAATGAAAAACTCGGTAAAGAACAATATTTGGTCCCGTATTTAATCTCCAGCCATCCCGGGAGTGATTTGGGGGCGGCGATAGAATTAGCCGAGTATTTAAGGGACAACCATTATACTCCCGAACAGGTACAGGATTTTTACCCGACGCCCGGCAGTCTTTCAACATGTATGTATTATACAGAATTGGATCCCCGCGATATGGAAACTGTTTATGTCCCCAAGACGCCAAAGGAAAAAGCGATGCAGCGCGCATTGCTTCAATACCGGCGTCCCCAGAATTATAAATTGGTATTTGAGGCCTTAATGAAAGCGGGGCGGGAAGATTTAATCGGCTATGGTCCGGGGTGCCTGATTCGTCCCGGAATAGTGCGCCGGAACGCCCGAAAAAATCATAATCGGGCTCCTAAAATATGAATATACCGCGCGCTAACCCATTGGTAAGTTGAAAGCTTGCGGTTTAAAAAATCAGGTGTATGGACGGATACCGATATGTTTTCGGGAGTAATCGGCAGTGTTATTTGGGTCACTACCAAGGAATGGTTGAAGTGCGGTTTGTTTCCAAACCAAATTTGAATAATATCTCCCGGTTGAATCTGGGTTAACTGAACCTCCTGAGCAAAAGGGCCCCGATTTTGGTTTTGAATCAAAAATTGATGCAGGAAATCAACCCCCGTCCATGATGGGGATTTTTGATTCGCGTTTATATAATACCAGCCATTGACCGAATTATAATTCATAATGGGGGCGCCGCTGAAAATAACCTGGGAAGCGAAGTTTGTACAATCGCCCCCGAGATTGGTATAATCATAAAATCTCGGATTTTTTCGTAGCGCCCAGGTGGTGGCGTACTTAACCGCTGCTTCCCGGTTATAGGGCTTGGTTGTCAAATTCATGAACTTTCACCGCCTTTGACATTATATTGTTTTCAATTGATTTTGGTGCGATGGAAACAATTTTCAGCCTTGAAAAGCAGGAGCATTTAAAAAAAAAGACTAAAGATTATAGGAAGCCCGGCCGATTTCGGATAAAGGCCATCGGTTAATTCAAATGGAAACGGTCATGCGTTCGCATACTTTTGACAAAGAAATGCAATCCCCGTTTTGTTTTATCACTATTAAATACTTGGAGCCTCTATGAAACCCAAATTTCTTTTAAGAATCTTCGTACTTTTATTTTTTATACTTTGTATCGGAATACCCCAAATTTGGGGTGAAACCAAGCCTACGTTTGTGATATTTACCTATGGATTTTGGGGGAGTTTAGACCGCCTTCCCTCTACGGATCCGTCATGGCTTGAACAGTCTCCTTACCCCCATATACGGAAAAGACAAGATGTTTCGTTTTTAACCGGTCCCAATTACCGTCCGATTCCCCAAGCCATGCTGGCAACCGGTGAAGGGCCATCCGTTTCTAAGTACTTTTTTTGTTCTTATTACCAATTGGAACATGAAATGGCTTATTGGGCCAAACGGATCAATCATCGCAACCGGAGAGAACGTATCAAAATTTTTGATAATTGGCAGGTTCTCCAGGAACAATTCGCTAAAGGGAATCGACAACCACTGGCGGATATCAATGTGATTTATTTAAAGTATGATTGGCGCCTGGATTTGCCTCAAGTCGAGCGGGATTATGTTGAGCCTTTGATGGAGTTTATCGACCGGAATTGGCCTGGCGCGGAACTTCACTGGATAGGCCATAGTTTAGGAGGAATTGTCGGACGGTACACTGTGTCATGTCATCCCGGGCGTTTTACTTCCTTAGTCTCCATTGGCGGCCCTCAGTATGGAATTTATGAGATTGGAATGCAGTGCCGGGGCCAACGGGTTACTTACAACGGAAGGTGGGATATGGAAAACGCGCAGGAATTTGGCTTGCAGGTTGCAGAGAAGTTTTTTTTCCGCACCCATACCGTGAAATTGGGCGCGCTTTATCCAAAAACCGCGGCTGAATTCATCAGCCGTTATTTGCCCATGATGAAATGGATGGACCCGGAAACTGCCAATTTAAGCGATGGTTTTGGTAGCATGCCGAAATTAAAGGAAGCGGTTCCTCATGCAATTTCAATTTATGCTTTGGGTTTTGGCAGTTATGATTTGCAGGGCAATTATCATCCGGCGCTTCCGGACCGTTACGGGGTTGGCCCTGGTTTACTTCCGGGTAAAGATTCTCCGCCTGAATACGCCTTAACCGGTGATGGGCGGGTCGACCCGGTGAGCGCCGTTGGTCCTTTTAAAAATGCGTTATGTATCGGTAAAGATTACTCTCATGGCAGCATGATGTGGTCCCCGATGATCCTGACCTTTTTACTTGACCGCTATTATTATCAGGGCACAATGAGCCCCGGTGATCTTTGGCTGGCGATGAAAAGAATGAAAGTGCCGTTTATTGAAAGGAAAAAACGTATTCAGTGGGTTATGAATGGAAGAAAAATGTGGGAAGCGGGAAATTAACTTTGAAGTAAAACGTTTTTAAACTCCTGTTTTATACTATTTTCAGGCTATTTCACGCAAAGGCCGCAGAAAAATGGAAAAAGCGGAATTCCAAATTTTGCGGCTTTGTTTGAAAATCGTTTTATAGGGAATATAGGTGTATCGATAAAACGCCTAACTCCCTTCAAATTAACGAATCGACATGCTTTTAACCCCTAAATTTTCCACATTGAGCTTTTCTTGAATTTCCCGTAAATCTTGTTCGAATTTTTCCAGATTGCCGTTCATATCGTTAAACTTTTCATTAAAACGATTATCTTTCTGACACACTTCATTTAAAAGCTTACGGGCATCTTCCAATCGGTTAATTGCTTGAATGACTTTCATTTCCTCGACTGTGCTCATTCAATAGTCCTCCCTTTGAGTTTGATCCATTTTTAGTAAACAACAAAATCTCATGGAAAAATCTGTTCAATTGCTTATTATTTTCTTTCTTTACCTAATAGTATAAACTGAATCCTCCGTTTCGCCAAGAGCAATTTATTTTTTAAAATATCTCTGTATTTACGAGGTATATAAAAAAAGAATGGATCATATGATTCTGGGGCATTATATTAAAAAATTGAAAGGAGATTCCGCAATTGAAAATTAAAGATATTATGACGGATACCGTCGCCTTTGTCAGCCCCGACACTACTGTTGTTGAAACTGCCCAACTTATGCAGAAACATGATATTGGAGCAATGCCGGTATGTGAAGGACAAAATATCATCGGGATTGTTACCGACCGTGACATTGTAGTGCGTAATGTAGCCCATAACAAAGATCCCAAAGTAACTCCGGTCCGTGATGTTATGACTGCCGGTGTTAAAACAATATCTCCCGATACCGGGCTTTCTCAGGCGGCTACGTTAATGTCCCAAGGTCAAGTAAGGCGTTTGCCGGTCGTAGAAAATAATCAGTTGGTGGGTATGGTTTCATTGGGAGACTTGGCAACACAGGCTAAATATGACGTGGAGTTGGCCCGGACTTTAGGGGATATTTCGAGTCCGTCCGAACCAGAAAATATGTCTCAATTTCATCGATTTTAGAGGAACAGCCGTTGTCCAATAAATTTTATTTTGCAACAGACCCTTTAGAAAATTTCCTTTAAAACTCAGCCGTGTTGGCTTCAGCCCGCGGCGGGGATTATGGCTTAGGGCTTACCTGAGTCATTTTTTTATAATCAAATTTATTGATTCCACTTCGGCCCTCCGTAGTTCTCCAATTCAAGCGCGACTTGATATACTTTTTGAAAATAATTCGGATCGGAAGCCCAACCCGGGTGGTTTTGGTCGGGTAACAAAGCTTTTAAAAACTGCTCCGGTTGATCTAAATATTGCAGCGCATCTTGGAACCAAGAAACTTCAGCGATAATTTTTGCATAGTCGATGATGCAGTCCGTCCAATTCCGGTACTTACGCCACTTATCCAGTCTTTGGTACCACCCCCTACGGTAATTCCATTCCGGACCCATCAGTTGAATGGTATCGCCCCGCCATGTTTCCCCGGCTTTGGTGGAAAATAAGTTACTCGCTTTTTGGGCTAATTCTGAATTTCCCCAATTGGATTCCAGCGCAGCCTGGGCAAAAACAACTGACTGGTTGAAACGGGCGTTTTTTAACCGGGCCTTGGAACATGCGATATTCATGTTATTGATAAATTCGAATTTTGTCATCTCAAACGCCTCTATTATTAAGGTGGGCAATGGTTATGAATATTCTAAGATATGCATCACCCTCCACGAAGTAACCAAAGGGGAAGTGATGATTTTGGGGGTGCCTTTTGAAATTATAATCGCCATATTGATTCATGCTTCCGGGAATGGTATAGTCTTTAATATTAAGTCAACCAAAATTGAGGATCAAAATATGAACATTTTATCCGTAGAACAGCTTTCCAAAAATTACGGCGCCAAAGAACTATTTCAAAATTTAACCTTCGGCATTAATCAGGGAGAAAAAATCGGCCTCATCGGCATCAACGGGACGGGCAAGTCGACGTTGCTCAAATTATTGGTCGGATGGGAAAAGCCCGATAATGGGCGAATTAGTTATTCGAGTAATGCCAGAATTGGATATTTACCTCAAAATCCTGAATTTAATGAACAACACAGTGTGCTGGAAGAAGTACTGCAAGGTAATTCCCCAGTGATCAAAGTCGTTCGGGAATATGAAGAAACATTAATCCGCGCCGAACATAATCCCACGGATCAATCCTTACAAAACAGATTAATTAAGTTAGGCGAGGAGATGGATGCGGTCAATGCCTGGCAGGTCGAAAGTGATGCCAAGACCATTTTGACCCGGTTGGGGATCACTAATTTTGACGCCCAGATCCAGGCGCTTTCCGGAGGTCAGCGCAAGCGTGTTGCCTTGGCCGCCGCCTTAATCAATCCTTCAGATTTATTAATTCTTGATGAGCCGACCAATCATATTGACGATCAAACCATAAGTTGGCTTGAACTATATTTGAAGGAGCGCAAAGGCGCCCTGTTGATGGTCACTCATGATCGTTATTTTTTGGATCGGGTGGCAGAAAGAATTTTTGAATTGAGCGAAGGAAATCTTTACGCTTATTCCGGCAATTACAGTTTATTTTTAGAAAAAAAAGCCGAACGGGAAGAACTGGAAAAGACTTTGACGGCGAAGCGAAAGAATCTGTTTAAACGGGAACTGGCTTGGATTAAGAGAGGCGCAAAGGCTCGCAGTACCAAACAGCAAGCCCGGATTGAGCGTTTTGAAGAATTACAGGAACAAATGGGCGATACCGAACAGCATTCGATGGAGATTATTGCAGGATCAAGCCGGCTGGGTAAGAAAATCATTTCCCTCGAGCAAGTGAGCAAAAGTTACGGCGAACGTCTTATTATTGAAAGATTGGACTATATATTTGCCCGGAATGACCGAATCGGGATGATTGGACCCAACGGAATCGGCAAATCCACTTTGCTGAATTTGATTGCCGGAAAAATAGCGCCCGATGAAGGACAAATAGAAACGGGTCCTACAGTCAAAATCGGTCATTTCACTCAGGAACACTCTAAACTGCCGGAGGAGAAGAGAGTTATTGACTATATTAAAGATCAGGCCGAACATTTACAGAGGGATGATGGAGGATCGATTAGCGCTTCCCAATTACTGGAACGTTTTTTGTTTCCCCCCGCGCTTCAATGGGCTCCCATTCATAAGCTTTCCGGAGGCGAAAAACGCCGGCTTTTTTTATTACGGATTTTAATGGCCAATCCCAATGTTTTGCTTTTGGATGAACCTACCAATGACCTTGACATTCAAACTTTAAGCATTTTGGAGGATTTTTTGGAAGATTTTACAGGAGTGGTCATTGCTGTTTCCCATGACCGTTTCTTTTTGGACCGAATCGCCAAGAAGTTATTAATATTTACCGGAAACGGCCGGGTTGAGCATTTTGTTGGTAATTTTTCGGAATATCAAGAATATTTGGAAAAACAGAATCTGCCGTTACCGGAGGATAGGGTGAAATCCCTGGTGAATTTACCTGAGAAGAATCATTTCGAAGAGCGGGAGGCCGGGAAGGATAAACCGCTTCGATTCAGTTATAAAGAACAACGCGAATTTGATGAAATCGATCAGGTAATTGCCGGTGTTGAAAAGGAACTGGCTGATATTAAGCAAAAAATTGAACAAGCCGGCAGCGATTATCTCCAATTGCAGGAACTAACGGGAATTCAGGAACAAGTTGAGCAAAAATTAAATCAATTATTGGAACGCTGGGCTTATCTAAATGAATTGGCGGAAAAAATCGCCCAAAATAAACAATCCTGAGGTTAAAGTTTTATAACGGATTGAATAAAACAAAATATTGGCCATAACCTTCTTTCTCTAAATCCTCACGGGGAATAAATCGTAATGCTGCGGAATTGATGCAATACCGTCGTCCGCCTTTGGCAACTGGACCGTCTTCGAAAACGTGTCCCAGGTGAGAATCTGCCTTTTTACTGCGGACTTCCATTCGCTCCATTCCATGAGACTGATCTTGCTTTTGAATCACTGCATCGATACTTAAAGGCTTACTGAAACTCGGCCAGCCACAGCCGGAATCAAATTTGTCCAGAGAGGAAAAAAGAGGTTCTCCGGAGACGATATCGACATAAATCCCAGGTTTGTTATGGTTCCAGTATTCGTTTTGAAAGGGAGGTTCGGTCGCATTCTCCTGGGTTACTTTAAACTGTATCGGTGTCAATTTTTCTTTCAGCATTGGAAACCTCCAGTCGTTTAAATGAGTTTTTCGTTTTCGCCGGGGGGAATTTTACATCCTTTCCAAGTTTGATCCAGATAAGTTGGGCGTCCCGAACCTTTGCGATATCTTTGGTAGTGGTCGCTATTTTTATGATGGAAATCTTGATGGTATTCTTCAGCCGGAAAAAAAGTTTCAGCCGCTTTGATTTCCGTAACAATGGGTTTGTCAAAGAGTCCCGAAAGTTCCAATTCCGCTTTGGATTCTTCGGCCAATCGCTTTTGGTCAGGGGTATGATAAAAAATAGCGCTCCGATATTGAGAGCCGCGGTCCGCAAATTGTCCGCCGGAATCGGTTGGATCGATCTGCCGCCAGTAAACCTTCAATAATTCTTGATAGGACAGTTGGGTCGGATCATAAGTAATATCGATGGCCTCATAATGGCCCGTCTCTCCCGAACAGACTTCATCGTAAGAAGGATTTGTAAGTTGCCCCCCGGTATATCCGCTGGTAATTCTGAAGATTCCCGGCAAAGACTCGAATGGCGACACCATGCACCAAAAACAGCCTCCGGCAAATGTAGCATGGACAGCCCGAGTTCCACCCAATGGTTGGTGATTGTTGTGATATGGTCTCATGTTTAGCTCCTTTTGACTTATCGTCGTAAAACCCCTTCGAAAAATTACCGGGAACAAGTTGAAGATAAAGCTCTCTCTTCCAAATTTTACACTAATTTTGATGACACCGGAATAGTTTATCCAATTTTATAGAATCTTTTCCGGATTCCGAAAGACAATTTTTAATTTATTTGCAGGTAATTGAATTGGCATTTCGAATATATAGTAAATCTTTCCAGAGGTCGTGAAAGTTAATGAATCGTTTTTATAAAGGTGTTTATCTGATTATTGCCTCGGCAATGGGTTTTGGCGTCATGCCGATTTTGGCATTGTATGCTTATCAATGTAAAATGAATGTTTCAACATTATTATGGATCCGTTTTTCAGTTTCCGCCGCATTGTTTTTCATCGCCCTTGGAATTATGGGCCAAAGAATCAAACTACCTCTTTTTCAAATGGGTTCCCTCTTTATGATGGGTGGTATTATCTATACCCTACAATCTACGCTTTACTTCAATGCCATACGATTTATTTCGCCATCCTTAGCCGCTTTGCTGTTTTACACCTATCCGATTATCGTTGCATTGCTTTCTTTCTTTATGAATCATGAAAAATTAACCCAGTGTCATTTTGTGGCAATTGCGATGACCTTTTTGGGCCTATTGCTGGTTTTGGGAATGCCGTCGCACAAGATAAATATGATGGGGATATCATTGGCTTTGGGCGCTTCCTTGGTTTATTCCGGGTATATTATTTTGGGTAACCGTTTGATTCAAAAGATACCTTCAATCATTTCAAGCGCCTACGTAACTTTATTTGCCGCTTTTTCATTTACGATTCTGGGTTTTGCCATGGGCGCCCTTGATTTTAACTTTGGAGTTGGCGCATGGATACCAGCGATAGGCATTGTTATCTTTTCAACAATCATGGCAATCTTGAGCTTTTTCAAAGGATTGGAATTAACCGGACCAACAACCGCCAGTATTTTAAGCACATTGGAACCGCTGGTTACGATAGGACTTTCCGTGATATTCTTTCATGACCGATTAACCGGTTTTCAGATGTTGGGAGGGGCGGGTGTTATATCCGGAACGATTATTGTGATATTGGCCAAGGAGCTTTCTAAAAATTCGTCAAAAACCAATATTGAACTTGAAAGGGAGTAGACCTTTGAATCATTTTGTTGCCTATAAACCAGGCAAAGAACGGAATCAAGCCATCGGCTTTTTGGTTGGAACATCAATTCTTTGGAGTTTAGGCGGTTTGCTGATAAAGTCGATTGATTGGAATCCGATCGCAATTGCTGGCGCCCGTAGTGGAATTGCTGCCCTGGTTATGTTGGCCTTTTACCAAAAAATTCATTTTCAGTGGTCAACATCACGGATTCTGGGCGCATTGGCTTATGCGGGAACCGTAATCTTGTTTGTTGCTGCTACAAAATTAACAACTGCAGCGAATGCGATTTTATTGCAATATACCGCTCCTATATATACCGCCATTTTCGGCGTCTGGATTTTAAAAGAAAAGGTCAGTAAATTGGATTGGTTGACCATTGGAATTGTCCTTTCCGGCATGAGTCTTTTCTTTATGGATAAATTATCTGTCGGCAATATTTCGGGAAATATTTGCGGGATCCTGAGCGGAATCACTTTTGCGTTAACTGCTGTTTTTCTCCGTAAACAGAAAGATGATTCCCCTTTGGAGTCGGTTATTTTGGGGAATATATTAACCTTCTTTATTGGTTTGCCATTCATATTTTACTCTGCGCCTAGCCTATCAGGTTGGTTGCCTTTGACGATTTTAGGCATTTTTCAACTTGGAATTTCTTACATTTTATATGCATCGGCTTTTCGCTATGTGACTGCGCTGGAAGCTATTTTAATCCCGATTATTGAGCCGATCTTAAATCCACTCTGGGTATTTTTAGCTTTTGGTGAAATTCCCGGCCCATGGGCTTTGGTTGGGGGATTTATTGTATTGGCTTCAGTAACAGGGCGTTGTCTGATGGTAGCTTTTAAAGAACGGGCAAATTCATAATCAGCGAAACCGATTTGTTTTTGATTAAAATCCCATTCCGCGCCGAGGAATAGGATTTTTTTTTCATGATTTATTTTTTGGGGAATAACTATGGATTAGGTCCGCTTGAAGGAGGATTTTTTGTGAAGGATTCGGCGAAAAAAATATTACTGGTTGTGATATTTTTTAGTTTGACAATCGGAGGTTTTACGAGTACCGTGTTATTTTATCGACATCGGGATGAGGTTGAAAACCGGTTGAATTCCCATCATATATCCAAAGCCGAAATCCCCGATTTGGAGGCCGAATCTAAAGATAAAAACGGCGATCAATTCATGACTCATCAATTGGGAAGGCCAACCAAAGGAACATTGATATGGGAGAATGACCGTCGTTTTCATGAGATTTGCGCTAAGTACAGGACATCAGTACGGATGTCGGCTTTTCAAACCACTTTGCCGGATCCTTTACCGGGCGAGGAATACAATGTGGCCCTGGCGGCAGATATCATATCGGGCTGCATTCTCCCGCCAAACCGGGTTTTTTCCTTAAATAAAGTTGCCGGTCCATACAATCGGGAACGGGGATTTATGGATGGCCCAACCTATGCCGGAACCAAGCTGATTAAAACCATCGGAGGAGGGGTATGTAAAATAGCTTCGACATTGTATAATGTTGCGGTTTTGGCCAATTTGAAGATCATTGAACGCAGGCACCATGGTATGTTGGTTCCCTATGTTCCTCCCGGCCAGGATGCCACTGTCGCCGATGGTAACAAGGATTTCAAATTTAAAAACAATACGGATTCCCCGCTCTTAATTTGGGCCGATACCAAAGATAATACATTATATATGGCGCTTTATGGAAAAAATTATCCCCCGATAGTTTCCTGGCACCATCAAATTATTAACCGTCAGGATTTTAAAACTATCTATCACTTCAATTATTCACTGAACCCGGGAGAAGAGCGTGTTGTAGTTGAGGGTTCCGAGGGAATGACCGTTAAAAACTGGTTAATTATTGAAGAGGCTAATGGCAAAAAGGTTAGAAAGGATTTGGGAGTTGACCATTACCGGCCGATGATCAGGGTCATCGAGCGTGGTCCGGGAATTAAAAAATAAACTGGGTTAACTTCATGGCGGAATGGGGGAAGATGGATGAATGCTTTTATCATTGCCTTATTCGGGGCTGTTTGCTGGGGATTGGCGCCGTTATTTGGTAAAGTAGGTCTGCGTGGAGTTAACCCAATTGACGGTATTGTTGCGCGAACAGTTATTACAGTGCTTTTTGTCGGCGGTTGGGCAATAGCGAGTGGAAGTTTTAGCCGTTTAAATATGATACCGACCAAGCGTTGGTTTTATCTGGCCATCGAAGCGTTTTTGGCCACTTTTGCCGGAGACATCGCTTACTATGCTTCAATTAAAAGAGGGGATATCGGCCAAACTTCTTTAGTTTTAGCAACTTCTCCCTTAATCACCATGTGGGTGGGGTGGTATTTTTTGGGCGAGTCTTTAACTTTACCGAAAGTGGTCGGCGCCGCATTGATTATTATTGGCGTGGTTTTAGTCGGTTTTAAAACCAGCTGGTGATTTTTTACCTCGTAACATTCCATAGCGCTAAACCTGCGAAAACTGCTCCGCAATCAACAACTTTGTGTTCAACGGCACAGACTTTTATTTCCTGATAATCCATATTGCGCATGGTAAATGCTTCCATGACCATCTTGGCAATTCGGTTTTCGATTTCAAATTTTGTACAATAATCCGAAGTTTCCATAATTACACCGAAAGTGTCTGCAGCCGGAATTCCTACCGCAACAGCCGCCGCAATGATAACTCCGGGCTTTGTGCTGGTAAGAGAACCATACGCGGTTGGAACTAAGGAACCAAAGGGAATTTCGATTTTTTCCTGATATTGGGTCCCGGGCGGCAGGATGCTGGAAACTTTGATTAAATTGAGATTCCCTAATCCAGAGGTCAATAAGGCTCTATCGAAAGCATTTAAACTTGTTTTCCCTTCACCGCTTCCCGAAACCAGAGTATATTTTGCTGGAGTTGCTAACAATATGGCAATACCTCCTTTGATTTTTTTATAATTTCACCGGGGTATGCAAAAGTCCCATTGAATGGGGAACCTCCTACGTTTTACTTGAGTAGAGCGTATCTTCCCCGTTTCTGATTGCCGTTTATTTACGATACGCTCCACTTGTTCAATCCGATAATGTTAAAGTACATCTAGCCATACGTTTGCTGCTCGATTCATCAAATAGTTCAAAATACAATTGTTTTTTATAAAAATATTGTTGCGGCAGGGTAAATAAATGATAATATCCTTTTTTGGACGTACCCAGCATGGTTACAAAATAACTTCGATACCGGGCAGACGCGACTTCGGCATTTAATACCAGGACAGGCAATAAGCCATTGGGAAAGGTCTCATCCAAGGTGATTTGATAGTTGCGCCAGAGAATAGACTGCCATTTTTCTAAATCTTTGCCTACAATCAGTTGAACAGCCATACTTAAGGTATTGTCCGATTCAATCTTTTTTTGGCAAACCTCCGTTACTTGTAAGGGAATATATTGGACCGCCGGAAAAGGGAAAACAGCTTCATTTCCAAAACTCACAGTTTTTGAACACCTCCAAAGAATAAAATCAACAAAATCATCTTATGTGATATTAGCCCAATCGGTTCCATATCCGAATCCCAATTAGAAATGGATCTATTCTCATTTGTTTGCGCAGGAATGATTGTCATTGCTTAAAATTAAGTTTTTTATGGAGTAGGGAGGAAAAGCGGAATAAGTCAAGAAAAGCATATATATATTAATTTTTGACCATTTTTTATTGAAACGTACTTCTTTTGAAAGGCGTAATTGATGCTGAGTCAATATATTTTACCGTTGTTCCTATTAATATGTTCAATCACGGTTTTGTTGGCCGTAAATGTTTATTCTTGGCTTTTTGGGAAACCAAGCGGCATTTTGAAAAGCTATTTATGTTTATTGGTCATCCTCATGATTTGGGCGATATCTAAAATCCTGATCATTTTTTCCCTCCCGCCGTTGCAGAAATGGATTTGGATCATCCACTGGTGCGCCGTTTGTTATACGGGATTGTGCTGGTTCATCTTTTGTCTTCATTATTCGGACAACCGACTTCTCAAAAAACATCAAAATTTTCTATTTTTGGGAATAATTCCGACGATTTGTTTTATTGGGATTATCGTATACCATTTTTATAAAGAGAGTTTTTGGCTTGTAAATCAAAACTTCATATTTGAATCATTTTTTTGGCTCCACATTATCGGTACTTATTTATTTTATATGATCGGAATGCTTTTGTTTATAAAATATTCTTTAAAGGAATTCAGTGAAAAGAAAAATCAAATTTACATCATCGCTCTATTGAGTTTGCCTCTTCTTGTCCTAAACATATTTCAAATTGACACCGATGTACAATTCGGTCTGGAATATACTCCGATTATTTTTTGCTTTGTTTGGCTTCTTTTCGCCATTACAAGTTTTAAACAACTATTGGTCAACACAAAATCCTTGGCCATGGAAAAGATCATGGAAAATATGAAGGAAGCCGTTTTGGTAACCGACGGTTTCAACCGAATCATTGACTTTAATCCGGCATTACGAGACGCTTTTAAGGATTATGGCGAAATAGAAATTGGCGCTCCTATCCATATTTTCGCCGATAATTTGAAAAAGGCCCTTGATAATAATTCGGAATCTTCACGAATGGTCCTGGCTATCGCCGGACAAGAACGAGTCCAAAATTGCGGTCCGATTGATTTAATAAGGCCTATCAAGAAATGTTTCATCGTTAATATTTGGCCGTTAGTTACCGGCAAAGATTTGATCGGCAGGGTGCTTTCCTTCAATGATATCACTTTGGCTAAAAATCTCTGGGATGAATTATATACCACCAACAATCAATTATCCATGAAAAATCAACAGTTGAATCATTATGCGGAAACAGTCGCTGAATTGGCGGTGACGAAAGAAAGAAATCGCTTTGCCAGAGATGTCCATGATACGCTGGGACAAACGATGACCTTATTAATTACAATCTTGCAAATCGCCAAGTTGAGTTATCGAACCAATCCGGAAAAAAGTGAAAGCCAGTTGGATAAAGCTCTAAAGATAGCCGGAGAAGGCATTAATGAAGTCAAACGTTCTTTACTCAACATGCCCTCCGAACAGAACCATTCTTTAAGAAAAGCTCTAGAAAACGTAATTAATGATTTTCAAATGTCCGGTATGAAAATTGAATTATCCATCGGCGATCTCGGGATATATGATGACTTCTCCCACACAAGTGTAGTCTACCGGATTTGTCAAGAAGCTCTAACCAATGCGCTTCGGCATGGAAAAGCAAACCATGTCTGGATAACCATTGAATTGGACGATCAACGGTTGTATTTGGTGATTGCTGATGATGGCCGCGGCTGCAAAGACTTTCAGAAGGGATTTGGCCTCCATGGAATGGAGGAAAGAGTCAATCATATAAAAGGGAATATAATTTACAATCATGGAGTGGCCGGTTTTAGCATCTTTGTAATGATTCCCCTTAATCCATAGATTTTTTTGTAAGCTGATGGTGGTTTATTGAAAGGTTATATTTCCTCCATAATTTGGCATACTATGAAAAGATAGGTTTTCCAATTGTGGAGGGAGATTGCAATGAAAAGACCGGTATCAAAGACAGTACGTAAGGAGCCATACTGGAGCGGAGTTTTTTGCGGAGTTTTTTGGGGATGTTTTTTCATGAGTGTTGCATTATTTTTATTTCTTCAATATCAGGGTTTGCAATTTACCGTCAGTCCGGAACAACTGGCTCTGATGGTAAAGGCCCAAATTCAAAATCAAGCAAAACAGGAAATTCCTAAAATGCTGGAAAGAATCAAAAAGGAATTACCGAATGAACTTCCAAACCATTTGGAGGAATTGGACAATTTAACCATCGGCATCGGGGATAGTCAAGTTAAGTTGCCTCCGGAACTTTTGGCCACTATCAAGTATGAGTTTACCCGTGTTTTTGAGGCTGCTCTTATGAATACGTTGAACAACTATGATTTAATGGCCTCTGAAAAATTGGTCGAAAAAAACACCTACGATCTTATTCGAAATGCCGTGAGACGGGAGATTATTGGTAAGACCTATCGGATTAATTATTCCAAGTGGTTTACTGTTCCCGTAAAAATTGTAGAAAGTACACACCCGGGGGCGCCTTTTAAAATTGGCATATAACACGGAAGATGAATCACTATTTTTACCCAAATTCTTGGCGGCTGAATGGTTTGGAAGGCTTCCGGCATGAGGACATTCATATCCCCCAGCTTATGCCCGATAGACTCTTGACTATCCGAGGCGATTATGTTAACGTTGGTGTCAAGATTAGTGAAACATTCTTTCCAGAATGTTTTCACGATGTTGGGAGGCTAACTTTGATACAGGTCATTCCTTTTTTGGCCAAGAAGGAACCGTTTTTTTTGCCTTTACTTGCAAGAGGCCTTTCGGATCTTTCCGCATTACGGTTAAATTCCGTTGGAATTGAGGCCCAAGTGAATACGACTTTGGAAATTAAAGAATGGGAGCAAATCAACCATCAGACGACAAATCCGTTAGCTTGGTCCGGTCAGGATTTATGGTTTTCGGCAGAGGTCAATAATGTAGTGGAACTCTCCATGAGATTTTTGTTGTATGATCCTGCTACAAATATTTTGATCTATCAAGATCATTTTCAAGTTCCGGAAGAGCAATTTCTAGTGACCTGGGAACAACATTTATCATCATTAATAGGTTTTTTAGATAAAGATATCGACATCAATACTGTAAGTTCAGATAATCTTAAAATGTATACCCAATCGTTAGAGGCATTCCTCGCTTTTCGAAAAGGTTTGGAAACATTATCCCAAGCCCGTAGTGACCGGCTTAAAGAAGAAGGTTTAGAGAATTTATTGGAAGCGGTCGCTTATGACCCTGAGTTTAATGAAGCCGTCGATATCTTGTTGCTATTTATTATGCAAAATGATTTTTCCCGGAATATTGAGCGGATTGACCATTGTATCAATATTTTGGAACGGCTGCGCGATATTGCAACCCATCACTCCAGAGTTCCTTTGGTTTTAACGGAATGCTATTTCCGTTGGGGTAACAAGGAAAAAGCGGAGCAAATCCTGAAAGAGATGATAGAATCATTTCCGGATTTTATTGAAGCCAGACTTCGGCTAGCCTTATTTTATCATACGGCCAATTGTTTGCCCGAAGCTCTTCGCGTCCTTGAGGAAACACTTGAAATTGAACCCAATGAACCAACCGCATTAGATTTAATGGGTGCAATTTATGCCGGGGAAGGGGAGACTCAAAAAGCCGAGGAGGTTTGGTTGAAAGCGATTGAGGAGGATCCTACCCGAGTTAATGTATTAAATAATTTAGCGATCCTGGCCGAGGAGAATAATGACCTTGAAAATGCGGAAACTTATTATCGCAGGGCTCTGAAACTAAGTGATGACTGGTGGGGTACATACTATCACTATGGGACTTTCTGCTGGCATCAGGAGCGTTACGAAGAAGCTGCGATTTGGTTGGAACGAGCCTGCCAAGCCAATTCTACCTATTTTCAAATTTTTCAAAATCTTGCTTTGGTATTGATTGAACTTGACAAATATAGTGAAGCCCAGGACATTTTGATACATTTACTGCAATTGGCCCCGGACAATACAGTACGCCGACAGACTTTACAATGGATGGATCAACTCAATAAACCAAAAATTCAAATGGAAATGCGGATTCGTCAATTGGCCAAAATTTGGGAAGAAGGCAATCGTTGGCAAGTTATAAAAACATTGGTTTTAAAATATTATCAAGCGAAGGGTTATTGGTATTATTGGTATCTGTTGGGAAATATTCTGCGGCAATCCGGGAAGAAAAATTTAGCCGTCGTTTTTTGGAACATCGGTCTTCGCTGTGAACCCGGATATCCACTGATTAAACAAGTTGGACTTTATTATAGGAACAAAGGCAATTATCGAAAAGCCTTACCGATTCTTCGGAAAGCATTTGAACTTCATCAGAGCGATGACGAAACGGCCAAGGCTTATTTTCAAACATTGGTCAGTTTGGGTGAAACCGATGAACTTCAGAATCATGTCCAGCAGTTGTCTCGGATCATTCCAATGGATATAGCATAAAAGCATGGGAAGTATGTTAAAACAACTTGGTCTTACTTGTCAAATTGGAATAGTTGTGGTAAACTAAGAGGGAAGTTTTTTGAAAAGGAGTGGGGCTATCCCACTCTTTCGTTTTGTAGTCGTTATGGGAGGTTTTAAATTGGCCCCAAAAGAAAGAATTGAGGATATTATTGAAAAATTGGCTTCTCCAATTGCCGAAAAAATGGGGTACGAATTGGTGGCGGTTGAATATCGTAAAGAGGGGCCTGATTGGGTTTTACGCTGCTTTATAGATTGTACAACAGGTGTTGGAATTAATGAATGCCAGCATTTCAGTGAAGCGTTGGGAAAAATGCTCGATGAAAAAGACCCGATCCCGGGAAGTTATTTATTGGAGATATCCTCACCTGGTATTGAACGGCCTTTACGAAAGGATGCCGATTTTATTCGCTTCGCCGGCGCTAAAATTGAACTTACCTTACACAAGGCCTTGAATGGTCAAAAAGTCTATCAGGGAGAATTAGTGGGTTTAGTAGCAGGGGAGATGCAGCCAATGGTTTGTATTGCGTGGAACGGCGCAACCATTGAAATCCCCCGGACTGATATAGCAAAAGCACATATTATGGCTGAAGTTTTCGGCCCTAAAGGGGGAAAGAAAAAGAAATGAATCATGAGTTTATGGATGCTCTGGAACAGGTTGAACGTGAAAAAGGGATCAGTAAAGTTATTCTACTGGATGCTATAGAAACTGCTTTAGCTTCAGCGTATAAACGTGATCAGAAAGTTGCCCAGAGCATCGAAGTGCGTATTGATCCGGATACAGGCGCTTTTCGGGTTTATACACACAAAACAGTCGTTGACGAAGTTGAAGATGATAAGAACGAAATTTCCTTGGCGGATGCCCAGAAAGTTAATCCCATTTACGAATTGGGCGATTTAGTGGAATTTGAGATTTTTCCAAAGGAATTTGGGAGAATCGCCGCTCAAACTGCTAAACAAGTTGTGGTTCAACGGATCCGCGAGGCCGAACGAAGCATTATTTATGATGAATTCGTGAACCGGGTTGGCGATTTAATTACTGGAATCGTACAAAGATTTGAACAAAAGAACATTTTTGTCGATTTGGGAAGAATTGAAGGTATCTTGCCCGGTAATGAACAGATGCCGAATGAACGTTATGAGCAGGGTATGCGATTAAAGACGTTCGTAGTGGAAGTCAAGAAAACAACCAAGGGGCCTCAGGTCCTTTTATCGAGGACTCGAACGGGATTACTTAAACGCCTTTTTGAGCTGGAAGTGCCGGAGATTCAGGATGGGTTGGTTGAGATTAAATCGGTGGCTCGGGAGCCGGGTCATCGGTCCAAGCTTGCGGTATATAGCCGCGATAGTCAAATTGACCCGGTTGGCGCATGTGTGGGGTCGAGAGGCATTCGGGTGCAAATGATCGTCAGGGAACTCAAGGGAGAAAAAATCGATGTCGTTCCCTGGAGCGCCGATCCGATAACGTTTATTATTAATGCATTGAGTCCGGCCAAAGTAAGTGATGTAAAGATTTTACCCTCTAAGAAAACCGCCATCGTGATTGTCCCGGATTTTCAGCTATCGCTGGCCATTGGGAAAGAGGGCCAAAATGCGCGGTTGGCTGCAAAACTGACAGGTTGGAAGATTGACATCAAGAGTGAATCTCAAGCAGCTGAAAAAACCGAGGAAATTGACCGTCTGGTCCGGGAAGAAATTGGCTTTAGAGAGATAGTCAAAGAGGAGCCTAACGAACAGGAATCTTTAGCGGATGCCGAAGAATTTGAGGATGGAGAAAAAGCTGAAGTACCTGGAAAAGGCGATCTTGAACCGGAACCGGCGGTTTCTAAAACAGCCGATACTTATGAAACCGAACCGGAAACCGAAGTACCCGCAAGCCATGTTGAAGATGGGGAAGACGAGGAGCCTGAAGAGCCTGAAGAGTTCAACCCCAAAAAGAAGGTTAAAAAGACAAAAAGCGCTCCACCGAAACATCTTGCCAAACTTGAATTGGATGATGAACCGATTTCTGTGGATGAAGGATTTTTCTTCGCCGATGTTCTCGATGAAAAAGGAGCACCCGAGGAAAAGCCTGCTGCCATTGAGGGAAGCGATGATGATTCAACTCAAAATGACAAGGCGGCAGGGGGCGACAAAAAAGCCAAGAGTAAAAAATCGCCAAAACCGGATGATAACAACGATGATGATTTTGGCGGATTTACAATTGGTCAATTATTTAACGTTGAGTTAAACAAAGAGAAGACGAATGGCAAGGGACGGAAAAAGGGGGACTCCTGATGAAAGTGAAAAAAATTCCCCAGCGGACTTGTTTGGGCTGTAAAGCCGTGAAGCCTAAGAAGGAGCTAATTAGAATGGTCCGTACACCGGAAGGCGAGGTTTTAGTTGATTTAACCGGAAAGAAATCGGGCCGAGGTGTTTATACTTGCGCCAGTATCAACTGTCTGGAAGCTGCTTTTAAAGGGGCTCAACTCGATAAAGCCCTGGAAGTTAATATATCATCGGAAATGAAAGAGCGCCTTCGGGCGGATTTGTTGAAAATCATCCAATGACGAAGTTGCAATCGATAATTGGTTTTGCTGCTAAAAGCAGACAGTTGATATCCGGAAGCACTACAGTCGAGGTGGCTATTAAAAAAGGTCAAGTCCATTTAGTCATTTGTGCGCAGGATTTATCGATAAAGACTATCCAGAATTTTAAACGTTTATGTGAAACCAAAAAGATTTCATTTTATTGTTACGGTTCGTGTTCTGATTTAGGACATTGGATCGGTAAACCGGGTCGTGGAGTGATTGGAATTGTTTCCAACCATTTTGCTGCGACCGTTCGTTCTTTATTTACAGATGGAGGTGACTCACAATAAATAAAATACGTGTACATGAGTTAAGCAAGGAATTGGGAATCAGTATTAAAGAATTGATGGCTTTTTTAAATCCGTTGGGCGCCAATGTTCGTAATCATATGAGCACCATTGATGATAAATTTGTTGGTGAGGCAAAAACGGCATTTTCAACGGCTTCGAAATCAAAAACAGACTTTTCGACGGTTAAAAGTTCCGATGCTCAGAATGGGCTCAAAAATGAAGCGGCCAAGCCGCAAATGGGTGAAAAAGTTTCGGCTGCCGAAGAAGGCGCCCTGCGGAAGAACCCTTCTGGAAATGAACGCGCCACACCGGCGGGCGCCGGTGCTGTTGCTGCAAATTTTTCAAAACAGACGGGGGCCGAGCCGAGGGGTAACTCTAATTATCGGGAGCCGCTTCGTCAAACCGGGATGCCCTCTTCAAAGGAAAGCCCAAATCGGAATGAAGCGCCGCACCGGGAGGCGTTTACCGTGCCGCAACAAAGGGAGGGTTCCGCACAGCGGGTTGACCAATCCGGTAGAACCAATGCTTCACGGGTTTCGCCGATGAATCATTTGCGAGCCGGTATCAACCAGGAACGGAAACCGGCCCCGAATCCAAATAACCGGCCTGCTTCCCAGAATGATAATTCCGGGCGATATGGAAACCATCGCCCCGGTGAAGCGCCTAAACCGATGGCCCCTGCATCAAATAGCGGGCCGTCAAGGACTCCGCAGGGAAGCCAAAACCATAGCGCTCCCGGAGTTCGTTCCCAACAAAATGCGGGCCAGAGACCGGCGCAAGGCCAGCCAAGAACCATGCAAAGACCTAACCAAGGGCCTCAAAGACCGGGCCAAAATCAAGGGCCACACCAAAATCAAGGCCCTCAAAGACCGGGCCAAAATCAAGGGCCACACCAAAATCAAGGATTCCGCCCCAACCAAGGACCTCGTCCAAATTCGAATTTTGGGCCAAAGAATGGGTATGGTAATTCGGGCGCCAGACAACAAGACGGACGGAATCAATTTTCCGGTCGAAACGCCACCCGTTCAAACAATAATCAAAACAATCGGGGACAACAAGGCCGTTTTCAGGGAAACCGGTTCCAGTCGCCAGCGAAACCGCAAACTCTCACCACCAGTGTGAAATCAGTCCAACTGCCTGATTTTATGAGTATCAAGGAGTTTTCTCAATTGGTGGAGTTACCGGCCAGCGATATTATTAAAAAATTAATCGGTCTCGGAGTGATGGCAACCATCAACCAAGAGGTTGATCGCGATACCATGATTTTAATCGCCGATGAATATGGAATTGCGGCCACTGCGGCAAAAACCGAAGCCCAAAAATTAGAATTTGTCGAAGCCGAAGATGATCCCGACAGTTTGATCACTCGTCCTCCGGTGGTTACAATCTTGGGGCATGTCGATCATGGTAAAACATCTTTGCTGGATGCGATTCGTCAAACAAACGTTACTTCCCAGGAAGCCGGCGGTATTACCCAGCATATCGGCGCCTATCAAGTTGAATTAAAAGAACGGAAAATTACCTTTTTGGATACTCCGGGACATGCGGCTTTCACAGCTATGCGGGCCCGAGGCGCTCAAGTGACTGATATCGCAATTCTGGTGGTGGCGGCTGATGACGGGGTTATGCCCCAGACGGTTGAAGCTATCAATCATGTGCAGGATGCAAATGTTCCTATAATCGTCGCCATCAACAAAATCGACAAGCCGGGCGCGAATCTGGACCGTATTAAAACGGATTTGATGCAATTTGGATTAGTGGATGAAGCCTTGGGTGGGGAAACTATCTTCGTACCGGTTTCCGCTAAAAAAAGAACCGGTATTGAGACCTTATTGGAAATGATACTTTTAGTGGCCGATGTTAAGGACCTCAAGGCAAACCCTGAGCGTTTGGCTAAAGGAACAATCATTGAAGCCAAACTGGATAAAGGGCGGGGACCTGTAGCGACAGTACTGGTGCAAAACGGTACGCTGCAAGTCGGCGACCCGATTATAGCCGGGGCTGCTGCGGGAAAAGTTAAAGTCCTCAACAATGATAAAGGAAAAAGGGTTAAAAAGGCGGGTCCTTCAACTCCTGTCGAAGTGATTGGCTTTGATGAAGTGCCGGAAGCCGGAGATATTTTGCATGTCGCCGCTGAAGAAAGTTCAGCCCGGCATTTAGCCGATAAGCGGATGCAGTATAAACGGGAAACCGAATTAAAGAAAACCCAAAAGATCACGTTAGATGACTTGTTTACGAAAATTAAAGAAGGCGAAATCAAAGAGCTGAAGATCGTCCTTAAAGCGGATGTTCAAGGATCAGTAGAAGCTATCCGCCAATCACTGGAAAAACTGTCTACCGAAGAAGTCCGAGTCAAAGTTATTCAGGGGGCGGTAGGCGGTATTGGCGAAGGCGATGTGATGTTGGCTTCGGCTTCCAACGCCATTATTATCGGTTTCAATGTTCGCCCTGATCCCAGCGCTAAACGCAGCGCCGAAAAGGAAAATGTCGACATCCGGCTGTACCGGGTCATCTATAATATTATAGAAGATGTTCAGAAAGCCATGGAAGGCATGCTGGAACCGACCTTTAAAGAAGTTATTAATGGAAAAGCTGAAATCCGTCTGGTTTATAAAGTTCCCAAAGTGGGTAATGTTGCCGGATGTTATGTGCTTGAGGGTAAAATAACCCGCAGTAACGATATTCGCCTGATTCGGGACAATATCGTCATTTTGGAAGGAAAAATCGATTCTTTAAAACGCTTTAAAGATGATGTTCGTGAAGTTTCCGAAGGTTTTGAATGCGGAATTGGTATCGAAAAGTATAATGATATCAAAGAAGGGGACATTATTGAGGCCTTTTCAATGGAAGAAGTAAAACGTACAATGGCCAAATAAGGAACCACACGACTTGTTATGTCACTTTTGAGAGGGGGAATAATTTATGGCCGACCACAGGAATGAACGGTTACGGGAACTTATTAAAGCGGAGTTTGGATCCATTTTACAGCGTGATCTGAAAGATCCCCGTATTGGTTTTGTCAGTGTGATGGATGTGGAAGTATCCAATGATTATAGTCATGTCAAAATATTTGTTAGCATTATGGGTGATGATGAGGCCAAACGTTTAACCATGGAAGGGTTGGAAAGCGCAAAAGGATTTATTCGAACCGAACTTGGGCATCGAATCCGTTTGCGCCATACACCGGAAGTTCATATTATTCCCGATAATAGCATTGAACATGGGTCACGTATTTTTGAGCTCTTGAATGAAGTAAAAAAGGAACAGAGGGGCGAATCATAGTTGGATCTTCCGTTTCAGGAGTTTTTCGAATTTATCAGGGACAAACAAAGATTGATCATTGGCTGTCATGTACACCCTGATGGGGATGCCATCGGTTCGACTTTAGCGCTTGGCAGAGCCCTCTCGCAAATGGGTAAACAAGTTGTCATGATTTGTAGTGATGGAGTGCCGAATGTTTACCGTTTTTTAGAGGGTAGCGCCCTCATTCGGTCGGATTACAATTCGTCGGATTTTACCCCGGCGGATGGTAATCCGACGGATTATAATCCGAATAATTTTCAATCTCAGGAACCCGAGGCCTTAATTAGTGTGGACTGTGCGGAAAAAGAACGCATAGCGCTGCCGGCTGAAATTTTTGAGAAAAACCTGCCCATGATTAATATTGACCATCATATAACCAATATTGGTTTTGGACAAATCAATTTAATCCAACCGGATGCAGCTGCCACGGGAGAAGTAATTTATCGTCTTCTAACATCCGGCGGCGTCAAAATGGATCATACAATTGCGGTTGCTCTATATACGGCTATAGCAACGGATACCGGTTTTTTCCGGTATACCAACACTTCTTGGTATACCATGGAAATCGCCGCCGAACTTGTTAAAAACTATCAGGTTAATCTCGCTAAAGTGGCTGAACAAGTTCATGACCAAAAAAGTTATAATTCAATCCGGCTCCTTGGTGAAGTTTTGAATTCGATTCAAGTCGGGGTAGGCGGAAAAGTAGCTTGGGCGGTTTTAAACCAGCGAATGCTTGCCAAGTATCCGGTGGAGAATGAAGAGACTGAAAGTTATGTCAATTACGCCCGTTCGATTGAAGGAGTGGAAATTGGTATTTTATTTAAAGAATTAAAACCCGGTGAAATTAAGTTAAGTTGGCGTTCAACCACGGCAGTTGATGTCAGTAAATTGGCAGCCAATTTTGGAGGCGGGGGTCATGCCCGGGCCGCCGGATGTAATATAAACGGTCCGCTGGAAAGGATTATAGCCGAGGTGCTAAACTATGTCAGCGGTTTTTACGAACAATGTGGCATGGAATATTAGTGGTTCATAAGGAACGTGGAATGACCTCCCATCAGGTTGTGGCTGTACTGCGCCGGATGTTAAAGCAGAGTGAGGCTGGGCATACCGGAACTCTGGATCCGGAAGCAACCGGAGTCCTGGTGGTGGGATTGGGTCAGGCAACGCGTTCTTTTTCATTTTTAAATGAAGAGTGTAAAGTATACCGCGGAGAAATCATTTTGGGTCAAAGCACCGATACCCAGGATGCTACCGGCCAGGTGATTCAAGAGCGCCCGGATACTCGGGTGAAGATGGAAACTCTCCGAAAAGCCATGGATGGGTTAACCGGAACCATCAACCAAATACCGCCGATGTTTTCAGCAGTGAAAGTCCATGGACAAAAACTTTATGATTTAGCCCGTAAAGGAGTTACCGTCGATAGGACGCCCAGAGTGATCAATGTCACCCAATGGGAAGTTTTAAATCCCCGGGAAAGCTATGGATTCAAAGATTCGGTCATGGTTGAAATAACTTGTTCCAAGGGTACATATATTCGAACTTTAATCCATGATTTGGGAACCCGCTTGGGGACGGGCGCTCATATGGGAGAATTAATCAGGCTTCGCTCCGGTCAATTCCATTTGGATCAATCGTTGAAAATTTCTGAAATTGAAAACCAGTTAACAATGGGTACTCTTCATTCCCAGATGATAACTTTGGGGAAAGCGCTTGATCATTTGCCTTCGATGCAACCTAGCGCGGAAGATGTGATGAAAATTCTTCACGGAGGGAAGATATCGTTTCAAAAATACCCCTGTGATTCTCCACCCGGCTCCTATGCCAAGTTCTTGGATAATTTATTGCAAGTTATTGCAGTAGCTCAATTAACATTGGACAATACCGGAACTTATCTATATTGGCAACCGGTTAAAGTTTTTCATTATCTTTAGCAAAAGTGGAGGCGCGCGCGCGCTCATGAAAATTTGGGAAACACTTCAGGAAGCAAAGCAGGACTTAACCAATACCGTCAGTGCGGTTACGATAGGAAATTTTGATGGAGTTCACCGTGGACATCAAATGATCATCCGCAGCACGATAGAATTGGCAAGGCAGATATCCGGAAAAGCAATTGTTGTTAGTTTTTCAAATCATACGGACGCTATCGTAAGCGAGCGGCCTCCGTTATTGAATCAGCCGGTTATTCGTCAGGAATTACTTTCAGGATTGGGAGTGGACGGGCTTTTAGTTATCGAATTCAACCGGGAATTCGCAGAAATGACTCCGGAAATATTCTTTGAAGAGTGGCTGGTCAAAGGATTAAAAACCCGGGCGGTTGTGGTTGGATATGATTTCAAATTCGGCGCTGCCGGGCGGGGGGATTATCAGTTATTGCAACAACTTTGTAATCCCAAAGATATTGTTCACCAACAAATTGCTGCGGTGCGAGAGGACGGACAGATCATTTCCAGTTCGATGATCCGACAGCTAATTACTGCCGGAAAGATTGAGCTGGCCAATAAAATGCTGGGTTATCATTACCAAATCGTTGGAACCGTGGTTCATGGAGAACAAAGGGGAAGAACCCTGGGTTTCCCTACGGCCAACATCCAATTAGCTTCCCACTATTTGTTGCCTGCTTATGGCGTTTATCTTGTAGAATTTCTTGTTGAGGGCAAAACTTTTTCGGGCGTGGCCGGGGTGGGAGTGAAACCGACTTTTGGGATTTACGCTCCTCTGATTGAAGTCTATGTTTTAGATACCGAACAGGATTTTTATAATAAAGCAGTTAAAGTAAGGTTTCTGAAATTTTTGAGAGCGGAGACTCAATTCTCGGATGCGGCTGCCTTAAAAAAACAAATCGCCGCAGATGTACAAAGGGCACGGATGTATCTTCGGGAAACCACCGTTCTTAAGTAGTAAATGGCGATCCAACGATCTTCGTAAAATATCCGGAGGCTGTCCCGTTTGGGACAGCCTCCGGATATTTTAGTGTTTAACCTTTGCAGTTTTAACCGCGTTTCCTTGGGAACGAGCCTTACTTTGGGTTTCCCGCTGTATTCTGGCCTTTTCAGCCACAATTTTTTCCGCTTTGTGGGCGTAAAAAGCGAACAAACTGAAAATACCCAGTACAATGATTACCGTGATGATTTGAAACATCGAATGCCCTCCAATACTTGTAATATATTACAAATCAAGGCCGGGGGCAATCGGGATCTTCACCGGTATCACGGGTCTGACGGTAAAAAAATGAAAAAAACAAAATTGTCGCGATAAAAACGGACAATAAGGGGTACCCTGACCATTTGCTTTGAAATCCGGGCCCGATTATCGTATTTTTGGCCGCCGGGAAAGGCAAACTTTTCGCTCCATAACAAGCAAAAAGCGACTCCAGGCGCGGCAAGCCGTTCAAAATTAAATCCGTCATTTCTTGTAAATGAAGACTGGGTATGAGAGGAGTATGGGTGACATCTTCAGCCGTGGTTAGGGTACAACCCAATACAAAACTCAAGATTACAATGACAAGCAAAATGATAATCATGGACTGATAAAACTTTTTCAAAATTTCCCCTCATTATCGCACGAAAGTAATATAATTATATCAGTCTTCGCGAATGCTATCAATCTTTCTTTCTTCGGACCGGTATTGGATTTTTCGGGCAAAAAAATTTCTAGTCCCAATGAATCACGGGTCCTCGAATTTATACTTGTTCGGCGCGAAAAATACTTTTGAAAGAAGTCCAAAGAGGTTAAATTATAGTTACAAAGGATAATTTTTTGGGAATTAAGGAGGATCTATAAAGATAATCGCGAAAAATAATTGTTGGGTATAATGAATTCCAAAAGTTTCCAAATTCCGTATTAATCTACCCTCCCGTAGACATTATTGTGTTTTCAGAGTTAAAACAACATATTGTGTGAAATACCTAAGAACAATCTATTAAAATAAGTCTTACCGGGAAGAGTAAATGCGTGCCTTTGCGCATGAATACATTATACACTTCCCTGGCTAATAAATCAGAATACATAGGAGGAGTTTTGATGGCAAAGTATGTTTACCAGTTTAAAGAAGGAAATGCTTCCATGAGAAACCTTCTTGGCGGTAAGGGCGCTAACTTGGCCGAAATGACCGGTTTGGGTCTTCCCGTTCCGAGAGGATTTACGGTGACTACAGAAGCATGTACACGTTATTATCAAGACGGCAAAGTCATTGCCAAGGAGATCGAAGAGGAAATCTATACCATGTTGGAGAAGGCCGAAAAAGAAGTAGGTAAGAAATTCGGCGATCCTGGCAACCCATTTTTGGTTTCAGTGCGTTCCGGAGCCCGGGCTTCCATGCCTGGAATGATGGACACCATCTTAAATCTTGGTCTTAACGATGTAGTGGTTGAAGGTTTGGCTAAATTGACCAATAACCCTCGTTTTGCTTATGACAGCTATCGCCGTTTCATTCAAATGTTCAGCGATGTCGTGATGGATGTCGAAAAACCAAAATTTGAAAAGATTTTGGATGCGGTAAAAGAAGAAAATCACGCCAAATTCGATACCGATCTCACCGCGGATAATCTGAAGGAAGTCGTAAAACGGTTTAAAGAACTATATCGAAAAGAAAAAGGCGCCGAATTCCCTCAAGAACCGAAAGTTCAGTTAATGGAAGCCGTCAAAGCCGTTTTCCGTTCCTGGGATAATCCCCGCGCTAACGTATATCGTCGTTTGAACGATATCCCCGGAGACTGGGGCACTGCCGTAAACGTTCAGGAAATGGTTTATGGAAATATGGGTGACGATTCCGGAACTGGTGTTGCCTTTACCCGTAACCCTTCCACCGGCGAGAAAAAACTCTATGGCGAGTTTTTAATGAACGCTCAAGGTGAAGACGTGGTGGCGGGTATTCGTACTCCGCAGACCATTGATCAAATGAAACAGATTAATGCCCAGGCTTATGACCAATTTGTCAAAATCGCCGAGACCCTGGAACAACATTATAAAGATATGCAGGATATGGAGTTCACCATTGAAAAAGGTAAACTTTTCATGCTGCAAACCCGTAATGGTAAACGTACCGCTGCTGCGGCCCTTAAAATCGCCGTTGATTTGGTGGCGGAAGGAATGGCCACCAAAGCGGACGCCGTTATGAAGGTTGACCCCAAACAACTGGATGCTCTTTTACATCCTAATTTCGAGCCGAAAGCATTAAAAGCCGCCGTACCGATTGCAAAAGGTTTACCGGCTTCCCCGGGCGCGGCTACCGGAAAGATTTTCTTCGATGCCGAAGACGCCGTGAATGCTGTGAAAAATGGCGAGAAAAAAGTCGTTTTGGTGCGTTTGGAAACTTCACCGGAAGATATCGAAGGAATGCATGTTTCCCAGGGTATTTTAACAGGCCGTGGCGGTATGACCTCTCACGCAGCCGTGGTTGCCCGTGGAATGGGAACTTGTTGTGTCGCCGGTTGTGGTGAAGTTAAAATCAACGATGAAGAAAAATACTTCGTCGATAAAAACGGTAAGAAATATGTCGAGGGAGACTGGATTTCACTCGACGGTTCAACCGGCAATGTCTATGGCGAACAATTACCGACCGTAGCCCCGGAAATGACCGGCGATTTCGCCACCCTCATGGGCTGGGCCGACGAACTTCGCACCCTAAAAGTCCGGACCAATGCCGACACACCGAAAGATGCCGCGACGGCTATGAAATTCGGCGCCGAAGGTATCGGCCTTTGCCGTACCGAGCACATGTTCTTTGAACCGGACCGCATCCCTGCCATGCGCGAGATGATCGTAGCCCGTACCGAGGAACAACGCCGCAAAGCGCTTGATAAATTATTGCCGATGCAGCGCAGTGACTTTGAAGGCCTATTTACCGAGATGAAGGGCAATCCCGTTACCATCCGGTTCCTGGATCCTCCTCTCCATGAATTCCTCCCCACCGAAGAAGAGGATATTAAGGCGCTGGCCAAAGAAATGAGCCTCAAATATGAAGAGCTGAAGGGCATTATTGCAGACTTGCACGAGTTCAACCCGATGATGGGTCATCGTGGATGCCGTTTGGCCGTCACTTATCCGGAAATCGCCGAGATGCAAACCCGTGCTGTTATTGAAGCTGCCATTAACGTCAATAAGAAGGGCATGCATATTGAACCGGAAATTATGATTCCTCTGGTTGGTGAAGTCAAAGAGTTAAAATATGTTAAAGACGTTGTAGTCAAAACTGCGGATGAAGTGATCGCCAAAGCCGGGGTTGATCTGCATTACAAAGTCGGCACCATGATCGAGATTCCCAGAGCTGCTATTACTGCAGACGAAATTGCCAAAGAAGCTGAATTCTTCTCATTCGGCACCAACGACTTAACCCAGATGACATTTGGTTTCAGCCGCGATGACGCCGGTAAGTTCTTGGATGAGTATTACAACAAAAAGATTTATGAGTCCGATCCCTTTGCCCGCCTTGACCAAAACGGCGTTGGTAAATTGGTTCAGATGGCTGTTAAACTCGGTAAATCGGTCCGCCCCGATATCAAACTGGGTATTTGCGGTGAGCATGGTGGAGATCCTTCTTCCGTAGAGTTCTGCCATCGCGCCGGTTTGAATTATGTTTCCTGTTCGCCTTTCCGGGTGCCGATTGCCCGGTTGGCTGCTGCCCAGGCTGCTATTAAAAAAGATGGCGATCTTGGACAGAAGTAAAACCCATCGAAGGTAGCAATGTTTCAGTGAATGTATGGTTTTTAATGCATGGGCAGGAGTGAAGGTTCGATTCGCTCCTGCTTTTTTTATTTTGAAAGCGATTTTGGAATAATCTTTTTGTATTATTTGGCAGGAATTGACCATCGTTTGTAGAAATGATTGGTAGAAATTATCTGTTATGTAAATATATTAATCCACTTTCTTTTATTTCATCAAACATCTTCTCAATCTTCCCGGGCTTGAAAATTTTTCTTTTTGATGATGATCAGCGAGATGAAACATCACCTTTTGAATATGAATGAAATGGGGTGATTTTTTTTGTTCAAACAATCGGGGAATCAACCGGCTGAAGAATCATTTAGCCATTCAAGACTCAATTTTTTAGAAAAAATCAATCGGGGGTTGGAAAAAGTTTGCGTGTTCTTTAATAATTTCCCCATTCGCAATCAAATTATTTTTTTCTTTTTAGTGGTTTCGCTAATCCCTGTTTTTATTGTGGGTGTTCTTTCCTACAGCAGCTCGAAAACTGCCATCACCAGTAAAATCGGAGAATATTCCCAGCACGAACTCTCCCAAAGCGCTCAAAACCTGGAGATCAAACTTCAGAGTATCGAAAGCATTTCAATGCAATGGATCAGTAACAATCAATATAATGGTCAATTAAGAGAATATTGCAACAGCATCAATACCAATCTGGAATTTGAAAAATATCAGACTCTCTATAACCTTTTCCAGTCCATGGCTTATAGTGATAAAAACAATTACATTATTTCTTTTGTGTGCCTAAATCAGGCTCCAAAACGAATCAGCAGTGAGACTTCAATACCGGATTCCTTTTTCAAAAATCCCCGCAGTAAATTTTTTAGGAGTATTCTGGATGCCGATGGCCAAGTCGTTTGGTTTCAACAGAAAATGGCCAATCGAACTCAATATATCATTTTGGGCCGGGTGATCAAAGATGTAGTCACCGGCGAAAAGCTGGGAATGCTGATGATTTTTATTGATGAAAAAACCATCAGCAGCGTCGTGAATCCGGATATTGAAGCCGATACCGATCGGAAAACTCTGGGCAGTTATAATATGATCATCAATACCCGGGGGGAAATTATTTCGAGTCCTTTCCATTACACGGAAATCGGTAAGAATATTCTTAAATTGCTGCGCCACCCGGGAAAACTCCGTCCTTTATTAAACGGTCAAAAGGAAAAAAGCGGTTTTGCCGACCGCCTCAACAATCAGGACGTGTTGTTAACTTGCAGAAAAGCAATGACTGACCGGGGTTGGTATTTAATCAGCGTGGCTCAAATTTCCTATCTTTATAAAGAAACAAGGGTGCTGGGTTGGAAAACGATTTTGATAGGAATCGTCTTTACACTGATCGCGGTAATTCTTTCCGTTATTGTGGCCTTAAATATCTCCAATCCGTTAAAAATGGTTGTTTATTCCATGAAACAAGCGGAAAACGGAGATTTTAAAATCCGCGTCCATGTCAATCGCCGGGATGAGTTGGGGGTTTTAGGTTCGGGATTTAATCATATGATGGAAAGAGTCGGCAATTTGCTTCAGGAAACCAAAGACGCCATGGACACAGTTTTGGCTCATAGCAAGATACTGGAGGACAGCTCCTACCAGTCGGCCAAAGCCGCTCAAGCGATAGCCGCGGCGATGGAGGAAATCACCCAAGGCACCAGTGAACAAACCAACGAGGCGGAAAAATCATCCCAAATGATGAATGATCTGGCGGCCCAAATTGAAACGGTCGTTTCCAAAACTACCGAAGTGGAACAAATTTCCGGGTTTGCCCGCGAATTAAGTGAAAAATCAAATCATGCGGTAGAGCAATTCGTTGTAAAATCCAAAGAGACCGATGAAATTACCGGAACGATCATCCAAGATGTTCTCGATCTCAATAGCAGCGCCGATGAGATCCGGGAAATCACCGAAACCATCACGGCCATTGCTGAACAGACAAACCTCCTGGGGCTCAATGCTTCCATTGAAGCGGCGCGGGCCGGAGAAATGGGCCTGGGTTTCGCCGTGGTTTCGGAAGAAATCAATAAATTGGCGATTCAATCCCGTGATGCCGCTAAAACAATTAATAATATTTTGTTGACTATCCAGTCGAAGACGCAAAGTTCCGGAAAAACCGCCGAGCAAGCGCATCAAATCATTGCGGAACAGAAACAGGCTGTTCAATCGGCCATGGCAGCCTTTGCCGAAATTTCCAGCGCCACCGGCAATATTATTAGCCGCATTAATCTTGTGAGTCATATCATTGCCGAGATTAATCATCATAAAGAGCATACCATTCAATCGATTACCAATATCAGCTCGATTTCAGAAGAGACGGCATGTTCAGCCCAGGAAGTATCGGCTTCAACGGAAGAACAAACGGCCTTGGCGGAACAGGTGCGATCCCTTGCAAAACAATTGCGTAAAAGCGCTGAAAATTTGGCCCAAACCATCGGTAAGTTTCAAATATGAAGGAAATGGTTGGGTCGGATTTCGTCCCCTGTTATCAACGGCTCTTTGTTTTTAAAACAGAGAGCCGTTTTTTTTGTAAAGCCCGGGAATATGGCCGGGATCAAACAGGAATTTCTGCAGCTATCGCGAATTGATCTTAAAAATCCCTAAATGAGGTGTTGGCATTGGATTCATCCAAAGTATATTTTACGGATCTTCATACGAAACCGGATATCAATCTTTTTGATAAATTGGAAAATTTAGTTTATGCGGCGGGGATCAACAAAATTGTCTTTAAAGATAAATTTACGGCGATCAAAATTCATTTCGGGGAATATGGTAATTTAGCTTATATCCGCCATAATTATGCGGCTCAAATGGTTCAAATGATTAAGAAATTGGGCGGCAAGCCTTTTCTCACCGACTCCAACACCCTATACTCCGGTAAACGCTCCAATGCCCTCGACCATTTAACGACGGCTTACGAAAACGGTTTTAATCCCCTTACGGTGGGGTGTCATGTTTTAATCGCCGACGGGTTGAAAGGCACAGATTGTAAAGAAATCGAAATTAATCAAAAACATTGCCAAACGGCGAAGATTGGAAATGCTATTGCCGATGCGGATATTATTATTTCCATGAATCATTTTAAAGGCCATGAAATGACGGGATTTGGAGGCGCCCTTAAAAACATCGGGATGGGTTCCGGTTCCCGGGGCGGTAAATTGGAAATGCATTCCGCATCGAAACCCCGGATGAATAAGGAGAACTGTGTGGCCTGTGCTCAGTGCATTAAAGATTGCGCGCAAAAGGCAATCCGTTTCGATCAAAACCAAAAGGCGGACATTGATTATGAAAAATGCGTTGGATGCGGCCAGTGTGTGGCGGTTTGCCTTTACAGCGCCGCCCAGGTCCTCTGGAATCAGGCAGGGGCTGTCGCCAACGAAAAAATAGCCGAATACGCTTTGGCGGTATTGAAAGGAAAACCTCATTTTCACGTCAACTTTGTGATGAATGTCTCTCCGGAATGTGATTGTTGGGGGAGTAACGATTTACCCATCATACCCGATGTAGGAATCGCCGCCTCCTTTGATCCCCTCGCCTTGGATAAAGCCTGCGTTGATATGGTAAATAAGGCTCCGGTGAACAAGGGAAGCGTTATGGATCAAAAAAAATATTCGGAAGGGGCCGATAAATTCAACCATATCCATCCGGATACCGACTGGAAAGCGGCTTTGCAATACGCGGAGGAAATCGGTCTTGGAACTCTCCAATATGAACTGGTTATTGTTAAGTAGCAATATAAAACTAACGAAAAAGAAGGGTATTCATGAAAATTGGAATCGTAACAGACAGCACCGCCGATTTGTCTCAAGAGATTGTTGATCAATATGAAATTGAAGTTATCCCCCTGCAGGTGTCGATTGATCATCAAACATACCGGGACGGCATCGATTTAACGGCAACCCAGTTTTACCAAAAATTAGAATCCACCACCGGTCATCCGACCACATCCCAGCCTGCGCCCGGCCTTTTTGTGGAATGTTATCAACGACTTTTAAAAAAAGTTGATGCCATTATTTCAATCCACTTAACGGAAAAACTTTCGGGAACCGTACGCACGGCCGAAATAGCCAGGCAAATGCTGCCGGATGCCGAGATTCAGGTTATCGATTCTCATTCCACTACACTGGGTTTGGGGAGCATCGTCATTGAAGCCGCCAGGGCTGCTCAAAAAGGAATCCATTTCGAGCACTTGACGGAGTTAATTAAAAATTTGCGAGAGCGGGTTCATTTTTTAGTCATTCTTGATACCCTGGAATTTTTACAGCGCGGCGGCAGGGCCAGCAAAATCCAGAGTTTTTTTAGTTCGATTTTACAAATTAAACCGCTGATTCAATTATTTCGGGGTGAAATTCAACTGGTGGCCAAAGTTCGCAGCCGCCAACAATCCATTCAGTTATTATTTGAGGAATTCATCGCCAAAGTTCCCCTGGATACCCATTCCATTATCGCGATTGTGCATACTGCGGCCGAGAAGGAAGCCATGAAACTAAAGACCCGGGTCGAAGAGAGGTTTCATAATGCCGAAGTTATTATTCATCAGGCGGGTCCGGTTTTAGGGGCTCATGTCGGCCCGGGAGCGCTGGCATTGATTCATGTGCCCCAAATATAATAAACAATGAATTTAAATTGTTGAGATTGGGATCGAGTCAAAGGGGAGATTAATATGAAGCAATTTAATTTTTTACAGAATGGCGTGGCTAGAATCAAGGGGATTATCCATCATAATTTAATGGATTCTTCCGTCAAGGTTATGGATTTGACAAACCGGTTCTCCATTCGGAATCGTTTGATTATTTTCTTCTTATTGGCTTCTTTAGGTCCAATGCTGATTGTGGGAACAATCTCCTACATAAGTTCCAGGAGCGCCATTAACAGTAAAATATCAAAATATTCTCAAAAAGAGCTCTCACAAACCACTCAAAATCTGGAAATCAAATTAAAAAGTATTGAAGATATATCCAAACAATTTATCGCACTCTCTCAGTATAATACGATATTGAAAGAATATGTTGCAGCTCAGGGAACCATCGATGTGTTTGACAAACAACGGGCTATCGACGATTTATTGCAATCAATCACTTTTTCGGGCGAAGAAAACGGGGCCATATTATTTATGTCAATGAACGACCCCGCCCGCTTTTCGGCCAACAATAGCCTTGGGATGACCGGTCAATGGGTGGAGAATTTCAGTAATTCCAGATTCTATAAGAACATTTTATCGCAGGAAGGAAGAGCGGTTTGGTTCCCGGTTAAGTCGCCCCAGAATGATATAAGAATCGCGATGGCGCGCGTGATTAAGGACCCCCTCGTCGGCGACTCCATAGGGGTTATGGTTATTTTCCTGAAAGAGAGCATATTGAGTAATGTGATCAATACCATGATCGGCATGGAAGACGAGAGCAATCTGGATAATAATTTTACCATAATCCTCGACAATAAGGGCTTGGTTTTGTTTAGCCCTTTTGCGGAAGATATCAATAAACCGATTCAAAGGCTGTTAAGTAATCCCGGAAAAATCCTTCCCTTATTAAAAGGCCAAAAGGATCAGGATAACTTTATGGTCAAATTAAAAAATAAGCAGGTGCGAATTATCGGCCAAAAAATTCCTGACCAAGACTGGTTTATTTTCAATGTGGCCAAGACCTCTTATTTATATTCCGAAAGCAATCTGGTCGGTTTGATTACCTTGTGTCTGGGAGTATTTTTTGGGTTGATCGCCATTTTTATTTCAATCGCCATCGCTTTGAGTATATCCAGGCCGCTGAACCAGGTAATATTCTCCATGCAACGGGCGGAAAAAGGGGATTTAACGGTCAGGGCCAATATTAACCGCCACGATGAGCTTGGTTTTCTTGGCGCTACTTTTGATCACATGATCGAGCAAATCGGCGGTTTGCTAAAAGACACTCAAAATGCCGTCGATGCTTTCTCCGAGCACAGTTTGGTTTTGGATCAAAGCGCCGACCAATCGGTTAAGGCGGCGGAAGCTGTAGCGTTGGCCATGGAAGAAATAACCAAAGGGACGATGGAACAAACCAATGAAGCCGAAAAATCTTCCACCACCATGAATGACTTGGCATCCCAGATTGAAGTGGTTGTTTCGAAAGCAACCGAAGTTGAACAAATATCCGGTTCTACCCGTGAACTTAGTCTTAAGTCTCAAGAAGCTGTCGATAAATTAATTCAGAAAACCAATGAGACGGATCAAATTACCCAGACCATTATTGAAAACATCATCGGTTTACATAGCAGCGCCGATAGAATCCGTCAGATTACGGAAATGATCACCAATATTGCGGAACAAACCAACCTTTTAGGGCTCAACGCATCCATTGAAGCTGCAAGAGCTGGAGAAATGGGACAAGGGTTTGCCGTCGTTTCCGAGGAAATCAATAAATTGGCCCTTCAATCCCGGGATGCCGCTAAAACAATCAATAGTATTTTACAAGAAATTCAAGGAAAAACCGAAATTTCAACCAAGACAGCCGAAGAAGCCCATCTAATTTTGGAAGAACAACGGAGCGCCGTAAATTTTGCGCAGGAGGCTTTTACCGAGATCACCGCGGCTACCGGCAATGTCATTGCCCGTATCATTTTTATGAATCATCTGATTAATAATATCAATCACAGTAAGAACCATACGGTTCAGTCCATTATGAGCATCAGTTCCATTTCAGAAGAAACTGCAGCCTCGGCGGAAGAAGTTTCCGCTTCCTCGGAGGAACAAACCGCTTTAGCCGATCAAGTCCGGTTGCTTGCCCAAGATTTGCGAAATAGGGCGGAAGAATTGGCGGGAGTTATCAAGAAATTTCAGGTTTAAGGCTAATTTGGACCTTGCAAATTTTGAAACGCCACTCCAAAGAGACTAAAAGCAATGCAACAACCACAGGATGGAAATCAATTTCAGCTTGTGGTTGTTTCGTTAAAAGGCTCCTCTAAAGGTTTGCAGAAAAGTTTTCGAAGTGAAAGGAAAAATATGATCAAGAATCGAAATGATATATGAAGCTAAATGAAGGAAGAAAGGAATGGTTCCTATGACAGAATTTAATCGTGAAGATCATCCCCACCGGCGGAGAAATCCTTTAACCGGCGCCTGGGTTCTGGTATCACCGCACCGCACCAAAAGGCCTTGGACCGGCCAGGTTGAGAAACCGGCTCCCGATAATAAACCGGAATATGATCCCGGCTGTTACCTTTGCCCTGGAAATGAAAGGGCCGGAGGATTTAAAAATCCTCAATATACGGATACATTTACTTTTGTAAACGATTTTTCGGCTTTGCTTTCCGACACTCCGCCCGGGGGCGACGATGACTTCTTTTTCCGCACCGAAAGTGTCCGGGGAATTTGTAAGGTTTTGATTTTTTCCCCGTCCCACCGGTTGACTTTGCCGACCATGGAACCGGAGGATCTTCTGAAAGTGGCCGAAATGTGGCAAAAAGAGTTTCGGGAACTGAGCGCTTTACCGGATATCCATTACATTCAAATTTTTGAAAACAAAGGTTCCATGATGGGTTGCAGTATGCCCCATCCCCATGGCCAACTTTGGGCTTCCCAAAGTATTCCCGATGAGATTATCAAGAAATGCAATTCCCAGGCGGATTATTTTCAAAAACATGGCCGGCCGCTGTTGCTGGATTATGTGGAGCAGGAATTAAAACAGGATGAACGGGTCGTTTACGCCAATGAAAGTTTTGTTGTATTGGTGCCTTTTTGGGCGGTATGGCCTTATGAGACCATGATCGTTCCCAGGAAACAACTGAGCACGATTGAGGATTTTTCCCAAAACGACCTCAAGCTTTTAATGGATGCGGTCAAGGTCTTGACGGTGAAATACGATAATATGTTTGAAACTTCTTTCCCTTATTCGGCGGGGATGCACCAGAGCCCTTGCGATGGCAACGAACATCCCGGATTTACCTGGCACATGCTGTTTTATCCGCCGTTGCTCCGCAGTGCGACCATTAAGAAATTTATGGTCGGTTACGAACTCCTTGCCGAGCCGCAACGGGATATTACCCCGGAAGCCAGCGCCCGGAGACTGAAGGAACTTTCGACTGTCCATTATCTACAGAAGTAGATTTCCGCAATGCCTAACTGCGACTCACCCCCGGAGATCTATTTTGCTTATTGTTACGCTTGAGCCATCCCCCTCTCTTTTCGAAAAGAGAGGGGGACTAAGGGGGCGAGTTGGCCTGGAGAATGATTGCCACCGCTTCCAGGAGATTATCGCAATAGTAATCGGCGGTCACATCATGGTTCCCGATCTTTATCGTATGGCAACCCCCGTTGGCGCCTGCCAGAATATCCGGCTCGCGATCCCCAATCATCCAGGAACGCTTTAAGTCTATGGGGTACTTTTCGGCGAGAGCTAGAAGCATTCCCGGTTTTGGCTTCCGGCAATCACAGGGTTGATGATAGTGGGGACAATAAACGATCTCATCAACACGGGCATTTTCTGCTTGAAGCAATTCTTTCAAATGGGCGTGAATGTTTTCCAAGTCCCCGGCGGTAAAAAAGCCCAGTTCAATACCGCCTTGATTGGTTACAACATAGACCGGATAACCGGCCTGGTTTAACTTCCGGATAGCTGAGGCGGTCCAGGGATAGAGGACCAAATCTTCGGGTTTGTTCACCGTTTTTCGGTTATCATTGATAACCCCGTCCCGGTCTAAGAAAACCGCTTCTTTTTTTACCAAATCAGGATGGCTCCTCGATTGTTATTCATTTCTCGATAGGATTCCCAAGAATGAAAATATTATTGTTATCATTCAAATCTGTGAACTTTTGATTCTTTTATCATGGCGCCATAATCGCTGCCTTCTTTGAAAAAACAGCCGGGGTTGACCGGAATCGAACGCCGGAATGTTGAGGGAGGGGAAAAACGGACGGCGCGATGAGTGCGATTTAGAGTCATCAAGCCGAGTTGTAAAAAAAACCGGAAAATGATGTTCGATTCCATCTCGCCCCAACGTGAACGATGGGGCTAGGTATATTAAAAAACGTTCTAAAGGCCTTCCAGGCCTCGGTGTCGTGCTTTTATCACAGTTTCAAAGCACAACCCCCAGCCTGGAATATCTTGATATTCTTAACAAATACGCCGGCGTATTTTAGGTTTGTCCGGGGTTTAGATGATTTTTGATTTTTAAGGACTAGTCTAGAACTTCAGGTCTGGGTGGATTAAAGGTATTGGGCCTATTTACCCTTTCCCTAAGGGAATTTGCCGGAATCGAGGGCCGATAGGCGTGTTGGACAGACTACGGAGCATAACGGCAAAGGTTCCGGAAAGCCCAAACTGTCCTTTTTTGGGGGCCATTATTATTTTAGCTGCGATTTCCTGAGCGATGGGGACGATTGACGGGAAGAAATCAGCAAACAAAAAAATACGCAACAGTTCAGTATGCATACGCGAGAGTCCGGTACACATACTGAGTCGTTCGGTATGTATGCGCAACAGTTCAGTATGCATACGCGAGAGTCCGGTACACATACTGAGTCGTCCGGTATGTATGCGCAACAGTTCAGTATGCATACGTGAGAGTCGGGTATATATACTGAGTCGTTCGGTATGCATACGCGACGGTTGAGTACCTTGACGCAACGACTAAGACTTAAGATCTTTTACTCGACAGCGGTTGACAGGTGGAAATCCGCAGATTGAAACGATAAGTAATGGATAACTGTTTTTAGCGCAGGGCGGGGACGACGAGAGACCCTCCTTCCTGGAGAAAGATGCTCGGCAACGGAATATGGTTTTACGCTTGGGTTTGTTGACGGGGAAAAGGTTGGCCTAAATAAAGGATGACGCAGACAGGATGAACAGGATTTGCAGGATTTACAGGATTAACCGGGGAACTTTGGCCCAAGCTCCGTTCCGTTTTTTCCGCTAGGCATGTTTTAAACCCTACTGCCGGTATGCATGCGCGAGAGTTCGGTATTCATACTGAGTCGTCCGGTATGCGCGCGCGACGACTCAGCAGGCATAAGCTCTTCAGTAGAAATCCGTGAAATCCTGGTCCGAATTAGCCACAGGCCTATTTATCCTTTTTTTTAAATGCCCTCTTGCCCCTCCTAAGTCACGGTTGCGGCAATCACGCTATTTTCAGCCGATGGGTTACACAAAAAAGGGGTGGACCCTCCGTGATCATTGTCTTTTTTTATTTAACGCCTTGGTGTTTGAACTTCAGAGCGTGGTCGTCAAGACCCTAAAAACAAGATAGTTGTTTTCATTTTGTCAATCGTAGCTGAAACCCCGCCAATCCTCACGAAAGTTGTGGCTC